>NZ_JQIV01000006.1:1912500-2547565 GCF_000746825.1 Carnobacterium inhibens subsp. inhibens DSM 13024 | reverse complement strand
TCTTCTTCACTCATTGGAGTTTCTTTTACATCAGGATTCATAATGTGTTCTGGAATAGTTTCTTTTCGTACAGTACCTTTATTGAAGTTATTTCTAGGGGCTGACTTCTTAGCTTGTTTTTCTGACTTCCGTTTCTTTTCAGCATCAAAGTCTTCACCAACTTTAAAACCTCTATTTTTCCAGTCTTTCAAAATAGTTCTTAAGTAAGCCATATTTCTTTTGTCTGTTCCTAAATCATTAGCAACTTTAATTGCTTTGATAATAATCGAATCGTTATCATCAAATTAGCAATCCATTCTCCTAGTTCTTTTATATGGTCTTGGGTTATATCGCCAAATCCATTTTCTTCCAAGTAGTTATGAAATTTGGTTGATTATCTGAAGCCGTTGTTGTTGTTTTATAGAACTGTTATTAATAGAACTGTATTAGTTAAAACTGTTATTATTAGTGACTTCATTTTCCAAGCATGGGTTATCCAACGTTGGTTTATCCATGCATGGGTTTTGATGTGTTGGTTCGTCCATCACGTCATTTGAAGGGATGGTTGATAATTAATAACGCTGTTTATTGTGTATACATTACTGCCCCAAGAGCCTTTACTAGTGCGTTCTCTATTCACTTCAATGTATCCTTTTTCTACTAAAACTTTCTTGTGTTTATGGAATCTGTTCTCGCTAATATCTAAATCTGAACAAATTAGACTAACACTTGGAAATGCTGAATTTCCGCTACCTGCATAAGGACTTATATAAGCGTATATAGCTTTGGCTTCAATTGTTAAGTCGCTATCCTTCATAACAAGTTTTGGGATGATCCCGTACCCTTTTGATAGAACTCCTTCAATTTTTATTTTGTCTCCCATTTCAATACACCGTCTCTTTCATTTTTTGACCATTAATGATAAAATGTTTGTAATGTTATTAAATAAATCTTTTTATCTCGCTAGCAAATATGCCAATTTGTTAGGCTTTTTTTTATAGTTAAAAATATCCAAGCTAGTAATAGTGTTATAAAACTTATTACGAATGCTCCAACAACAATCCATACCAAAATGCATAACCAGGTCCTACTTTTCTTGTACCGAAGAAATACATATTTGAAACTAAGATTAATTTTTTTACTGTTTCTAACGACATATAAAATTCCTCCTAATTCTTTCCTGCTAACCATTTATCTAATTCATAACGGTTAAAACGGTAAATACGGCCTACATTAACACCTGGTATCTCTTTGTTGTCTAACATATCTTTGATAGTAGGCTCGCTTACTCCAATGTATTTGGAAGCTTCCTTCATAGTCATTGCTGGGCTTTCCGCATCATACTGTTTGATAATTTCTATTTGCATTTCTTGCATTAATTCTCGTAATTGGGATTTATTCGTTACAATTAAGTCGTCCGATAATTGAAGTTGGATTGACATTATTCAGCCCTCCTTTTTCTATTCCAATTGTTATTTATTAGTGAGATAATATCCTTATCAGCAAGTGGCCTGCTGAAATAATTGATAAGGAGGTGATAAAATTTGGCGAATATGAATATCGGAACATTCAACTACGATGGTCAAGATGCAACTTTAATCAAAAGGAAAAACGATTAAAAATAATGGTAATACCGTCATTAGAGCTACTTTTGATAACGGAGTTATTTTTGTTTACACAACAACTCCTAATGGTTTTGAGAATATGGACACTAATTTTGATTTAGTAATGCAGCCTAGCGGTTATTACAAATCTGATCTTTCAAGTCCTAAGAGAGATTTCCACGATTACTATTAATTAAATTCATTTTTTTACCGGATAGAGTTCCTCTGTCAATTTTATTCGGTATATTTCTAACGACCTTCACGGCTACTCCAATAGCTGTGAGGGTAATTACTGTTTTAAATAATTTATTCATCAATATTCCTCCTCGTTCTTCGGAAATACTTCTATATCTTCTAAAGCATGTACCAACATTCTGGTAGCAATTGAAGGTTCCCAATCATCAATTAAGTCCATTACTTTATCAAAGTGCTTTTCTCTTAATTGGGATCTAGTTCTTACTCCTGAAACCTCAGCTACTGCTTTATTAATATCCTTGTATAACAAAGCGATTTGTTTTTTATTCATGGACCATTGTCTTTCTTTACCAATCTGTCTAACTTTTTGAGAAATACATTTACCAATGTAGCTATACTTACCTGGATCAATTGATACGTTCTCTTCTAGATTGACGACTCTAGTTTTCACCTCATCAACTTCTTCTTTAGTTTGTTTAGACGCTTCGAACATTAAGCTCAATGCATCCCAGGGATCACTTTTAACTTGATAGCCACCAGTCTTTCTAATAGCAGGTATTACATCATGCGTAATCCAACGTTTAAAAACTTTCACTTCTGGTTTTCGGCTAGATAATACTAAGTTATATAAACCAAATTCATTAACGATGGAATAATTTCTAATTTGGCTGCCGTCGGTTAAACCGACAGTAGCTTTTTCATCATCATCTAGTCTGCTAACAGCGTCACGGTTATTTGAAATTTCTAAAATATCGCAAACATCCTTTGCAACAAACCAAGGTTCATCATCAATAAATTGAGTTCTGACTTCACTAGATTCGAAATTAAAAACTTGTAATTCAGTCATGACTTTTTCCTCCTCACTTTCAATCTAAGGTGTTAAATCTTTTGCTCTTTCAAAAACAGTAGATTTATTTTTATTTTCAAATACGAAAATATCGTATTTGTTTCCTAAAAAAATATCATCATATTTAATATCAAATGTGTACATATATTTTTTTAATAGAGAATCAGAAATCTTAGAAGAATCTTTTTCATGATTATATATAGTACTAGACGATACTTCAAAGGCTTCTGCTAGCTTACTTTGAGAAATACCATATTGTTCTCGCAGTTCCTTTAAAGTTTTTTGTTTTTTCATTTTGGTACCTCCTCTCTATATAAAACATTTTAATACGAAAATAACGTATAGTCAACAATTATATACGAAATTGTCGTAATATTTTAATCAAAACCATTTACATTACGAAAAATACATACTATAATCTATATATACCTAACAGGTAACGGTTTTATAGGAGGATAATAATGAACAATCAAAAAAAAATTATTGCTAGTAACATAAAAAGACTTATAAACGAAAATGATATATCTCAAAAAGAACTATCTGAACAAATAGGAATTAGTCCGTCTACAATGAGTGATTATATTAATTTAAGATCAAAACCATCACATGCAGTTTTACAAAAAATTGCTGACTATTTTGGTGTAGGTAAAAGCGATATTGATACCACTTATAAAGATATCGAATTTATAAGCACTTTAAACAAAATTCCATCAAGAACATATAAGCTGTTTAATGGCTCTATTGCGGCAGGTTTACCAAGTACAATAGAAGCTGTATTTGAAGATGACTTAAAAGATATAGAATTACCAGACGTAATTATGAATGGGTACGCAGGTCATAGCGATATATTGATTATGAAAGTAAATGGGGATTCTATGAATAATGTTATTCCACATGATTCAATGATAGGTGTCAAAAAATGGGAAGTTAATAACCTAAAGAAGAACGATATAGTAGTTTTTTCAGATAATGGCGAATTTTCTATGAAAAGATATCTTAATGACGAGAAAAACAAACGAATTATATTTAGACCTGATTCTTCTGATGATAGCTTTTCAGATGTTGTGATAAGTTACGAAAGTGCAGATAATTTAAATATATTAGGAAAAGTTATAGTTTCAATTATTAATTACGATTAAAATATAGGGGTGAAAAGATGAATTTCAAAGATTTTGTAGAATATATGGATTCTAATTTTGCTGGTAAAAACATATTTTATCAAAAAGCGATGGAAGATCAACTAGCAAGAAATGCTAGACGTCCACAAAAAAAGCGGTGGAATGAAAATAAAATTGACAGAGCTATAGATAAAATTTGGGTTGAATTAATGAGAAATGTTTACGATAAATTCAAAACTGTTATTAATTCGAAGTCAGCTGATCCATATCAATCTTGGATTAATTATATAGAAAAGAACGAGGCTTTAGAAAGTTTAGATGAAATGATAGTGGATTTAGAGTTTGAATAAAAATAGCAAATAAATATAGCGTTATCAATATAAATAGATATAATTAAGTTATCCCTGAAGGTTGCCAACCATCAGGGATAATAAAAATACATATACATTGGAGGAATTAAAATGGCGAAAAGAAAATTATTTGACGAACATGGTAACGAAGTTAAAGGAAGAATTAAGAAGCCTTTTTACAAGAAAGTTTGGTTTTGGGTTGTAGCTGTTATATTAATCGCTATTATAGGTGGTAGTCTAGGTGGAGAAGAAACTGTAAGTGATACTACAGAAACCAAAGACGCGACTGAAACAAAAGATTCAACACCAGCAAAAGAAGAATCAACATTTAAAGTTGGTGATTTAGTGACTGTAGGAGATATGGAATATACTGTCAACGGAATGGAAGTTAGCAAATCAGTTGGTCCAAGCATCATGCCCACAGAAGCTAAAGGAACTTTCTTGATTGTGGATGTAACAGTTAAAAATAACGGAAACGAAGCAAAAATGGTTGATAGTTCTTTTTTCAAATTGAAAGAAGGAGATAAAAGTTTTGAAGCAGATGCTACTGGTTCTATGTCAGCGAACCAAGGTGAAGATGGTCAAATTACAAATTCTTTCTTCTTAGAAAACTTGAATCCCGATATTGAAATGCAAGGTAAAATAGCGTTTGACATCTCTGAAGAACAAGCAAACTCTACAAAAACTCAGTTAGAAGTATCTACAGGAGCTTTTGGAACAGAAACAGAAACAATCAATTTACATTAATATACACAAAAAAAGAACACTCCCCCACCGACTAAAATTGAGGAGTGTTCAACCTAATATTCTGCAAAATGCCACGCTGTCATACGGTGCTATTTGCTATATCCAATTATAACATAGAGAGGAGAAAAATAAATGGCTAGTATACAAAAATATACAACAAAAACTAAAGGATCTCTTTATTTATTTAAAGCCGTTTCTGGTTATGATAAATCTGGTAAAGCTATTACAACAACAAGACGTGGTTTTAAAACTAAAAAGCAAGCAAAAGATGCAGCAGTTGATTTTGAGGCAGCTGTAAAAAATGGCGGTATCGTTAATGATACTAATTCTACTTTTGAAGCAGTCGCTATTGAATGGCTTGAAAAACATAATAATGAAGTCAAACAATCAACAATCAAATCTCAAAAATCGAAAATAAATACAGCTTGCACCTATTTTGGAAATCGAAGAATAAAAGATATAAAGCGTAGAGAAGTTGAAAATATGATAGCAGACTTATTAGACAATGAAGAAAAGATAGATATGCGCAAAAGCGGAAAATATAAAAGAGGCACAGTAATTAATATTTTCCAAGTTGTTAAGATGGTATTTCGCTATGCTAAGACATACGAACTAATTAACATAGATCCTACTATTGATGTCGGCTTACCTAGAAGAGTTAAAACCTTAAGTGATAAAAAGCAAAATAAAATAAAATTTTTAAATAAACCTGAGCTTATTAATTTTTTAGAAAACGTTAATAAATACAGTCTTGATATTGAACAAGCTTATCTACATTTATTAGCCTACTCCGGCATGCGTGCTGGTGAAGGTTTAGCTTTACAATGGAATGATATAGATTTCAAAAACAATACCTTAGACATCAATAAAACGTTGTTTACAGATGGAAATTCAAATAAAAGATACGAACTAAATACACCAAAAAGCGAGGCATCAAATCGTCTGATATCTATTGATCCTTTAGTAATTGAACTACTAAAGAAACTAAAGCAATATCAAAACGAATCGAAACTCGCTTTTGGAAAAGGATATCATGATGCTAATTTTGTCTTTGCTGCACCAGATGGACGACCCAAAACAATTGGTTTCATGCAATGGCGTTTAGAACGTATTTGTAAAATGTATGGATCTAAAGTTAATCTTCACATGCTAAGACATACACACACAAGTTTGTGTATTTCTTCTGGTATGAGCATATTTGAAATACAAAAAAGATTGGGTCATTCAGATATTCAAACAACTATGAATGTCTATGCTCATTTAACAAAAGAAACAGAAGAAATTGCAGCCGAGAAATTTTCAGCTTTTATGGCCAATTAGGTCATTAGTAGGTCATAAACGAAATGCAGATATGAATTAGTCACTAGAACCCTTATAACAGTGACGTTAATTCAACATTTGGATATTTATCCGCGGACTATATAATAGTAGAAACAATATATATTTACAATAAATATATCTGTTAAACCTACGTTAAAAAGAGATATAAATATTTTGAACACATTTGAGATGAATCTATTATAATTAGTTTTCAGGTCATAAATAGGTCATAACCATTATGACCTGAAATTAAATTTCTAAACCTTAGCGAGTAGGATGATAAAATAATCATAACATAAATAAATCAATTGAGATAATTTGCATATATTATAGATACCCAACCTTCACTACTCATCCGGTGAGGGTATTTTAATATAAAGAAATAACCCCTAACCTTTGCGGAGACAAAGTTAGGGGTTACCGGTAACCTCCGTGAAAAGAATACCGTATACTTTTTTGAGCTCATACAAGCAAATGAGCTCTATTTTAAAATACTGTGACTAAAATTCTAATTACTCTCATAAATTGGCTCCGGAGATGGAGAGCAATGAAATTGAGTAATAGGAATTTTTTAAGTACAATGTTTTAATAATTTTATTATAAACTACATTTATTACATTATGAAAGCGATATCCATTGCTTTTTTTTGTAACTTGTAACTTTTTAGTCACAATATTCTTATTTCTAAATGTATTATTTTAATATCTATGTTATTTTTTTCGTTTAATCGTTATACTAACAGCATATTGAGCGCAAGGAGCGTGCACCTGTGTTAGTTAACTTAGATAATGAATTTTATGAAAGAATATCAGCTTTATCAGAAGCCTTGGAGATTACTCCAGGAGAATACTTAGAAAGACAACATGATAGTAACGCTAATTTAAAAGGGGTTCTCCTTACAGAAAAGGATGAATTCGTAAAATTTGTTAAAGACTATAAACACATTTTAGATGAATTATTTTTCTTATCAGACGATTCTTTACAATGTTTGAGTACAGTTGATGATTCTCCAGAAATGAAAAGAGTTTTTTCTCGTTTAAATACCCTCGTTGGTGAAGATGTTGGTTTTATTACTAAACTTTACATGGTATACAAAGAAAAATCACTAATTAATTGATGTATTATTAATAATCATAAGCAATTGATCATTCAAGTATATAAAATTTATAGTCAGCCAACCCTTCTTCGCCAATCGTGGGGTTATAAAGGAATAAGATTGCCCCATAAGAAAGTTATAATTCAAAATTAAAGTATTCTTTTTGAATATGATTGTTTACAATTGTGAAAAGAGGAGTTGGTTATATGCCAAGCGAATATTGTGAAT
The DNA here is from genome assembly GCF_000746825.1 of Carnobacterium inhibens subsp. inhibens DSM 13024. NCBI lineage: Bacteria > Bacillati > Bacillota > Bacilli > Lactobacillales > Carnobacteriaceae > Carnobacterium > Carnobacterium inhibens. Next base: position 2,540,081 of record NZ_JQIV01000006.1, on the reverse strand, counting down.
GTAAAAATTCAACAAACGTTTTTACTAAGATTAATGATAAAGGAACATTTGACATATGTGATGATTGTAATAAAGAAATTGAAGGTTCTTTTAAGTACTTTAATCAGCATGATGGAAAAAAACACGATTTTTATGATGAATACTAAAACAATAACCCTACCTCAATTAGGAGGTAGGGTTTTGTTTATATATAAATAAAAAAAGGAACAAGCAGTTTCCGCTACTCGTTCCAATTAAGTATAAAAGTCTAAGTACAAATAAATTTTATCATTTTTTTTGATTTATCACAATATATTACGTTTCTTTATACTCAAAATTTTATATAAAAAAAAGCCACTTCAATTAAGAAGTGGCTTCTAAAATAATAATTGTTGGATAAACATAATTTAACATATTTTAAAAATTCACACAAGTGAAAACGGTTCATTTTATATAGTTTAAATTCAAATAATAGACTATTTATCCTACTATGCTAAAATTAAATCATAAGGAGGAGGTGTTCTTTATGGGAGAATTGAATAATAAAGAAAATAACCAGAAAAATGTTGAGGAGAAGACAGATGAAACGTCTTATCTTGCTTTAGGTATATCTTTAGGTCTTTCATTTGGTGCTGCTTTAGGACTGGTATTTGATAATCTAGCTATTGGAATTGCTATAGGTATGGCTCTTGGTGTTGCAGTTGGTGCAGGTGTGGATAGTCAAAAATCAAAAAACAAATCAAAATAAACAAAAAAGCCACCTCAATTAAGAAGTGGCTTTTACTATTTACTTAGTTATTTTTTGTCTAATATTATATACTCAAACGAGAAAGGAGTTGTTGATATGGATAAAGATGAGAAATTGAGTTGGAAAGAACGCAAAGACATTATTATAGAAGCGGGTATAGTAAGCATTCCTACTGTTGGAGGTGCTTTGCAAACTTTATATTTTGGAGCAAAAAACGAAAAAAGATTTAAGCGAGTGGAAAGATTTTACGAAGAATTGTACATAGAGATTGAGAGTATTAAAGAAAAATTACCTATTATTCATGAAACTGAGAATGCTGATGAAGCTATTAGTATTTTAGAGTCAATAAATGATGAAGTTGAAAAAGCCTCATCTCAGTCTAAAATTTATAATTATAAAAAAGCTTTTAAAAATGTACTGCTTAGATTTAATAACGATTCTTTTGATGAAGAAAAATACTATATACAGTTATTACCAGCTTTAACTGACTTAGAATTAAATATTTTGTTCAGTTCTAATAAAAATGAGTATAAGAAAGTGAGCAAAGGTGATTTCTATAATCATGACAAGAGCAATTCAAATCTTGTAATGGGAAATATAAATAGATTATCAGACTTAGGGCTTCTACACATAGTATTCGGAACTCTATTATCAGGTGGACAAGGTGCTTATATTGATCAGAGTTTTGCTGTAAGTGACTTAGGTTCAAAATTTATCAGTTTTATTTTTGAATAATTCATAAACAAAAGCAATAATTATAATGATTAGCCATATCCACCAGTATTTTACTAGTAATTCACCTTGAGTTAAATGTATAAAATCATTTAAACACACCATTTTAAACCTCCTAAAAATACCCCTACCTCAATTAAGAGATAGGGGTTTATTGTGTTTATTTTTTAATAGCATCCCAGTCGTATATAATACCTCTGAAAGTACCATTATCAATATACAATGTGTTGCCCTTGATACGTTCACGAACTGAATACTCTGCTTTTTTCATTGCATCTGTTAATTTAGAACCACCGAACCAATGGGTAGCTTGTGGACGTAATGTAATAATATCATCTTTCATAATATTATTATTGCGAACATTTTCGATGTCGCTTTCTAATACATTACCGCCCCAATCAGCACCTACTGGTTTAATATAAATCGTTCCATCTGCGTTTAGCCAATCAACTACATAAATTGATTTGAATGAACCTAAATCAAAACTGGAACTACGTAGCCACGTTTTTGCAGATGGTGATAACCTCACCTTATCTCCTCTTTTGAATTTTGTTGAACGTCCTTCTTTATCTGGATTTGATGCTAAACTTTTAACTACCACTGTTTTTCCTCCTTTTAATTCTAAATAACGAGCTTTCACTCTAGCAACATAAGTGTTCCAATACCCTTCTTCAATCATTCGTTGAGGGCAATTCTTTTTACTATGATCATAGTGTCTCCAAATATTCTTGCCAGCTTCAGGAGTTCCCCACTTCGGATGATCAATAAACAACCGAGCAATTAGTTCAATTCCATTTGACAAGGATTTTTGATACAAAGCATTATACTTAGGATCATTTTTAGTAGTTGCTTTACCATTCCAGTTATAACAATGTTCAACGCCAATTGTTTTTGCATTACCTGTTCCGCGACTTCCATCACTTGAATGATAGCCATTACGAGTTAAAGGCAAACCTTGCACTGCTCTTGTATCATCAACAGCAAAGTGATATGAAGTAGATGTATCGTTTCCGATCATATAAGAGATTTCTGACATAGCTGTAGCTTTATTACCAGTTTCATGAACCGTAACCCCGATTGGGTCCATTGCGTTAGGACATTTCAGATAGTATTTGCTAGCAGGCAACAACATTTTAGTAATCAATAAAGTCATTCTTCATCTACTCCTTTCCCATCTTTACCCTCATACGTTTCTTTTGGTGAAAAGTCATTTTCTTTCAAGTTTCTTTCGTAAAGTTCTTGATCAAACTTAACTTCATTGATTACTACTTTGTTTTCTTCGCTCACTATTTATCATCCTCTCTAGGTTCTGTATAGTTTAAAGCTTGCTTACTATCTGATAAACCTTTTGTCGTTGGATCAATTACAGCATTATAAACAGCTACCGCAATAGTAATAAGAACGTATGGGTTGCTTACTGCAGCTAGAATTAAATCAAATAAAATAGCCCAAGAAGTGATATCCTGCGCTGTGATTCCTGCATAAGCTAATATTGGTCCAAATACTGATACGATTAGCTGAATAATGAATTGTGGATTTTTGAATCGGACTTTCCAGTTAATAGTTTTCATTTAAATTCCTTCTTTCATTTTTTCTATTTTTTTCATTGCATCATTAAATTTCATTTGCATAGCCATAAAACTTTCTTTCCATTTTTTAGCTTCATCACGTGCAGCATTTCGTTCAAGCCTAAGACGGACATTATCTTTGTTGCTATTAGACAAATCTTTTTCTAAACCTTCGACTTTAGAAGATACTTTAGCTAGCTCTTTATAAACTTTTCTAAATTCTTCATCCTTGTCATCCATTCTTTCTTGCAAAGTTTTGATTTCAAATTCCTTATCTTTTTTATCTTTTTTTATTTCGTCTACCCAATATTTATCAAGTCCGTCTTCTCTATCGCGATTCGCCTTTCTACTTTCAAAATATTTACTAACAATAACCGCAATAATACTACTTAACGTTCCTCCACCAAGTAAAGCAACCCAATCACTACCTTCCAATAGTTCTCCCCTCCTCAACATAAGCACCTACAAGATTGAGGATGACATAAGCAGAAAAATAAAGACCAACTGCCGGTATGCCGTTAATAAGTTGGATTAAATATCCGGCAAAAATCAAACTCCAAATGAATAATAGTACGATTAAAAATATTTGTTTAGTTTTCCAATTAAAGTAAATTGCACTCATTTTAAGTGCTCCAGCTATAATTAAGCATGCTGGTAAAAAAACATTTCCGAATACATCTGCCAATTCACTCATAAACTTATAACTCACTTGATTATTTATTAGATTTGGATTATCCAATAGATATCCACCATATCCAATCGAAAACAAAGTAGTTGTAAACGCTAAATAACGATAGAAAAAAATATTAGTCAATCTTTCTTTTATTCTGCTTATCATTATTCACCTTCCTTTTCTCAAATTAAAAAGAGCAACCCGAAGGCTACTCTTCAATTTTTTCAACTAATTTCCCTTTAATTTTACTGACTTTATCACCAGTCGATTCCCATTCTTCAGCTGAAAACTCGACTGTTCCACTAATATAAATATTTCCACCAACATTTCCAAAATCAACTGTTACTGCTTCCACTTCACCGTTTTCACCATATCTATAATTTGCTGTTTTTAATCTGATTTCCATTATTTTTCCTCCTTAGTTTTTGCTTTTTTATTTTTTTTATTTGTTTTTGCTTCTTCTTCGCTTGATTCATAAGCATCTAACAGCTCATCATAAGATAGTGCATCTTCACCACAAAGTTCAACTTCGGAATTTTCTAAAGCCTCAAACATTGCTTCGAATTTACTAGTATGTTCTGAAAAACTGATTTCAAATTCTTCATTATTTAATTCCAATAAGCGATCACCAAATTCCTTTTTACCTTCTTTAGTTATATCCTTTTTAAAAGTATATTTATTTTCTTTAATTAAGAGTTCTCCTGTTTCATCAGTTTCAAAATAATCTTTTCGAATAACAAAAATACCCTCATTAAAATCATTTTGCTTTTCCTCAAGTCGCTTTATGAACTTAATTGCTCCGCGGCTTGCTGCTCCTTTAAATTTAGTTTTCTTTAGAAACTCCCCTGTTCTAATAATTGCATCATTCTTCATTTTGATTGTTTTCATTTATGCCACTTTCCCTTCAAGGTCTTTTATTTTTTTTTCTAACTCTTTGATTCTTTTTTCGTGATCTGTTAGTTGTAACTCGTTCACTACAGTTAGGTTAATACAATCATTCAGCTCTTTTTCTACTTTACTTAATCGAACTGAATCTAAATCAACGATATTGCTTAATTCTTGGATTGCTTGCGTATTAAGCATATTTTGTTTGCTGCTGTCTAACACTAAATATCCATCAGGTCCTACACTACTTAGATACTCAGTTTCCTGAGCAATCAAACCAGTCTGCAATCCTTGTGGCTTATCTTTATTTATCCATAAGAAATCTACAAACCGATAACTTTTAATTAGATCTAAGGCTCTTAAATCTGTATCTCTGATTGCTGTTTTTAAACGGCTATCAGATTGATTAGTGATAGAGTTCCCATTCATATTGAGATTTTTGAAAAAGGTAATATCATTGACACCAAAAGCTGCTCTTTCATAGACAGTTTTACCATCGTCTGATAAGTGGCCAATTCTTGTACCCCACTTACCACCCATCCACAGCCAATTATCTGTTGAGTTAAAAACTCTTGACCCTGACTTTGAATCTAAATCATTAACTAGAGAAATCATATTTACGTTATTTAAATCATTTAACCTCATATTAATAGGGGCATAAGCATCAATAAATGGGTTTATTCCATTTCCTCCACCAACTGCAAATCTAACTGAATGTTGGCCATTCACTACAGCGCCTAATTCAACACCGTTATAACTTGAAATAGCAATACGTGCATTACCTGCAATGTATTCAACTTTAGCTGGTACTCCTCCACCAGAAGGATAAAACGTAAATCCTGTAGAAGTATAAGACGTTGCTTTCCCTTCATATTCAACACTTAAGCCTTGAGAGGTTAACTCCCAACCCCAAAACTTTGTTCCGTTACTTTTATAATTTGTTGACGACAAAGCAACTGGTGATATGAGGGTATTCCCATATTGCCCTGTGGTAGGTATTCTATAATCAACTGTATAGTTTCCGGAAATAGTAGTGGTACCAGTCATGGTAGCTCCCTCAGCAGTTATTGAGAATGGGTTAGTGATTTTAGAACCGGTAATATTGATTGACGTTAATATACCTGAAGTGATTTTTGAAGCATCCAAGTTAATAATAGTTACATTGGCAGCATTTAGTATTCCTGTTTTAATTTTGTCTGCTGAAATATCAATAGCCTTTATATTGGTTATAAAGGCTGAATTAGATGTCAGGATATTAACATTAGCTGCTGTAGCAAATAACTTAGTTATCGTAGCTACATCAGCTTTAAGCATGGTTGCATCTACAACATTAGCGATTAGTACTTGAGATCGAATAGTCGCAATGTTTGCAGTAATAGCAGTCAATGTTTTGGCGTTTAAATTATCTACAAAAGCCGTCTTAGTAAACAAATAATTAACTACTGCAGTAGTTGCGGTTAGTTTATCCATCATGGCATTATCGACTTTTAAATGAACGGAAGTAATCACATCTGCTGTTAAGAATTTAGTTCTTAAGGTAGCGATGTCAGCATAGACAGATTCTAAAGATTTGGCTTTAATATCATTTGCAAAAGTAGTACCCATGATGTAAGTGTCTGCGTCAAGCAATAACTGTCCGTTTTTAATGAGCGTTCTTCCAGCTTCTACAGTGATTTGCCCAATTACATCACCTTTAACTACCCTTAAATCAATCTGCTCTCCTAAGTTGCTGATTTGACCCGTATGTCCATTAGCTAATGTTGTTGTTTGATTCCATTGATTAGCTAATTGGGTAACTTGTGTTTTATCAGCTTTGTCACCAACAGTCGTTTGAATACCGTTTACTTTTATATCTAAAGTTGTGAATTGTTCAAGCGTAGCTTGATCTTCAGGCGCTGGTGTCCAATCTGCAGAAGCTTTGTTTCCTTTGACTATTTTAATCCACTCAACATTTAAGGCAAATGAATCATTTGGAAATTGAAATAAATAAACTTCGTTTAATACAGTTGTACTCCCCAGGTTTGCAGTGGTTACGACACCGGTTCCGATATACACACCTTTAACCGCATCATACTGAATTCTTTTAAACACAAAAGTTCCGCCATTATAGTAAACCCCAATGTCTTTTCCGGTTTTGAAATCGGCTTTAATAACTACGGTATACTCTGAACCAACCGACCAATTTTCTGATAATGTGTAATTGGCGAAGTTGTAGCTTGTTCCCGGTTTTACTGTTTTATTAGATGCAAGTACTAGATTTCTGTCACCAACATTTAAATTACTCAACTCATTACTCACTTGTGTTAATGCTAAACTCCATGTATTTGACGTGGCTGATAAAGTAGCCTCATTAACGTATTTTTTTGTGGATAAAAGATTATCTACTTGTATAGTTGTCAATCGTGCATTGATTGCTTGTGCTTGAATACCTAATTCAGCCGTATGGTTATCTACAGTACCTTTTATTGTGTTAACTAGACTAGCATCGGCTTTCACTTTCAACCCTTCAGCATTCGCCTTAATATCCAGTGTATGCTTATCTACCGTTTGATTAAGGATATTAACGACTTCTTTATCCGCTTTTAAACCAACAGTTCTTGTTAAAGCATCATAATTAGTCGTTAACGTTCCTGTAATAGTCTCTATAGCTGTTGCCTTATTTAAAGCTTTAGTTGCTTCTGTTAATGAATTTTGGGCTGTACTAAAGGCATCATTTGCCCTGGTTGTTACTGCAGTTAAATCCAGCTTCATAAACCCTACATCTGCTATTGATTTATCTGCTTTTATTATTGCATCATTCGCTTTATTCGAAATAGAAAGAACATCTAGTTTGACGGTTTCTAAATAGTTATTTAGTTCCGTCGTTTTAGTATTCGTATAACTTTTAGCATCAGCAATAGCAGCAGTCCTTGCATCATTAATATCTATATTGATTTTATTTACTTCAAGGTTAAAATCTTCATCCCACTTTACAGATAAAAATTCAGCATAATCATTGGCTTCTTGAATGGCGTTTTTGATATCTTGCTCTGTTTTAATACGATCTAATGCTACCTGTCCAATTATAGCTTCTAATTCTGCTCTCAATTCTTCTTGAGTAGCATCTGATAACTCAAGAACCCATTGTAGTGCACTATTGACTTTCCTTAGAATCCACATCTCCGTTTTATCGCCATTTTTTCTAAACCATAAATCACCTTCAGTACTGTTCTGATTTATAACCGGTTCAATTTCTCCTGTATGGATTTGGTTCTTTCCATTTGCGGATAAATAAACTAATTCAATTTGATCATTAAGATCTTTTAAATCCGTTTGAATTTTATCTAATTTATTGACCGTAGACGTAAAACTTTTTTCGTAATTCCCTAAAGTAAGATCAATGTATTCTTTTAATAAAGGATTCCAATTGTACTCCACCATTTGAGCGGTGATGTTTACACCATCTTCTACGTGCTTAACGGCTACTACATCACCTGGTAAAATTTGTTTTAAAGGAATAAAGTTTTTATATTCTTCAGTTTCTTTTAAGTTTACAAAATCAATTTTGTATACACCGTTTGGGACATCTACTTTATTTTGACTGTATTCTAATTTAGCTAAACGTCTTAATTCAGCGTAAGCCAATGCAGCTGTAGGGAACTCACCTTCTTCTGTCCCTACCTTTACATCAGAATACTCATACTCTTGTATTCGCGGTTCAGGGTAATGATTGATTAAAGGACTATCAATGAATAGTTCAGGCAATATCAAACCATCATACCCAACAGGACGTATTCTAGTTACTACTGTGGATTCATCAATAACAGCTTCGTAACCAATCAAGTCTTTTTTATGTCTGATCGTATAGCCTTTATTGCTGCCATAATGTTGATTCATACTAATATTAAAACCATGTCGGATAATGTGGCCACCCCAGCGATTAACAAAAGAGTTATCCAGATTACCATCCAGTAAAAACTCTACTGGATTCTTCCGAACAACTCTTGAATTAGCTGTATTTAAAATATCACTAGCGAATTTAAACTTGTGCGGGTACTGTGTGGCTCCAGACATTTGTGAAAGAGAACCTTGACCTGTTTTATTGACAATAAACGTATCAGTAATGGTATTAAAGGCCAATTTATAAAACATTTGATACGCGTATACTTTTATATAACCCATACTTGGTACTACTTTATAAACAAAAAACAAGTTATCCTGTTCAGGATCCCTTGCTTTAATGATTGAGCTATTCGTTATTTCTAATCCATGCTTTGCAAACAACGGGTATTCAAACTCAAAAGAAAAAATTCCATTATCAATCCAATGTATTTTAGGATCAATAATATTTTGGTCCAGACTTCCAATTCCATTATGTTCAAAATCGGTTTCTAATTTATCGTATAGAGTGATCATCTACAAATAGCGCCACCTCTCATCTATTTCTATTTTTGTGACGGCTCCTGTCCAACTAATACTATTTTTACCAGGAACAAATAATGGGAAATCACCAATCATACTGTCATTCATGTTAGCTGTTAACCCCTTATACGCTTCTTCTAATTCACTATCCAATATAATTTCATCTGTTAAGTTTTTAAGAGTTATCCCCACGTTATTAACAGTTAGTACTATTGTTCCTGTTCCTTTAATTTTTATCAAAGGTTGGCTGAAATAGGTTCCAGGATTTGTTAGTGTTACTGGTGAAGTAGTATAGGTTTTAGCAGTAGTCTTTTGGTGCTCAAATGGACCAAGTAAAAAATCTACTGTAAAGGCTCCGTAAAATTCAACTTCATTATCAATACTTCCAATATCAATATTTTTAATTTTTCTAAAATAATTGGGATCATCAGAAAAAGAAAGCACTGACTTATTCATCAGCCATGCTTTAATCTTCCGAATGTCTTCTTTAATATTGCGATCTTCTAAGATATTAAAATCAATCGGCAATGATACATCTTCATACCCTTCAAATTTAATTAAGTCACCGTCACGTCCTGGTACAGGTATCTTAATGATTTTTCTTTTTGCAGTAGGAACAATTGGACGGTTAGCAACAGAAAGAAAAACCGTTTCATCTTTTATTCCATCTAATAAAACATTTAATCCCACTAACTAAACCTCCCAGTTGTTCCAAAGTTTAAGCTGCCTGATTTATTATTTAATCCAGTATCAATTGGATCTAATAGTTCATTTGCTATCATTTTACCGTTTAGCATACTTTGGACAGTGATATAGATAGGACTAATTGTTACGGTAGAATTCAAATGTTTATCTGTATTTTCTTTATTTAAAGCTTGCAAAATACCCATTCCAATTCCACCAAGGTTTTTATCATTAAGCGGAAGTATAGCTTCACTTTCTCCACTAACTTCTCCACCACCCAATAAGTTGTTCCCCATAGAACCAAAGATAGTAGGTTTATTCATAATCCCACCTTTTGCGTTCCATTTAACATTGATCCCTGAGGGATAAGTTATCTCTTTACCTAAAACCGTTTTAGAGGATGTTTTCAAACTAAAACTTGGCATGCTTGGCATACTTGGTTTTGGTATCTTCAGTTTTAAATTACTGAAAAATCCTTTGATACTTTCAATGAATCCACTCACTTTATCTTTAGCTTCGCGAATCGGATCAACGATTGCATTTTTTACTGAGTTGAATTTAGATACAGTTGAACTTCTTATTTGTTCAAATTTTGAAGTAAGACTTGACCAAATACCACTTGCTACACTGACTACCGTATTCTTTGCGGAATTGAGTGGTTCAGTAACAGCTGACTTAATTCGATTCCATTTCTCAATGGCAGAATTTTTTGTTTGATCAAACTTCGCAACTACAGATGACCAGATAGCAGATGCAATTGAAACGACTGTATTTTTTGCTGAAGTAAAAGTATTTGAAATCGAGTTTTTTATTTCATTCCATTTTGCAACGGTTGAATTTTTCACTTGATCAAACTTCGCAACCATTCCAAACCACATTTCTTGAAGTTTTCCTGAAACAACAGACCATGCTTCTTGAATTGGTGTAACAATCGCCTTTTTTATGAAGCCCCATGCTGCACTAGTAGCAATTTTCAAAGCTTCCCAGGCAATGGTGGCACCAGCCACAAGTAATAACCAGATGGCTTGTAGCCCTACTTGTAGTAAAGAAATTGGAACCATAATGACATTGATTAAATTTTGGATAATTGGTGACATGAAAGCAACTAAGGAATTCCAAGTTTCAACAGCTTTTGCAGAAATGTTAGTCCAAATTCCTGCGAAAAATTCAATAAAACCAGACCATAAGCTTGCTGCTCCTTCAGTAAACCCTGTCCATATTTCTGAAATAGATGTTGCGAAACTAGACCAGCTTTCTGAAGCGTTTTGAATAATGGTAGACCATAAATTACTAAAGAATTCACCTAACGACGAAAAGACCTCTCCAGCTTTTTGATAGAGAAGTTGCCATGATTCGGATAGCCAATTTGTAAAACTACTCCATTTTTCTGAAAGCCAATCGGTTATAGCTCCCCAGTTTTTAACGGCCATAATGATTGCTGCAATTGCTCCAACAACAAATAAAACTGGTATCGCTAAAGATCCTAGTAATGCTATTATCCCTACAATAGCTGCTGCTATAGGTGCTATTACTAATGCCAGTCCTGCAAATATACCAACAAATTCAAAAATAGCTTTTGCATGTGGCCCTAAATTTTTAAACCATTCCACCATTCCCTTAATACCTTTAATTACTTTAGGCATGTAATCAAGAGCTAACTTCATAAGTTGCTCTCCAATAGGTATTAGCATAGTTGTTAAATCCCGCCACATTTCAGTGAGTTTACGGCCATCATTTGCTTCTAATAATTTGTCTGAAGCACCCGAAACATCATCATATTTACCTTTAACGTCTCCCATTTCATCAGACAAACCACCCATTGCTTCTATTACTTGTACCGCATTGTCTTCACCAAGTGATCCAAATATAGAAGAAATCAGTGTAGCCTTTTCTTGCTCTGTTCCAACCTCTGAAATTTTTGTTGCTAATGCACTAAAAATTTCATTATTACTAGCTCCTCCATTTTTCATGGTGGTATAAAGAGTTTGCCATTCACCGCCTAAGTCACCTACCGCTTTTGAAATTGATTCATCGGAAACTCTTACACCAAATTCTTTAACTAAATCATTTACCTTATCAAGATTATAGGCTCCACCTTTTAAACCAGCTTCTAACGTTTCAAACATTTGTTGAGCGCTATAACCATTTTGTTTAAATTGAGGTGCATACTCAGCTAAGTTGTCCCCTAATTCATCAGTTTTATTTAATCCATTTTGTGCTCCAACGGTCATCAAATCAAAAGCTTGAGTAGCGGTTATACCGTATGTTTGCATCAAACCATTAGCTCCACGCAATGTCTCAGGCATATCTGTATCAAATGTTTTTGTGAAGGCTACAGCTCTCCTAGTGATATCTTCAAGAGATTCTCCATTCAATCCACTTAACTGTTCCCTTGTATCAATTAAAACTTGAGCTGCTTCTTCGTAACTATCTACTAAACCAGTTTTGTACATTGCTACAATTTTATCTTTTGTTTTAGCTGCTTCATCTCCAGTCAAACCAAAAGCATTATTGTAACGACTGGCAAGGTCATCAATAGTCATTGCGGAATCAAATGCTGCAGTAGCTATTTCAGTTACCTTGTCTGCTACTCCGCTTAAAGCTTCAGCGCCTTCTAAAAGATTACCAGCATTTATTTTATCGCCCATATCTTCTAAAGCATCGGCTGTTTTATCTGATTCAGTGGATAGTTCTTTTAAGTCTTGGCTGACAGCATCAATAGAACTTCCGTTGTCTACTTGGTCCAATGCATTTTTCATTTTACCTAAATCAGCATCAGCACCTAAAGCAGACTTCCCAATTTTATTAATGGCCAACTCTAATTGATCACTGCTTGCTTCACCTTTACGAATAGCATCAACTAAACGAGTACCTAATACATCGGTATAGTCATCTAAGCTTTTACCTGTAGCTTCAAATAAAGTGTCTAACCGTTTAGTGTTTTGCGATAATTTTTCTTGTTCTGCAGACAATTGAGATTCTGCTTGTTTGGCTTTATCTAAAGCTTGATTTGTCTCGAGTAAAGAGTTCTTTAAATGTTCCTGGTTCTTTTGCGCATCAAGTAATTTGTTAGCCCACTGTTGTGTTTCTTTAGAATTTTCTCCAGTGATCTGTTTAGTATTTTGTAGAGCAGATTCGACCATTTTTGTTTTTTGTTCAGCTAAGGTATATTCTTGATTCAATTTACTTACGCTGGCTTCTAACTTTTCAGATTCAGAAGCAGTATTTTTCATTTGTTCTTTTTGAACCGCAAACTCTTTATTTAATGTTGTTGCTTGGCTTTGCATTTCTTTAAGACCTTGATTGAATGCCTGATTAACTACCTTATACTCAATTTTTATTTCAGGGTTTTTTCCTGCCATTTCCTACCTCCTTCCTTTATTGGCATCTTCCATTGCTTGTGCTTCAACTGAGTTCTTCCAGTTTTTTAAAGCGGATCTATTTTCAGCAACATGATTAACTTCTATCAAAGGAAATTCTAAAACGAAGTACGGATCTATTTCATAGACATCTACATAAAAGCTATAGACATCGGCCCATGAAGAAATTTTAAATTCAGGATTTTGGTAGTTTCTTCCTGTACCTACTTTTTTTTGATAGCTTTTTCGACAGATTGTTTGTAACTGTCATTCTTCTTTTGAGTAAAAAGTAGTTCTGTATACGCCTCTAATGCTTCAGACATATCAAATGTATAGTTATCGACAAAATCATCAAAAGGTAAAAAATTGGTCATGTTCGCTTGACGGTAAGAGATATAAATAGCTTGTAAACCTTGATAAAGAGTAATTGTCATTTCTTCTTCTTTTTTAGTATTCATTGTTAATGTTGCAAACTCATCTGTATTGAAATCCTTGTTAATCATTAATAATTTTTTGATATTTAGTTTTGTATCAAGTTTTGCAATTTGACCATCATTTAAAATAATTTCCATTGTCTTTTTTCCTCCTATATTGAATAAACAAAAAAAGAGAGGATGTCCTCTCTTTTTGTTTAGCTTTATTCTGTTTCTATATCAGTTGATTCAGGTTCTAATTCTTCTTCAACTACTGTTTCTAAGTCAGTTGATTCAGGTTCTACCATTCTAGACATTTGTACAGCTGTACCTTCTGCAGTATTTTTAACTAACTCTGGTGTAAATTCTTCACTCCATTTAGTTTTTACATCTTCATTCGTAATTTCAGAGTCAAAACCTTCATAGTAAAATTTACTATTCGTATCTTTTAATGCTTTAAAACTAGTTTCAATCATGGCAATTTCTTCACCGCCATTTTCAATTTGCCAATTCATTCCACCGGAAAAGGTCAGATTAGGAAACGCAATTTTCTTCTTCAATTCCCCAAAGAGATCTTCTACATCAAATGCAACGATTCCAGTTGAAGGTCTTGAATTAGTTCCGTATGAATAAACGCCTGAAGTTAATCCATCGTTGGATAACCCAAAAGCTTTTCTAAAAACGGGTACTGGCATGTGTAAAACTAATGTGCCGTTAACTCTAGTAGGAATATCTACAGACATTACTTCGTCACCTTCACATATCTTCACTACTGTTTTTAGTTCGGTTTCTAAACCTAATGTACCTACACATCCGAGTTTTTGAAATGTGTCATATGAATCAGCTGTTTTCCAACGGACAGTTCCATTTGTTACTTTATATTGATCAAATGTAGTTACTACCATTTTTTGTTTCCTCCTAATTAATTAAAATTATTTGCTTCTTCCAAAGCCTTTATGACTTCTGTTAATATTTTCCCGTTTGAAGCTTCTGCTCCCTTTTCAAAGAAACGTTGAGCAATAGGGTTATGTGGTCCTCTTCCTTCATTCGGAAAGACTAAGTAACCAAACGAATTTAAGTTTTTTGCAGCGCCACCTTTTGTGGTAATAACAAACCCTAAATTTCCCATTGTTCCTTTTAAAGGATTACTGTTTTTTGCATGTCTTTTATTTGAGTTACTAGTTGGTATGAATCGAATAATATCTTGAATCATCAATTTCATACCTTTAGCTTTTAATGTCTCATTAACTAGTCGTTCTGCTTTACCAGGTATTTCTTTCATAGCATTTGCTAACTGTTGCGATTGTTGGTCATCAAGAGAATACTTAACCAATTAGCACACCACCAATGACTGGTGAAAGTAAAAAGTTACCATTTTGGCTTCTTGATCCGTTTCTGCTATACGTCCATATTCTTTTTGAGTTTCTCTAAAAATAAGCCCACATGGTTGTAGGCCCATAATCAAATCAAATTCATTCACTTCAATGTTTTCACGAGTGACAAAGGAGACCACAAAATCTTGTAAATATTGATTTGCACTAGAAGCCTTACGAATGTCTCCTTTATCGTCATAAATTAGAAAAGTAGGATTGTTAGTTACTTCATCTTTAGTCATGTCCGTAGCAAACACTGGATAGCCGGTTATACTTTTAACTTGTTGAATCGTCTTTGATAAACTGAATCCCATCAAATACACCCACCTTTGTTAAATACCAATACATATATTTTCTTTTTACATCTGGATCTATAGCAATCACTTCATAGACTTCATCTTCAAACTTAACTTTATGAGATTTTTGAACGTCTTTAGCAAAGAAAGTTTTAACTTTCAAATCTACAGTCTTATCTAAGTTCCCATAAAACTCTATGTCACCTTGTCTGATTCCAGCAAAATTAAAAAAGAGAAATCCCAAACTCGTGAATTTCTCTCCTGTCTTTTTACCTTCATTATTCCTCAAAGTTTCTATTGATCCATATTCAACCACACCATCATTTAATAGCTCATCCACTCTTCTTTTAGCCATTAGAGAAAGCCTCCTGTGCAACAAGAATTTGGAGAGCGATAATTTCGCTTTGATAGTCTATCCCATAAAAAGCTGTAGTACCATTCCAAGCATACTGACAGTATTCTTTTAACAAACTTCGTGCTTTTATGCTTGAAAGAGTATGAGAATCTTTTGAAAAATCAATCTCACCAGCTTTCTCACGCAAAAAGGCTCCACCTTCTTCAATGAAGTCTTTTATATCATCATCAACTTGAGTAAATGTAATACGCAATCTCTTTTTTACAATAGGCAACAAAGCATCTATTTGATCTTCAGTCATGACTTCTCCTTTCCAAAATAAAAAGGTCAGCCAATTTTAGGACTAACCTTTTGCTTTACTTTGTTTTGCAGTTTCTTTTTGCGCGGTTTCAACGGTTTCTTTTAGTGGTTGAATTTCATCTGAATTACCTGAAGAATTTTCAACTACTCCTTGTAGTGCATCTACTTTTCTTTTTAATGCATCAATCTCATCACTCTTATCAGAAGCCTCTTTAACTGCTTCCTCTAATTTATTTAATCTAGCAATGCTGATTTTGTCGCCTTTTTCCCAAACTGTTGGTTCGTATGCCATGATTGTTATCCTCCTTTTGTTTTGTTACTCAGCTACAGTTGCTCCTACTTCGCTAGTTGTTGCAGGTGGAATTACTAAGTTCCATAAAGCAGCAGCTTTGTTGTCTTTAGCTTTACCATAAGCAAATTGTTTTCCAACGTATAAATTCAAGTCTTCTAATGCAAGAGTTTGATCATATCCTAAAATGCTAATTCCGCCACCGATATAAGCATCGTAACGTTTTGCTACTAATGAAATTACTTCGCCAGCTTCAATTGCAGGTGTTTCAGCAATAATCAAATTGAATGGTAAAGCTGTGACATAAACACCATTTGCATTTAAGCTTGTGTATTGCTTTTTAACATCCCATGCATCTAATGGGTTAACTAACAAGACCACTTGACCATCAACAGACAACGGTTTTAAATTTTCTTTTACTGAATGAAATTTATAAACCTCAGTCAATTCATTAACAGTGGTTTGAGAGTTTGCAAAGGTTAATGTTCCTGAAGGTGCTTTTTCTGGATATACACCATCAACGATTGCTGCATCTTTAGAAACATTTCTATTAAGTCCTACAGGCTGATCTTTTCCAGTACCAGCAACGAACGCTAATTCTAAAGCTACTGAAGCTGCTTCTTCAATTTGTGTTTTAACAAACTGTTTGATCCATGCAGGTCCAAACTCTTCTAAGTCTTTAGGAACAACAACAAAACAGGTTAATTTGTTAGAAATTTCTTCTTCTTCACTAAACGCTGCATCCAATTGTCCTTTGATATCTCCAAAGATTTTACCCCAAACGGCTACACCACTTGTTTCAGATTTTAAGAACTTCAAACGTAAACCAGCGTTTTTCAAACCAAGTGCAGCAAGTACTGGGTAATCTCTAGTTAGATCTTCAAAGATTTCATCTACCGTTGTTTGTGGCAATAATTTTTCTTCTTTGTAACCAACATCTGTATTGATAGCATTAAAGAATTTAACTTCTTTTGCAGTGATACCTTTGCCATCAAAAGCGCTGAACTCTTCAGCATAGTTTTTAGCAGCATCTTTAAAAATATCTTGTAGTCCATTTACAAATGTTTCGAAACCTTCAGATTGAACTTTTTCATCTTCTGACTTTAAAGCAGTAAACAAACCTTCTCGTTGCTCTTTTAATTTATTTTGAAATAGATCTAAATTTTTCATATTATTTTCCTCCTAATAATTTAACAAAATTTTGTATTGGATTTTCTTTCTTTTCATTAGCTGGTAATTCATCTTCATTTTTTGGTTTAGCATTTGCAGCTATCTTTCCATCCAAATTATTGGTTACTGGATCAACCAAGTCTTCTACTATTGTTGCTTCGTAATTCAAAATTTCATCGGCTAACCCACAACCCGCTGCTTCTTCAGCAGTAAAGAAAGTCTCGTTTGCCAAATAGTTAATGAGCTCTTCTTCAGTTCCTTCAAATCTTTCCATATAGGAAGCAATCAAAGAAACTTTGATTGAATTTAAAGCAGCAATTGCTTTTTCAAAATCTTCTGCGTAACCCCAAACACCTGTCTGCGCATTGTGGATCATTAACTGAGTGTTTTTAGGCATAAACCTTTTGTTTCCACCCATAAAAATGATAGATGCTGCACTAGCTGCAACTCCATCTACTATGGTGTTAATCGTTTTATCTGACTGTTTAAAAACGTTATAAATAGCCAATCCCTCAAAAACATCCCCACCATAAGAATTAATATGAACATTAACTACATCCGTTGTAATTTGTTTTAACGCGTATCGCACACTTGAAGCTGTGATACCATCGCCCCAATAGCTCTCTCCTACGTCTCCATATAGAATCAAATCTGTTTCTGTTGAATCTACTTTATTTTGAATTTGTACCTTAGTTTTAATTTGATTCATCATTGGTTTTCGCTTCATTTGTTTTATCACCACCTTTCAAATTATCTGTTCGTTCATAATTTTTCGTAACATAATGCTCATCTGCCCAATCTTCGGCAATGGGTTCTTCTCCTAATTTTTCTAAAATTTTATTTGTAGAAAATGCTCCTATTCTGAATAAGGCTTCTCCAGCATTCGCAAACTCAACAGGATCATGAGTATTAATTGTGTTCGTTTGAATTTTTAGTTTGTTCCCCTTAAGGACATTTTCTTTTCGATAATACTTACGATTAATTTCATTCTGCAAATTATCTGCTAAGGATCGGACTGGATAATTTATAAAAAGTTTATGCATACCTTTATTATCAGCGGTGTCCCCTTTCAAAATTCCTCTGGGTATGCCAAAAGCATCCGCAACCATATCGCGGATGTCCTCAAAAGTATCTGAAATATCTCTAGTAGTAACAGAACCACTTTTTGTATTACCAGGTGTTGCAGAAATAGGTTCTAAACCTAATCCTTCTTCCATAGGCGTTACAGAATCTTGATCTGTAAAAACACCCTTAAATCGATTATCAAATAAATCATTCAGCACTTGATCATATTCAGTAATTTCTGTTCCATCTTCTTTTTTAATTATCTTGGTTTTAAATTGTTGAAAGATAGCACTAATAGACAATTTCATTTTTATGGCATTTCCGCGATTATAATTACGAATTGTCCCTGCAATCAATTTCCCATAGTCATCATAAACAGAATCTATAACTTTCTTAATTTCAGAGTTGTGAAGTTTGAAATGAAATACTTCACTTTCAGTTCTTTTTCCAGTTAATTTATAATCACCTGGTAGTACTATGTTTGAATAAATGTTTTCATAAAAAGCATATTCAGTAATGTCATAATCATCTGCTACAACTAACTCATCATCTTTGCTCCAAATGACTAATGCTCCGTTATCGTCATACACCATCTTATAGATGACTTTGCTCCAAAATTCCGACTGATTTTGATTCTTGTTAGGCTCAACATTAAACAAATACCAGTTATCTTTTTTAACGGGCTTCCCCTTTTCAAAAGTCTGGAATTCACACAATGCCAATGCATCAGCTAATTTGTTAATGGCTATCTGCAAGGCATAGTTTTTATATTTAGCATCTTTCTCATAAACCATAGTAAAGTCTTTTAACGTAATACTTGACCTAGGAGACGGCTCTCTTGAAGCCAACACCTTATTAAAAAATGGTATCTTCAATATTTATCACCCCCTTCACTTTAATAAGTGCGTGTTTTAAGGCCACTGCTATAAGTTGCAACCGGTATATTCAATACATCCTTATGCTGTAGTGCATGTAAAAACATATGAAACCCATCGGTCTTTCTTAATTTTGGTTCGATCTTCAGGTATTCAATATTTAATCGTGCATCCCTATCTTTATAGGAATTATTTGTATACCACCTCATCATAAAATCATCATCACAAAAGATGATATTTTTATAACTAAATAAGTCATCTACAATAGGCTCTAATTCGGTATGGGTTTTAATCCCTTTTCTTGCTTTCTTTAGTTTGTCTCCAATACCTACTTCATCAAATGCAGTCTTTAAATAGGTTAATCGGAAGTCATCTGCTGCGATAACTTTTATTTGGTAGTAACGGCCCATTTCTACAAACCAATTCGCTATGGTTTTTGGCTTAATCGTTTCATCATTTATGATTGTGATTAATCCTCTTTCCACACCGACATCAATTGGAACCTTATACTCACGTCCAACTAAAGATTTTTTATTGATAAAAGTATGCTGTTTAAGGTAATACTTTTCTCCAATTTTAAATAGCAGTCCCACACTAACAAAGTCTGTTGTTTCTGCGTAATCAATCCCACCAACTGCAGACATACCTTGCAAGTTTGGTGTTGGTTGTTTAGTGGCCAGAATGTTATCCCAGCTCGTAACTTCATTCCAACTATCTGTTGTTGGTATATTCATACGCTTTGTCATAAATTCAATTCTTGCGCTGGGACGGTCTTCTAATTTTTCATATTCGTCTAACATTTCTTGTTTTAGATCCGGAAAATAATTAACAGATGGATTAGCTTTTTCCCAATTTCTAGGATCATGCACTTCTTCTGGATCATCTAATTTGCAGATGAAAGGAAACATTCTTCTTTTCGGTCTCTCACCTGTTAATACAAGTTTTGCTTCTTCTTTGAATCCATCTAAAAAACCACCGCGGATATTTCCGTCAGTGGTGAAATGTAATCTTCTTGGATGTTTCTTTTTACCTAAACCGGATGTAAATACTTTTACAGATTTATCATCTTCATATGCATGGTCTTCATCAAACAATACTGCACCTTGACGACCACCATCTTTTGTTTTTGCGTTGTTCGTTCTATAACGCAACATAGAATTAGTTTTTCTAAAGACAATTTTTTCTAAGGTCCATTTAAAGAATTTTTTATACTTAGGTTTATTAGCTTCTAAAATGCTGTGAACTTCCATGACGGATTCTTTCGCTTGATCTTCAGATGTGGCCACAACATCCACATGGTATTGTTTGATTCCTTGTTTCGAGATCATCCACCATTCAATAACAGACATGAATCCAGTTTTACCACCGCCACGTCCCATCATAATTAAAAATTCGTTAAAAACTAACGTATCATCTTTATAAAAGACACCACATATAAATGCCATTACAAATTCTTCCCACTCCATTAACTTAAATGGGAAATGCTTTTTAATATTTTCTAGGGCATCATCAATGACATCTTGTTTTATAACTACTTCTGGATCTGATAAACGGTCATCCAAAAAATCCATTAATTGGTGAACTTCTATACTAGCTAATACTTCACCTGTTCGAACCATATTCATGTAGCGGTCAATAACTACATGGTATTTAACATTAGAAGTCATCGTCATCATCATCGCTTATTGATTCATCCACTCTTAAATTCAACTGCTGCAATATTTTCAGCATTTGAGCACTGACCTTTAATAGCTCTGTAACCGAATCATTTTTTTTAAAACCAAATTGAGTGGGGGAGTTTTCCCAATAGACAGAAACACCACGCACTTTAATATCATTGATTAGACTATTTTTGATATCCCATAACTGGAGATAATCTTCAATCAAGTCATAAAAGTGTCTCCCTATTACTCCTTGATTTTCCAGCTGATCAACCAAAGCATCTTTGATAATCGCTCGTTTTCCTTTTGCCAATTTTACCCCACCCCCCCTCATGCGATTTTTCGATATTTTTGTCAAGTCTGGAACCCTATCCGTTTCGCGCCCCCCTTAAAAGAAATTGCATTTGGTTTTGACCGGGGGCTTTACCAGCGCTCTTCGTTCGTAAACTCCTTTTTTTTCTCTAATTTTTCCGGATGTTCTCGATTATGATTCGATTTTGAGATAGATTCTAAATTACTTAGCCTTAAAGCTAGCCTAGGGTTCTCTCTCACTGGAATAATATGATGGACTGTATCAGCTTTAGTTACTATCCCTAATCGTTTATCATACTGACACTTGTAATCGTCTCTTCGTAAAGCAACAAGCCTTAGTACTCTCCACACTTTCAATCTATAAAACTTATCTACCTCATCGTTTAATATATATTGATGCAACTTCTTTAAAAGAGTTGGTGTCATTAGATCCATTACTTACACCTCAATGACTGCACTACAAATCATATTTAATATTTTCAAACTTCTTATATGCATCAAAGTAGATTTCGTTTTTATCTCCATTGAAAGTAACTTCATAGTACATACCATCAGATAGTGGTGTACTTAACAATGCTTTGTTGTTTTGTAATGTCTTAGCAGACCAAACAACATAAACTTCCCTTGGAATAATTGCTTTGTTATCTGTTACATCTAAATGGTTATTTGTATACTCAGCAACTAATACCTTACATCTATCAATAAATTCTTGTGAATCCATTCATCTCACTCCTTTAAATTTATGTACAAAAAAAGCACTCACGATTAAATGAATGCTTTTTAACATTTTACTTTTGCAACTCGCATCATGTGCATGTCAGTTGCTTACATTTAAGAAAGCCGTAACGAACAATAAGAATAGTCTAGTGTGATTTCCTACGCTTTCTTGATACTACCAGTATATACCCTAAAACGTTGCATGATGTTGCAGGTTTACTTTTTCTCTGCTTTTTTTAAATTAATCAGTTCATTTTTATAAATTTGTCTGATTTGATTCTTCCATCGCCACAATGTTGTTCTGTCTATATACAAACGTCTAGCGATTTCTTTATCTTTTAATTTAGGATCACGATCAATAAAGTATGCCAACATCATCTTTTGTTTTTCTTTTGGTAATAAAGCATAAGTATTTTCTATTGCTAATCCTATATTCTTAATATCATTCAGTCCATCGTCTTCAGCAAGTCTGATTGCTGTCATTTCAGTTGGATTAGATAAGAATCCTGAAGAACCGCCACCAGTATTTGTATCTGTAATTACATGAGGAACCATAATGTTTTCTCTAATGCGAAGAAGCTGTACTCTTAACTGTCTATAATTGCTAATCATTATCTCAAGTTCTTTATCTGTATATTGCAAATAGGTCACCTCGTATTTTTCAATTTCATAAACTGTTCTTGATTCATCAATATCCCTAAGACATGCTGCTTGTCTGCAAATGATTTATGCCCTATTGATTCTGCTTCTTGATAATGATTGCTGCATAAGCACATTACTTCATGTCTGCCTGGTATTTTCTTAGCACCTGTAGTCGTTACTTTATGAACCATACCTGGTTGCCAGCAAACTGCACACTTTCTTTCGTACAAGCACATGATCAATTGATGCTTAAGGTCCTCAGCTAATTCAATTGGTGGATCAGATAAAGGTACACCATACTCTAAACAGAAATCTAAAAGGAATGTAATGAATTCACTTGCTACAGTTACCGTACAGTCACCAGTTAACTCGCTGGTGCTGAACTCATCAATTCCTTTTGATTTACAAAATATCAATTTCATATCTTCTTTTATAGACTTAATATCATATGCGTTCTTACCATCACCTGAACTATTCACTATATCGCTTAAAATAGCATGTATCTTCTTTCTTTGATGAACGGTGATGATTCGGTTGTCGAATAGAGTGAACTCACCATAAAGCTCTCCTTTGCTATTCGTATAACGTTCTAATTGATAACCGATAATTGGTTCATCCAACGTAATCAATAATTGTTGCTGACCTTCTTTATTAAATACACTTCCTGTTACCTTTGACAATATGTTCGTTGCATTCTCTATTTTTGTTTCCATTTGTTACACCTCACTTTAGAAAGGAAGATCATCATCACTGATATCTATTGGCTGTCCTGATTTGTCAAAAGGATCTTGATTATATGATGCATCAATAGTATTTGGTTGTTTAGTCTTAGGTTCATCACCATAATTATTGTGGTCATTATTGTTTGAGTAACTATTAGAAGATTGATTGCTGCTTTCTTTATTTGAATCTTTGTTTTTTGGTTCCAGTAAAGAGAATGTTTCAACTACTACTTCAGTAACATAAACACGTTGCCCTTGTTGATTGTCATAGCTTCTTGTTTGAATATGTCCTTCTATACCAACTAAAGACCCCTTACGTGTAAAATTAGCCATGCTTTCAGCTGATTTACGCCAAATGACACAATTGATGAAGTCTGCATCTCGTTTCCCATTTTGATTCGTGAAGGATCTATTTACAGCGATAGAGAATGTTGCTACCGCTGTCCCATTGGATGTATACCTTAAATCAAGTTCTTTTGTTAATCTTCCGACCAGCACTACATTATTGATCATCAACATTCTCCTTTATTAATTCAGTGACATGATACAGTTTATTTATTTTAATAAAACTCAATTCATTATCTTCTTCTGCAATTAATACAGATTTATCATTTTCAGTAGCTCTAACTTCTGGTACATTACCTAACATTGGCGCTAAAGCTAAAGGATGATTATTAATAACTACTGCAGGCTTAATCGTGTATCCGTATAGCAATCCATCGCTTTTCCTAAAAAACCAATTAAAACCAAATACTTTTTTATTCATTTTCCAAACCATCCTTTCACTTTTCCTTTTGCTTTCTGCCATTTTGTTTCTTTCTTTATAAATATATTATTATCTTGATCCATTGCTAAAAGTGATGGTAAATGTTCTTCAGTGGATTTATACAAGTTATCGAATCCCTCAGCATCAATTCCATCTAACCCCATTGATTCACGTGCTTGATTAGGATTATTTTTTCCTAAACTAATTGTACTTGTCATATCAGAACTTTCAGCAGTATCAATAAATTCATTCAAAGGAACATTAATAAACTCATTAAAAGGAAAATCTTGAACTTCTTCATTATCTTCTTGATCAGCTTCTTTCATCTCATCGGACAATTCATTAACTCTTTCAGTAACAATTTCAATTACAGTTGAGATGACCTCTTCTGCTGCTTTTCTAACAGCAGTGAATGTCTCTATAAAAGTAGGAAGTATATTTTTTGTGAAAAATTTAGCTTCAAATTTACTTAATGGTTCTTTATTCTTGATTTTAATAAGTACTCTCTTAGTTACTTTTTTCTTTATACGCTTATTCATTTGTTGTTTCCTCCTGTTCTTCTACAAGTTTATAAACAGATAACAAATAGTTTGCTGTTTTAAATCCAAAGCCACTAAATCTTATATTCTGCATAGAAATTTCAACAAAATAACCTAATGCATGATACTTCCCAATCAATTTTATTAAATCATCTTTGTCACATTCCAACTCATCAATTTTTACTTGTATCATTAGGAACCTCCCAACGGATAGAAATCCAATCTTCTGTTCTTCTAGTAGACATACCTAATAGTTTGCCATGATATACTTCAAATTTATGTTTGACAGTGAAGCCTTCACCTAATTTACTTTGTATATTAATAGGTGTTCGACTATCTCTTAATCTTCTAACCAAATATTTTCTTTCTTTTTTCCAGTCTGATTCTGATTCGTATGTTTCTTTAATCCTTATTGTAAAACCGCCATACCCTTGTTTTGCAGACTGAATAATTGCATTTTCAAGGTTTTGCTTACGATACCAACGTTCAAACCATTTATCGTATGATTCATCTTTAATCTCTTTTATTTGATCAATTAAACTCATTCATCCTCACTCCATCCGTTATCTTTATTTAATAAATCTAACTGGAATTTATAGCCATTAGCTGTATTCTGCCATTCCACCAAGTCACCTTTAACGTCCTCGATTTCTTTCTTAGCAGCATCAATTTCCTCTTCTTTTTGTTCGATTCTATATTCAGTCATGATATTAACAAATCCCAATCGTGTATTATCGAACAGCAGATAGATTAAGCCAATGAACATACCTATTACTATGAGCGCTGTTAAAACTGCAATAAGTACATTTCCTATTTTTAATCTCATAAATTAGCCTCCAATATCTGTTTTTATTTCGAAATATTCAATCAGCATATCTTTAAGATCATCAATATCTTCTACATCTACCAAAATGTCTTTTACATCATCTTGGGTATTTCCTTTATTTAATGTATTCCCTTCAACTGCATCAGCCACCCATTGAGGATGCGTACCAGCTTTGCTAAAAGATGATTGAGGTAGTAATCCTAATAACGCTTCATAACGTTCCTCCATATCAATTAAAGCTCCATGCATTCGAATGTAGTCAATATCATCTTTCTTAACTTCATATACGTCTGGAGTATTTTCTTTTACCATTTGGTGATAGATAGCATCCCATTCTTCTTCAGAAAATCGACTTTGTTTAACATAAGGTCCATAATTTATGTCTTTACCATTAACTTTTACTTCATAGCTCATCTACTTGTCCTCCTCATCGAATGATTGATTATTCCAGTTAAGGCAATTAGCATTTCCATATCTGTCAATTGATTCTGTTTTCATTTTTCCTTCTTCTGAAAACTCAACTTCTAACCTTTTAATCCCGAATTCTTTTTGAAATTCTTTGCTAGGTTCTTCGAAGCGTGAACCGTCAAATGTCAAAACTGGTGCTTTTTTCAAATCAGCTTGTTTAACAAAAACACCATCAATCATTTTGCCTTTTCTACCTTTAATTTCGTCATAGGCCATTTGCAAGCATTCCTCTAAGCTTAATCCATTCTGTAAAGCTAAAATTATTAACGTAACGACTACATCACCTATTCCATCAGTCAGCATTTTTTTATCACTTCTAGCTAAAGCAGCTGCTACTTCTCCAACTTCTTCAGTTACTTTAAGGAATTGTTTGCTTGATTCAGCATAATGCAATTTTTTATTTGTAGCCCATTCTTCTACTTGATAGATCAACTCATCCATTTAGTTGTCCTCCAATTCAGCAACTCTGTGTCTTACTTCTGCAAACATAGATCCTAATTGCATTAAACCTCTGACTGGATCTTGTTCAATAGAAATCTCCCATTGTTTCAAACATTTTTCTAAAAATTCTTTTTCTGTTTCTTCTCCAGTAAAATGTACAAATTCCATTTATTTGACCCCCTCAAAATCTTTTCTTAATACATCAGAAATATATTCATTAATGGAACGTTGCATTTCTGGTGTTGGTTGTATTTCTTTAAATAATGCTGCATGATGCGGACAAAAATCGTAAATATCATTGTTTTTAATAGTGCAACCTTCACATAAAGGCATATCACAAGTCCCATGCAACTGTTGCTCCGTAAAATCTTCGTAATTGCTAAATAAAATGGGCCTTTTATATTGAATGACAAAATCACATAACCGTGTTGATACTTTTTTCTTACAAACTCCACATTTTACTTTTTGGAAAATTTCAGGATCATTCAATCTAAACTAAACCTCCTTTTATTCCTAAAGGTCTTGATTTAATCAACTTTCTTTCCGCTTGATCTAATACCAGCATTGCGATATCAATTTCTTTACATTTAAAACGTTTAGACATAAGATTTACGCTCTTACCTTGCTCCCACATTTTCCGGAAGAGGACTAAATCTGATTCTAACCAGCTAAACTTTCTAGCATCAAGAATGATGGTTGTTTTGTCCTTACTCATTTGTGGCTCACTTCCTTCTGCTTTTTTACGAATCGATTAGCAAAACTCAATTGTTGATGTATATACGGATCATCCTCTTTCCCACCAGTTGCCAACCAATCGCCACATCTTTGATTGACATCTTCTAATACTGGTAAAGGTAATAAATGGGAAATTGATGCTAATTCATCCATTGCTGTCATTTGTTATCATCCATTCCATTTTCAAATTTTTCTCTTGCCCAATGTGTCTGATTACGAGAATAGCAATCTCTATGAACTATTCTGACATCTGTTTGGTCGTGTCCTTCTAGAGAAACAAAGTAATATTCTTCAGGCGACACTATATTACTATTACAAAAGTCACATTTTGGAAGGTAAACAGGTTGTATATATTTAACTGCTCTACTCATCGTCTTCCTCCAATTCGATTGCTATTCTTATATTTCCTTTAATTTTATTTTCTCGACCTCTTGTAGCGTATGCATAGATTGTTTGTGCTACTACGCCCAACTGCTTTCCACTTTCAGTGGCAGTACCCATAGCTATTAGATCTTCACCTTTATAAACAGCATATTGTTTCAGCTTCATCACTATTCACCGCTTTTTGATTTACTTTGGTTCAATTCATTTCTAAATTCATCTAAAGTTATTCCAAGACCATCTACAATCTTGCACATCAATTCAAAACTAGGGTTAATAATCCGTCCATGCTTTAGATCACTTAAAGAGCTAGAGCGTACACCCATTAAATTAGCTAACTGCTCTTGATTCATATTTTTTAGTTTTAAGAACTTATCAATTGTGTTCCACATTTTCGAGCCTCCTATAAAACAAATAATTTGTATTCAACTCCGTTTGATAAGAAATAAACATCGTTTGCTAAATCCAATCTATTCTTTGTTGCAAGGGTCTCATCTACTTCATCATGAAGACTTTCCATATCGCCGAACATTCCAATAAACTGTTTACCACCCTTTACCTTTGCAAAAACAAATATTTCTTTCACAATAATTCCTCCTAGTCATCAATTAATGGTGGTCCATTTTGCACGTTTGTATATCTTAATATCGCCTTTTGGTGTGATACGGAAATAATTCATTGAACCAAATTCATTTTTAGCATCCATTTGAAGTTCATCTTCAATTGGATAAGATGTTACTGGAGTATAAGCATTAAGTATTAAGTGGTCTTCCAGTGTTTCCTTCATTTCTTTCTGTTTAAGTACCATCTGACTAGCTCCTCTTAAGTTAGTATTTACTTCAATTCATTCTTGTTAGATTTATAAAGAAAATTGATGATGCCACTTTCAAACTTCACTCTAAATTCTTGAATGTCACTTTCTTTTAAATGTTTACGTCCATAAAGTTCTTTCATGTCTCTCCAGTTGACCCAAGGTATACGGTAGAAGTTTTTAAAATTAAAACTTACAAGGATAAAGCAAACAGCTCCGAACTTGTCATAGCTTCTTAAGTTATTAATTTGTTCTGTAGATAACCGACCATAAGGCATTGTTTCGGTGTTAGTGTGTTTTGCTTCAAACATGACTGATTTACCGCCCATCAGTATGCCTTTATAATCTGCTTGCGCTTGTTTTATAAAGACTGCGATAAATTTCCCTGGTTGACTTGGCATTGATTTTAAAGGTTTCATTGGTTCTGGAGTCTTTTGTATATCAGCTACACCAACTCTCTTGTAGTGCTCTAGTGTTGCATCAATATATGTTTCAAATGCTGCACCTGTTGCTTTTGCTTTTCTCCCTTGAGCCACTCTTTTAGGACTCTTAAGACTGTTATTACTATTAGAACTCTTGGTATTTTTTAAAGCAGCATAAGCTGTTGGATCCGGATAATGTTTTGCATTATATTTATCTATACTCATTTGTTTTCCACCCTTATAAAGATTAAATTTTGTTGAATTCGATAACCATCATCAAGTCTTTTAGTGAAGCGATAGACTGACCCATCTAGGAAACAGATATAAACATATTTCATGCCTGGGCTCTTTCTTGATCGTTGCCTTGAAAGCTTTGAATTTTCTTCAAACGTTCCATGAATTCTTGTTTATCTTCTTCACTCATTGGAGTTTCTTTTACATCAGGATTCATAATGTGTTCTGGAATAGTTTCTTTTCGTACAGTACCTTTATTGAAGTTATTTCTAGGGGCTGACTTCTTAGCTTGTTTTTCTGACTTCCGTTTCTTTTCAGCTGCATCAAAGTCTTCACCAACTTTAAAACCTCTATTTTTCCAGTCTTTCAAAATAGTTCTTAAGTAAGCCATATTTCTTTTGTCTGTTCCTAAATCATTAGCAACTTTAATTGCTTTGATAATAATCGAATCGTTATCATCAAATTTAGCAATCCATTCTCCTAGTTCTTTTATATGGTCTTGGGTTATATCGCCAAATCCATTTTCTTTCCAAGTAGTTATGAAATTTGGTTGATTATCTGAAGCCGGTTGTTGTTGTTTTATAGAACTGTTATTAATAGAACTGTTATTAGTAAAACTGTTATTATTAGTGACTTCATTTTCCAAGCATGGGTTATCCAACGTTGGTTTATCCATGCATGGGTTTTGATGTGTTGGTTCGTCCATCACGTCATTTTGAAGGGATGGTTGATAATTAATAACGCTGTTTATTGTGTATACATTACTGCCCCAAGAGCCTTTACTAGTGCGTTCTCTATTCACTTCAATGTATCCTTTTTCTACTAAAACTTTCTTGTGTTTATGGAATCTGTTCTCGCTAATATCTAAATCTGAACAAATTAGACTAACACTTGGAAATGCTGAATTTCCGCTACCTGCATAAGAGCTTATATAAGCGTATATAGCTTTGGCTTCAATTGTTAAGTCGCTATCCTTCATAACAAGTTTTGGGATGATCCCGTACCCTTTTGATAGAACTCCTTCAATTTTTATTTTGTCTCCCATTTCAATACACCGTCTCTTTCATTTTTTGACCATTAATGATAAAATGTTTGTAATGTTATTAAATAAATCTTTTTATCTCGCCTAGCAAATATGCCAATTTGTTAGGCTTTTTTTATAGTTAAAATATCCAAGCTAGTAATAGTGTTATAAAACTTATTACGAATGCTCCAAACAACAATCCATACCAAAATGCATAACCAGGTCCTACTTTTCTTGTACCGAAGAAATACATATTTGAAACTAAGATTAATTTTTTTACTGTTTCTAACGACATATAAAATTCCTCCTAATTCTTTCCTGCTAACCATTTATCTAATTCATAACGGTTAAAACGGTAAATACGGCCTACATTAACACCTGGTATCTCTTTGTTGTCTAACATATCTTTGATAGTAGGCTCGCTTACTCCAATGTATTTGGAAGCTTCCTTCATAGTCATTGCTGGGCTTTCCGCATCATACTGTTTGATAATTTCTATTTGCATTTCTTGCATTAATTCTCGTAATTGGGATTTATTCGTTACAATTAAGTCGTCCGATAATTGAAGTTGGATTGACATTATTCAGCCCTCCTTTTTCTATTCCAATTGTTATTTATTAGTGAGATAATATCCTTATCAGCAAGTGGCCTGCTGAAATAATTGATAAGGAGGTGATAAAATTTGGCGAATATGAATATCGGAACATTCAACTACGATGGTCAAGATGCAACTTTAATCAAAAAGGAAAAACGATTAAAAAATAATGGTAATACCGTCATTAGAGCTACTTTTGATAACGGAGTTATTTTTGTTTACACAACAACTCCTAATGGTTTTGAGAATATGGACACTAATTTTGATTTAGTAATGCAGCCTAGCGGTTATTACAAATCTGATCTTTCAAGTCCTAAGAGAGATTTCCACGATTACTATTAATTAAATTCATTTTTTTACCGGATAGAGTTCCTCTGTCAATTTTATTCGGTATATTTCTAACGACCTTCACGGCTACTCCAATAGCTGTGAGGGTAATTACTGTTTTAAATAATTTATTCATCAATATTCCTCCTCGTTCTTCGGAAATACTTCTATATCTTCTAAAGCATGTACCAACATTCTGGTAGCAATTGAAGGTTCCCAATCATCAATTAAGTCCATTACTTTATCAAAGTGCTTTTCTCTTAATTGGGATCTAGTTCTTACTCCTGAAACCTCAGCTACTGCTTTATTAATATCCTTGTATAACAAAGCGATTTGTTTTTTATTCATGGACCATTGTCTTTCTTTACCAATCTGTCTAACTTTTTGAGAAATACATTTACCAATGTAGCTATACTTACCTGGATCAATTGATACGTTCTCTTCTAGATTGACGACTCTAGTTTTCACCTCATCAACTTCTTCTTTAGTTTGTTTAGACGCTTCGAACATTAAGCTCAATGCATCCCAGGGATCACTTTTAACTTGATAGCCACCAGTCTTTCTAATAGCAGGTATTACATCATGCGTAATCCAACGTTTAAAAACTTTCACTTCTGGTTTTCGGCTAGATAATACTAAGTTATATAAACCAAATTCATTAACGATGGAATAATTTCTAATTTGGCTGCCGTCGGTTAAACCGACAGTAGCTTTTTCATCATCATCTAGTCTGCTAACAGCGTCACGGTTATTTGAAATTTCTAAAATATCGCAAACATCCTTTGCAACAAACCAAGGTTCATCATCAATAAATTGAGTTCTGACTTCACTAGATTCGAAATTAAAAACTTGTAATTCAGTCATGACTTTTTCCTCCTCACTTTCAATCTAAGGTGTTAAATCTTTTGCTCTTTCAAAAACAGTAGATTTATTTTTATTTTCAAATACGAAAATATCGTATTTGTTTCCTAAAAAAATATCATCATATTTAATATCAAATGTGTACATATATTTTTTTAATAGAGAATCAGAAATCTTAGAAGAATCTTTTTCATGATTATATATAGTACTAGACGATACTTCAAAGGCTTCTGCTAGCTTACTTTGAGAAATACCATATTGTTCTCGCAGTTCCTTTAAAGTTTTTTGTTTTTTCATTTTGGTACCTCCTCTCTATATAAAACATTTTAATACGAAAATAACGTATAGTCAACAATTATATACGAAATTGTCGTAATATTTTAATCAAAACCATTTACATTACGAAAAATACATACTATAATCTATATATACCTAACAGGTAACGGTTTTATAGGAGGATAATAATGAACAATCAAAAAAAAATTATTGCTAGTAACATAAAAAGACTTATAAACGAAAATGATATATCTCAAAAAGAACTATCTGAACAAATAGGAATTAGTCCGTCTACAATGAGTGATTATATTAATTTAAGATCAAAACCATCACATGCAGTTTTACAAAAAATTGCTGACTATTTTGGTGTAGGTAAAAGCGATATTGATACCACTTATAAAGATATCGAATTTATAAGCACTTTAAACAAAATTCCATCAAGAACATATAAGCTGTTTAATGGCTCTATTGCGGCAGGTTTACCAAGTACAATAGAAGCTGTATTTGAAGATGACTTAAAAGATATAGAATTACCAGACGTAATTATGAATGGGTACGCAGGTCATAGCGATATATTGATTATGAAAGTAAATGGGGATTCTATGAATAATGTTATTCCACATGATTCAATGATAGGTGTCAAAAAATGGGAAGTTAATAACCTAAAGAAGAACGATATAGTAGTTTTTTCAGATAATGGCGAATTTTCTATGAAAAGATATCTTAATGACGAGAAAAACAAACGAATTATATTTAGACCTGATTCTTCTGATGATAGCTTTTCAGATGTTGTGATAAGTTACGAAAGTGCAGATAATTTAAATATATTAGGAAAAGTTATAGTTTCAATTATTAATTACGATTAAAATATAGGGGTGAAAAGATGAATTTCAAAGATTTTGTAGAATATATGGATTCTAATTTTGCTGGTAAAAACATATTTTATCAAAAAGCGATGGAAGATCAACTAGCAAGAAATGCTAGACGTCCACAAAAAAAGCGGTGGAATGAAAATAAAATTGACAGAGCTATAGATAAAATTTGGGTTGAATTAATGAGAAATGTTTACGATAAATTCAAAACTGTTATTAATTCGAAGTCAGCTGATCCATATCAATCTTGGATTAATTATATAGAAAAGAACGAGGCTTTAGAAAGTTTAGATGAAATGATAGTGGATTTAGAGTTTGAATAAAAATAGCAAATAAATATAGCGTTATCAATATAAATAGATATAATTAAGTTATCCCTGAAGGTTGCCAACCATCAGGGATAATAAAAATACATATACATTGGAGGAATTAAAATGGCGAAAAGAAAATTATTTGACGAACATGGTAACGAAGTTAAAGGAAGAATTAAGAAGCCTTTTTACAAGAAAGTTTGGTTTTGGGTTGTAGCTGTTATATTAATCGCTATTATAGGTGGTAGTCTAGGTGGAGAAGAAACTGTAAGTGATACTACAGAAACCAAAGACGCGACTGAAACAAAAGATTCAACACCAGCAAAAGAAGAATCAACATTTAAAGTTGGTGATTTAGTGACTGTAGGAGATATGGAATATACTGTCAACGGAATGGAAGTTAGCAAATCAGTTGGTCCAAGCATCATGCCCACAGAAGCTAAAGGAACTTTCTTGATTGTGGATGTAACAGTTAAAAATAACGGAAACGAAGCAAAAATGGTTGATAGTTCTTTTTTCAAATTGAAAGAAGGAGATAAAAGTTTTGAAGCAGATGCTACTGGTTCTATGTCAGCGAACCAAGGTGAAGATGGTCAAATTACAAATTCTTTCTTCTTAGAAAACTTGAATCCCGATATTGAAATGCAAGGTAAAATAGCGTTTGACATCTCTGAAGAACAAGCAAACTCTACAAAAACTCAGTTAGAAGTATCTACAGGAGCTTTTGGAACAGAAACAGAAACAATCAATTTACATTAATATACACAAAAAAAGAACACTCCCCCACCGACTAAAATTGAGGAGTGTTCAACCTAATATTCTGCAAAATGCCACGCTGTCATACGGTGCTATTTGCTATATCCAATTATAACATAGAGAGGAGAAAAATAAATGGCTAGTATACAAAAATATACAACAAAAACTAAAGGATCTCTTTATTTATTTAAAGCCGTTTCTGGTTATGATAAATCTGGTAAAGCTATTACAACAACAAGACGTGGTTTTAAAACTAAAAAGCAAGCAAAAGATGCAGCAGTTGATTTTGAGGCAGCTGTAAAAAATGGCGGTATCGTTAATGATACTAATTCTACTTTTGAAGCAGTCGCTATTGAATGGCTTGAAAAACATAATAATGAAGTCAAACAATCAACAATCAAATCTCAAAAATCGAAAATAAATACAGCTTGCACCTATTTTGGAAATCGAAGAATAAAAGATATAAAGCGTAGAGAAGTTGAAAATATGATAGCAGACTTATTAGACAATGAAGAAAAGATAGATATGCGCAAAAGCGGAAAATATAAAAGAGGCACAGTAATTAATATTTTCCAAGTTGTTAAGATGGTATTTCGCTATGCTAAGACATACGAACTAATTAACATAGATCCTACTATTGATGTCGGCTTACCTAGAAGAGTTAAAACCTTAAGTGATAAAAAGCAAAATAAAATAAAATTTTTAAATAAACCTGAGCTTATTAATTTTTTAGAAAACGTTAATAAATACAGTCTTGATATTGAACAAGCTTATCTACATTTATTAGCCTACTCCGGCATGCGTGCTGGTGAAGGTTTAGCTTTACAATGGAATGATATAGATTTCAAAAACAATACCTTAGACATCAATAAAACGTTGTTTACAGATGGAAATTCAAATAAAAGATACGAACTAAATACACCAAAAAGCGAGGCATCAAATCGTCTGATATCTATTGATCCTTTAGTAATTGAACTACTAAAGAAACTAAAGCAATATCAAAACGAATCGAAACTCGCTTTTGGAAAAGGATATCATGATGCTAATTTTGTCTTTGCTGCACCAGATGGACGACCCAAAACAATTGGTTTCATGCAATGGCGTTTAGAACGTATTTGTAAAATGTATGGATCTAAAGTTAATCTTCACATGCTAAGACATACACACACAAGTTTGTGTATTTCTTCTGGTATGAGCATATTTGAAATACAAAAAAGATTGGGTCATTCAGATATTCAAACAACTATGAATGTCTATGCTCATTTAACAAAAGAAACAGAAGAAATTGCAGCCGAGAAATTTTCAGCTTTTATGGCCAATTAGGTCATTAGTAGGTCATAAACGAAATGCAGATATGAATTAGTCACTAGAACCCTTATAACAGTGACGTTAATTCAACATTTGGATATTTATCCGCGAACCAACGCATAGCAAACTGATTTTCAAACAAAAATAAAGGATTGTCAAAACGGTCACGTACAAGTAAATTACGACTTGAAGACATATTTTCA
Organism: Carnobacterium inhibens subsp. inhibens DSM 13024; assembly: GCF_000746825.1. Classification (NCBI taxonomy): domain Bacteria; kingdom Bacillati; phylum Bacillota; class Bacilli; order Lactobacillales; family Carnobacteriaceae; genus Carnobacterium; species Carnobacterium inhibens. Next base: position 2,504,706 of record NZ_JQIV01000006.1, on the reverse strand, counting down.
TCAAGGTCTTCAGATTTGATCCAACGTGCAATTTTACTTCCCATCGGTGTCATGATTATTTCAGAGTTGTATTCATTTAACATACGGTATTGAAAAACCTCAAATTGCAATTGCCCAACAGCACCAACAATGTAATCTTCTGTGTGAAAAGTTTTGTACAATTGTATAGCGCCTTCTTGAACAAGTTGCTGTACGCCCTTATGGAATGATTTTTGTTTCATTACATTTTTCGCTTGTACTTTCATAAACATTTCAGGCGTAAATTGAGGAAGCTTTTCGTATTCCACGTTTAACTTTCCTTCAAAAATGGTATCTCCTATTTGAAAATTACCTGTATCATAAAGTCCAATAATATCTCCGGCTACAGCATGTTGGACGACTTCACGGGTCTCAGCCATAAACTGAGTTGAATTAGATAATTTGATTTTTTTATTTGTTCTCGCTAACGTAACGTCAATTCCACGGTCAAATACACCTGAACAAATACGTACAAAAGCAATGCGATCACGATGAGCTGGATTCATATTCGCTTGAATTTTAAAGATAAATCCAGAAAATTCATCAGCAGTTGGTTCTACTTTTTTGTTATCCGTTGTCATGTGAGCTGTTGGACTTGGAGCAAAGTTAATAAACGTATTCAAAAATGTTTCTACTCCGAAGTTCGTTAAAGCAGAGCCAAAAAATACTGGTGTCAACTCTCCAGAAGCGATTTTTTCTTCTGAAAATTCATTACCCGCTTCATTAAGCAACTCAACGTCATCTAAAGCTTGCGTGTATAGACTAGATTGTTTGATAGGATGGTCTCCTTCAATTTCACCAGCTTCATTCAATGGTATAACTTTTTGTCCGTTTAAGCCATTCACTTCTGGGCGATGGATCTCAATTGTTTTATTGTAATTATCGTAAAGGCCAAGTAGACCTTTACCCATACCTATAGGCCAATTCATTGGATAAGAATCAATTTCTAAAACTTCTTCAAGTTCTTCTAACAAATCAAGCGGTTCTCTTCCATCGCGATCTAATTTATTAATAAACGTGAAAATAGGAATCCCACGCATGCGACAAACCTTAAATAATTTTTTCGTTTGCGGCTCGATACCTTTTGCGCTGTCAATAACCATTACTGCACTATCAACCGCCATCAATGTACGGTACGTATCTTCAGAAAAATCCTCATGTCCTGGTGTATCTAAGATGTTGATTCTTTTCCCTTTATAATCAAATTGCATCACAGAACTGGTAACAGAAATTCCACGTTGTTTTTCAATTTCCATCCAATCGGATTTCGCAAACTTACCCGATTTTTTCCCTTTTACAGTTCCTGCTTGACGAATTGCTCCACCAAATAACAGTAGCTGTTCAGTGATTGTTGTTTTACCCGCATCCGGATGGGAAATAATTGCAAATGTCTTTCGTGCTTCTACTTCCTCTTCTAAATAATGATCCATTTTTATCCCTCATTTTAAGTCTTTTTATTTATTTTGCTTATTTAATTTAACCATATCATCCTAGTCAAGAATGCTACAGGATGGCAATTGTATCATTAACTCAATTATTATAGCATATTTAGTGCTGCCTTTTATACCCTATTCCTTTTTATTGAAGCCATATTCTCCAACATATCCTTCAATAGACCAAATATTCACATTTATTTTATCTGCTTTTTGCTCTGCTTCTTCTAATTGATTTAAGTAAAGCTCATCACCATTTTCATAACCCACACGTGCTAAACCTTCTTCAACCATTACTTCTTGCACTAATTTTCCATCTGCGTATAGGTACGCCAATACTCTATCGTAATCATCTACTTTTTCATGGGAGGGATCATATTCGATCGACAACGTTTTCCCTTTTAAATAATCTGTAAGAAATTCTTTTGCTTCTATACCATATGGCTGTGCAAAACCAGTTTTAGTTGTGCTGCTTTCTGGAGTATCTATCAGAAGCAATCTCAGCCGTTTTTCTTTGTCATTTTCAATGAAAACTATTGTATCTCCATCAATCACTCTTTTAAGTTCAATAGATGTTTGGTCATTTGTTACAGTTGAAGACTTTTCTTCTTCTTGATCTATAACATAGGATCCGGTAAAGAAAAGAATAAGTGCAATAATCCCTGACAAAATCTTTTTATTGATTTTCAAACTATATACCTCCAAATCATTGACCTATAAAAAGGACCTGAGACAAAAATCTCAGGTCCTTTACCATTTTATTCTGAATCTTTTAAACTAGCAAGCTTAACAAAGTAAACTTATTCTTTTTTACTTACTTACAAGCTTAACAAAGTAAACTTATTCTTTTTTACTTACTTAGCTAATTCGTCTTCTTGATCACAAGCTGCTTGAGCTAAGATGTTCAAGTAGTTCCAAGGACGGTCAAAATAAGGTTGGAAGAAGAAATCTACATAAGCAAGGTCTTCAATCGTCATTTTATTTTGAATAGCTAATGATAATGTATTAGCAGAAGCTGTTACATCATATTTAGACATGATTTGTCCACCAACGATGCGGTTTGTTCCTACTTCGTAAACTAATTTCATGAAAACTTCTTCAGTAGTCGGCATAAATTCTGGACGGTAGTTGTCTTTAACGAAAACTGCACGAACATCTAAACCAAAGTGTGAAGCACTATTAACGTTTACACCAGTTGACCCAATGTTGTAGCCAAACAAGTACAAACCAGAAGTTGATTGTGTTCCTCTGTATTTCACTTTAGGTTCGATAATGTTTTTACCTACTAAAGTACCCATACGAACAGCGTTAGTTGCTAAAGGAATGTAAGCTGCTCCACCATTTGGATTGTAATGAACTGCACAACTGTCTCCAGCTGCATAAATATCTTTGTTGCTTGTTCTCATGTATTCATCAACAATGATTGCGCCATTTGGCATCATTTCAACTTTATCTTTTAATAATTCATTGTTTGGACGGAACCCAACACATAAAATAACTAAGTCTGCTTCGTATTCGCCTTTTGGAGTAGTTACAGATTTAACTGAACCATTTTCATCAGCGTTGAAAGAAGTTACGGCTTGGTTTAATGCTAATTTGATTCCACGTTCTTCTAAAGTACTTTCTAATACATCAGTAAATTCTGGATCTAGGTATTTGTTAAGAATACGATCTAATCCATCAATTAATGTAACTTCTTTGCCTGATTGTTCAAAAGCTTCTACTAATTCAATCCCGATGTATCCTCCACCAACGATAACAACTTTTTTAGCTGTTTGGTTTTGTTTGATAACTTCTTCTGCTTGGTTGTAGTTTTTACATAATAAAACATTTTTAGTTTCAATACCAGGAATTGGCGGTGTAATAGGCCAAGAACCAGTTGTATTAACTAATTTATCATAGCTTTCTTCAAATACTTCTCCAGTAGTCATATTTTCTACTACTACTTTTTTAGCTTCAGTATCAATACTTTTAACGTTGTGTTCCATTTTTACGTCAGCACCCATTTGAGTTAATTCTTCAGGGTTAGAATAGAACAAACCTGCTGGATCTTTCACAACTCCACCAACATACATTGCAATTCCACATGATAAGAATGAAACATTATCATTTCTTTCAAAAACAGAAACTTCAACAGATGGGTTTTCTTTTAATATAGTTTTAACAGCTGAGGTACCAGCATGTGTACATCCGATAACGACTACTTTCATTATTTGTATCCTCCTATAAAGCCATTTAATTATGTGATTGCATTACTTTATCGCAAAAAAAATTGTGATATAATGTTCATACTTTCACTCTGAACACTATATCACAAACTATATAAAAAATTCAACTACTAATCAATAATTTTTTGAGTTGAGGCATGTTTTTTACGAATCATAAACATATCTCTTAAATAGACAACCACTGTTTTAACTACTGCATAGGTAGGAACTCCAAGAATCATTCCAATTATACCCGCAATGTTCCCAGCAACTAGCAATAAAACAATAATCGTTAAAGGATGAATTGATAAAGTTTTCCCAATCACGTTAGGAGAGATAAAATTACCATCAATTTGTTGAACCACTAACACCACTAATGCAACTAATAAAGCTTGTGTTGGTGAAATAGTTAACGCAATAATGATAGCAGGTGCTGCCCCAATATACGGTCCAATATAGGGAATAATATTCGTTACTCCTGCAATAATCCCTAGCAAAAGACCATAAGGCATTCCAGTAATCAGGTACCCTAAGTAGGTAAATACTGCCACGAATAAACAAACTAACGCTTGCCCACTGATATAAGAAGCAATAGTCTCATTCATTTGCCCAAGTAATTCAATCATTTGCCCACGGTATTCCTTTGGAAAAAACTTAGCAACTGAAGGCCTAAAATGTTTTCCATCTTTAAACATATAAAACAATATAATTGGAACTGTAACAATAACGACCGTCGTATTCGCTAAAGCCCCAACCAATGAACCAACACTTGCTGTTAAAGCAGTCAGTACTGTGTTTGCAATATTTTCAATAGAAAGATCCATTTTTCCTAAAGTTTGCTCCAAATCAAAATTAGCAAACATTGGCTTTTGAAGCATTTCGTTAGAATAATTTTCTAAAGCTTTTAAAAACGAAGGTATACTTGTAATCAACTGTCCTAATTGTTCAATTAAATTAGGTAAAACAGATATAGCTAAAAATACTACTACTCCTAAAAATAATAGAAAAACAATGATGATCCCATATTTTCTTTTGATTTTTATTTTTTCTAATTGTCCAATCAAAGGATTTAACAAATAGTATAAAAAACCAGCTACAATAATAGGGGTAAACAACGTTGAAACAAATGTGGTTAAAGGTTGAAAAATAAACTCGATCTTCGTACTCATAAAAATCAACGTAGCACAAACTAATAACCATACTGTCCAAAACATTAATTTCGATTTTTTAAAATAATCCATAACATTAATCCTCTCCGGTTAATCTAGCATCTCACTTAATAAATACTGTTCGATCAATTGTTCAGTCGCTGTTATAGATTCTTCATGCGTTCTTTCATAGGCATGGCTTGCTTCTATTCCTGCACCAACTAAAGCATGACGAACATCCGCTCCTGCTTTCATAGCAGCTGAAGCATCACTTCCATAAAATGGATAAATGTCTAACTGGTAAGGAATATGATTGTCTTCGCAAAGTGCAGTCAGTTTTTTCCTCAACTCGTAATGGTACGGACCGCTTCCGTCTTTTACACAAATGGATACAGAATATTCATCAGTTTGTTGGTCATCTCCCATGGCACCCATATCAACCGCCAAATACTCCACTACTTTGTCAGAAATATTTGAATTTCCGCCATAACCAATTTCCTCGTTATTTGAAATATAAAAATGAGTGGTATAAGGAAGCACCACTTTTTCAGTTTTTATTTTCTTTAAACATTGCAGTAAGATAGCTACACTCACTTTATCATCCAAATGACGGGATTTAATAAATCCATTAGTCGTAATTTCAGTTCTAGGATCAAAGCTAATGAAGTCTCCTACAGAAACACCTAATGATTGAGTTTCTTCTTTTGTCTGAACTTTCTCATCAAGACGTACTTCCATATTCTCTTGATTTCTTTCAGCTGTTCCAGCATCTTTGTAAACATGAACGCTAGTTTGATGCATTAGAATCGTACCTGATATCTTTCCATTAGCTGTATGTACTGTACAGTATTCTCCTTCGATTGCATTGAAACGAAACCCACCAATTAAATCTAATTTCAGTCTTCCATTTGGTTTAATCGCTCTTACCATGGCTCCTAACGTATCAACATGTGCTGTTACAAAACGATGCTTTTGATGATTTGCTCCTTTTACAGTGATCATCAATCCACCTTTATTTGTTTTTGTAGTTTCATAACCGAACTGATTTAAATAATTTTGGATAAAAGAAATTATTTCATACGTATTTCCCGTTGGAGAAGGAATTGTTGTTAATTTTTCAACAAGTTGAATCGTTTTTTCATTCATTGCATTGACCACCATTCTTGTTTAATTTATATTCTTTAGTATAGTTCATCTACCTTAATAAATAAAGAACGTCTGGATAAAAGCTCACGTTGTTTTCATCTAGATTCATTTGATTAATTATGTTACGATTTTAATGTAAAAGAAAGAAGGGAAACGATGGAATTTATTTGGACAGTAGATTTAACATCTGGTTATTACAATGATGCTATATCAATCAGAAAAAAAGTTTTTGTGGAAGAACAACATGTTCCGCCAGAATTAGAAATTGATGATTTAGAAGATAAAACGATTCATGTTATTGGATATTTAGAAGATAAAGCAGTATCTACAGCAAGACTTTATCAAAAAAATGACACTACTTTTAAAGTTCAACGTGTAGCTGTTTCGCTTGATTTCCGCAAACAAAATTTGGGCAATCAATTAATGTTAGAAATAGAACGTTACGCAAAAGAAAAACAGGTAAATCAATTGATTCTTGATGCACAAGATCATGCCTTATCATTTTATGAAAAATTAGGTTATCAGATTGAAGGCGATAGCTTTATGGACGCTGGAATTCCTCATCATAAGATGGTTAAGAGGCTTAATTTATAAACGCCCAATCTGACAAAAATTAAAGGTTGTAAAAACTGGAACTAAGTTCTCCGTTTTTACAGCCTAATTTTAATAGTTATTTTTTTCTTTTATTTAATAATTTCTTTCGCTTTTGTCTCATTTTAGCAAGTCTTTCCTGTGTTTCTTCTTTTAAAGGCTCAATCATACTAACTTGACCTTCAGAAATATTAACTTCATACAATTCGCCTATTTGATACTTTTCTGGCAGTAAACTTTTTTTCACATGAAAAGATGCACCTTCATCCGGAATAAAACGAGCTAAATCACCCTCTATTTCTTCAAGCACCATTTTCATTAATGTTCTCTCCCTTTTCAGTCTTAATAGTATACGTTCCGTCTTCATGGATGACAAGAGTAATCGTTCCATTTTCAATGGTTCCATAGACTGGAATATTATATTTTCTTAAACGACCAACCGCGTCTTTACCGGGATGCCCATAACTGTTATTTGCACCTGCTGAAAATAGAGCAAGCTCTGGTTGGCTTGCTTGAATCCATTCTTCACTAGTACTCGTGTCCGATCCGTGATGTCCCATTAAGATAAAATCAGCTGCTAGATCCACGCCTGTATCTATAATAGCCTTTTCTATACTTTGAGAAGCATCTCCACTAAAAAGTCCGCTAACTTGATTAACTGTAATTTTAGTTACAATAGAATCGTCATTTTGATCATTATCTGATGGATCAGTAGGGTTCAACACATCAATTTTAAAAGGACCTACTTGATGTTTTTCTCCAGCTTTCGGTTCTGCATATAAGGCATTACTTTCATCTATGGCATCTAATACCCGTTCATAAATTTTACTTGTAGCATCGTTCCCATTCATCCAGACTTCTTTTACATTATAATAATTAAGAATAAGATCTCCATAACCAATATGGTCTGAATCGTTATGTGTAAAAATCAGCAAATCAATTTTACCGCCTGTACCAACGTATTGGTCCAGTTGTTGAATAATTTTTTTATCTTTGTCTTCATAGCGTCCACTATCAATTAAAATATTTGTACCGTCTTTCGATTGAATAAGTGTTGCTGATCCTTGATTAGCATCTAAAAAACGAATGGTTGTTTCTTGATTCTCTGTCTCAGCTGGTTCTGGATCCTCAGAATTAAAAAGACCAGCTGTTTCTTCCATAAAAATAGTTATTCTTTCCTTTAAAGAAAGCTCACTATTTTTATTTTCACCCAGAAATAAGCCAATCGAAAAAACAAACAAAAGTATGATTCCAGTAGAAATCAACTTTGTTCGTTGTTCTTTTTGTTTTTTAGTCATCTTTTTTTTTCTTTTTGGCACTGCCTGTCATCCTTTACTCTTGCACATATGTTTTAGTTGTACGCGCCATTTTAGTTACTAATAAATTTAAGTTAGGTAATTCATAAATAATGCAGCTATATTAAAGTAAATTAAGACACTAGTTAAATCTGTAAGTGTTGTAATAAATGGACCACTTGCAACTGCAGGGTCAAATCCTATTTTTTCCATTAAGATAGGAATAAAGCTTCCAGCAAGATTAGCAATCGTTATAGCTGCTAACATCGCTATACCTATGACTAATCCCAACACAAAATTTTGTTGCCAAATTCCTACTGCTAAGAAAATAGTAACACCTGTTACGACACCGGTAATCAATCCTGATGAAATTTCGCTTAAAATGAGTTTCCCAAAGTTCCTTTTATTTTCATCGTTATCCGCTAATTTCCTAACAGCTACGGCGAGTGATTGAGTTCCTGCGTTCCCCGCAGTTCCTGTTATCAGCGAAATAAAAACTGCTAAAATACTTGCTTCGCTGATCATTTCTTCAAAATTACTAATCAAAGTAGATGTTCCAATACCTAGGAATAATAAAATGATCAACCATGGAAGTCTTTTTGAAGCCACAACAAAGGGATTCTCAGATTTCTCTTCAACATCGACTCCAGCTAAACCAGAGTAATCGCTGGCTGCTTCATCATTAATTACATCAATAATATCATCTACCGTAATAATACCAATTAATCTTTCTTCATTATCCACAACTGGAATAGCTAAAAAGTCATAATCTTGTATCGTACGAGCAACATCTCTTTGATCATCATTAACATTTACTGATACTAACCGATCACCCATAATATCGAAAATCATTTCATCATCTTCATGAACAATTAAGTCTCTTAATGAAATAACTCCCACTAATCTTCTATTTGAGTCCACAACATATACATAATAAATTGTTTCAGCTTCTGGTGCTTTTCTTTTTAAAATTGACATCGCTGATTTTATAGTTTGATTAGCAAAAATTGAAATATACTCAGTAGTCATGATAGAACCAGCAGTATCGTCTTCATATTTCAATAATCTTCTAATGCCATCCGCATCTTCTGCTGGCATTAAACTCAAATATTTTTTAATGGTAGCAGGGTCTAATTGATTCAACATATCTACAGCATTATCTCGGTACATTTCGCTTAGCATATCTGCAGCATATTGAGGGTTCATTTCTTCCAGATACTTTTCAACTGATTCTTCCTCTTCCTCAAGAATCTCAAACATATCTGCCATTTCTTTAGGAGAAAGAAAATTATATCCTCTTAATCGTTCCTCATCTGATAAAGATAAATAAACCTGACTTTGTTCATACACATGTAATTCTAAAAAGTGGTCTCTAAATTGATTGATGTCCTCAGCATCTAGATACTCTTTTAATTGTTTTATTTGTTCTTCAAATTCAATTTGTTCCTCTTTCAAGGGCTACACCCCTTTCCAATTCATTTCATTAACTATTGATCTCTTGCTGTTTATGCTGATGTAGCCATTGAGCCATGTCTTTAGGGTTTTCAAGTTTGAGGCTTATTTTTTCATTAGTAAACGGATGAAAAAATTTTAATGCTCTACAATGCAACGCTTGCCTTACTACCCAATTGTTTTTGGATCCGCCATATAGATCATCTCCCATTAATGGATGACCTATATGAGCAAAATGGACCCTAATTTGATGCGTTCTTCCAGTATGCAACTGAATATCGACTAAAGTAGCTTCCGGAAATGATTCTTTAACCCAATACTCTGTTAAAGCTTCTTTTCCAGAAGAATGAGCTCTTCTTGTAATAATTGAATCAGTCGTACGAGCAATTGGGGCATCAATAAATCCATGGTCAGCTTTTTTTAGTTGACCCATAATAAGAGCGATATATTTCTTTTCAATTTCTTTTGCTCTTAATTGGATATCCATTAACGCATGTGCGTATCCATGTTTGGCAAATAGCATTAAGCCAGTCGTATCACGATCAAGTCTCGTTACAATATGAATAACTTGATTAGCGTATCCTTGACGCACGTAATACCCTTTAACTCGATTAGCCATTGTACCTTCCGGATGAACTTGGGAAGGCACTGACGCAACTCCATAAGGTTTATTTACAACTAAATAGTGCTCGTCTTCATATACGATATCAATAGGAATATCGACAGGAATGGTTGTTTCATGAGGTGCTTCATCTGGAATCGTAATTTGTACAGTATCTTTATCTTTTAAAAGGTAACGTACAGTTACTTCCGTTTCATTGACTTCAATTTTCCCACCATGAAACTTTATTTTTGCTAGTAAACTACGTGATATGCCTTTTGTTTTTAAAAATGACTTCACTTGTAAACTAGTTGGCAATTCATATGTCCAACTAAACTTCATAATTTTTTTTCGCTCCAATAAAAGCATCTTCAACCCGACTCCAGAAATGAGTATGTCTGTATCGAGCAAAGTGAATGCGTTCTTTCGCAATGCAATAATTTAATTCTGTAATATTTTTCTCAGAAGACGTCAATTGATCAATTGTTAAAACAAATCCTTCTGTTGTAAGTGGTTTAATTCTAATCCACTCATCTCGTGCTACGATCAACGGTGAGCCTAAAATGCGAAAAACGCGATTATTAATGGGCGCAATTTCGGTTAATTGCAGAGCTTCTAATCTAGGATGAATGACCGCACCTCCTACAGACTTATTGTACCCTGTTGAACCTGTAGGTGTTGAGATACACATTCCATCACCCCTAAACCGTTCAAATAACTCATCTTTTATGAAGACATCACAAACCATCGTTCCATCTATACGTTTCATCGTAGATTCATTCAAAGACAAAAAATGAGAAGACTCTTTTTGTCCTTGATAAGTTACTTTAACATCAAGTAAAGGATAACTTACACTTTCACCTTCATCATGAAGCAAACTTATGACTAAATCTTCTAATTCATAATCTCGCCAATCAGTATAAAAACCTAAATGGCCTGTATGGACTCCTACAAATCGTACTTGATCCAGCATGTGGGCATATCTATGAAAAGCAGATAACAAGGTTCCATCTCCACCGATTGTTACAACGACATCTGGGTTTTTATCATCTAGCAAAAGATTATTTTGCAAACACAGTATTCGAAACTGTTCGGCCAATTTTAAAGATTGCTCTACGTTGTTATTAACTACAGCTATTCTCAAATCTGTCCTCCCCTTCCTTTTTTATTTAAACATGTTGCTGCAACAGCCTCAACCAATACGCTTTTAAAAAAACTCATTCAAGAATCTAATCCTATCAGTCTTTTTGCGTTTTCTCGACCGTCGCTCTCTTACTATTAGAAAATAAATGCTGCGCCTCTTGTATTTCTTCTCTAATTTGTGACATTTCTTCATCTAATTGAAAAGCGGCTTCTGCTGCTCGTTTTAAACGAACATTAATGGCATCTGGAAATTCACCTTGATACTTATAGTTCAATGAATGTTCAATCGTTGCCCAAAAGTTCATAGCTAAAGTACGTACTTGTATTTCACCAAGAATCCTTTTTTCCCCATTAATAAGTTGGACCGGATATTCGAATACAATATGATAAGACCGGTAACCACTTTCCTTTTTGTTCGTTATATAGTCTCGTTCTTCAATAATTTTCATATCGTTTCTATTTCTTAAAAGTCTAACTACTTCGTGAATATCCTCTACAAATTGACACATAATCCTTAATCCGGCTATGTCTTGCATTTCTATTTCTAATTTATCGAGAGGGATATTTCGTAGTGCAGCTTTTTCAATAATACTATTAACTGGTTTTACTCTTCCAGTAACAAATTCAATTGGAATATGTAAATTACCTTTACTAAATTCCTTGCGCATACCTTTTAATTTTACTTTTAATTCTTCAACTGCTTGATTATAAGGTGTTAAAAATTCTTCCCAATTTTGATCCATCTTTTATACCCTCTTTTAGAAGCTTAAGATTTCGCACTTTAAAAGTGCTATATGACTATATTTTAACATATTTATTAAGAAAGAAGAAATAGCCTAAGATTGAAATCATATAACGAATAATTGAAAAAAATTTTACACTTAATTAAATATGAAGTACGGCGAAAAAATTAGTTCAACACCAGTATATAATTTTTAAACAGAGTTTAAAATTGAACCATTTTAAAAGAATAAGCGAAAAATTGAAGATTAGACCACTCAATAAACAGTAGTATTAAAGGGTTTCAAATGAAATGTGGCGACTTTGTTACAAATCGTACTAATTTTTATTCAAAAGCAAGATCCTTTATTATATTTTTTTAGTCATTTTTGATAAAGTATATTTGTTAGCAAAACAGATTGCTTATGCACTATATATAGAATAAAAAAATACTAAGACTAAGGTGAAGATAAATGTTCTCAACTATGCATACTAAAAATGAATCTACTTATAATGAAATGCTTGAAATTTATTTGTTTATTAACCCAATTGACCCTAACTGTTTGAACTCTGAAAAAGAAGTTTTACAATTCATTGAAAAATCTACTAGTAAAATTCGTGTTAACTTTATTCCTGTTCATAATTTAAGTACGATTAATAACTATCTTTCTACCAATAACTTGCCAAAAAATGATTTAGCTTTTCGTAATGATGTTTGCTCAATGACTTATGATATTTGTCTTTATTATTCAGCTGCAACTATGCAAGGAAAGAAAAAAGGTCGCAACTTTCTATTAGAATTGCAACATGCACTTATTGAAGAAAAACAGTTTTTCTCAGAAAAACTTGTTTTAGAAGCAGCTAAAAAAGCTAAATTAGACATTCCTATGTTCCTTGAAGATAAAGACTTAGAATTCACAAAAAGTTCTTTTGAAGCAGATCAAAAAATTGCCCGTGAAATGAATGCTTATAATACTCCTTCTTGTGTGCTATTCAGTGATCAACACAAAGAACATGGTTTATTAATTGATGAAGGAATTACAGTTGAATTACTTCAAGCGCTACACAATCCAAATCCAATGATTGTTGAAGCTAGAAACCAAATGATTGCCAAAGAAGGTATTCGTGCCATTAATAAAGCTTCTTTCCAAGTCCTTTAGAATAGGTATATGTTATTTCGTTCAATCAAAAACAAAAGAGTGTGAGACGAAAAAATGTCTCACACTCTTTTGTTTGATCTATTTTAGTATGCATAGTTAAATAAAGGAAAAAAGGTTATCCTCAACTTTATTTTCTTATGTTCCTGAAAAACTGATTTCATTTTTGATGTGGTTTCTCTAAGTTAGGCAAAAGGTAAGCAAATAAATTGAAATAAAGGTATTGAGCCAAAAATCTGCTTCATAACTTCTATAAAGTCAAAAAAACATTCATTGCAATTTTCGCAAATGAACGTTTTTTTGTTGCAGAAATTTCTAACCAACCTCATTTTTAATTAGTTGAGTTTAATCTTTTAGTGTTTCAATCAATTCTTCTAACTCGTTTAACCTTGTTTCAAATACTTTCATAGCATCTTCTATATACGTTTTCTCTGTCATGTCTACTCCAGCTTTTTTCATTACTTCGATAGGATAATCACTATTTCCAGATTTTAAATAGGTTAAATAGTTATCTAAAGCTCTATCTTCACCTTTAACAATTTTATCTGCTAGAGCTGTAGCAGCTGAAAAGCCTGTTGAATATTGGTAAACATAATAATTATAGTAAAAATGTGGTATTCTGGTCCATTCTAAAGCTATTTCAGGATCTTTTTCAACATCTGGGCCATAGTAACGCGCATTAAGTTCACCATAGTAGTTATTTAAAAATTCGCTAGTTAAAGGTGTACCCTTTTCTGCCTCTTCATGAATAAAATGTTCAAATTCAGCAAACTGTGTTTGTCTGAAGATCGTTCCTTTGAATCCATCTAAATAATGATTTAGTACATAAGCTCTAACTTTTGGATCTTTTTGAGTTTCCAATAAATAATCTGTTAAAATATTTTCATTTGTAGTAGAAGCTATCTCTGCTAAGAAAATGGAATAATCTCCATATACATAAGGCTGATTTGTCCGAGTGTAGTAACTGTGAACGCTGTGCCCTAATTCATGAACGAGAGTATATAAATGATTAAGAGAATCATGCCAATTTAAAAGAATATAAGGACTTGTTTCATAAGCACCTGAAGAGTATGCTCCACTTCTTTTCCCTTCATTCTCCATAACATCAATCCATCGATTATTGAAAGCTTTCTTCAACACAGATAAATACTCTTCTCCAAGTGGTTTTAAGGCTTTCATAGTTTCTGCTTCAGCTTCTTCATAAGTATATTTAATCCCAGCCTCACCACTAATAGGCGTGTACATATCATACATATGAAGCTCTTCTACATTTAAAAGTTCTTTTCTTAAAGCAACATAGCGATGCAACAAAGGCAAATGCTCATGTACGACATCAAGCAATGTATCATAAACAGATTCCGGAATATGGTTACTGCTTAATGCTTTCTCCCGTGCAGAGTCATAATGGTGTACTTTTGCATTGTAATTGTGGTATTTAACATGAGAAGAAAGGGTACTTGAAAAAGTATTTTGCAATCCATCATATACTTTATAAAGATTTTTAAAAGCAGCTTCACGAACAGAGCGGTCAGTACTTTCCATTAACTGTCCATAAACTCCATGCGACAATTGGATATCATTTCCATTTTCATCTTTAATAGTTGGAAAAGTAATATCTGCATTATTCAATATGTTAAAAGTTCGGCTTGAAGCATTAAAGATTTCTCCAGCACCTGCTAATAAAGCTTCTTCATTAGCGCTAAGTACATGCTTTCTAGCAGCTGTTAATTGATCAATAAAATGTTTGTAGATAGCTAAGTCATCGTTTTCATTAAAATAGCGCGCCAAAGTTTCTTCAGATAATTCTAATACTTCCGGTTCAAACCACGAAATAGCTTCACTTGCTTGTGTTGCTAATTTAGTAGCTTGTTCATACATGCCTTGATACGTTGAATTAGTTGTATCTTGATCGTTCTTTAATTGAGCATACACGTATATTGTTTCTAATTGATTCGATAAGTCCAAAATAGCTTGAATAGCTTTTAAGAAACTTTTTGATCCTTCATTTAGTGTACCTTTGTAAGACACAACAGTCTTAACTTTTGTTTCTAATTCTTTATAAGAAAGAGTAAAATCGTCATCTGACTTAAAAACAACTTCTAAATCCCATGTCCATTCACTCGGTACTTCGTTTCTTTTTGGTAATTTTTTTGACTCGCTCATTAAAAAACCCCCTTGAAATTTACTTATCTTTAATCTTACCATAAACTATTTTAAAATAAAGACAATTTCATTCACTTATTTTCCTTACGAGTCAACTTTCAAATAGTTGATCAAAAATAGAAAGTTGGTCTATTTTTTCCTTTTCATTTTTAAACCGTGTAGGCTTTCTTTGCACGATCCATTCAGAGTTCGATACCATTACTAGTATGCCTCTTTCATTTAGGAGGGCCATATAGTTTTCGAGACACTTTATTTTATATTTATTTGAAATAAGAGGCATTACATGAAAAACAATCTCCTCATTTTTTATCATATATTTTACTTTATTCATAAAATCTTTTTTAGTGATAACATCTCCAATACTTTTATTCATAATCCATTCCAAAAAGATATATTTCCAAAAATAAGGAAGTGATTTAATAACTAATTGGCCTCTTACAGGTAAGTAGACTTCTAATGGCAGTGAAATCAAAGAATCTCCACATTTATATATATGCTTCTGAAAAGAAACTATCTCTGGCACTTGATAATTTCTCCCTTTATTTAAAAAATAATGTTCCTGAACGAGCCTTTTTTTTGGTTCCACTATATAATTTAGTGAGGGAAAATCTAATTGTTGGATTATCTTTTTCATGTTAGTTTCTTTTTTAGTTAACTTAAATTGATAGTAATGACAAGCAATACGAGATGAATGTCCATCTTCGCAAATTTGATAATGAATGGTTAATTTTTTTAGATTTACATGTAATTCTAAAAAATAACACCCTAATGCTTTATGTTCGTTAACAAATAATCTTTGAAATTTGGTTATCTTATCTTTCAAATGATAATTATGGCCTAAAATCCAATAAACTTTGTACCCGTTTTCATTATATCCTGATGTTCTTTCTATCATTCTCTGAGCAGAAAGCGCACTACATTGAAATTCTATCGCTATAGGTGTTTGTTCATCTAACCAAATTAATAAATCTGGTCGCTGTTTTAAATTTGGTAGGTAAGCTTCGAGTTGGCAAGGAATATCTTGCTGTGTGAACCATTGGTAAAGGAGACTCTTACCAAGAACATGTTCCTCTGTCTCGCCTTCTGAAAAAATTGCACAGTTACTATTTTTAAAATGTGTAAAATGAGCTTGTTTAATCAAGCCTTTTTTCAGAAAAACTGGTTCATTACATTGAGGACAATAGAATTTTTGATGAGTATTCTTTTGTTCATCTAAAGCGTATACATGTTGGTTATGCGCATTCACTGCTACTAGCATTATTTAAGCTCCTTTCTTCTAACATCTTAACTATCCGCAAAGAAAAAAAGAAAAGCCTATTTTTGCCAAAAAAAAAAGAGGCTTGGATTTTTATCCCAGCCTCTTACATATTAAACTTTTATTTAAAGTAATGACGTGTTAATTCGAGTGCATTTTTTTCCATAATCAATTTACCATGTTCTTCTAAAATCCCTTGAGTAACAGGCGTTTTATCAGCAAACTCTAACGCAAGTGCTATTTCTTCATCAGCACTTCTTTCAGTCAATTCATCAATGAAAAATATTAAATTCAAATAGTAAATGTCTTTGTAAAGAAACAAATTAGTTACAGCATTATCTAAATGCATCATTTTTGATAATTCAATCATATCTTCAAATTCATTAAATTTCAAAACGATTTCTTTCGTTTCATCTTCAGTGTGGCTTGCATATTCATCAGTTTTATTATCAGATTTTTCTGCGTTTTGTATCATTTGTTTTTTAATATACTGAGAGAATTCATCTGAATTAAGATCTTCAGAAGCTGAGGAAAAGTCTAATTGGTCATTTAAGGGACCACCTTTACTAATAAACAATTCTAATCCATTTCCATTTGGTAATACTTGGAATGTAATGGCATCTGATTCATGGAACTGTTCGTCTACATCCACTTCTTCTAGAATACTATAAAAGAAATTTTCAATTTGTTTATGGTTTCCTAAAAGGTCTAAAAATGTTACGCCTCTTTCTTCCAAATCAGCACTTTCGATTAAAACTCGGATGGTGTTTTCATTGATATGTTCCATTTCCATAATCCTACACCCCATTTCTCTTCTTCATAATTAACACAATGTTAATGTATGAATAATCTATATAACCATTCTAAAGGAAATAAATAAAATGTAAAGTTAAATGTGTCAAAAAAAAACTACAACACCATTATGATGAGTAGTTTTAACATTATTCTTAATATCCAACTATTAGTTGAGCTTGTTTTAATTCAAGCGCTCTTACTTCACGAGGTAAGAAGCGGCGAATCTCATCTTCGTTATATCCAACTTGCAATCTTTTTTCGTCTACCATAATTGGTCGACGTAAAAGTCCAGGATTGTCTTGAATTAAATCAAATAATTCATTTAAGGGTAAATCATCTAAATCAACATTCAATTCTTGAAATACTTTAGAACGAGTTGAGATAATTTCTTCTGTACCGTCTTCTGTCATTCTTAAAATCGATTTGATTTCACCAATTGTTAATGGCTCTGAAAATATATTTCTTTCAGTATAAGTAATATTGTTTTCTTCTAACCATGCTCTGGCTTTACGACATGACGTACAACTAGGCGAAGTATATAAAGTTACCATAGGTTATTCTCTCCTTTTTTAATCATAATAGATCGTTCAAAAAAATTGAGGATTTTTAATGAAACTATGAAATGCCTTACAAGAACATTATAAAACATTCATTTTAAAATTACTACCCCTTTTTGTCATTTTTTTGTCACTTTTAAAAAAATTACGTTGTTTTTACAATGTAATTTTTTTGTTAATTATTTTATAAGAGTTGAAAACCTTTATATATAGGCATTTAAAACTAGTTAGGCATAATGATAATTAATGTAAATAAGAATTTATTACAAATAATATTTTGTTTAAAAACAAACATTATTTTATTAAATGATCACTTATTTTTTTCTCATTGCCTTGACAGATTTTATCCCATTTTATTTATATCGATTGAAGATAAGCAAAAAAAGCTTTAGATTAGAGTTTTTCTCTAATCTAAAGCTTTTTAACTGGTTTATTTTTTATAACTTGCTTTCTTTTCTTTTAAAGCAGCTATATCTGATTCTCTACAGTAAACGTAGTGGCCAGGAGTAATTTCACGCAATTCTTCAGGTTCTCCATTTGATTCACGAGGAATATACGGAGTACGTACACGATTACGTTCATATTCAGGGTCAGGTAAAGGTACAGCAGATAATAAACTTTCAGTATAAGGATGCAACGGTGTATTGTACACTTCATCAGCAGGAGCTAATTCAAGTAACTTACCTGTATTCATTACTCCAATACGATCACTAATATATTTAACCATTGATAAATCGTGGGCAATAAACAAGAACGTTAAGTTTTGTGTTTTTTGCAATTCCATCAATAAGTTAACAACTTGAGCTTGGATAGATACATCCAATGCAGAAATTGGTTCATCAGCAATAATAAATTTAGGTTTAACAGCAAGAGCTCTAGCAATCCCAATACGTTGACGTTGTCCACCTGAAAATTCATGAGGGTAACGTGATGCATGGTCTGGATTTAGCCCAACTGTTTTCAATAATGCGTCTACTTGGTTGTTTCTATCTTCAGTAGAACTAGCTAGTCCATGGATATCAATACCTTCTGCAATGATATCACGAACTTTCATTTTTGGATTTAAAGACGCATAAGGATCTTGGAAGATCATTTGCATTTCTCTTCTAAATTTCAACATATCTTTTTTACCAGATATATCATGAACTTTAGTACCTTCAAAGTCAATTTCTCCGTCTGTTGGATCATATAAACGAATGATTGAACGTCCAGTTGTTGATTTACCTGAACCAGATTCACCAACTAAACCAAAAGTTTCACCTTTATAGATATCAAAAGTAACGTCATCTACCGCACGAACTTCATTCTTTGTTCCTTTATTGAAGTATTGTTTCAATCCTTTAACTTCTAAAATCTTTTCTCTATTTTCCATGTTAGTTTACTCCTCCTTTGACTTCAGTCTTAGCAGCCTTTTTAGGCGCATGAAGTGGAGCAAATTTTTCTTCATAGATTTTATGACGTGCTTTAATTTCTAACGGTGGCTCTACTGCTGGAGCATCAGGATGCAACAACCATGTTGCCGCTGAATGCGTCTCAGAAATTTTAAAATGTGGTGGTTCTAATTCGGTATCAATTTTCATCGCAAATTCATTACGAGGAGCAAATGCATCTCCCTTAGGAGGATCCAATAAATCTGGAGGAGTTCCAGGAATTGCATATAACGTTTCAGTAATTTCTAATGTAGGCATAGAACTGATCAAGCCCCATGTATAAGGGTGTTGTGGGTTATAAAAAATTTCATCCACAGTACCAATTTCTACAATTTTACCAGCATACATTACTGCAACACGATCAGCTACGTTAGCTACTACGCCTAAGTCATGTGTAATAAAAATAATAGATGTAGCAATTTTCTTTTGTAATTCTTTCATCAAATCTAGAATTTGAGCTTGAATCGTTACATCTAAAGCTGTTGTTGGTTCATCAGCAATTAATACTTCAGGGTTACAAGCAAGTGCAATAGCAATAACGATACGTTGACGTTGTCCACCAGAGAATTGATGCGGGTATTGTTTCATACGTCTTTCAGCATCAGGCAATCCTACTAGATTCAATAATTCTAAAGCACGTTTATTCGCATCCTCTTTATTCAATTTTTGATGTAAGCGAATAGGTTCAGCAATTTGCTTACCAATCGTCATTGTTGGATTAAGGGATGTCATAGGATCTTGAAAAATCATAGCAATTTCTTTACCACGGATCCCTTGCATTTCTTTTTCAGTCTTTTTAATGAGATCATTCCCATTAAATAGGATTTCACCTTTTTCAACATTAGCATTTTGCGATAACAGACGCATAATACTACGGGTTGTAACAGATTTTCCAGAACCAGATTCTCCTACGATTGCTAATGTTTCACCTTTTTTTAAATCAAAACTGACACCGCGGATAGCTTTTACTTTACCAGCATAGGTGTCGAATGTGATTTCTAAATCTTTAACTTCTAATACATTGCTCATTCGTTTTTCACCTCACTAATCTTTCATTTTTGGATCAAATGCATCACGCAAACCATCAGCTAACAAGTTAAATGAAATCATCAATACACAGATAACAGCTGCTGGATACCACATCAAGTGAGGTAAGAAGCGGAATGTTTTATATCCATCGTTGATTAATGTTCCTAAAGATGCTGTTGGTGCTGGAATACCAATACCAATGAAACTCAAGAATGCTTCGAAGAAAATAGCAGACGGAATTGAGAACATTGTTTGAATAATGATAACACCAGATAAGTTTGGAATTAAATGTTTAAATGCAATTTTAATTGGTGATTCACCCAGTGTACGGGCAGCTAAAATATATTCTTGATTTTTTAATTTTAATGTTTGTGCTCTGACTACCCTGGCCATCGAAATCCATCCAGTAATTGCTAAAGCAATAATAATAGACGTAATACCTGGATCTAAAACCAATAACATTAAAATAACTACAACTAAGTTAGGAACCCCAGATAAAATTTCTAACAAACGTTGCATAAAGTTATCAATTCTTCCGCCACACCATCCTGAAACTAAACCATACGTTACACCTATAGTTAAGTCAAAAAGTGCTGCAACAAAAGCAATAAGTAAAGATACACGTGTACCATAAAGAATACGTGAAAGTAAATCACGTCCTAAACTATCCGTACCTAAAATATAATATTGATCTTCAGGAACACCCTTTTCAGCATATTTATCTACGCGTGTTTCTCCAACTTTTTGAGTACCATTTAATCCATCAATATCGATACCTTTGATTTTAGGTGGTAAACTTGCATATTCAACTGTTTGAACATTTGGATCATATGGTGCAATAATAGGTGCTGCAATTGTAAGAATAATCATAATTATCAGAACAATCAGACTAACAACGGCTGCCTTATTTTTTTTCAATCTTCTCCATGAATCTTGTATGAAGCTTAATGAAGGTGCTGCAATTTTTTCGTTGTCTTCAACACTTGACTCACCAGCTGGAGCAAACATATCAGGAGACAGATTCTTTAATTCATCTGCAATAGGAGTATTTTCTTGATTATGCATTATTTGTCCCCTCCTTCATTAGAAACACGAATACGCGGATCAATTACTCCGTATAAAATATCTACAACTAAAATAATAAATACAAGCATAGCAGAATAAAGAATGGTTACACCCATGATAGTTGGGTAATCATTCGTCATGATCGACTTAACAAATTGTTCACCAATACCAGGTATAGCATAGATATTTTCTACAACCATTGAACCGGTCATTAAACCAACAGCCATTGGTCCTAAGATTGTCACTAACGGAATTAAAGCATTACGGACACCATGTTTAAAGGCAACTGTCCATCTGCTTAAACCTTTAGCTCTTGCCAATTCAACGTAATCACTACTTAATACATCTACCATTTCTGTTCTAATAAAACGAGCTGAATCTGCTAATGGTGATATGGCTAACGCTAACGTAGGAAGAACAGATGAACTGAATCCTCCATCCCATAAAGCGATTGGGAACCATTGTAGATATACACCAAAAATTAGCTGCAACAGAACAGCAATTACAAAGTTAGGAATAGATCTACCTAAAATTGCCGAAAAAGTCGCAAGTGTATCAATCCAAGTGTTTTGATACATCGCCGCTATTACACCTAAGACAATACCTAATATTGTCCCTAATGCAACGGCTTGAATACCTAGCTGTAAGGACGGCCCTACACGCGTAGATAACAGTTTTGTTACTGGAGTATTGCTAAATTGGAATGAAACTCCTAAATCTCCTTGAAGTAATCCTCCGATATATACTAAATACTGAACCGGCACCGGTTCGTTCAATCCATATTGTTCATTCATAATATAGATTTGTTCTTCTGAAAGTTTATCCTGGTTACTATATGGAGTACCTGGTAAAAGCTTCATTAAGAAGAAAGTAATCGATGCAATTAAAAATAATGTCAATAACATGTATAATACACGTTTTCCTAAAAATTTCGCATAACTTTTCATCGATTATAGCACCTCCAACAATTTAATTTTTAATTCTCCTACAAAAAAGAATATACTATATAGAATAGCTTGTCAAAAGCAATATTGCAAAACTTTTTTGAAGTTAGCTATAATAATAAGAGTTAAAATTAGAATAAGATTAGAAAATAGATAGAAAACGAGTTACTTTTATACCGGTTTCACATATAAGCATTTCTAATTTAGTCATACATTTTTCATAGTATTCCTATATAATAGATATAGAACTACTTTATTTTTATACTTCCTAGGAGGAACTTAAGTGAAACAAAAATTTACACCTATACGTGTCTTTATGATAGTCATTGTATTATGCGTACTTTTAGAATTAATTATGTATAAAGAAATTTCATTTTATCATACTACGAATATTACCTTTTATGGAGCATCCTTTTTTCTCATTATTGGCTTGTTCGGTGCTTCTTTATCCTCAGGTTTTTTCGATTTTTTTCATTTTAGTATGAGAAAGGTTGCTTTTAACATTCGTAAAGGCCGTCATTCTGATGATGAATTTCATGTAAAGCCCCTTTCAAAAGTAGTTGGTAATGGTTTTTCTTTCTACTTAAAAGTAGGTTCAGGTTTATTACTCGTCTGTATCCTTACTTTAATTGCTTTTTATCTCTTTGAGAGATAACTATTTAGTCCTTTCGTTTAACTAATTCTTTCATCTCTCAAAAAATAACGTATAATAATACTAATATACTTAGTGTTAAGGAGTGTTTTAATTATGGAAACAATTTTTTCAGGTATTCAGCCTAGTGGTACACCAACTATAGGGAATTACATTGGTGCAATGAAACAATTTATAGACCTACAAGATAGTTATACAA
Source organism: Carnobacterium inhibens subsp. inhibens DSM 13024 (assembly GCF_000746825.1). Classification (NCBI taxonomy): domain Bacteria; kingdom Bacillati; phylum Bacillota; class Bacilli; order Lactobacillales; family Carnobacteriaceae; genus Carnobacterium; species Carnobacterium inhibens. The sequence continues at coordinate 2,481,706 of NZ_JQIV01000006.1, read as the reverse complement.
GTTACTTTTGTATCGTGGATGAACATGCCATTACTGTACAACAAGAACCACTAAAACTTAGACAACAAACCAAAAGTCTTGCTGCTTTATACTTAGCAATAGGATTAGATCCTTCTAAAGCTATTATTTTTATTCAATCAGAAGTTTCTGCCCATGCTGAAGCTGGCTGGATCGTACAATGCAACACAAATTTAGGTGAATTAGAACGGATGACTCAATTTAAAGATAAATCTGCAAAAAATAATCGTGCAGGTGTATCGGCTGGGTTGTTAACTTATCCTCCATTAATGGTTGCAGATATCATTCTTTACCAATCAAACTTAGTACCCGTTGGCGCAGATCAAAAACAACATTTAGAATTGACAAGAGACTTTGTTACACGTTTTAATTCTAAATATGGCAATGGAAATCAGTTACTTACTATGCCTGAAGTGAAAATTCCAGAATCTGGCGGCCGTATCATGAGCCTACAAGACCCTTTGAAAAAAATGAGTAAATCTGATACAAATAAAAAAGGTTTTATCTCAATGTTAGATGAACCTTCTGTTATTCGTAAAAAGATCAAAAGTGCGGTTACTGATTCAAGCGGAATCATTGAATATGATCCCGAAAATAAACCTGGTATTTCAAATTTATTAGCGATTTATGCTTCATTCACAAACTTCAGCATTCCAGAGCTAGTGGATCGTTATAAAGATAGTGGTTATGGTCAATTCAAAGAAGAACTTGGTGAAGCTATCGTTTCTGTATTAGAACCGATTCAGCTGAAACACGATGAATTAATCAACTCGAATGAATTAGATTTAATCTTAGATGAGGGTGCCATTAAAGCACGTAATGTGGCTGATAAAACACTTATTAAAATGCGAAACGCTATTGGATTAGGAAGAAAAAGAAGATACTAAAAAAAGCCGAAACGATTAAAAATTAATTTAATCGTTTCAGCTTTTTTTAGTAGATCAAATGTACTAGCTCATCTTTTGTAATATTCCCAAAATATTTTTTTATATCTATGTCGTCTAGCACTTCGCTTATAGCATACGCATCATATTTAACACCGTTTAATTTTTCTTCAACATCTGAAATATCTCCTAATCCAAAGAAATCACCAAAAATACGAATATCTTGAATATACCCTTTGTCTACGTTCATTTTAAATTCTACAGAACCAATAGAGAAACGATGACGACGAACTAACTCAAATTTAGGAGATTTCCCATAATTCCACTCCCAATTATTAAAATACATTTCAGAAAGTTCTTCAATCTTTTTCCAATCATCATCTGATAATTTATATTCTTTAATGTCTTCAGCATTGTCTACATCAAAAATATTTAATAATAAACGATCACGGAATTCCTTTGTACTTAAAAATTGATAATCATCAGATAAATATGGCTTAATATTTGTTACTCGGCTTCTGATTGATTTAATACCTTTGGATTCAATTTTATCTTTTCTAACTTTTAGAGCACTCACTACTTCTTCAATATCACTATCAAACATGATTGTTCCATGGGCAGTCATACGGCCATTTTTAGAATACATTGCATTTCCAGAAAATTTTTGTCCATTAATCAATAAATCATTTCTGCCTTCCAGTTTAGCTCCTTCAACACCCATTTTGTGTAAAGAATCAATAATAGGTTCTGTAAATTTACCAAAGTCACGAAATGAATTTCCATCGTCTTGGGTAATAAAACAGAAACAGAATACGCCAAAATCATGATAGACAGCTCCGCCTCCTGAAAAGCGGCGAACAATATGAATATTATTTTTTTCTACATATTCTGTGTTGATTTCTTCGATTGTATTTTGATTTCTTCCAATTATAATAGAAGGTTCATTAATATAAAAAAGCAATATTGGTTCATCTAACATTACATTATTTAACAAGTGGTACTCAATTGCTAGATTAAGTGCTGGATCTGTTATTTCTTTTCCGTTACGAACATTTTTAACATAATACATTTGGCTTTCCTCATTTCACTTTTTTAGCAGTATTCTAGCACAGAAATTTAAATTTCTATTATCAAATCTTTTTCAGCAAGTATAACTTCCGTTTCTGGAGTTTCATTAATTGCTTGAGCTTCTAATAGTTCTAAATCCCCTTCTTGAGGCAAGTGAGTTAAAATAAGTTTTTTTATACCTGCTTCTTTTGCAATTTTGCCTACTTCAGATGCTGTCATATGCACGCGATGATTTTCCATGCCGTTGAAAAAATTTGTATCGGCCAGTAATACATCTGCATCTTTACTAAAGGGAATAAATCCAGGTAAATAACCGGAATCAGCTGTATAAATAAGTGTTTTACCAGTTTTTGTTTCAACAATTCTCATTGCATAACATTCTACAGGATGTAAAGTTTTCATAAATTGTATTTCAAATGGGCCAATATATAATGTCTCAGCTTCTTGATAGGCAATTCCTTCACTCACGAGATCCATAGTTAATCGATTAAAATTCTCACTGTCTCCTTGGTGTCCATATATTGGAAGTAAAGGAGCTCTTTCTAAATCATTTTTTGTACGTTTTAACTGCCGTGTAAATTGTAAAACTCCTAAATCAGCTATATGGTCATAATGATAATGAGACAAAAGAACTGCATCTAACTTTAATAAATCTGCATGGTTTTCTAGAGCAATTAACGAAGCACTTCCTACATCAATCAATAATTGAAAATTGTCAGCTTCTAACAAATAAGAACTTGTACCGGAGTTTTTGGTAGGGTATCCACCCCAAAAGCCCAATATTGTCAATTTCATTTTTTTACTCCCCTCTCTTTTCAATCTATTCTCTATCATACCTTACACCAAGATTAGGAAGTTTAAAATAAAAAAGACCTTTTTACTTCTAAAAAGAGTCTTTTTATTTTGTTGTAAACTATCTTGCTTTACATTAAATACAATTCTGTTTTTTAATGTGTGCAACTATTTTCTTACTTGTTTTATTTGCTTGACCAATACATTGGTTGATACCAAAACCTTCTAATCCTATTCCAGAAATATAAATTCCAGGATAATTAAGAGATAATAATTCAATAATTTCTTTGATTTTTCCTTCTTGAGACACAGTGTATTGAGGTATAGCATCAGGCCATCGTTTTACTATTTGATCTATTGGTTTTTCAGTAATTCCAAGTATCATTTCTAAATCTTTTAATATAGAGTCTTCTATTTCGTTGTTACTTAAAGAGACGAGTAGATCCTCTCCTTTTCGACCAAAACTTACACCAACAAAAACAGATTCTTCATCTTTAAGAAAATCCCACTTTTTATTTAAAATAACAATGGAAGTTACAAAAGAATCACTTCTTCTAGGAGTGACTACGCCAAAACCTTCAGGCTCATTTTTTATAGCATCTTTTTTAAATTTAAATAAGATATACCCAATTGATGCTGTTTCAACTTGATCAAAAACTTGTCCGAAGGTCTCGTTATTTAGTAATTTGGAATACTCGGTTACTGGAGTGGCAATACACACAGCACCAACACGCATTTGTTCTTTTCGATTAATATCTATAATGTAGGTTCCTTCGAGATTTTCTTTAATTTCAAAAACTTTCTTGCTTGTCTGAATATGTGGTTCCAAAATTTCAATTAGTTTATCTGTTAAAACAGATAATCCTTTTTTAAAGGTAACATAATTACCAGATCCATCTAGTAATTCTGGATGATGTTTAATCCCTTTTGAAAGACTTCCATATTTTTGTTCTAGTGAATAAATAACTTCTTTGGAAGATTTGATGCCCATTTCATCTAAATCGCTAGCATAGATTTTTGAGAAAAAAGGTTCTACAATGTGTTCCGTTAATTCTTCTCCAAACCTATTTTTCAAGTACGTACTCATTTCAATATCTTTATCTAAGGGTTTTAAGGGAAATATATTATCTTTGAAACTAGCCATTTTCCCATGGAAAGTTAGCAAATCATTTTTCCAAATATCCATTTTCCTTACTGGAATACCTTTATAAGTTGGATAGTTAAGACTATGTAACTTATTATAAAAAAAGATATCCGGTTTATTTCCTTTGCTGTAAACTAACTGATCACTTAGACCTAATTCATTGATTAGTTCCATTGCTTCGGGATATCGAATATCAATTGATTCAGCTCCTAAATCAAAATAATTTTCGCCTACTTTTATGGTTTGTATTTTACCTCCTACTTTTAAAGAAGACTCTAATACAATAAGTTCAAAAGGTAGGTTTTCTTTTATGATTTGCTGTTTGATTCGATATGCAGTAACTAATCCAGTTATACCTCCACCAATTACTGCAATTCTTTTTTTGGCTCTTTTCATCTATTTCCCCCCTTTCATATCGACTCAATTACTTTCATTTTACTTGTTATTTTACTAAAAGGGAATGATATTCTAGCTTATCTATAAAAGATTAGTCAAAAATTCATTATTTTTTCATAAATGAGCTAACTAAAAAGCCATATTGTATAAAAAATTTTCTTTACACAATATAGCTCTTTATTACTTCTTTAATTCTTAATTATTGTATTTGATTTTTTCAACTGTGGTACTGTCTAATCGTTTAACAACTTCAGTAACTAATTTCACAGTATTTAAATAATCATCTTCATGAATTATAGATGTATGTGAATGCAAGTAACGTGTGGCTACAGTAATAGCTAAAGCTGGAATACCATTCTTACTTACATGTTGACTTCCAGCATCCGTACCACCACCTGCTATGACAGTATATTGAAATGGAATATTTAATTCTTCAGCAACATTAATGACAAAATCACGTAATCCCTTATGTGCTACCATAGAAGCATCAAAAATAATGATTTGAGGACCTTTTCCTAATTTAGAGTCCGCTTCTTTTTCAGTCATGCCCGGAGTGTCTCCTGCTGTACCAGTATCAAGTGCAAATGCAATATCTGGATCAACTAAATGAGTGGCTGTTTTTGCGCCTCGCAATCCAACTTCTTCTTGTACATTTCCGACTGCAAAAGCTTTGTTTGGATGGCCTTCAGCCTTTAAGTTTTCCAGTACCTTTAAAGTAACAGCAGTTCCAATACGGTTATCCCAAGCTTTAGCTAAAATGAATTTTGATCCATTTAAACGTCTGAATTCTGTATAAGGTGTTACCATATCACCTGGTTTAACTCCCCATTCTGCTGCTTCTTCTTTTGAAGAGGCTCCGATATCAATAAACATTTCTTGAACGTCATAGGCTTTATTTCTTACTTCTGCCGTTAAAACATGTGGTGGTTTACATCCAATAACCCCGTGGATAACTTTATTTTTTGCTGTCGTAATTTCAACTTGTTGAGCCAACATGACTTGTGCCCACCAGCCGCCAATTGTTTGGAACTTAAGAAACCCTTCATCAGTGATTTTAGTTACCATAAATCCTACTTCATCTAAGTGTCCAGCAAATAACACTTTAGGGCCCGTTTTATCGCCTACACTTTTAGCGATTACACTACCTAACCCATCATAACTAATAGAATCAGCATTGCTTTTAGCATATTTCACAAAAACATCTGTTACTTGACCTTCATTTCCTGCAATCCCTTTTGCATCGGTCAATTCCTTTAACATCTGTAACTCTTTTTCTTCCATTATATATACCTCCATTTAATTTATTCATTTTATTATACCACTGTTTTTTTCAAAAAAAAGTTTTCTTCATATACCGTTTTGAGAATTAAGTATTCTTCTAGTAATATATAAATAAAAGAGGGATGAAACTGTGACAAGTATGTCTCAGCTCCATCCCTCTTTTTGGAATACTAAATTTTAAACATAAATTATTTTGTTGTAGAAGTCCATTTAAGCGACCATTCTGCTCCAACTAAATAAGTTGTAAAATCTTGTACATAATCCTTTTCTAAAACTGCGTAAGCTCTTTGATAGATTGGTGCAATACCAGCATCATCCATTAATACTTTTTCTGCGTCAAGCATATCTTGCCAGCGTGATTCTAAATCCGTTACATTCGTTTGAGCACTTTCAATTAGTTCATCGTAATCAGCATTGTTGTATCCAGATTTATTGTTCCCATTTTCTGATTGGAATAACTCTAAGAAATTAATCGGATCAGCATAGTCTGCTCCCCATAATGCTAATTGAATATCATAATCTTGATTGCTATTAGCATCTAGACGTACTTTGAAAGGTACATTTCTCAATGTAATTTCTAAACCAGGCAAGTTCTGTGTTAATTGCCCTTGTAAAAATTCGATTGATTTTTTAGCATTTTCAGTATCGTCACTTAAAATTTCTAATGTTAAAGAATCTACTCCCAATTCTTGTAATCCTTTTTCAAAATATTCTTGAGCTTGTACTTTATCAAAACTTAGTAAGTCTCCGTTTTGTTCACGGTAATCTTCACCTGTCGATGGATCAACAGCTAAAGATTCTGGAACAAGTCCGTTTGCTGGGATAGAACCATTTTGAAGAATAGTATCTACATAAGCTTGTTTGTCAAAAGCCATTGCAATTGCTTTACGAATATTTTCATTAGCTAAAGCAGTTTGTTCTCCAGCACGTTCTTGGTTAAATTTAAGGTATGCTACAGTAGATGTTGGTTGAGTTTTTAAGTCAGGATTACCTTGTTGTGTTTGAACGTACTCACCAGATAATATCATACGATCGATTGAACCGGTATCGTATAAATTTAAAGCAGTTGACGTTTCTTTAATAACATCGATGTTAACTGCATCTAATTCGACAGTTTCTGCATCCCAGTAATCTTCATTTTTGTTCATTACCCAGCTTAAGCCAGTTCCATCCCATTCATCTAGTACAAACGGTCCGTTGTAAAGAACATGATCACTGTCTGAAGCATAAGCTTCTCCTTGTTCTGTCACATAAGCTTCATTTTGTGGGAAGAACATTGACAATGTTGTCAAACTTTCAAAATAAGGAACAGCTTTTTCTAATTGAATTTCTAATGTTTTATCATCCACAGCTGTTATTCCTAATTCAGATGGTTCCATTTCACCTTGTAAAACAGCAGTTGCGTTTAATACTACTCCATCAATCATATAAGAGTACTCTGCAGCCGTTTCAGGTGTTGTTAAGCGTCTCCATGCAAAAACAAAATCATTAGCTGTTACAGGGTCTCCATTTGACCATGTAGCATCTTCTCTGATTTTAAATGTATAAGTCAATCCATCTTCGCTGACTTCCGGTTCTTCTGCTGCCATTCCGAGTACAAGTTCACCATCTGGTCCTTGACGGTATAACCCTTCATTAACATTATTCATAACATTGAAACTAACAGCATCAGTTGCTAATACTGAATCCATTGTTGGTAGTTCAGCTGACTCAATTAAATTTAATACTTGTTCTCCGTTGCCAGTTGTAGTTGCAGACTCTTCTTTGTCTCCACCGCAAGCTGCTAGTAAGCTAACAGAAGCAATCGACAACCCCATTAACTGAAGATATTTTTTCTTTTCCACTTAATTTCCTCCTAATGAATCATAATAAAATTTCATTATAAAATATTCATAACTTCTTCATTTTATCATCATTTAAAAGAGAGAGAAACGAGTATCTGACTACTCTCATTGGAATATTATGCTTTTCACATAATAAACACAAAAAAGAGCAGATAAAGTATCTGCTCTTTTTTGTTTATAAAAATTATTCTTTTCCTTCAATTGAAGCCCATTTATATGAGTATTCTGCACCTGTTAAGTGAGATGTGTAATCTTTAAGGTAATCTTTTTCTAGAACAGAATATGCACGTTGATAGATTGGTGCAATCCCACCTGTTTCCATCAAGATTTTTTCAGCTTCTAACATATCTTCCCAACGACCTTCTAAATCAGTTACATTCGTTTGAGCACTTTCAACTAATGCATCGTAATCAGCATTAGAGTAGCTAGATTTATTATTTCCATTTTCTGAATGGAATAATTCTAGGAAGTTAATTGGGTCTCCATAGTCAGCTCCCCAACCAGCCATTTCAATATCATAATCTTGTTTTGTATCAGCATCTAAACGAACTTTAAATGGTACATTTCTTAGACTGATTTCTAATCCAGGAAGATTACTTGTTAATTGTGCTTGCATAAATTCTAAAGATTTTTTAGCATTTTCAGTATCGTCACCTAAAATTTCTAAATTAATAGAATCCACACCTAATTCTTCTAACCCTTTTTTGAAATATTCTTGGGCTTGTTCAACATCAAAAGTTAATAGATCACCGCTTTGTTCACGGAAATCTTCTCCTGAAGCTGGATCAGAAGCTAATTCAGCTGGAACTAAACCGTTAGCTGGAATAGAACCATTTTGAAGAACTGTATCTGCAAAGGCCTGTTTGTCAAATGACATTGCAATTGCTTTACGAATATTTTCATTAGCTAAAGGCGTTTCTTCTCCATTACGTTCTTGATTAAATTTAAAGTAAAAGACAGATGAAGTTGGTTGAGTTTTCAATTCAGGATCGCCTTGTTTTGTTTGAACATACTCACCTGATAACGTAATACGGTCAACTGCTCCTGTATCATATAAGTTGATTGCAGTAGAAGTTTCTTTAACTACGTCAACATTAATTGTATCTAACACTACAGTATCTTTATCCCAGTAATCTTCATTTTTATTCAATACCCAGCTTAAGCCAGTTCCATCCCATTCGTCTAAGACAAAAGGACCATTATAAAGTACAGTATCACTATTTGTTGCGTACTTATCGCCTTGTTCTGTTACAAATGCTTCATTTTGCGGTAAAAACATAGGAAGTGTTAATAAATCTTTGAAATAAGGAACAGCTTTCTCTAATTGTACCTCTAATGTTTTATCATCAACAGCTGTAGCGCCTAATTCTGACGGTTCCATTTCTCCAGTTAAAATCGCAGAAGCATTTTTAACGACTCCATCAATCATATATGAGTACTCAGCAGCTGTTTCAGGAGTTGCTAAACGAGCCCAAGCATAAATAAAATCGTCTGCTGTAACAGGGTCGCCATTAGACCAAACAGCATCTTCTCTAATTTTAAACGTGTATGTCAAGCCGTCTTCACTAACTTCAGGTTCTTCTGCAGCCATAGCTAATTCTAATTCATTATCTGGATTCTGACGATACAATCCTTCATTTACATTGTTTAAAACAGTACCACTTACTACATCTGTTGATTTTGCAGAATCCATGTTTGGTAATTCAGCACTTTCAATAATATTAAGTACTTGTTCTTCTGAAGAAGAACCAGCAGTTGAACTTTCAGTACTTGCTGTGTCTCCATCGCTACCGCCACCACAAGCTGCTAAAACTAGTGCTGATGTAGCTGTTAAACCTAATAAGCTAACTAATTTATTTCTATTCATTTTATTTCCCCCTATTTCTTTCTTCTAATATTCATTAACTAAGTATTAGTTTACTCAAATTATATTATCATCTTATTATCACAATTTCAATACAAATTATTAAAATAATGTAATAAAATAATTTTTTTATCATCTTAAACTCATATAAACAACAAATCAATCTCCTGTTTCCCCTAAAACAGTATCAATTTAAACAAATCATTTCGTTTATGGCAAAATTATGACAAATGTATTAAATTGAGCAAAAAAAGCTCATCCACTGTGAAAGTGAATGAGCTTTTTATATTAATATTTAATTTATTATTTGTTGTTGATTGCAGTTTTAGCTTGTTCAGCTAACGCTGTGAATGCAGGAGCATCTGTAACAGCAATATCAGCTAACATTTTACGGTTAACTTCAATTCCAGCTAATTTAAGACCATGCATTAAAGTGCTGTAGCTCATGTTGTTCAAACGAGCAGCTGCATTAATACGAGCGATCCATAATTTACGGAAATCACGTTTCTTTTGACGACGGTCTCTGTAAGCATAAGTATAAGATTTCATTACTTGTTGCTTAGCTGTTTTGAATAAAATATGTTTAGAACCGTAGTATCCTTTTGATAATTTTAATATTTTTTTACGACGTTTACGAGTAACCGTTCCACCTTTTACACGTGGCATATTAATTTCCTCCTCTAAGATGTTCTCTATACAAGAAAACTCTTTTGACTAATTTGAATGATGTTCATTTTGAAATGAACTAACGATGCTAAAAGTAACTGATTACCATTTAGCTAATTGTTGACGGATACGTTTCATATCGCCTGATGATACCATTGCTGATTTACGTAATTTACGTTTTTGTTTTTGTGATTTGTTTGCAAACATATGGCTTGTTTTAGAATGGTGACGTTTTAATCCACCGTTACCTGTTCTTTTGAACCGTTTTGCTGAACCACGGTGTGTTTTTTGTTTTGGCATTTGTTATTTCCTCCTCAAAATACTCTTACTTTTCATTCTTTGGTGCTAAAATTAAGAACATGCTTCGACCATCCATTTTTGCAGCTGATTCGATACTGGCTATGTCAGCTGTTTCTTTTGCTAAACGATCTAACACTTCTTTACCAATACCTTTATGAGTAATGGCACGACCTTTAAATCGGATTGAAGCCTTAACTTTATCTCCTTTTTCAAGGAACTTACGTGCATTACGTAATTTAGTATTGAAATCATTCAAATCAATAGTAGGACTTAATCTTACTTCTTTGACGTTGATGACTTTTTGATTTTTACGGGCTTCGCGTTCTTTTTTCTGTTGCTCAAAGCGGAATTTCCCGTGGTCCATAATACGTGCTACAGGCGGTTTTGCTTTTGGAGCTACTAGTACTAAGTCTAAGTTTGCTTCTTCTGCAAGTTTTAACGCTTCACTTTTTGTAATTACACCAAGTTGTTCGCTGTTACTACCAATAACGCGTAATTCACGTGCACGAATGCCGTCATTTACCATCATATCTTTTGCTATGGTCATACACCTCCATTAGATTTGAGAGAAAGAACAGCAGAAAAATAGACGAGTTCATTATGAACCCGCCTATAAATAATTTCTAACTCACACCGAATGCAAGTTATCATCGTTTATATCTAGCCCAGAGACACTTTCGTCAACTTAGGCGAGAAGCGGGTGCTTCTGCTTGATTTTCTCAACTCATTAATCATACACTACTGAACAGGATCTGTCAATAAATTATTTGCTGAAATTTTTAATTTCTTTTGAAACAGCTTCTAAATACTCACTTAAGTTAACTGTTTCAGTATTTTTTTCGCCATATTTACGGACTGCAACTGCATGTTCTTGTACTTCACTGTCCCCAACTACTAATTGATACGGTATTTTTTGTGTTTGAGAAGCGCGTATTTTATAGCCCATTTTTTCGTTGCGTTCATCAACTTCTACACGCATACCAATACTTTCCATTTGTTTTTTAATTTCATAGGCATAATCTGTATGCATATCTAAATTAACTGGAATAATAGTAGCTTGAACTGGCGCTAACCAAGTAGGAAAAGCACCTTTGTATTCTTCAATCAAGTAGGCTACAAAACGTTCCATTGTAGAAACAATACCACGATGTATAACAACCGGACGGTGGTTATTTTCACCATCTTCTCCTACATAAGTCAAATCAAAACGTTCTGGAAGTAAAAAGTCTAATTGAATTGTTGAAAGAGTTTCTTCAATACCAATAGCTGTTTTTACTAACACATCTAGTTTAGGACCGTAAAAAGCTGCTTCTCCTTCTGCTTCAAAGTATTCTAATTCCATATCATCCATAGCTGCTTTAAGCATTGTTTGAGCTTTTTCCCACATATCATCATCATCAAAATATTTTTCTGTATTATTAGGATCGCGATAACTTAAACGGAAACGATAATCAGTAATATTAAAGTCGCCATATACAGCTAACATTAATTCCAATGTACGTTTAAATTCTTCTTCAATTTGGTCTGGCCGTACGAATGTATGCCCATCATTCAAAGTCATTTCACGCACACGTTGCAATCCTGATAATGCCCCACTCTTTTCGTAGCGATGCATTTGTCCTAGTTCAGCAATCCGAATTGGCAATTCACGGTAACTATGCACATCATTTTTGTAGACCATCATATGATGCGGGCAGTTCATTGGACGCAAAACAAGCATTTCTCCATCTCCCATATCCATAGGAGGGAACATGTCTTCATGATAGTGATCCCAATGACCGGATGTTTTATATAAGTTTACATCAGCCATAATGGGTGTATAGACATGTTGGTAACCTAAACTGATTTCACGGTCAACAATGTAGCGTTCAATAGTACGACGAATAGTAGCACCCTTTGGCAACCAGAAAGGCAATCCAGATCCAACTTCAGGCGAGATCATGAATAAGTCTAATTCTTTTCCTAATTTACGATGATCACGTAATTTAGCTTCTTCACGCATTTTTATAAACTCTTTTAGATTTTTTTTATCAAAAAAGGCTGTCCCGTAGATACGTTGCATCATTTTATTATCTGAATTCCCTCTCCAATAAGCACCAGCAAGAGATAGCAGTTTAAATACTTGGATACGTCCAGTTGAAGGAACATGGACACCACGACATAAATCCACAAAGTCACCTTGGTCATATACCGTGATCTTTTCTGATTCTGGAAGATCTGTAATCAATTCTACTTTGTAAGGATCATCTTTGAAGATATCTAACGCTTCTTCACGAGTAACTTCTTTGCGAACAATGGGGTTATTTTCTTTTACAATCGCCATCATTTCAGCTTCGATTTTAGGAATATCTTCATCTGTTATTGGTGCTTCAGAATCTGTATCATAGTAAAATCCAGTTGAAATAGCAGGGCCCACTCCAAATTTTATATCTGGGTATAAACGGCGTAAAGCATTAGCCATTAAGTGAGCAGTTGAATGACGCAAGATTTGCAAAGCATCTTCATGATCAGGTGTGATGATTTCAATCTCACCATCTACTTCAATTGGGCGTACTAGATCCACTAATTCTCCGTTAATTTTACCGGCTAACGCTTTTTTAGCTAAACCTTTGCTGATACTTTCAGCAATATCCTTTGTAGAAGACCCAATTGGAAAAGATTTTATTGCTCCATCTGGAAAAGTAATATTAATTTCTGACATAGTCTATTCCTCCATATTCTAATTTTTAAAATACCATCTTTGTTCAGCTAGAAAATAAAAAAAGTCCCTTCTATAGTATATTAAATACCATAAAAGGGACGTTCATTACGTGGTTCCACCCAGATTCAGAATTTAGCAAATACACTAAATCCACTCTAAGCTGTTAACGCTAGCTAAACGACCAACTGCTAATTCGACAAACGGTTCACAGTGGCACTCGAAAGGGGTCAAAACAAGAACGAAATTAGAAAACTTTCAGCAGATGTTTTCTTCTCTAAAAAAATCGCAACCAAGTTTTGGTGTCTTTCTCAATGATTTATCTTATATCTATTATTAAAGCACTTTTTGTTCATGATTTCAAGGAGAGTAGCCATATTTTTTATTTTATTAGTGAGTGTGACGTCGATTCGTTCCAGTCATCTTAACTTCTTTTGCTAAATAACGAACTCTTTCCATGATTCTTTTCGCTTTTAGCGGCTCATCTTCGCCTCTTTGTGTGACTCTTAAATGTTCTTCTTCAAGCTGTTTCATATCGAAGTTGGAAGAGAAAAAAGTAGGCAGCTGTTCTTGCATGCGATATTGTAAAATAACGCCTAATACATCATCGCGTATCCAACTCGACATAGAATCCGCACCAATATCATCTAACATTAATATAGGTGCTTTCTTGATAAACTCTAGTTTTTCACCTGTATTGTTCTTACCAATAGATTGTTTCATTTCAACTGCAAATGATGGAAAATGCATTAAAGTAGAAGGGAACCCATTTTTAGCCAATTCATGTGCTAGCGCTCCTAACAAATAAGTTTTACCTACACCAAATGATCCCTGTAAATATAAGCCTTTATGAAATTCTTTGGGCTTAGTTAAATAAGCATCAATAAAATCATAGACCTCTGAAATAGCATATCGGCGTTCATCTGTTAAATCAAAATCTGCTAATTTAGCATTTCGTACATCTTTAGGCATATCCATTGAATAAATCCGATTTTTGATTTCTAATTCTTTTTGTTTAGCGATCAATTCAGCCGAAGGTACATAGGTCACGTCAATGTAATGATAATTTAAAACTAATTTAGGATGGTAACCAGGAGCCATCATACCTTCTTTTAATTGAAATTTCTTTTTTTCTTGTACATATTCATATAATTTAGCATAACTTTTAACAATGGCTTCATCATCCAATTTTTGACGATTGTCTGCAATAAATTGCGTCACATCGGGATCATCTAAAACTTCTTGAATGAGTTCTTCATATTTATCCGTTAAATTTCGATCTTTGATCATTCGCGTCAAGCTTTCACCAATATCCTCCATTATTATTCACCTTCTTTGCCAAAATTTTGAATTCTTTTCAACCGTTCCATAAACGCTTGTTTCTCTTCTTCACTCATCGGTTTTTCTTCCATTTGGTTATTTTCTGCTTTGGCCCAATCTGGAAGAGTTTCTTTTCTTATCGTGGTTTGATTATTGTAATTACCTTTACTTCTGTTTTGTGTGTAAGTCTTATTACGATTTTCTTGTTGTTGTTTTTTTTCAGCATTTTCTAAATACATTTTTTTAACCTTTTGAATCGCTTCTTCAGGTGCTACTACCTTTTCTTGCGCCCAGTCATTGGCGATCTTATAAGCTAATTTTTGGTCAAGCGTTGGGTTGTTTTTCACAACTAAAATGTAATGAATCAAAATATTGATCACCGCTGTTGGCAAATTAGCTTTCTTCACGATTTCTTCTAAAGTCCATTCTTCAGGTTTTGTTACAAAACCGCCTTTTTGTTCTTTAATAGAATTCATAAAATCATAAGGGCTTATTTGCTCACTTACTTCAATGACCGCAATATCTTCTTTAGTTAATCCTTTTTTCATAAGATCATTTTCACGCGTTTTTTGCTGATTTACATCGATCTGGATATCTTTTTCCACCACGTCTTTTAAAGAAATATTTTGTTGGTTTTTATTATGATAATCATCATATACTAATTTCTTTAATTTTTTTTCATCAATGGTTCCAGTTTCAATATCTGATGCATTAAGAATAAATTGTTGCATCGTTAATTCGTCTAAACCATATAACGTGTGCAATACAAGAATCGTTTCCTCTATTTCTTTTGTAATGGAAGAACGATTGATGTATTGCTGATTTAAACCTGAATAAAAAAATTTCAAATCAAACGTTTTCGGATCAACTTTTGGATTAGAATTGGCTGTTTTTCCAATATATGAAACAGGCTCTTTTAAAAGTTCCTTTTCTCTTTTTAGTAATTCAGCGTCAAACTGAAACACGTCTAAAAATGACTTAGTGATTTCTTGAAATTTCTGTTTGTCTATCTTTTCTACAATGAATCGTTTTCTCAAATTTTTAAATTTTCGTTCGCCAACTCTTTCTAATAACAATAAACTTAATAAATCATCTTTGAAAAATACCTCACTAGTTTGAGGAGCTTGCAATTCATAGATCGTTAATTTAGTCGTATCTGTTTGGACATAGGTTTTAAGGAGACCTATCGCTTCTAACTTGATCCTAGCTTGATAGAGTTCAGGGATACCGATATTTAACACTGTCAGCAATTCCGAATGCAGAATTCCTTCACTCCAATATTTTTCTTCTTCTATTTCAGTCCATAATGTCATATAAAGGCTATATGCAGCAGTGCCAATCAAAGGTTGATACAAAAAAGTGAGAATTTTTTGATCAATATCCGATAGTAACGCATTTTGTTTTACTAAAAACCCATCTTTAGGACTTAAGTTTTTCCATGGATATCCCAAAACGATTCACACCTTTCTGTCTCACTAATTTTTTTCAGCTTTTTTTCTTTCAAATTCTTGAAGTTCTTTAAGAAAGACACTCATATCTTTAAATTGACGATAGACACTAGCAAAGCGGATATACGCTATTTCATCTACATCAGCTAATTTTTCCATAATGTATTCTCCAATAATAGCAGAAGAAACTTCATTTTCGCCTAACCCTCTGATTTGATTTTCTACTTCATCCACTATTTTTTCAACTTGTTCCATTGCTACAGGTCGTTTTTCACAAGAACGAATCAACCCTCTTAAAATTTTTTCACGATTAAATTCTTCTCTGGTTCCATTTTTTTTGATCACTAAAAGAGGTGTTTTTTCAACCCGTTCAAATGTAGTAAATCGAAAACTACAGGCTTCACATTCTCTTCTTCTACGAATGGCACGTCCATCATCTGCTGGACGACTATCGACAACTTTAGAACCATTATTTTGACAGCGTGGACATTGCATTATTATCATTCCTATCTTAAGTGCGTCTTATCTCTGCACTAGTTTTGTACACAGTTATTTACATTATTATACCATACAACAATCACAGATAAAACCGGTTAAAATCGGTAAAAAAGAGCAAAGAATAAAGCACTGATACTTTATTCTTTGCTCTTTTCAATTTTTATTTTATGCATGAATTGGGTTTTATTTTTTCAATCCACTTTAAAACTTGTTTTTTTGTATGTTCAACTGTCCCATTATTATCAATTATAATATCTCCCAGAGTTATTTTTTCTGAAATAGACAACTGAGCAGCAATTTTTTGCAATGCTTCATTTCTTTCTATTCCATCTCTTTTCATTAAACGGTCTATTTGAGTCTCCGGTGTTGTAGCTACTACCATGATTTGATCAACATCATCTTTATATCCAGTTTCAAAAAGCAGAGGAATATCTAATACAATAACAACAGGATGCTGTTTTAAGTAATCATCTTTCTTAGTCATAATCCATTGCCGTATGTGTTGAGATAACATTTCGTTTAACTGCTCTCTCTCTTTTTCATCATTAAATACGATTTTTCCCAGTTCAGAACGATTTAAAGTACCATCAGGTAGAATAATTTTATCACCAAAATAGGCTTTTAATTTATTTAACCCTTCTGTGCCAGGTTCTACTACTTCTCTAGCACCAATATCTGCATCTACAACAGGGTAACCCTGTTCCTTAAACAATTTACTAACAGTTGACTTGCCAGTAGCAATACTGCCAGTTAGCCCTAAAATTACAGTCATATTATCCCCTCTTTATTTAGTAATCAATGTCTAATTGCTGGCAATTAGGACAAAAATGAGTTCCTCGTTGAGCTACTTTTATTTTTTCTATAGGCGTTCCACATCGAATACACGGACTTCCTTTTTTACCATAAACCGCTAATTTCACTTGAAATGTCCCAGCATCTCCAAGTGCATTTTTATAAGTGCGAATCGTCGTTCCACCAGCTTTTACAGCATCCCCTAAGACTTTGATAATGGATTCATGCAACCTTGAAACTTCATTTTTACTTAAGCTATTTGCAGCTCTCATCGGATGGATCTTAGCTACAAATAAAGCTTCATCTACATAAATATTTCCTAATCCAGCTACAATTGTTTGATCCAATAACAGAGGCTTAATAGACCGTTTTTTAGTTTGTAGTGTAGTATAAAATGTCTTTCCATCAAAAGCTTCTTTAGTCGGTTCAGGACCAAGTAGCCTTATACCTGTCGTACTAAACTCTTTTCCTAAAGGAACAAGTGTCATCCGACCAAATTTCCGTACATCCAGATAACGTAAATCTCTTCCGTCTGTTAAATGAAAAACGATATGTGTATGTTTTTTTAAAGGTGCTGTTGAATTTTCTACCTCATACTTACCTTCCATACGCAAATGAGAAACCAAAGCCCAATGTTCAAAACGGAAAATAATGTATTTTCCTCGTCTATCAAACTCTATGATCGTTTCTCCAACTAAAAGCTGTTTAAATTCTTCGCTATCGATAGATCCAGCAACGATACGGTCCCAATAAACATCTACTGATTGAATCGTTGCGCCTAATACAAGTTGTTCTAAACCTTTTCTAACCGTTTCAACTTCTGGTAATTCAGGCAAATTTTTACTTCCTTTCTATCTAAAAAATGTTTCTGCTATAACTGAATATAGCAGAAACATTTCCTTCTTATTTCGCTTCGTACCAGCTTTTCCCGCTGTTGCTGTCTACTTTTAAAGGAACAGATAATTCTACTGCACCTTCCATAACTTGAATCACTAGTGCTTCAAGTTGTTCAAGTTCTTCTTCAGGCGCTTCAAAAATCAGTTCATCATGAACCTGTAATAGCATAGTTGCTTTCATATTTGATTCTTTTAATTTTTTATCCATTTTAATCATAGCAATTTTGATGATATCTGCTGCACTACCTTGGATTGGTGTATTGATAGCCGTTCTTTCAGCAAATGACCGTAAATTAAAGTTTCTAGAATTGATTTCTGGCAAATAACGGCGACGTTGGAAAAGTGTTTCGACAAAACCTTTATCTTTTGCTTCTCTCACAATATCTTCCATATACGTTTTAACGCCTGGATATTTATCAAAATACTTATCGATAAATTTTTGTGCTTCTTTTCGGCTAATTCCTAAATTTTGTGATAATCCATAGTCACTTATACCATAGACAATTCCAAAATTAACCGCTTTAGCTCTGCGACGCATCTCTGAAGAAACTTCTTCGGGAGAAGTGATTCCAAATACTCGCATGGCAGTACTTGAATGAATGTCTTGTCCCTCAATAAAAGCTTCTTTTAACAAAGGATCATTTGATACATGTCCCAACACACGCAATTCAATTTGTGAGTAATCGGATGCGAATATCTTCCATCCTTCATGACTAGGAACAAAAGCTTGCCTAATTTTTCTACCTTCTTCTAATCGAATCGGAATATTTTGCAAGTTTGGTTCCACAGAACTTAAACGACCCGTTTGAGCGATTGTTTGCATATAACGTGTATGGATTTTCCCCGTGTTTTTATCAATCACTTTCAATAAACCTTCTATATAAGTGGATTGGATTTTCGCTATTTGTCGGTAATCTAAAATATGTTCTACAATCGGAGCTTGTTCTCTCATTTGCTCTAAAACATCAACCGCCGTTGAATAACCTGTTTTTGTTTTTTTTATGACAGGATAACCCATCTTCTCAAATAAGATTACACCTAATTGTTTTGGCGAATTTAAATTAAATTCTTCTCCAGCCAATTCGTATACACGCTGCTCGATATCCTTTAACCGAACGGCAAATTCTTCTTTCATTTCCATTAACCTTTTGTCATTCACTTTTACCCCAGTAAGTTCCATCTCAGCCAATACGATGGATAAAGGCAATTCCATTTCATTGAATAACTCAGTCTGCTCATTTTTTTCCAAATTGTCATTTAATTGTTTGCTTAAAATACGTATAGCTTTTACTTTTCTTGCAACATGATCATATGTCACTGTTTTATCTTCTGGAATGCCAATTTTAGCGCCTTTTCCGTAGACACTTTCATCAGAAGAAACCTCATAATAGTCATGTTCTGTGGCAACTTCAGATAAGTCTTTGCTGTTGTCTTTTGTATTCAACAAATAAGAAGCTAACAAGATATCAAAATTGATTGAATTCATCTCAACTTGTTGTCTCTTCAAGGCGACATAAGTTCTTTTAGCATCAAATACCTGTTTCTTAGCATCCAATTTCTTTGCCCATTTTTTAAACTCTTCTGATGCAAAAACTACTTCAGGTTCTGAAATATAAATTTGTTCATCATTGCCCCAGCCTATACAAAAAATTGGCGAAATGTGGTAATTATCACCTATTAATTCTACATAAAGAGCCATATCATCGCTAAACATGCTCTCTGTAATTTCTGTAACTACTTTATAGGAGATCTCTTCTTTTTGATTGTTTTGTTCAGCATCATATTCAGTAGTATCCAACTTGCTCAAATGAGAATTAAAATCCATTTCTTTATAGAAAGCAATTAATTTTTCCATATCAGGTCCAGAAAAAGCTAAATCATCAATACCAACTTTTATTGGAGAATCAGTATTGATCGTTGCTAACTTTTTGCTTAAAAATGCCGTCTCTTTTTCATTGATAAGATTCTCTTTCATCTTACTTTTCTTTAATGCATCAATATTTTCATAAATTCCTTCAACAGAACCGTATTCTTTTAGCAATTTAAGAGCTGTTTTTTCACCAATCTTTGTTACACCAGGTATATTGTCAGAAGCATCTCCTGCTAACCCCTTCATATCAATGATTTGCAACGGGCTGATACCCATCTCCTCTTGAATCGATTCAGTTGTATATTCTTTTAATTCACTGACACCTTTTACTGTAATATCTACTCGCACATTTTCTTTTGCTAGTTGTGTTAGATCTCGATCTCCAGAAATAACGACTACATCGTACTCTGCCGGATCAACTTGTGTTGCCAGAGTTCCAATAATATCATCTGCTTCAAAATTTTCTAATTCGTAATGTTTAATTCCGAATCCTTCTAATAAATCTCTTAAGTAAGGCATTTGTTCGGAAAATTCACCTGGCGTCTTAGACCTACCAGCTTTGTAATCATCAAAAAAGGCATGACGAAATGTCGTGTTTCCTGCATCAAAAGCCACTAATGCATGAGTCGGTTTTTCTTTAGTTAATACACTATCAATCATATTATGGAATCCATACAATGCATTAGTGTGTAAACCATTTTTATTTTTCATTCTTTCTAATTGAGAATGCAATGCAAAAAAAGCTCTATACGCCACACTATTTCCATCAATCAATACTAATTTTTTCTTATTACTCATATTAAAGCTCCTTTTAGTTTCTGCTTTTTAATTATCTTATTTTATGAACCATTTTAATCAAACTTGTCATTATTATTCTAACAAAAAAATTGGTAGATAGCGAACTTGCTTATCATTCTGATAAAATTCTATTTGTTGTTTAAAAGATTAAAATGAAACCTAAATGAGCTATTCCTCTTTTAGGTTTTGACATCATCTTTTTAGCGTCTTTTAGACTCGATTTAATTTTAAGAACAGAAGATAAAAACTATGTTACATCTAAAATCGATACCTACTGTATAATGATGTAAAAAAGGTCTGAGACGATTTTTGTCTCAGACCTTTTTTACTATTTTGTTAATGACGAATGACTTAGTAATGTCTCGTATGCTAATTCAAATTTTTGAACATCACCTGCGCCCATAAAAATAGCAACAGCATCATGATGGCTCAATAATGGCGACATATTTTCTTCACTCAATATAGTCGCTCCATTATCAATTTTATTGACTAAATCTTGTATCGTTATATCTCCTTGATCTTCACGTACTGATCCAAAGATATCACACAAATAAATAGAGTCAGCTAAATTCAACGATTCTGCAAAATCACTTAATAATGCTACTGTTCTAGTGAATGTGTGAGGTTGGAAAATAGCAATAATTTCTTTATCAGGATATTTTTGACGTGCTGCATCAATTGTCGCACGGATTTCAGACGGGTGGTGTGCATAGTCATCGATGATGACCATATCTAACATTTGTTTTTCACTAAATCTACGTTTGACACCTTTAAATGTTTTTAAGTTCTCCATTACACCCTCTTTATCAATACTTTCATATTGACAAATTGCGATTACGCTAAGTGCATTTAATATATTGTGTTTACCGAATGTTGGAATTTCAAAATGACCATAAAATTCGTCTCTTACATATACATCAAAACTAGAACCTGTTGTTGATCGGGTCATATTTTTAGCTTGGAAGTCATTGTGATCTCCAAATCCATAATATAAAACAGGAACATTCGCTTGAAGTTTTTGTAACTGCTCATCATCTCCACAAGCTACAATAGCTTTTTTCACTTGATTAGCCATTGATTGGAAAGCATCAAATACGTCATTGATACTGCTGTAATAATCTGGATGGTCAAAATCAATATTTGTCATAATAGCATAATCTGGACTATAGGCTAAAAAGTGACGACGGTATTCACATGCTTCCAAAATAAAGAATTCTGCATCAGGGACTCCATGGCCAGTGCCATCTCCAATTAAGTAACTTGTCTCTTTAAGTGAACTTAAAACATGCGCTAATAATCCTGTAGTACTTGTTTTCCCATGCGAACCTGTCACGGCTACACTGGTAAATTGTCCAAGAAATTGTCCAAGAAAATCATGGTAGCGAATAACCGTCAGGCCTAATTCATTTGCTGCAACAATTTCTTCATGAGTATCTGGAAAAGCATTTCCAGCAATAATAGTTAAACCTTGATGAATGTTCTCTTTACTAAAGTTTAAGATAGGAATTTTAGCTTCTTCAATATTTTTTTGGGTAAAGAAATATTTTTCTATATCAGAGCCTTGAACTTTAAATCCTTTATCGTTCAAAATCAATGCTAGAGCGCTCATACCTGAGCCTTTAATACCAACGAAATGATAAATTGTTTCTTTATTCATTACTTTATTTCCTCCATATTCATACTTGCGCTTTTTTAATAGTAGTATTTGAAAGTGACTATTTTTAGTGTGTCTTGTACCAATCTAAACATTTATAGTTAAATAAACAAAACGATACAATAAAATAAGCCATCATCATTTTTTCACCATTAGATGAGATGATTCGCTTATTACTTGTTGGAAAAGACAAATTTACAACGAATTTAGTATACCATGAATTAATTTAATAGCCCACTTAAAATGTTCATTTTCCTCTCACTCTTGGCAGAATAAACAATTGACAACGAATTCAATTAAACAATTGACATAGATTGTTAATAGTATTTTTTGAATATGAACTAAATACAAGTGTATTTTAAACAAAAATCAAAAACCAAGAGAATAAACGAAGCTTCTCTTAGTTTTTGTTTAGCAATTTATAAAAATTTTTCTTCATAGTCAGCTTTTGTTAAAAATACTTCTCGTGGTTTTGATCCTTTGTGACCAGATATAAAATTTTCATTTTCTAGCGATTCAATTAGATTGGCTGCTCGATTAAATCCAATTTTAAATTTTCGTTGGAGAGCAGATGCAGAAACCTGTCCTTCTGAAACAATGAAAGGAAGGACATCTTCAAATAGTTCATCTTTTCCCTCGACCGATTCTAATTTCATCATCAGTGATTCCGGTTCAAATAGATAATTTGCAGATCGTTGGTCTTTCACATGTTTAACAATACGCTCTATTTCTTTTTCAACATACGTTCCTTGCACACGAATTGGGCGTCCTGATCCATTTTCTTGGAACAACATATCTCCTCTTCCAAGTAGTTTTTCAGCTCCACCTGTGTCTAAGATCGTACGTGAATCAACTTGACTCGATACCATAAAGGCTACCCTAGTCGGAATATTATTTTTTATAGTTCCTGTAATAACATCCACACTTGGACGTTGTGTAGCAACAATTAAATGAATTCCTGCTGCTCTAGCTTTTTGAGTAATTCTAGCAATTGAATCTTGTACATCGTTGCTAGCCACCATCATCAAGTCAGCCAGCTCATCAATGACAATGACAATATAAGGCATCTTCAACCCAAAATCTTCATGTTCTTCAGCTTTTTCATTAAATCGTTGGATATTACGAACACCTGCTGCAGCTAATTTTTGATAGCGTTCTTCCATTTCGTTTACTGCCCATTTTAAAGCTTCACTAGCTGCTTTAGGTTCAGAAATGACTGGTGAAAGAAGATGAGGAATTTCATTATAAGGAGCTAACTCAACTGCTTTTGGATCAATTAAAAGCAATTTCACTTCACTTGGTGTAGCTTTATACAGCAAACTCACTAAAAGTGAATTGATGAAAACACTTTTACCTGAACCTGTTGCTCCAGCAATCAATCCATGTGGCATCTTATCAATAGTAGAAACAACAGCTTCACCTGCTATATTGACTCCAATGGCTACCGTTAAAGGAGAAGTACTTTCTTTAAACTCTACACTTTCCATAACTTCTGAAAGCATGACCGGTCTTGATTTTTTATTAGGGATTTCAATTCCAACTGAACTTTTTCCTGGAATCGGTGCTTCAATACGAATATCCTTTGCAGCTAATGATAGTTTTAAATCATCGGACAGATTGGTTATCTTGTTAACTTTTACTCCACGACCTAATTGAAGTTCAAATTGAGTAACTGCTGGCCCAATTGTCCAACCTATTACTTGAGCATGGATATTAAATGCATCTAGAGTTTCATTTAATATTTCGGCTTGTTCTAGCACCCAGTCATCAATCGCATTCGGTTCGAGCATTACAGGACGAAGTAAAAGATCTACTGATGGAAACATATAATTTTCATCATATATTTCCTCAATTTCTTCGATTGAACTATCTATTTCAAAACCAATTTCTGTCGCATCTTTTACTTCTGTAATGGTTTCTACTTCTTTTTGGACTCTACTTTCTAACTCAGGGGTAGAAAATCTTTCTTCAGCTATATTAACAATACTTTGGCTATTATTTTCCAAACTACTGTCATTAATTGGTGTTTCTGGTGTTTCTGGTGTTTCTGGTGTTTCTGGTGTTTCTGGTGTTTCTGGTGTTTCTGGTGTTTCTGGTGTTTCTGGTGTTTCTGGTGTTTCTGGTGTTTCTGGTGTTTCTGGTGTTTCTGGTGTTTCTGGTGTTTCTGGTGTTTCTGGTGTTTCTGGTGTTTCTGGTGTTTCTGGTGTTTCTGGTGGAAATGCTTGTTTATCTAAGTAATTCATTCTACTTAGCGCAGCAAGCATTTCCATATTTTCTATTTCTTCTGAAGTTTGTAAGTTAGGCTTATTAGTCACTCTTGATTGATGAATAGGATGGCTAGTTTTTTTAGGTGCTATTTTTCCTTCGCCAAAATATCTCGCGACATCCTTCCCACGATTAAGTCGAACGTTTTGTTCATCTTCAATCATACCTACTAAGGAACGAGAAAGGCTATGTCTTTTTTTATTTATATGTCTCGAATCATTTATTTTTTTCTCTTTTAAATTAGGGTCTATAACTGGTTCTTCTTTAGATTTTTGTACTATTTCTGGTTCTTGTATAAACTCTTCTTCAGATTCTTGTACTATTTCTAATTCTTCTACTGATTCTAACTCTTCTACTGCTTCTATTTCTTCTACTGATTCTAATTCTTTTACTGATTCCAATTCTTCTACTGCTTCTATTTCTTTTACTGCTTCTAATTCTTTTACTGCTTCTAATTCTTTTACTGATTCTAACTCTTTTATTGATTCCAATTCTTCTACTGATTCTAATTCTTTTACTGATTCCAATTCTTCTACTGCTTCTATTTCTTTTACTGCTTCTAATTCTTTTACTGATTCTAATTCTTTTACTGATTCCAATTTTTCTACTGCTTCTAATTCTTTTACTGATTCTAATTCTTCAACTGATTCCAATTCTTCTACTGCTTCTATTTCTTTTATCTTATCTTCAAGAGGCAACTCTATTTTATTTAATAAATATTCCTCAAATAATAAAAATTGTTCTGGTTTCTTTTCTAAGGCTAAAGTGATTTTTAAATAGTCAATAGCATTGTTTTTACCCTTTGAAGTTGCTCTATCTTGGAATCCATAATAGGGAGATGGGATTTTTTGAACTTTAAATGGTGTCGAACTTCTTCCTTCTTGGAATGGCGTGGCCGCATGTTTTAAAGATTCTTTTGAATAATTCGTTTGTTTGATTCTTTTTTCAACTTGTTTCTTTTGCTTTTTTATTTCACTTTGTTTCATTTGTTCTTCTTTACCAATGGTTGAAAGATAATTTCTAACAGAAGTATTATCTTTTTGAAACGCTGTAAAATCAAATCCATGTTTTTTTTCGTTCGTTTTTATGTTTTGATTAACTGATTGACTGTCTTCATTTTCTAAAGCTGAAGTTTTTAAAGAACCTTCCTTATTCGTCACGTTTTGTGCATCGCGATAGAAAGGGAATTTAAATTTCTTTTGACGATCTTGATCCTTTTGATAACTAGGTCCATCATATTTTGGCATGATGACCCTCCTTTCCTACCTTACTACGAATCTTAGTTTACCATAAAAATTGGCTGGACTATAGGTGAATTCTTTAAGAAACACGCGATATTCTTTCAAAAAAAGCCCACAAAAAAAGGCTTTACCAAAAACTGCCTTTCAAAAAATAGATTACTTATCTTTGAAAGGTACCTTTTGAAGCCTTTTTATACAATCTAACTTAAATCAATTGATTGGAAAACGTTCACCTGTAACAGCAGAATCTGGTAAAACTAAGATACCTTTTTTTTCTGGAGCATTAGGTACATTCAATTCTCGAGCCGAACAAATCATTCCATGACTTGGTTCACCTCTTAATTCACCATCCCATATTGCCATACCATTTGGCATCAAGGCACCAACTTTTGCGACAACAACCTTTTGGCCCTGAGCGATGTTAGGTGCTCCACAAACAATTTGAATAACTTCTCCATTATCTACTTCGGTTTGTGTGATGGATAAATGATCTGAATCAGGGTGAGCAGCACATTCTTTGACTTCCCCTACAACAAATTTTGGCGAAGCATCTGCTACTAATGTATCAGAAAATCCTGCTGACGTAATTTTTTCATTTAAAGCGTTTATTTGCTCTTCATTCAAATAAACTTGCCCAGTTTCTTCAATGTCTATAAGACTAGAAGCATTGAAAAAATTGTATCCAACAGTTTGTTTCGTCTTCTCTTTAAAAATTCTAATAACTTCATTGCTTTTTTCAAAATTTTGTTCTGTAGATTCACTGGCGCCAAGCATGACGATAAGTGTATCTCCTATACCTTCTTTATTATATATGCTAATCATTTTCAACTTCCTTATCTTGTTTTTTATTTCGTACAACTAGAACATCACAAGGAGCATTGCGAATAATATACTCACTCACACTCCCCATCATCCATCGTTCAACAGCATTCATACCCGTTTGTCCCACCACGATTAAATCAACCTGATAGTCTTTAGGGATACCTTCTGCTAAAGTTATTTTTGGTGTTCCTTGTGCCATGATTGCTTGAACTTTTTCAATACCATGTTCTTTAGCTTTTAATTTATATTCTTCTAAAAGTTTTTTCATTCTTTCCTTATCAACATCAATTCCAGTAGCATCCAAAGTGTTTATTCCCGCAGTATCAATCATTCCTAAAGCATAAGAGTTTACATCAAAGACATGAGCAATAATCAATTCAGCGTGATTTCTTTCTGCAATTTTAATAGCCTTATTAAGCGCATTTTCTGAAGATTCACTTCCATCTATTGCAATAAGTATACCTTGATATTGTTGTGTATCTAGCATTATAACATCTCCTCTTACTCATTTAGTTTTGATTTAAATGGTTGATATAAACTGTTCTATTTCTTCTTTTGTTTTACGGTCTTTGCTTACAAACCGTCCAGTTTCTTCTCCGTTTTCGAATGCCACAAAACTAGGGATTCCAAAAATAGATAATTCACCGCATAGATCAATGTATTTATCTCGATCTACTTCCACAAAATCAATTTCAGGATGATTTTCAATAATTTCAGGCATAACTGGTTTGATAAATTGACAATCTCCACACCAATCAGCTGTAAAGAAAAAGACCGTTTTTCGTTTACTTTCTTTCACCATTATATAAAATTCTTCTACTGTATTTAATAACTCCATTTTCTTTCTCCTCCCTATTTCAACTAATTATTTTTCATAATGGTTTCAAAAGTACTGCGGTCTAACGTACGCGCAATTTGTAAAACCATTTCTTTTGCTGCAGCATAGTCGTCAATATGAAATACGGTTTGATGTGTATGGATATAACGAGCACAAACGCCAATAACCGCACTTGGTACACCATTATTCATTTGATGAGCTGCACCAGCATCTGTTCCACCTTTAGAAACAAAGTATTGATATGGGATATTATGAGTTTCAGCTGTATCTAATAAAAACTCACGCATTCCTTTTAATGTAATCATACCCGGATCTTGGATTCTCAATAAGAATCCTTCGCCCAAGTGACCAAACTTACTTTTATCACCAGTTAAATCATCAGCCGGTGAACAATCTACTGCAAAAAATAAATCTGGTTTGAATTGATGAACAGCACCTTTTGCTCCACGTAAACCAACTTCTTCTTGAACGTTAGCTCCAGCAATCAGTGTATTTGGCAATTCTTCGCCTTGTAATTCTTTTAAAGCTTCAAGAACAACTGTCGTACCATAACGATTATCCCAAGCTTTGCTTAAGATTTTCTTGCCATTTGCCATTTTTATTGTTTCCACTAATGGAACAATGGCGTCTCCTGGACGAACACCAAATGCTTCAGCTTCTTCTTTAGAATCAAAACCAGCATCAAATAAAATATCTGCAATATCTAATTTACTGCCACTACCGTCTTTGCCTCTTAATAAATGAGGTGGAACCGATGAAGACACACACGGATAGTCTCCTTTAGCTGTTTGAAGCGTAAAGCGTTGTGCAGATACAACATATGGATTCCATCCGCCTAAGGGAACTACTCTAAATAACCCTTGTTTCGAAATGCTTGCTACCATAAAACCAACTTCATCCATGTGAGCTGCAACCATAATTTTTGGTGCATTTTCAGCTTTGCTTTTTCGAATCCCAAAAATTCCGCCAAGACCGTCTTGTTGAACTTCATCTACTAAAGGTGTCATTTCTTTACGCATAATTTCACGTATACGATGCTCAAATCCACTTGTTCCTTGAGCTTCAGTTAATTTTTTTATTAATTCAAATGTTTTTTCTTCCATCACTGTTTTCACATAAGTTTTTCTTTACAACTATGTGATCTATCCCCCTTATTAACTTTATTAATCTATTATACCTTAAATTAAGCTGATTTTAAGAAGAATGCTTTAATTTCATTTATTTTTAAAAATGGTATACTAGAAAAAAACAATATTAGAATGGGGCGTTTATTACATGGTAGGTAAAGGTAAAACTAAAGATACAACACCATATATCTTAGCTGGTGGCTTACTTCTCGGTGCTGGATTAACTTGCGGCTATTTTCTACACAAACTGATAGCTGAAAAAAAAGCTATTCAAGGAGACACCATTTTAAAACACGTCAAAAAAGTATTTTTAAAAGAAGGTTCTATAGAAGGCTCTTGGATTGAATTACAAAAAGTTCCTTTACAAAAATTTGCTCTTAAAACAGATGTCTATTACGGAGGAATTTCAAGAATCGAAGAAAATCAATTGGTTCAGTATGAATTTATAGCAGATGCTTATACTGGAAGTATCTTAGATTTGTATCGTCTCTAATTTTCCAACAAGTTTTTCAGATGAAAAAAGCTTTAAAACAAGACAACATCTTGTTTTAAAGCTTTTTTTTATTTTTTTCGTTTTGGAAATTTAGCAACTACTCGATAAATGCGACTACCACGTGAAGAAAATTTCTCTTCATACTCTGTCATTACATTCCCTTCAAAATCACTTTCATGTAAATTTAGCCAAACTTGTTCAAGTGTCATTCCGTATTTTGAAAAACTTGATAATGAATATTCGAACAATCCTTGGTTATCTGTTTTAAAATGAATTTCTCCTTCAGGGACAAGCACTTTCTCATAACTTTCTAAAAAGCTCTTATAAGTCAATCGTCTTTTTTCGTGACGTTTTTTTGGCCATGGATCAGAGAAATTCAAGTATACTTGATCAACTTCTCCTTCTGCAAAATATTGCGTAATTGATCCTCCATTAACATGAAGTAATTGTAGATTAGGTAAATTTTCTTCTATCAACCTATCTAAAGCTACAACAATAACGCTCATTTGAAGTTCAATGCCAATATAATTGATTTCCGGATGTAATTTTGCCATTTCAGTAATAAAACGACCTTTACCTGTACCCACCTCAATCTGAATTGGATGATCATTGCCAAATCTTTCTTGCCATTTCCCAACCCAGTTATCAGGTTGTTCTGGTATATAATGAGGATATTCAGCAATTTTTTGTGGTGCATTTGGTTTATTTCTTAAACGCATATTATGATTCTCCATTCTATTTGTTTGTCTAATATCTTTCATGGGTTTACATAGAAAAATCCTCTTCAAAAACAGGAAGAGGATTTTTCTATTTGTTAACACTTAATAACTAAATTTAATCATTTATTAGAAAAATAATTTTGACCTTGGTAA
Source organism: Carnobacterium inhibens subsp. inhibens DSM 13024 (assembly GCF_000746825.1). Taxonomy (NCBI): domain Bacteria; kingdom Bacillati; phylum Bacillota; class Bacilli; order Lactobacillales; family Carnobacteriaceae; genus Carnobacterium; species Carnobacterium inhibens. Next base: position 2,451,817 of record NZ_JQIV01000006.1, on the reverse strand, counting down.
AGACTTTGTAATATAAGTATGTCTTTATTCATTTCATGGAAGCGAGTTTCTTTATGGTGTTGCTTTGTTTGAATTAAATAATTCATTAAAGCATACCACATGATCCGACTTTTTAATTCTTCCGTTAGTTCTGCATCATAATGTTCTAACCAATCCACCCAGTTTTCTTTCGAAACATATTGGCATAACAACATGCTCAGATCCATCGCTGGATCACATAGCATTGCAGAATCCCAATCCACTAGATAAAGACGGTTTTCGTCTGATAAAAGCCAATTTTTTCGATAAATATCTCCATGGCAAACTTTTGTATCAACTTTGCTCATTACTGCTGATTCAGTTTTTAGTGTTTTTATTATAAGTGATAGTAAAGGATGATTTTGTAAATCCAAAGACAACTTTTCTTCGTATTTTTGAATCAACTGATCCGGTGTAACAACTTCACCGCCAACACGAGCAAGCATGCTTCTTAAGGTTGCTGAATTGTGTATACGACTAATGAGTTTTGCTACTTTAGGCGAGGACATTTCTTCTTTCGTTAGTACTCTTCCATTTAACCACTCTTGAGCAGTCAGTACATCTCCATTACCAATACGCTTTGTCCACATCAGTCTTGGAGTGATTCCTTCAACAGATAGTGCAGCTAAAAAAGGTGAAGAATTTCGCTTCAAAAAAAGCTTTTCTTCTGCCCTTGTACCCATATACGCTTGACCAGTGTCACCACCAACGGGATGCAATTTCCATCCAGAATCTATTTCAAAATCCATACCCAATCATTCCTTGCTTTATATTCTGAAACATTTCCACACAGATACGAAAAGCAAAACGGGATCGTAAAGTCTTATTCGAAAAGCGACAAAGTTTAAACCCGTTAAACCAATAGCACTAAAACCTTTTTTTAGCTTACCCGCAAAGCCAGACAAAAAAAGGACAGATATCACAAAAGACATCTATCTTTCTGTTCCTTTTCTATTTTAGATAGAATTTCTTTCTACGTCAAGCGTATATACGTTCTTTTTCTACAAATCCGCTTACTTTATTTCTTCTCTCAAGTACTTCATTCATCTACAATTAATTAACTATCCTATATACATTGAAAATTTCTTTAAAAGTTATCCAACTAACCTCACTCGTACCACAACTATTTGCGAACAAGGCTTTATTGATCGTATAAAAAAGATTAGCCACATAAAAAACGGACTAATCTTCTGAATTTTCTTATCTAACTTTTCCACACTCGTTTTCTACAGCATCTACATATAATTGTTGAAGTTTTTTAACTACTGGGCCCCGCTGACCTGTTCCTACAGGATTTCCATCTATAGATGTTATCGGCATAGCTTCCATAGTTGTACTTGATGCGAATACTTCATCTGATTTTTTTAAATCTTCTAATGTAAAAGCTTCTTCTTTAACTGATAATCCTGCATTTTGAGCAACTCTTAATAAAACTAATTTAGTAATACCCGGTAAAACAAGATTGCCATCTGGATGAGTATAGATCGTATCGTTTTTTATCATCCATACGTTTGAAGATGAGCATTCCGTAACTATACCCTCTCGATGAAGAATTGCTTCATCTGCACCTTTTTTATGAGCCTCATGCTTAGCCATAATGTTACCAAGCAAACTAATAGATTTGATGTCGCATCTTAGCCAACGTAAATCAGGAACAATTAAAGCTGACATTCCTCGATCCATTTTTTCCTGATCACGCGCAACAATAGTAGTGGTAGCTGTAAAAACTGGTGATACTTCTTCTGGATCAGGATATGGGTGATTTCTTGGTATCCCAATGCCTCTTGTTACTTGCATATAGACATTTCCAGTATCAATATTATTTATTTTAATCAATTCACTTAACATTTCTTTTAGTTTCTCTTTAGTAAAAGGTAAACGCAATTCAATTTTTTCAGCACTAGAAAATAAACGATCTACGTGTTCATTTAAAGTAAAAAACTTACCATTATAAGCCCGGACAACATCATAAATCCCATCTGCAAACTGGTATCCTCTATCTTCCATATCAATTTTAACTTCACTGCGTTCAACGATTTCATCATTCCAAATTACTTTCATTTTCCCAACCTCTTTCTTGTAACGATAAGAATCAAATTTTTTCTATCATATCAAAAAAATACAACTTCTGCATTCTTAAATGACAACTATTTAAATTTTTTTCAATTATCGATGTATTTTAAGCATTTTATTTATTCGAATAGGCAAATACAATGAACAAAAACTTAAATCAAATACCCCAACAATCATGATCAACATACCAATCTCCATTAAAGACAAGTGTCTAATAGACACTAAAATAATCAATAAACCTTCAATAGCCATTAGTTTAAATAGAAGTCTCTTTAATGCCTGAACCTTATTTATCTGTTTTACAGGATACAATAGATTTAATGATAAATTATCAAAATGAAAATATAGCGGCAATAATTGAAAACCCGTTAAATACAAAAACACTATTATTAGGAAGATACTTAAAATAAAGGAATTTCCTAGACCACTAAGCAGCATGGCTATAATCGTTAAACGTACATATAATCCACTGTACTCTGTTCCTCTTAAAAATGCTCGGGCAAATAGGTAATAAAATACATTGTTCGTCTCTTTCTTAATGCTTTTCAAGAAAATATCTAAGTAAGCTCTTCTTTTGACTGCACCTTTTAAAGCTGGTATATCTGTAAATAAGTTAATAAATTTATATATAGTCTTCATTCGATTTGTCTCGTTATCAATCATTTTTTCCCATTGATAAGTTAACGAATCGTCTTTTCGACTCAACCAATTTTTATGGCAAATAGTTAGAATGACAGCTCCTAATAGTCCAATTATTGGGTTAACAAAAAGAGCAAGACTATTAATTAGTAGAAAAAAAATGAAGGAAAAAGCCTTTATTTTTCTCCATTCCTTTGCTTCTTTTATTTTCAAATTTGATACCTGATTAGTAAGTTCTAGTTCTTTTAGAATGACTAACGTAATAATAAAATAAAGGGTATCAGAAAAAGCAAAACCAGCTGAAGCAACGAGCAACGGCATCAATACTCCCACTGTTAATACAATAATAAAGACTGGCAATCCTAAACTGCGTCGTTTTGCTTGTTTAAAATAACCTTCCATTGCTTTTTCTTTTGGCAGCATAAATACAGCGTCAGCAGGTTGGATAAGCGTAGCTAGTTTTCCTATATTTAATACAACTGTAAAAACCACTACCCCTATCAACTTACTTTTCAAGTCATATCCAGCTATTGTTTTAAGATAATTTGAATATGCATACCCCATTGCTCCAACTAAAAACAAACAAACAATGACAAAATGATCATTAAAAATATACTTTAGGTACTTCATCATTCTTTTTTGATGGTGTCTAACTCGCTGCTTCCAAATTTCTGTCATCATTTACTATCCTCTTCTTTTGTTAGTTGAATATACATCTCATCTAAAGTTGCATTCGGCATATTGAATGTTGTACGTAAATCTTCCAATGTTCCTTCAGCTTTTACTGTACCTTCATGCAATAAAATAAATCCATCACATTGTCTTTCAGCAGTAGCTAATATATGAGTAGACATTAAAATAGAAGCACCTTGTTTTTTCATTTCTCCCATTAATTCTAATAAAGCATTAATGGCTAATGGATCTAAACCTAAAAAAGGTTCATCTATTATATATAAACTTGGCTCTACTAAGAATGCACAAAGAATCATAACTTTTTGTTTCATTCCTTTTGAAAAATTAGCTGGAAACCATTCTAATTTATTTTCAAGTCTGAACCTTTTTAATAATTTATCTGCACGTTCAAAAGCAATGTCTATGGGTATATCGTAAGCCATTGCTGTAATTTCAATATGTTCTTTTAAAGTAAGTTCTTCATATAAAACAGGCGTTTCAGGGATAAAGCCAAATTTTTTACGATACTGTTCTTTATCTTTCTTTAAAGTCAGACCATCTATACTGATTTCACCTTTTTGAGATTGCAACAGGCCGATGATATGCTTTATTGTGGTACTCTTTCCGGCACCATTTAAGCCGATCAAACCAATTAATTTTCCATCTCCTACTTCAAAGGATACATCTTTTAACACAGGGATTTGGCTATAGCCTCCTGTTACATGTGATACCGTTAAACTCATAATTATTTAGTCCCTTCTATACAAGCTAATGTAGTTATTGTACCATAAGAAAGCAAGAGAATCTTTTCCTTTTACATGTGTTACCGTTTCACTTTCTCGGTCTTTTATGATACATTTAGTAAATAAGAGAACCTATTTCTATATTCATTGCAACTTATATAGATATATAAAAATTTTGTTGTAGAAAGAAGGATACTAAAATGACAGACTGTATTTTTTGCAAAATAATCAATGATGAAATACCAAGTAGAAAAGTCTATGAAGATGATGATGTAGTGGCTTTTTTAGATCTTACTCAAGTCACACCTGGACATACTTTAGTCGTTCCTAAAACACATGTGGCAGATATTTTTGAATTAGATGAAACTTTAGCAGCTACTATTGGCAGTAAAATCCCAAAAATTGCACATGCCATCAAAAAATCAAATCCTGCAATCAAAGGAATGAACATTATAAATAATAACGGGACAATTGCTTATCAGTCTGTTTTTCATTCTCATATACATATCTTGCCACGTTATGATGAGCAAGATGATTTTTCTATTTATTTCGGCGATCATTCTGAAAGTTTTACGCCCGAAGAATTGGATAGCATAGCTTTAACAATAAAAAGTAAAATGGAGGAATACTAATGTCTAAACACTTTATGAATGGCCTAGCTTTAGGTGCTGTTGCTGGAGGAATCTATGGTTTACTTAAATCTCCACGTACGGGTAAAGAAAATAGAACTGTATTAAAAACTTATGTTGATGACACAACAGTTCTTGTTAATGATGTTTCAAAAAGTGTCAATGACTTAAAAGCTGCAATTTCACAGTTGACTAATGAGGGGAAAACATTAGCTGAAGAATTCACACAAGATGTGAAAGAATCGGTAGATGATTTTTCATATGAAGCTGAACCTCGCATGCGCCGTATTCAAGAACATACTGAAAAATTAACGACGGATATCGAAGGTGTAACAAAAAGTATGAAATAAATTAATTCGGTTGGATAATCAAAAAATAGGATTGGAACTTTAGGGTTTCAATCCTATTTTATTTGCCTAATAGAAAAATTGTAATGTTTAAAGAAATTGAAAAATGAACGATCTTACCTTTATACTTTTTTCGCAAATAGTTTAGTTTATGTTTTTTCTGTGATTTTTAATTGACTTTAACCTAAATATTGGGATTTTAGTTTTTTTTATCTAAATGAGTATGGTATATTTATATCTGTGATTACGAACTACTTATTTACAGCAAAATACAAGAAATGGATGTGTTAATGAAATGAAAAAATTATTACTAGCGACAGCGACTATCTTAGCAGGATTAACAATTGCGGGTTGCTCTGACAGTACTGTAGCCTCTTCAACCGCAGGAAAGATTACGGAAGATGAGTTTTATGAAGCAATGAAAGAAACTGTAGGAACAAGTATGCTTCAACAGTTGATCATTGAAGATGTTTTAACTGATTTGTATGGCGATAAAGTTACAGATGAAGTAGTAGACAAACAATATTCTACTGAAGAAGAAAACTACGGCGGAGCTGAAGCTTTTGAATACATCATGCTACAACAAGGTTATACAGCTGATAGCTATAAAGATACTATCCGTTTAAATCTTTTAATTGAAGCAGCTGTAAAAGATAAAACTGATTTTACTGATGAAGAAATTCAAGCAGCTTATGACGAATATGTTCCTGAAGTTACAGCAGCTCATATTCTTGTAGAAGATGAAGAAACGGCTAAAGATATTATTAATCAATTAAATGATGGTGCTGATTTTGCAGAACTTGCTAAAGAGTACTCAACAGACACTGCTACTGCTGAAAATGGCGGAGAAGTGACTTTCTCATCTGGTGAAATGGTCCCTGAATTTGAAGAAGCAGCATATGCTTTGAAAGACGGCGAAACGACTACTGAACCAGTTGCTACAGATTATGGTTTCCATGTTATTAAAATGATTGAAAAACCTGAAAAAGGTACTTTAGAAGAAGAAACTGATACAATTAAAGATCAATTAATCACAACTAAGTTAGCTGATAGTGCTTCTATTCAAGCAGTTATCTCAGGTATTATGAAAGATGCTAATATCATTATTGATGATAAAGACTTATCTACTGCAATGGATGCTTACCTAGGTACTGAAGAATCTACTACCGAAGAATCTGCTGTTGAAGAGTCTGCTGTTGATGAATCTGCTACTGACGAATCTGCTGTTGACGAATCTGCTACTGACGAATCTGCTGTTGACGAATCTGCTACTGACGAATCTGCTGTTGACGAATCTGCTGTTGACGAATCAGCTGTTGACGAATCTGCTGCTGAATAATTTCTTTAAACAAAAAAAAGGGTTGAGACGTTAATTTGTCTCAACTCTTTTTTTTCTACTTAATTTCATTTATTTTTTCTGAGGATTCACTAGGTTTGTAGAATGTTCGATTATCTAATCCAAAAATCCTTTCAGAGAACGTCCCAGGTTCAGTTCTGCTTAATGTAGTGTTTAGCATGTTGATTGTAGCATCAAAATTATCGATCATATACAATATTTCAGCTTCTCTTAGTTTTGGTCTAACAGGAGATCCATACTCAAGCTGCCCGTGGTGGGCCAACACCATATGTTTCAAAAGTAGAACGTCTTCACTTTTTTCATCTATTTTAAGAGAGATACAGGCTTTTGTAATTTCCTCATCTACTAAAACAATATGCCCCAAAAGATTTCCTTCTAAAGTATACTCTGTAGAGATCGAACCAGAAAGCTCAATAACTTTGCCTAAGTCATGCAAAATAACTCCAGAATAAAGTAAGGGCTTATTGATATCATCGTATTGATTTGCGATCGTTTTTGCAATTCTCAACATAGATATCGTATGAAAAGCTAGACCACCAGTAAAGGCATGATGAAATCGTTTTGCTGCTGGGTGTTGGAAAAATGGTTTTTGATAATGATTCAATAAATATCGTACAATACGGTTCATATTAGCATTTGTTATTTCAAATAGTGTATCGTTTATTTCTTCCATCATATCTTCTTTTTTTAGGGGCGCTCTTTCAACATATAAATCCGGATTATCTGGATCACCTAATTTTGTGACAGCAATTTTAAATAATTTGATTTGAGGATTTCCTTGATAAAGTTCTCTTTTCCCAGAAACTTTAACTACTTTCCCAGCAGTAAAAGCAGCAATATCTTCCTCTGAAGCATCCCAATACTTACCATCCATTTGACCACTTGTATCTTGAAATGTAAAAGCAATGAATTTTTTCCCATTCTTAGCCACACGAATATCTGCGGATTTAATCAGTAAATAAATTTCGAAGGTATCATCGTTACTGTACTCAAATAATTTCTTTTCCATTTGACTCCCTCTTTCTATTCAAAACTTTTCTTTATTATAACATTTCTATCTGCTCTTTTCTAAAAACCTCTGTTACAGATTCATCAAAAGTAAAATAGAATATTTGGATATCTTCACTAATTTGCTTCAATAGATGATACATCTCTTTTTTTCGCTGTTGATCAAAATTAACAAACCCATCATCTATTAGTAATGGTAGTTGAATTAGATCGTTAGCATTTTTTACAAATGAAAAACGTAAAGCTACATATAATTGTTCAGCAGTCGCTTGGGAAAGCTCTGAAGCTTCAAATAAAGTACCATCTTTGCGTTGAACAGTTATCGTCCCCTCTTTCAAAAAGACTTTTTGATAATTTTCTTTTGTTAAGATGCTAAAATAATGTGTTGTGTCTCGAATGGTAGCTGGGAATCGATCTTTTCGAGCTTCAGTCAATGTACGCTCAATAAGCTCAGCAGCGAGCTTATAAGTGGCCCACTCATCTACTAAAGTCTGCGTTTCACTTTTTAAGTTGGCATACTCTTGTAGTAATTCTGAGTACTCACCACCAACTTCTAGATTTTTCAAAGCTACTTCAATTTTTATTTTTTTATTTAACAAACTTTCAATTGTTTCTTTTAATTTTTGTAGTTTCGTCTTTATTCCTTGAATACTTTCTAGTAAAGCTGTTTTATCACGATACGTTTCAAGCATCTCACTGTATTCTCCAACTTGTTGTTCTAATAAGTTCAAACGAGCTTTTTTCGTAGATAATTCTTCGTCTAAAATATATTTTTTACGAAAATCTTCTTCCGATTTAACTTTAATCGAATGTAGTAGACGAATACGCTTTTGTTCAAATTCTTTTTGTTGCATAATCAATTGTTCAATGACTTGATGTGCTTCTTCTTGTTGTTTTATCAAGTCTTTTAATTTATCTTCATCAGCTGTGGCTTCCTTGTAGAACTGTTTGATCCCTTCAACTAGTTGTTCATTGTTACTCCAATCAACAAAAATAACCGGCTGTAAATATTTAGTGTCATTTTTCCATACTAAAATCTCGTTTTCTTTAATACTTAACGCTTCTTGCTTTTTATACATAGTAATTTCTTTTTCTCTTATTCCTTCAAAAATATCAGTCTCTTTTAACAAATCTTCTATCATATAATGTGATGGGTATCCATATTCTTGTTTTATTAACTGAAATTCTTGTTCAATATGGGCTTGTTGTAAATTAGCTTGTTCACTTTGATCATGTTTTTCGTTTAATTCAAAAATAACTTGATCAATTTCAGCAAGTTTCTCTCTCCACTGTTTTCGAATTTCAGTTTGTTGAATATACTCCTCAAATGAGTAAGCTGGCTCTTCATATTCCTCTATTCTTCTCTTAGAATCGCTTTTTTTAACCATTCTCCAACCACTATAAGCAATAAATCCTAAACCAGCAATAATAAAAAATAGACCTATTGTATTAGATAAGGAGAAACCGAGGATGAGTAGAATGAGAGAAACGATTATCTTAAAGACCATTCCTATTTTTGTTGAATTTGCCGTTTTATTTTCTACTTTAGTATACGCACGTTGACTTTCTTTGCTTTTTTCTAATTGATCTTCTACTTCTTGAAAAGTTTGATTATCCCACAGTCTTTTTTCTAACTTATCAAGTTGTTCACCTAAAGATTCTTGTTGAAAGTTTAAAAACGCTAAACGTTCATTTAGTTGTTGTACTTGTTGATCATTTTGTTTTTTCTGATCTTGCAGATCACTTAATTTTTTAAGAAGTTCCTCAGTCATAACTGATGGGATAGCTTGCTCATCATTAAGCCCTATTTTTTGTTTTTCACGTAAAAATTGATCGTGTATCGTTGAAAGTGCTTCTTTAATAAATACTGTCTCTTGGATTATAGCTTGGATATCGTCTAGATTTTCCATCAATTGATTGATTTCAGATCTATACTCAACAAAAACTTTTAATATTCTTGTTTCTTCTGATTTGTCGCTAAGGTAATTCAATTTTTCTTTTTGTTGTGTGATCGTTAATTTTAGTTGATTGATTTCTTGATTGTAATGATTTAGTTGGTACAATCCATCTTTTGGCAATTCAACTAGCTGCTCTTTTTTTAGCTGGTTTTGAATATCTTGCATTTCACTAAATAGTGCCCAATTAGCTTCTAATTGATTTAACTTGATCAGCTTATCTTCGTGATGCGTTCTTTGTTCTCGTAAACTCACTAATTCTTTTTCTAACTTTTCTTTCTCAATCTGCCAATCCATATACTGAGTGTTTTTTTCTTTTGCTAATTTCACTTGTTTTCTTTTATTTTCAACTTCAGCTATTTTTTTATTGATGACAGTCACTCGTCCATTTGGCTTAAACATTTTACTTGCTTCTGCTTGAAACTTGTCAGCAACTTTTAGTAACTGTTCATTTCCAATTGTTCCAACACTTAAAAAGTAACGATTTAACTTTTCGCGATTTAATTGTTGCACTTTTTGGAGACCTTCCAGGTCAAATGAAAATAAAGCTTGATAAGTGGCTTTATCAAGTCCTGATAAGATATTTTCAAGCCATTCTTCGCCGCCAGTATCTCCATTTTCTAATGTAACGGTTACTTTTCCATTCGCTTTTCCTCTTACACGTTCAATTTGAATATCTCCATACTGAGTTCCAGTTAAAAATAATCGTCCACCATATTGACTGCTACTTTTAGGTTCATATCTTAACTCTGAACTTATTTTAGAAGGAAATCCAAAGAGGATACTATGAATAAAAGACATAAGAGTTGTTTTTCCAGCTTCATTTTCACCATAAAATAACTGTAAATTAGTTATTTTATCTATTTTATGATCTATCCATTTGCCATAACCATATATTTCTATAGATTCAATTTTCAAAATTATCACTTCTTTCAAATCCAAGTTGGTTACGAACTAATTCTTTCGCATTTGTCATTATTTTTTTCCGATATCTTTCTTCGCGTGTTTCAATAATCTCTTCCATTCCAGGAAAATCAAAAAGAGGATTTGTTGTTTCATTAAATAAGAACTCTTTTTCTAATTCATTTTTTACTTTGATCCATTCATCCGGGAAAAGTTTTTGAATAGCTGGAACATGATTCTCAACAACTGATTCTAATTCTATTTTATGAACCCAAACAAAAGGATCTGCTTTTGGGATTTGTTGTAAGGCTTCTACTAACTCACCTTGTTTAATTTTTTTTATGACACCTTCAAGTAAACTTTCACTATCCGTTAAGCGAATAGAAAGAAACAGACTATAAGAATCATTTTTTTGTTCTGCAACGCTCTCTTTCACTGCTTTGTAAACCTCATCCAAATTCTTTTTATCTTTAACAGATAATTCAATTGTTTTCCATTGAATCGTCGCAGAAGGACAAAATTCAGAGACTATCCCAGATTCTGACATTTTTACCAATTCAAATCCTTTTTCTCCACTTTCTTTACTACTTCTTCCCTGAGTATTTCCAGGATAAACAATGGGAGGATTTGTCGCTAATTGCTGTCTTTTATGAATATGACCTAATGCCCAATAATCATATTTCTTACTTTTTAATTCTACTAATGAGAAAGGAGCATACTTTCCATGTTCTGAATCGATTCCCTCTGAAAATCCGTGTAATAAACCTAACTGATAGGTTGCGCGAGGATTTTTTTCAGGATAATCTACAATTTTTCTTTCCAATACCCATCTTTTATCATAACTAAATCCCGTAATTGCGATTTGTTCTCCTTCTTTTGTTGTAAGCCATTTTGTTTCTACCGTTTCATTAAACAAAAAAACATTTTGGGGCATATCAAGATGCAAGCCAGTATTCTCTATGTAGTCATGATTACCATGTAGTAGATAAACTGGTATATTCATACTATTTAAGCGCTCCATTTCATTTCGCAAATAAGCTTGAGCTTTGACACTACGTTCATCAGTATCATAGATATCGCCAACCAAACAAATAAAATCTACTTGATTAGTTATAGCACTATCGACAATCTTTGTTAAAGCGGAAAACGTCGATAAATAAATGGCATTCCAAATAAATTCTGGCAAAGATTTTAAGCCTATAAATGGGCTATCTAAATGTAAATCAGCTGCATGTATAAATTTAACCATTATAGTTCATTTGTCTCCTTCCTTCATATCTTTTAAGGGCACATACGTTCCTATAGTCTCAGAAAAAAAGAACTCACTACTCTTTTGCAATAGTGAGTTCTTTTTAGTACTCTATCTTTTATGCTTGATAAACATCTTGAACAGGTTTCATGATAATACGGTTTAAATCCTCAATCAATGTGCTTAAACGTTGTTCAGCTTCCATTAATCCTTTAATAACGTCATTTTCACCTGAAGTTTGAGCTAAGTTTTGAGCTTCAGCAATTTCTTCTTCAGTAATTTGTTCCCCAGACATTTGTTTTTGTTGTAATTTAATTTGAACTTCTTGGAAGTCATAGTACATTTTGCTAGCTACTTCATCTTTTTTCACTTCATTAAAAGCTGCTACTAATGTAGTGTATTCTTCACTGTCTCTTAATTCTTTTTCTAAAGTATTAGCTGTATCATAGATATTCGTACTCATAATAAACTTCACTCTCCAATTTGAATTATGTTCTCATCCTAATAACTATACCATTTCACACTTTTATTTTCCATTATTCTCATCTAAATCACTTAAAAAATTTATTGGATTACTCAATTGGTAAATTTATCAAGGAGATTTCCAAATTTATCTTTCAAAATATCTGATCCTTCTTTTACTTTTCCACCTATCGAATCAATTGTATCCTTGACATCTTGCTTCCAGTCATTCGATCCATCTTCGTTTTCTGCTTCTTCAGCTACGATTTTTTCAGCACTTTGTGTATTAAAAGCTGTAAGTTCAGTATAAGGTAAAATATTTTCCATTTGTTGTTTAAATAATGGTCCGACACCAGTAGAACTTCCCGTCGTCATATAGTGATTTTCATCAGTAGGGTCAAATCCCATCCAAGTTGCAATAACAATATCCGGCGTGTATCCGACTGTCCATTGGTCTGTAGTACCGCCCGAATCATTAAACGTTACTTCAGTACTCCCTGTCTTACCAGCTATTGTATACCCTGATGGATTATTATTCTGTGCTGTTCCATTAGTAAATACTCCCATCAGCATACTGGTCATCTGGTCCGCTACTTCTGGAGTTGTAATTTTAGTTTTTTTAGAATTAGTATTGTCAACAATAACCGCACCTGTAGCATCAACGATTTTAGTAATAAAGTGTCCTTCACTCATGACTCCTTCATTCGCAAAAGTTGTATAAGCACTTGCCATTTGGAGAGGAGAAACGCCTTTACTTAAGCCTCCTAATGCCAGTCCTAGATATTCGTCTCCTTCAGTACCCTCCACTAACGGAATACCAAATTCTTCAACTTTTTTAAATCCTTTATTTAAGCCAATTTCGTTTAACAACCATACTGCAGGAGCATTTTTACTTTCTGCTAATGCTTGGTACATAGGAACTTCACCTTCATATTGGTCGTCAACATTTTCAGGTGTGTATTTATCTTTACCATATGGCAAGGGTTCATCAACGAGCATGGAATCAATAGAGTAACCTTGTTCAAGAGCTGCTGTGTAGACAGCTAGGGGTTTTATAATAGAACCTGGTTGTCTAACCATTTGCGTCGCATAATTAAATCCTCTAAATGTATGTTCTTTTCGACCACCATAAATAGCAAATACGCCACCGGTCTCTGGATCTAAAGCTACCGATCCACTTTCCAAAAGAGTTCCATCTGCTGCATTTTGGAACAAATAATCATTTTCGTAAGTCACATCCATGGCACGTTGATAGTCTTGATTCAAAGAAGTATAAATTTTATAGCCTTTATTTAAAACAGCTTCTTCACTTAAATCATAGGTATACATGGCTTCATTTATTACAGCATCAAAATATGATGGGTATTGATAGCCCTCTTTTTCTGAATAAGCATCTACTAATGTTAATTCTTGAGCCTTTAGTTCATCCACTTCTTCTTGAGTAACTAGTTCATTTGTTGCCATTAGATCTAATACTACATTTCTTCGAGAGATAGCATTATCGTAATTATCAATCGGATTGTAATTACTTGGAGCTTTTAGCATACCTGCTATTGTAGCTGCCTCTGATAAAGTAACATCTGCTGCAGATTTCCCAAAATATTTTTGAGACGCATCCTCTACTCCCCATACACCATTTCCAAAATAAGAATTATTAAGATACATCTCAATAATCTCATCTTTTGTATACACTTTTTCAATCTCAATAGCTAAAAACAGTTCTTTTAGTTTTCGAATTACAGTTTGATCAAGCGTTAGATAGGCATTTTTGGCTAACTGTTGAGTAATGGTGCTCCCACCTCCAACAATATTCCCTCCATTAAGGATATATCCTACAGCAGCTCTTGCAATTCCAATAGGATCAAATCCTGAGTGTTTATAAAAACGTTTATCTTCAGTTGAAATAACAGCTTGTTCTATAGAATCTGATACTTCATCGATTGAGACAAATGTTCCTTTTTGAGAATACAATGTTCCTGCTTCTTCATTGTTGACATCATATATCGTTGTTGTTTGTTCTAAACCTGCTTTCAAGGTAGAGACATTTGCTGTTTTTGCTAAATACAATAAATAAACACTTGCTGCTAAAGCAATGGTTAAAACAGTCAAAAGAATAATTTTATTTATCTGGTATCTTTTCCAAACTCGTTGTCTTTTTTTATGAAACTTTATCAAATAGGGTTTTATCCACTCCCAAAAAATAAGCAGAGCTTTTTTTACCTTATCAAAAAAAGGAGATTCATTCATTTGCATTCATTCCTTAATCGTTTATTCTAAATCGAAGCTTATCATAATGAGTGTAGCAAAAAAATAACGAAGACACATCCTACTTAAGGAGGACATGTCAAAAAGATCAGTCATTTAAATGATACGTTTTACTTAGTTTTGTGTATTTTTTCTTTATCATTTTACCATATTGATGTAAAGTAAAGTTAAAGACTTTATTAAATAAGAAAGCTTATTTAATGTCTAATACGAATTTTTTAAAAAAAAGGATGAGGTGATACCTTGGGACAGAAAACAGAATATGGATATTAAACAATCAAAAAAATAGTTTCGTTCATACATCTATTTTTTTGATCATTGTTCATCTTGTATTTTATCCTTAATCTAAGGAATTTACTATTGATCATTGAGATACTCTTTATATGATAAACTATTATTTAATCGAATGACTATACATTATACCCCAAGGAGGTGAAGTCTACGTTAATTTAAACGTAGACAACCATTTGTCAATTACAACAGGAATCATTGCATTCTTTATTATCCTATTTATCGCAGCTTTATTCGTAATGTCTGAATTTGTACTAGTCCGTATTCGGCCATCAAGATTAGAGTACTTAATAGAAAACGGTGACAAACGAGCAATTCTTTTAAAAGAAATGACAAAAAAATTAGATACCTATCTATCTGCTACACAGTTAGGTGTGACGATTACTTCATTAGCCATTGGTTGGTTGGGCGATCCAACTTTTGGGCGTTTGTTTAATTTGCTGTTTTCATCTATTGCTATTCCATCTTCTGTTTCAACGATTGCTTCTATCATTTTGTCTTTTGTTATTTTAACCTCTCTTCAAGTAATCATTGGAGAACTGGTTCCTAAAAATATTGCAATCAATAAAACAGAACAAATTGGATTATTTATAGCGAAACCTCTTCAGATTTGGTTTCGAATAATGTATCCTTTAGTATTTGTACTGAATAGTGTAGCAAATGGGATATCACGTCGAATCGGTTTGAAAAATATCAGCGAACCCGAAGAAGGTGTATCAGAGGAAGAACTTCGTATTATCATGGGTGAAAGCTTAAAAAGTGGTGAGATCAATCGTGACGAATATCAATTTGTAGAAAATGTCTTTGCATTTGACGATCGAATGAGTCGTGAAATTATGGTACCTCGTACGGAAATGGTAACTGTCTCAACATCAATGACCTTAAGAGAGATTGCTCAATTGGTCAGTAAAGAACGCTATACCCGTTACCCTGTCATCAAAGATGGCGACAAAGATATTGTATTAGGAATTATCAATACAAAAGAAATTTTCGCTGTGTATGTCGATGCCGTTGAAGCAAAGTTATCTGAAACTTTCAGCTTTGCTGAGTACATTAGACCGATTATTTCTGTTATTGAAACCATTCCAATTAAAGAATTATTAGTTAAAATGCAAAAGGAACGTAACCAAATAGCTGTTCTTGTTGATGAATATGGTGGAACAAGCGGCATTATTTCAATGGAAGATATCGTAGAAGAAATTGTTGGGGATATTAGTGACGATTACGAAGTTGTCGGTGAACCTGAAATCAAAAAAATAGGCGATCATCATTATCGTTTGAGCGCTAGAATGCTGATTGACGATGTAAATGATATATTTGGACTCTCTATTGAAGAAGAAGACGTCGATACTATTGGTGGTTGGATGATGAACCAAAAGTACGATATTTCACTTGGTGAAGAGATCATCTTTAACAATCATACTTTTAAAGTTATTAAAACAGGCAATGGCACGCTTGAAGTGATTGATATTATCAAGAAAACTCCACAAGTTGCAATAAATGATATAGACTAATACACAATTTTCAAGTTAATGAAAGCCCAGAGTTTGTAAATCAACTCTGGGCTTCTTTTTAGTTTTGTTCAGCTACTTGAATCAATTGATGGATAATCTGCTCTACTTCATTTAAATCTTTTGCATTGGCTCCACTAGCTAGCGGATGGCCACCACCATGATGTTGTTTAGCTACTTCATTAATAACTGGTCCTTTAGATCTCAAGCGACAACGAAAATGGCCCTCTGGTTGTTCCACGAAAATTCCCCACAATACTACTTCTTCAAGTGCACTAGGCAAAGACACAACTGCTGAAGTTTCAGCATCACTTACATCAAACTGATCTAAAATAGATTTAGTTAATAGAACTTTGCCTACACCTGATGGATGAATTTCTATATTTTGTAAAACATATCCTGATAACTGCGCTACTTTTCTAGACATTGCCGTCATTTTGCGATTGATTTCATCAGATTTAATAGGATGTTCCATTAAATCGGCTACGATACGCATCGTTTTTGGAGTTGTTGCTGGATACAAGAAACGCCCGGTATCTCCTACAATTCCTGCATATAATAATCTAGCAGCATTATCGGTCATGTCTAATACTTCTTTGTGATAAAAACAGAAATCAGCAATGATTTCACTCGAACTGCTTGCTTTTGTATCTACTAAGACAATGTCACCATAAACATCATCATTAGGGTGATGGTCTATTTTAATTAAGAACTTTCCTTGATTATAACGCTCGTCACTAATACGTGGTGTATTAGCAGTGTCTGTTACGATAACCAAAGCTTCTTTATAGTCTTCGTCTGAAACATCATCCATCTCCGTTAAATAATTTAAGTCTCCTACCGGGCCACCAGCTTTTAAAACTTTTTTCGTTGGGAAACTAGTTTTTATGATTTCCACTAATCCTCCTTGAGAACCAAGTGCATCTGGATCTGGATTCTTATGTCTGTGAACAATAATAGTTTTCGATTCTTTAATTGCTTCAAGTATTTGATCATATAAGTTTATAGCCATTCTATTTCTCCTTTAGTTTCTTTGCATCAATTGACAAACCACTGTTGCTTTCGCTACCAACACAGTATCTGTGTAAACTTCTATGTCCAATTTAGCCGTTCGTCTGCCTATCTCAAAGACACGCGGTCTAATTTCTATTTCACTTCCTAATTGAACCAATTTTAAATAATACAAATTCATTTGTTCAACTATGGCATTCTTTTTTTGATAAATGACCAGCGTATTTTTCGTTACAGTAGTAATTACTTCACTTAATAATCCAAACGACAGACTTCCTATATTATCTGTCATTTGAGGTGTCACTTTAAATTTGTAAGACGGGATTTCTGATGTCAATTCTGTTGAAGGAGCAAGAGTTAAAATTTCAATATTTTCATTTATTTGGTCAGACAGCGTATCCCCCATTTGTGGTTGACGTTGAGAGGATTGCATGGCTTTCATAACGTCTTGCCTTGAAACAATACCCATAAGCGTTAAATCATCCTCAACGATTGGCATTACTTCCAAACCATCCCAAATCATTAAATGTCCAACACTTGCTACGCTCATATGAGTTTTTGCAAAGGTAGGATTTTTGGTCATGACTCGTTCAATATTGATATGATCTTGTTTTCCGATAATATCTTTGGCGGTTACCATTCCAATCAGTCGGCCTTTTCTATTGACTACTGGAAAACGAGTATGTTGACTTTGCTCATTTAGTTTTCGATAATCTAAAACAGATTGGTCAATCGTAAGATAAAGTGTTTTGTCTTCTTTAGTGTAAATGTCATCTACAAGCATAATTTCTTTTTTAATCAATTGATCAGTAATAGCTCTATTGATTAAGGTTGCTACAGTAAAAGAGTCATAAGTGGTCGTCAAAACAGGCAGCTTCAATTTATTTGCTAGTAAAATAATATCATTGTTTGTATTAAAACCACCAGTGATCAATACGGCTGCTCCGTTTTCAAGAGCTAGTCTTTGAGCATTCTCACGATTCCCTACAATCATTAAAGATCCTGGTGTGATATACCGCACCATTGCTTTTTCTGTCATAGCACCAATGATAAACTTGCTCAAATCTTTACCTAGCCCTTCTTCTCCACCCAAAATGTCGCCATCTATGATTTTTACAACTTCACCATAAGTCAACGTTTCAAAAGTCTCTTTCATTTTACGCTCAATTCGAATCGTTCCCACACGTTGAATAGTGGAAACTAACCCATTATTCTGTGCATCTTTTATTGCTCGATAAGCTGTTCCTTCACTTACATTCAAATTTTTCGCAATGGATCGAACAGAGATTTTTTCTCCAACAGGCAATGTTTCAATATAAGTAATGATTTGATCGTGTTTCGTAGTCATTAACTGGCCTCCAACCTACATATAAGATAAATCAATTTCCTCTCCTATTTTTAATACGAGACCTTGATCTTCAGGTAAGCTTGTACAAAAAGCACTAGCATCCTGTTCAATTAATGGAAATGTGTCGTAATGAATAGGTACAATTTTTTTTGCTTGGATATAACTTGCAGCAATAGCCGCATCTTCAGGTCCCATAGTAAAATTATCTCCAATAGGTAAAAAGGCAACATCAATTGTTTTATACGCGCCAATCAATTTCATGTCTGTAAACAACGCAGTATCTCCAGCGTGATAGATCGTTTGACCATCCACAGTAAAAGTAATCCCAGCAGCAAGCCCTAAGGTTATTGCTTCTCCATCTACTTCATATGAAGATCCATGAATGGCCGGAGTCATTTTGATTTCGCCAAAATCAAATTGGTGCTTACCACCCATCTGCATACCGTGAGTAGTAAATCCTTTTTTCGCAAAGAAATCAGCAATTTCAACGTTTGCAACTATTATTGCACCTGTTCTTGTTGCTATCGGTTCAGTATCTCCAATATGGTCGTTATGAGCATGTGTCAAAATGATCGCATCAGCTTTAACAGTCTGAGGATCTAAATCACTTTTAGCATTACCGGTAATGAAAGGATCTATCAAAATAGTAAAGCCCGAATTCGTTTGAATTTGTACACAAGACTGTCCATGCCAAGAAATTTTCATAGTAGTGCTCCCCTTTCAACTCTAAAGACTAGATAAGGATAGAATAATTGTATTATACCGTTGTCAAATTTTGATTGCAATTAGTCTTGTTGTATAACAAGTCTCAATAGTCAGTTTCTTTATCCCATAAAGGCAATACAATGTTTTCATAAGATAATGGATCTAAGTTTGTAATCGTAATCCCTAATAATCGTACTCCTCGACCGATTATTCCAATTTCATCCCAAATATTTTGAGCATGAAAAAATATTTCTTCTCCATCTCTTACATAATTAGGTAAAGTGATTCGTTTAGTTGCTGTTTCAAAATTTGAATACCGGACTTTTAAAACAACTGTTTTCCCATGCTTTTGGTTTTTCTGAAGTGAGGCTTGTACTTTAGTTGCTATATGCCTTAATTCACTCACAACTTCTTGCTCTGTTATTAAATTTTTTCCATAGGTCAATTCTCTTCCAACGGACTTTCTTTCACGACTTATACGAACAGGTGAATTGTCAATTCCTCTCACTTTTCGATATAGAGAATACCCCATTCTTCCGAATCGTTGGATCAGTTCCATTTCATCTTTTTGAAATAAATCTTTTCCAGTATAGATTGATAACTCATGCATTTTTTCAACGGTCTTTTTTCCCACACCATAAAATTTTTCAATAGGCAATTCTTGTAAAAAATCTAATGCTTTTTCAGGTGGGATAACGGTTATCCCAGCGGGTTTATAATAATCAGAAGCTAATTTAGCAATAAATTTATTGTAGGATACTCCAGCAGAACTAGTCAAATGAACTTCTAGCCAAATATCTCTTTGAATTAGTTTAGCTATCTTAGTTGCACTGGCCAAATTCAGTTTATTTTCAGTTACATCTAGATAGGCTTCATCTAAAGAAAGAGGTTCAATGATATCTGTATATCTTTCAAATATAGCTCGAACTTCAGCTGAAATTTCCCTATACAAATCATAGTGTCCCGATATAAAATTTCCATGTGGACATAACTCAAATGCTTTTTGAGCACTCATAGCAGAATGGACGCCAAATTTACGTGCTTCATAATTTGCGGTGGCCACTACTCCCTTGCCTCCAGTTTCTTTGGGGTGCCGAGCAATAATAACTGGTTTTCCTTTTAAATCTGGATTCTCACGTTCTTCTACTGAGGCAAAAAAGGCATCCATATCAATGTGTATGATCTTCCTCGTCGTATCTCTTTTCGGTTCATCAAATCTTAATACACCAATATTCATCCTTTTCCACCTCCTTCAACTCTATTATAAGGGAACGTACATTCTTTATCAAGATTCCTTGATGGCGAAAAAAAAGACTCCCTCTAATGAGTTCGTCTTTAAAATGCTAATTTAATTGGTTTTCCAGGGCTTTTTTCAAACTTTTTTGCTGTTTCTTTCTACGTTGCAACATATGAATCAATCCTTTTTTAGGTGAGAATACAAAAACAACTAAAAAGGTCAATCCTGTTACAACTGCAATCATACCGGCTATTGATGCATCAAAATACATAGACAATTGAAAACCAATAATACTGTTCAGCGCACCCAAACCAGCACTGATTCCTAACATGTAACTTAAGCGATTAGTTAATAGGTAAGCTGAAACGGGCGGACCTACCATAAACGCTACCACCAATATCGAACCAACTGCCTCAAATGCTCCAACTGCTGTAACCGATACTAATGACATCAATGCATAGTGCAGCAAGACAGGAGAAAAACCTAGTGAGGCAGCAAGCATGGCATCAAATGAAGTCAATTTCAGTTCTTTGTAAAATAGACCAATAAAGAGTAAGAGAACAACTAAAATAATCGACATGGAATACATAGCTTGTGTACCGATATCGTGTCCGAATAAAATGACCCGATCAAAAGGCGCAAAGGCTAATTCTCCTAATAATACTGAATCTGTATCTAAATGAACATCTCCAGCATAACGAGTAATTAAAATAATTGCGATGCTAAATAATAATGGAAAAATAATTCCGATAGAAGCATCTTTATCTAACAACTTTGTTTGATGAACTAATTCAGTCAGCCAGACTGTAAGAATACCTACCAAAGCAGCACCTAAAATTAATAGAGGCGAATTTAGATCTTGGGTAACAAAGAAAGCTAATACAATTCCCAATAAAATCGTATGTGTGATAGCATCTGTCATCATAGCCATTCCTCGAATCACAAGAAAGACCCCTGGTAAGGCACAAGCAACAGACACTAAAACGGCAATAAGTTGTATTTCAATAACTGGATTCATAATTACCTACCTTTCTTCAATTGAGTTGCAAAATGATTCTTTTGCTGTTTATTTTTAATTAGTTTCCAAACGATTCCTCTATGTGGAGAGAACAAGATACTAATCAATACAATCAAACTGATAACCAATACAATCGTTGGTCCTGTAGGAATCTGTTGGCCCAATGAGCTGATAACTGTTCCAATTATTCCAGCCAAACAACCAAAAAATGCAGCTAAACCTACCATGATCGATAAATGATTAGTCCACTGTCTCGCCGCCACAGCAGGTCCGATCAAAAGAGAACTCATTAGAATAACACCTACTGATTGTAATCCTAATACGATAACAATCACTGTTAATGTTGCTAATAAACTATTCATCCAATAAACAGGTAATCCAATACTACTTGCAAATGATTGGTCAAATGCTAATAACTTAAATTCTTTCCAAAATATACTAACGATTAGCAATAATATAATTCCAGTAATAAACATAATTCGAACATCACGTACCAGCAAAGTGGATGATTGTCCAAAAATAAAACTTTCCAAACCAGCTTGGTTAGAATTAGGCTTCTTTTGAATAAAAGTCATTAGAACTAAACCAAAACCAAAGAAAACAGCTGTTGTCAGGGCCAATGCACTATCAAACTTAACTTTGGAATGTTTTACAATCACCGTAATCAACCATGTCGCTAGTAAACCGGAAATAAGTGCTCCAAGTAAAAGAATTTCCATTTGTTTACTAGACGTAAGAATAAATGCTAGACAAATTCCAGGCAACGCTGCATGACTAACGGCATCTCCTAATAGGCTTTGTTTTCTTAGCACAGCAAAACTACCAATTACACCACTTAATAAGCCTAATATACTAGAACCAAAAACAACTACTTGAAATGTATAATCAAAGAAAAGAGCACTTATTCCACTCATTTACTCTTCCTCCCAAGGTTTAGCTTGATTTTGACGATAAGTTTTAGCAATTAATTCCTTAGTAAAGGTTGTCTCGATTGGACCATTTCCAATCAACTCACGATTGATTAACACAACTTCATCAAAATATTCTGGAACGGTTTGAAGATCATGATGGACTACAACAATCGTTTTTCCTTCAGACTTTAATTCTTTCAATAATTGAATAATAATTTTTTCGGTTTGAGCATCAACACCTTGGAACGGTTCATCCATTAAGTAAATTTCTGCTTCTTGAACTAATGCTCGAGCTAAAAACACGCGTTGCCTTTGTCCACCAGATAATTGACTGATTTGTCTATCTTTGAAATCAGCCATACCTACTTTAGCCAGCATTTCATTTGCCAATGATTTATCCTTCTTTTTAGGTCTCTTAAACCAACCTATGTGACCATATCTTCCCATTACCACAACATCTAATACAGTGGTAGGAAAATCCCAATCCACACTTCCATTTTGCGGTACATATGCTACTAAATTTTTATTTTTTCTATAGTCCTCTTCTGTTGATTGATCAAAAGTGAATTCTACTTCTCCAGCAATGGGTTTGATCAAATTAATTAACGATTTAATCAGAGTAGATTTACCAGCGCCATTTGGTCCAACAACAGCGGTTAAGGTTCCTTTAGGGATGCTAAAAGAAATATCCCACAAAACCGGTTGTGCTTCATAAGCTACAGTTAATTGGTTTAAACGTATGGCTGTAGCTTTTTCACTTATTTCGTTTTCCATAATTGATGCACTCCAGTCTTTTCAATTTATTTCAATGCGTCTACAATTGTATCCACATTAGATTTCACTGTTTTTATATACGTTTCTGTATTTGCTTCACTGTCTCCAAGAGAATCGGAATACAATTCTCCACCGATTTCAACTTCAAAACCCTTTGCTTTTGTAGCTGCTTGTAGAGACTCAATCGTTCTAGTTGGAACGGATGATTCAATAAAAATAGCTTTTATCTTGTTCTCAATAATATAATCAGCTAATTGACTGATATCTCCTGTACCGGCTTCAGCATTTGTATTTAATCCTTGAAGTCCGATGACATTTACTCCATAGCCTTCTCCAAAATAACTAAAAGCATCATGTGCTGTCACTAACATACGATCTTTTTCTGGGATTTCATTTACTCGATCAATAACATATTGATCCAACTCTTCTAGTTCAAGCAGATACAGTTCTAAATTTTCTTGGTAGCTTACTTCATTATCAGGATCTGCCAAAGTAAGTCCTTTGGCTACTTCAACAGCAGCTTTTTGCCATAACTCTACATCAAACCAAATATGCGGGTCCATCGATGTACTGCTATCTTCGCTATAAAGAATATCTTCTTCATCTAAACCATTTTCTAAAGAAATCACTATTTTTTCTTGATTTTCTAATCCTTGAAAAATTTCACCCATTTTTCCTTCTAAATGCAATCCATTATAAGCTACTACATCAGAAGATTGCATAAAAATAACATCTCTTGCACTTGCTTTATATAAATGTGGATCTACCCCGGCAGACATAAGGCCCGTCACTTGGACATGATCGCCACCGATTTCTTTCATTAAATCTGTTAGCATAGTAGTTGTGGTCACTACTTTTAATTTATCAGCGTCTTGACCTGCATTAAAATCATAACACCCTGTCAAAAAAATAAGTGCTGTAACGATTAATCCAAAAAGAGAGTACTTAACTTTTTTCATTTTTCTCCTACTTTCTATGCCTATTCAATAAAAATACTAGTTGCAGCTTTGTAACTTAGAGCTACTTGTTTCCCTTCTGCCTCGAGCGTTATTGGCCCTTCATAAGCACCGATATCTATTATTTTATACACATCACCTATAGCTAGCTCTAGTGAAGCTAAGTAATCTAGTAATTCTTTTTCATCTACTACTCTTTTTATTTTGATCACATCATACACTTGCTTATCCACTAAAGTTGGCAATACCTTTTCATTAATGACGCCAGTCTCAGTAGGGATCATTCCTCCATGAGGACAGACTTTGGGGAAATCAAGATATTTATCTAAACGCCTAGCTAGTTCAATGGAGGTTACATGCTCTAATACTTCAGCTTCTTCATGAACTTCATTCCATGCATAACCTAGATAATTTACTAAAAAAACTTCCCATAAACGATGTTTTCGTACCAAAGCACTTGCTTTTTGAAGACCAGCTTGCGTTAATTGGATGCCTTGATAAGGAACGTGTTCAACGAATCCTTCTTTTAATAACTTCGTAACCATTTCACTTACCGAAGCAGCAGAAACCATAAGTCGTGTAACAAGTTGTTTGTTGCTTACTTTTTTATTGTTTCCACCAAGTTCATAAATCATTTTTAAATAATCTTCTTTATTTGGTGTCATAAAATACCCCTATCTTATTTTTTAGGCAAACCTAACTTCTAATAAAAGTATACCTTGATTTTTTTAAATTGCAAGCCTAAAATACAAAAAAAAGAAGCTAAGATAATCAACTTAACTTCTTTCTTCACATATTTTATTTTAATACTTCAAAAGCATCAATAATGATTTGTTTCAACTCACTGATTAAGGGTTGTTTTGGATTAGCCGTCGTACATTGATCTTGAAATGCTAACTCTGCCAATTCATCAACTGTATCATGTAACCATACAGTCGTTACTCCTTGACCTCTCAAACTCATTTCAATACCGACATCTTTACCTAATTTATTGATTTCTTGGACCAAAGATTCCACTAACTCTTCTGTAGTATTTCCCTTGAATCCCATAAAGCGAGCAATTTCCGCATAATCTTCATGTGCATGGAAATATTCATATTTTGGAAATAAAGCATGCTTTGCAGGATCTTTTGCATTGTAACGTATAACATGAGGCATCAAAATTGCATTAGTACGTCCGTGAGGAATATCATAGGCTGCCCCAATTTTATGAGCGATAGAATGATTGATCCCTAAAAATGCATTTGCAAATGCCATTCCAGCCATGGTTGAAGCATTATGCATTTTTTCTCGTGCTTCTTCTGTCGCATATTCGTAGGAATTACGCAAATTTTCAAACACTAGTTTAATTGCTTGAAGACTTAGTCCTTTAGTATAATCACTGGCCATTACAGAAACATAAGATTCGATGGCATGTGTCAACACATCCATCCCTGTATCAGCTGTAACAGATTTAGGAACACTCATTACAAATTGCGGATCTATAATCGCTACGTCTGGAGTTAGAGAATAGTCAGCTAACGGATACTTCACATGTGTTTCGCTATCCGTTATTACTGCAAAAGGTGTTACTTCTGAGCCTGTACCAGAAGTTGTCGGTATGCAGACAAACTGTGTCTTTGTTAAATCAGGAATTTTGTACGTTCTTTTTCGAATATCTAAAAACTTTTGCTTAGCTCCAAAGAAGATTGTTTCAGGTTTTTCATAAAACAACCACATTCCTTTTGCAGCATCCATTGCTGAGCCTCCGCCAATAGCAATGATCGTATCTGGTTGAAAATGGTTCATCGCTTCTGTTCCGGCTTTTACAGTATCAGTAGATGGATTGGGTTCCACATCTGAAAAAATTTCAATACTTACTTTATTTTTTCGTTGCATCAACATTTGCACTACTTTGTCAGCATAACCAAATTGCACCATTCCTGGATCACATACTAGAAAAACGCGTTCAATTCCTTCCATATCTTGTAGATAAGCAAGAGAATTTTTTTCAAAATAAACTTTTGATGGTAATTTAAACCATTGCATATTGTTTCTCCGTTTCGCTATTGTTTTAACATTCATTAAGTTAACTGCCGTAACATTTTTAGAGATTGAATTTTTTCCATAAGAACCGCAGCCTAATGTTAATGAAGGAATCATGTTATTGTATAAATCTCCAATTCCACCTTGAGCTGTTGGTGAATTCACTAATATACGACAAGCTTTCATTGCTTCGCCAAATTTTTCAGCAAGAGAATCATTTTGAGTATGGATAGCTGCTGAATGACCTAGTCCTCCTAATTCTAACATTTGTTGAGAAAGTTCAAAGGCATGGTCCGTTGTTTCAGCTTTCACCATTGCAAGTACTGGAGATAACTTTTCACGAGATAATGGGTAATCTTTACCTACTCCATTTAGTTCTACAACAATCAATTTGGTTTCTTTGGGTATGCTAACACCTGCTAATTCAGCAATCGTGTACGGAGCTTGTCCAACAATATCGGGATTAACTGCCACTTTTGCCTCATTCATCACGGATTTTTCAAATTTTTCTACTTCGTTTGGTTTTGCAAAATAAACTGAGTGTTTTTGGAATTCATTTTTTACTTCTTGATAGACTTCTTTGTCTACAATAATAGCTTGTTCTGAAGCACATATCATGCCATTATCAAATGTTTTCGAAGCAATAACATCATTAACTGCACGTTTGATTTTTGCAGATTTTTCAATATAACTTGGAACATTTCCTGGCCCAACTCCTAAAGCAGGTTTACCAGTTGAATAGGCTGATTTCACCATGGCAGCTCCACCAGTTGCTAATACGATAGCAACACCTGGATGTTGCATTAAGCTATTTGTAGCTTCTAACGAAGGTTTTTCGATCCATTGAATACAATTTTCTGGTGCCCCTGCTTTTATAGCTGCCTCTTTCAAAACAGTAGCTGCAGCTACTGAACATTTTTGAGCACTAGGATGAAAAGAAAAAATAATAGGATTACGCGTTTTTAAAGAGATAAGTGCTTTAAACATTGTTGTTGAAGTAGGGTTAGTAACAGGCGTTACCCCACAGACTACTCCGACTGGTGTGGCTACTTCTATGAGCTCAGTTTGGCTGTCTTTACTAATGATTCCAACTGTTTTATTATCTTTTATTGAATTCCAGATTGATTCTGTTGCAAACATATTTTTAATACATTTATCTTCATAGATTCCTCTGCCTGTTTCTTCAACAGCCATTTTAGCTAAAGGCATGTGTTCATTTAAACCAGCCATTGCCATTTCGTGAACAATAAAATCTACTTTTTCTTGATCAAATGTTTCTAAAACCGCTAATGCTTTTCGACCTTGATCTACTAATTGATCAATATCCATTGCTACACTATTTGAGTTATTTAACTCACTTTTTTTATTTACTTTCGTTTTTTCTTTCGTATTAGCTTCCATCATTTTAAAACCTCCATTTATTGTTATCAATTTCACAATAATCATACTTTATTTCTTTTTATTTGTAAAGAAAAGATTATGATTTCTTTTTCCAATGAACGAAAACCCTTTTAAAATGTCTATTTTAAAGTATTTATCACAAAATATAATTATTATACATCCAACAAAATACATAATTTCACTAAATTAAAACATTCACAAAAAAAACGAATAAAAAGGAAATCAGCATAATTATCCTGATCTCCTTTAAAATAAATCTTCTAAATCCATCTCATCAAGTGAAGTAACTTTGTAAACTTGAGCTTCTACAGCAGCGTAATCTAAATAATGATTAGGAGTAATTTTCATGATATCATTGATTTGTTGATAGTAATGGGTTGGAATCTTTTTTTTCCAACAGAAGCTTGCAATATAATTCCATAAATCTTCTTCACTTATTTGATGATATCCTAATTGATTAAATTCCCGGATCTTTAACTTTAACCACGGCTCGTACTTTGTAGAGTAAGTAAAGAATTCATTGATCAATAGCATACACTCCTTTTTTAAACCATCTGTTCTTATTTTTTATGTATTCTCACTGTCAGACTTTAAATCAAAGTACCATATTTTTTTTTAAAATACAACTTTTGCATCAAAAAAGAGTGCCGTCAGTTTTTCCTGACAACACCCTTTCAACTTACTTTAGTGCTAAAGATTAAAGCTCTTCATCATTAGTTTCTTCTAATGTGTTTTGTGGTGTATTTGTACCAAGATCTTCTACTGAAGTAGTCACTTCACTACTTGATACACGAGCAATAGCTTTCTTTTCGAATGTTAAGAATATACCATCGCAGTCAAGAACTACAGTGTTATTCGTTGTATTTACTTCATCAATAACTCCATGTAATCCGCCTATTGTAACAGCTGAGTCACCTTTTTTCATAGCACTTAGCATATTTTGTGTTTTTGTAGCAGCTTTTTTTTGCGGACGAATCATCAAAAAGTACATCAAACCCATAATCGCAATAAAAGGTACAAAATTAAGAATTAATTCCATTTTTTTCCCACTCCATTCTTCATTTCAACAACTTAACATACTATACTTTACCAAACATCTAGTCTTTTTACTATCACTTAAATAAGTTTCTTATAAAACCTTTAGAAATTTCTAGCGTTTGGTTTATTATAACCATATTCTTCAAAAAAGCTTTCTCTATATTCCAGTAGATTATCATCCATAATTGCTTGTCTAACGTCTTTCATTACATTTAATAAGAAATACAGATTGTGGTAACTAGTCAAACGTAATCCGAATGTTTCATCTGCTTTGATCAAATGACGAATATAAGCTCTTGTATAATTACGACAAGTATAGCAATCACATTTATCATCCAAAGGCCCAAAATCGCGTTCATATTGTGCATTTTTGATAACCACTCGACCTTTACTGGTCATACATGTCCCATTACGAGCAATACGAGTTGGCAACACGCAATCAAACATATCGACTCCCCTCATAACACCATCGATCAATGAATCGGCAGTTCCTACACCCATCAAGTAACGAGGTTTATCTTCAGGAATAAAAGGAGTAGTGTATTCTAATACTTTATTCATACTTTCTTTTGGTTCCCCAACAGAAAGTCCTCCTATTGAATATCCAGGAAAATCCATGGATACTAAGTCACGCGCACTCTGTTGACGAAGTTCTTTAAACCCAGCACCTTGGATAATACCAAATAAGCCTTGACTGTCTGGTTTTGCATGAGCTTTTAATCCTCGTTCAGCCCAACGACTTGTTCGTTCAACAGATTTTTTTACGTAATCAAAACTTTCGTCAAAAGGCGGACACTCATCAAAACTCATCATAATATCTGGTCCTAATTTATTTTGAATATTGATCGCTTTTTCAGGTGACAAAAACATTTTAGAACCATTTAAATGATTTCTAAAGTGAACACCTTCTTCTTCAATTCTTCGCAGATCACTTAATGAAAATACTTGGAATCCGCCTGAATCGGTCAAAATACCTTTGTCCCAATTCATAAACTTATGCAGTCCACCGGCTTCTTCTACGATATCTTCACCTGGGCGTAACCATAAATGATACGTATTGCTTAAAATAATGCTGGCTCCCATTGACTCTAGTTCTTCAGGTGCAAGACTTTTAACACTTGCTAGTGTTCCAACTGGCATAAACATTGGTGTTGGAAATGTTCCGTGCGGTGTAATAATTTCTCCAAGTCTTGCTCCTGTATGTTTTTCTTTTTTTATTAATCGGTATTTAATTGCTGGCTCTGGCATGTTTCTATTCCTACTTTCATTTTTCTGAAAAATTTTAGTTATTTATCTGTTAAACATTAGAAGTACGATCTATCTTAATGTTTTTAAGATCAACTCAATGACGTCATCTAAGTGGACGGTCATTTCTTGTTCATCATCAGAATATTCTTGTCTAGCTTTATCAACTAACAGACTCATAATGGCACTATTGAAAATATAAATTACCGTTTCATATTGTTGATTCGTTAATAAATGTTCATGTGAAAATTCTTTTAATTTAATGCATAATAATTGTTGAATATATTCTTGCTTATAATTAAAGATTGTTTTTGTTTGTTCATTTCCCACTTCTTTAATGGCACCAATGACGATTTGCCTATGTTTATCAAATATATCCGCAATAAAACGTCCTGATTGTTTCATTAAATCAGTTGTATCCTTAAAACTTTGACAAAAAAACTCATCTACTTCTTTAGTAATTTGCTTAGTATGTTGCTTAAATGCTGTATCTAACAAAACTTGTTTCGATTGAAAATTTTTAAATATAGTGGTTTCATTAACTCCAGCTTTTTGTGCAATCATTTTTGTAGTGGTACTTTTGTATCCTACATGTGAAACTAAATCTAATGCTGCATCAATAATACGTTGCTGAGTATTTGTTAATGCTTCTGCGTTTACATTTACCAATTGACCTTGACCTCCAAATTCAACATACTTTTTAAATCAAGTATGTACTCACTCAATATACTAGTCTATCACATTAGTTTTAGAAAATAAACAATTTTTAAACTTCGAGCCACTTGATTGGTAACCGCTTTCTATTTGTGGTATATTATAAATAGATAGAGAGATGAACATATGAGTGGATCAATTAAATTTCTTTAGTGTTTAGAAGTACAAGAAACAATTAGAATCAACATTCCGTTTTGAGTTACCAGATTCACTGTCCCATACAATTGAATAGAGTTATACCATTTAGTAAGATGTATACCCTAAAAAAGCTAGGCAGTTAAACAAAGTAGTATAGAAACTGTATGTCGTTTTGAAAAGAAGTTCAGTTTAACCAATTACGGGTTCACTCATATCCTCTCTAAAAACCAATAGAAGTTGGCATAAAAGCCGACTTCTATTTTTTTAGTTTTTATTTATTTGACAAACATGGCATCTCCAAAGCTAAAGAATCGATATCTTTCATCCACGGCATGCTGATAAGCTGCTAAAACATTTTCTCTTCCTGCAAAAGCGCTGACTAACATCACCAATGTTGATTTTGGCAAATGAAAATTAGTTGAAAAAGCATCGACAACTTTAAATGTATAACCTGGAGAAATGAAAATATCTGTCCAGCCACTATCGGCTTTTAATTCACCATTAAATTTTGTACCGATTGTTTCTAAAGTACGAATAGAGGTTGTTCCTACAGCAACAATTCTGCCGCCATTTTTTCGAACAGTCGTTAATTCTGCGGCAGATTCTTCTGTTAAACGATAAAATTCTGAATGCATTTCATGATCTTCAATCGAATCAACACTAACGGGTCTGAAAGTACCCAAGCCTACATGCAATGTCAAAAAGACGAGCTGTACGCCCTTTGCTTTAATCTGTTCTAATAGTTCTTGCGTGAAGTGTAGCCCTGCTGTTGGGGCTGCTGCAGAACCATTTTCTTTTGCATAGACAGTTTGGTAGCGCTCGCTATCTTCCAATCTTTCTTTGATGTAAGGAGGAAGCGGCATTTCGCCTAAAGATTCTAAAACTTCTAAGAAGATACCATCGTAAGAAAAGTCAATGATTCTTCCTCCATGGTTTAGTTCTTCTATTACAGTCGCAGTCAGTCTTCCATCTCCAAAAGAAATGACATCACCTACTCTAGCTTTCTTAGCTGGTTTAACAAGCGTTTCCCATTGATCTTTTTCTGTGTTTTTTAATAATAATATTTCAAGATGTGCGCCTGTTGCTGGTTTTATTCCATATAACCGTGCAGGCAATACACGTGTATCATTCATTACTAATGCATCACCTTCATGCAATTCATCAAGAATATCGGTGAAGTGCTTGTCTTCTACTTTACCGGTTTCTTTGTCCAAAATTAATAATTTTGAACTTGAACGGTTTTCTAAAGGTGTTTGAGCAATCAATTCTTCTGGTAAATCAAAATCAAAATCTTTCGTTGTTAACATATTCATACTCCTAATCTGTATAAGTAATAGGGTAACCTAAATGAGTATAGCCCAAATGAGTTACGATTCTTCCACGAGGGGTCCGTTGAAGGAAGCCAGCTTGCAGCAAATAAGGCTCAACCATATCTTCAATTGTTTCAATTTCTTCGCCAATGTTAGCTGCAATCGTAGACAATCCGACCGGACCACCATGATAATTTTCAATCATCGTTTTTAATAATTTTTGATCAACAAAATCTAACCCTTCTTTGTCGATCCGCAACATAGCTAATGCCTCATCTGCTATTTCTTTTTTGATCACGCCATTAGATTGTACTTGTGCATAGTCTCTTACACGTTTTAATAAGCGATTGGCTACACGAGGAGTTCCTCTTGAACGCCTAGCAATTTCGACTGCACCTGATTCGATTATTTCAGTATTAAAGATATCAGCAGAACGCAAAACAATATCGCTCAACTCTTCTACTGTATAATATTCCATGTGTGACACGATACCAAAACGGTCACGCAATGGTGCAGATAAAAGCCCTGCTCTTGTAGTTGCACCCACAAGGGTAAATGGCGGCAAAGGAAAATGAACCGGATGCGCTGTTGGCCCTTGTCCTACAATGATATCTACAAAATAATCTTCCATAGCCGAATACAACATCTCTTCAACTAGCCTTGGCATCCGGTGGATCTCATCAATAAAAAGGACATCTCCAGCTTCTAATTCATTCAAAAGAGCAACTAGATCTCCTGCTTTCTCGATTGCAGGTCCACTAGTCGTTCGTATAGCTACATCCATTTCATTTGAAATGACCATTGCCATAGTTGTTTTCCCTAGCCCAGGAGGACCATAAAGTAAAACGTGATCTAACGCTTCTTCACGATTTTTCGCTGCTTCTATATAAATAGATAATTCTCTTTTTACTTTTTCTTGGCCAATATATTCTTCTAGATAATGTGGCCGTAATGATTTTTCTAACGAAATTTCTTCTGTCGTACTGCTATCGCCTGAAATGATTCGTTCTTCTGGATTCAATTTTTTTCACCACTTTTCTCATTTGCTTATCGCTTATTTCTTCATCAATAGTCGTAAAGCTTCTCGTAAATAAGCATCTGTCGATTCTTTATTTAATTTGCGAATTTGTGGTTCAATTTTTTTGATTTCTTTCGCACTGTATCCTAATGCCTCTAACGCTTCAACGGCTTCAGTAACATGGTTATAATTAGTTGTCAAAACTAATTCCTGCTGATAGTCAGCCGTATTTTCTGCTTGAGTAAGGGTCAAATCAGCTAACTTACCTTTTAAATCTAATACAATTTGTGAAGCAGTCTTTTTTCCTACTCCAGGAAATTTAGTTAAATACGCTGCATCTTCATTTTCAATTGCTTGTACTAGACCTTGGTGATCATCATTTGCTAAAATAGCTAATCCACTTTTTGGACCTATTCCTGAAACACTAAGCAATTTTAAATACAATTGTTTTTCAGTATAATCCTTGAAACCATATAAAGTAATAGCATCTTCTCGAACTGCTTGATGAACATAAATTGTTGCTTCCTCGTTTAATTTACTTGAGAAACGAAACGGGTTAGCAATAAATAGTTGGTATCCTATTCCATTCGTTTCAAGGACAATATAAGCAGGGTTAACAAACGTTATAGTACCTTTAATGTATTCATACATATTATTTCTCCATTCACTCATTCTATCATTTTTCTAGATGTAAAAAGGCACACCTGTTCGCTATTTATTTTACCACATTTGCTTCCATAAAAGGAGCTGCTGCCAAAAAAAGCCTTTGTAAAAAAACATAAGCACCCTCTAAACTGTTGAAACAGTCAGAGAGTGCTTCTTAAATTTTACAGAATTGATTAAGCAAATAATTTACGGTAACTGCTGTATCCTTCTTCATCTAACTTATCAACAGGTACAAATCTTAAAGCTGCTGAATTGATACAGTAACGTAATCCGCCTTTGTCTTGAGGACCATCTGTAAAAATATGGCCTAGGTGAGAGTTTGCTTCTGAACTTCTTACTTCAGTACGACGCATGCCAAATTTTGTATCCATTTTTTCAATAACTTCTTTTTCTTCTATCGGTTTTGTGAAAGATGGCCAACCGCATCCAGCATCGTATTTATCATTTGAAGAAAATAACGGTTTTCCACTTACAACGTCTACAAAAATACCATCTTCATAAAAATCATCATACTCTCCAGTAAATGGACGTTCAGTAGCTTCATTTTGAGTTACTTCAAATTGAATATCTGTAAGTTTATCTTTCAATTCATTTTTATCATAGCTATTCATGAAAATCCTCCTTTTTGTTTCTATTTTTATTTTACACTTTTTAGGGACTTGCTACAATTTATTGAATTTGATTAAGTGATTCAATGAGGATCTTGAATCCGTTTGAACATTTTTTCCATATCTTTATTGGTAAAATGGATCAACACTGGTCTTCCGTGTGGGCAATTATAAGGATTTTCAGTTACCTTTAAATCTCTCAGCAAAGCTCTAGCTTCAGCATCACTTAAATAATGATTAGCTTTAATTGAACCTTTACAACTCATCATTATAGCTGTTGCTTCTCTAAATTTAGCAACACTTATGCTTCCTTGTTCCAAAAGTAAATCAATCAATTCCTTTACGATTGATTCTTCTTCACCATGATTAAACCATACAGGATGACTTCTCAATAAAAAACTATTTTGACCAAAAGGTTCTAAAAAGATACCAATTGTTTCTAAAGCTTCAATATTCTCTTTGATCTTTATTGCATCACTGTTTGGATAGTCCAACATAATAGGCACTAATAAATCTTGTAAATCATTGCTGACTTCGCCAATTTTTTTTCTGAAATATTCGTATTTGATTCTTTCTTGAGCAGCATGTTGATCTAAAATATACAGCCCTTTTTCATTTTGTGCAAATAAATAAGTTCCGTGCATTTGACCAACATATTCAAGTGTAGGGAATTGATTAAGAGAATCAGCCGTTTGTACTTTTTTCTCCATTAATTTTTCAGCTGTTTTTAAAGGAGATTCTTGATGGAAATCCATCAATTCACTTACTATTTCTGTAGATGATTCATTGTTGCTATTTTCTTCTGGTATTTCATTCAAAATTGGATCGTAATCTTTCTCATTTAGAGAGAATTGACCAGTTTCAGTATCTTGGTCTCTTTCTTCTTCAAATGGTCCAGCTTGCTGTTCTGAAAAATAAGAAGATAATGATTGTTTTTGTTCATACACTTGTTTTTCATTATTTCTGCTTAGTCTTTCTTGACTAAACTCAAAAGCTATTTGTTCATTCTTTTCTACTGGAACATTGTTTTTATTTTTAAAAGACAAGTTTCCTAGAGCATCTGGAATCAACTGTTCTTTGCTTAAAGTCTCATAAATAGCTGATTCAATCAGCTTCATTAACTCATTTTCTTTACTGATACGAACTTCTTGTTTGGTAGGATGGACATTTACATCCACTAATAAAGGATCCATTTCAATTTCAATAGCTACAATTGGGTAACGTCCAACCATTAGTTTCGAACGATAACCCGAGATAATAGCTTTATTTAATAAATAATTTTTAATATATCGTCCATTAATGATAATAGACATATAGTTCCGACTGGCTCTTGTAAGTTCTGGTAAAGAAACGTATCCCGACAGTCTAAAATCCAAATCTTCTTTTTTTATTTCTCTCATTTTCTTAGCTGTAGCTACTCCATATATGCCTGCCAATGTTTGTTTTAGATCTCCATTGCCAGCTGTCCTTAACAATTGATTTCCATCATGGACTAAACGAAAAGCAATATTTGGATGACTGATAGCCAAGCGATTCACGATATCTGTTACATTAGATAATTCGGTTTGCAAACTTTTTACATACTTTAACCGTGCAGGTGTATTGAAAAAAAGGTTCTCAACAGTGATTTTACTTCCTTTTCTTGCTTCGTTTGATCTTTCCTCAATAATTTTTCCACCTTTTAAAGAAAGATATGTTCCTCGTTCTATACCCGTCGATGTTTCCAATGTCACTTCTGAAACTGAAGCGATACTTGGCAAAGCTTCTCCACGAAAACCTAACGTTCGAATCCGAAAAAGATCATCTCTTGAGTAAATTTTACTAGTGGCATGCCGCTTAAATGCATTTTCAACTTCTTCTGGTTCAATACCTATTCCATTATCGATAACTTGTATTTTTTTTAATCCAGCTTCTTCAATAAGAATGTCAATTTGGCTACTACCTGCATCCATTGCATTTTCAACAAGTTCTTTTACTACCGAAGCAGGTCGTTCAATTACTTCACCAGCGGCAATTTGATTAGCCAACACATCTGAAAGTTCTTGTATTTTTGCCATCTCCAACATTCCTTTCCACTAACTAAAATCAATTCAATTTTTGTTGCCATTCACTAATACAATTTAAGGCTTCCAAAGGAGTCATTGTAAGTAAATTTGTTTTTCTAACCGCTCTAACAATTTCAGCCTCAGACCCCTCAAGCATGCCAAATAAAGACAGTTGTCCATCATCTGTAAGTTCTTTTGTATTTTCTAATGTAGGTATCTCAGAAGTTACTGAATGATTCATAACTACTGCTTCTTTTTGTTCCAATTGTTCTAAAATGACTGTTGCACGTGAAAGCAATGCATCAGGCAGCCCTGCAAGTTTAGCTACTTGGATACCATAACTTTTATCTGCTGGCCCAGGAAGCATCTTGTGTAAGAAGACCAATTCTCCTTCTTCTTCAACTGCTCCAACATGGATATTTTTTAATCCTGACAACCGCTCATCTAAAACTGTTAACTCATGATAATGAGTTGAGAATAACGTTTTAGCATGGACTTCTTCATGAATATATTCAATGATGGCTTCAGCTAAAGCCATACCATCATAAGTTGCTGTCCCACGACCAATTTCATCAAATAAAATCAAGCTGTTTTTAGAAGCATATCGCAATGCCTCATTGGCTTCCATCATTTCGACCATAAATGTACTTTGCCCTGCAATTAAATCATCAGCTGCACCAATACGTGTGAATATTTGATCGAATATAGGCATTGTTGCTTTGTCTGCAGGTACGAAGCATCCCATTTGTGCCATGATTACTGTCAATGCTAATTGTCTCATATAGGTACTCTTACCTGACATATTTGGTCCAGTGATGAGTAAAATTTCATTATCTTGAGTCATTTCGACACTGTTAGGTACATAGGTCTGTTGTCCCAATACTTTTTCTACAACTGGATGGCGACCTTCTATCAAATGGATTTCTTGGCTATTGGCTACCATTAAAGGACGAGTATAATGATATTTTTCGCTTACTGTTGCAAAACTTTGTAAAACATCAATAGCTGCTACTGTTTTTGCCAACTTTTGTAGTCTTTCAATGTACTGTTTGATTGTTTCTCTTACCTCTGTAAATAAGTTGTATTCTAATGTCATTGATTTTTCTTCAGCTTCTAAAATCAGCGTTTCTTTTTCTTTTAATGCAGGAGTTATAAATCGTTCTGCATTAGCTAATGTTTGTTTCCGCTCGTACCGGCCTTCTGGCAAAATAGCAAGATTCGCTTTAGTGATTTCAATATAATAGCCAAAAATACGGTTGTACCCAATTTTCAGATTTTTGATCCCAGTAGCTGCTTTTTCTTCAGCTTCCAACTGTGTGATCCACTTTTTCCCATTACGCATGGCATCGCGGTAGGTATCCAATTGTTCATTGAAGCCATCTTTAATAATCCCACCTTCCTTTATGGAAAGAGGAGTATCATCATGAATGGCTTGGTCGATCAATTCTACTACTTCAGGAACTTGGTCTAATTCAGTAAGGAGTTGATCCCACTCACCCTTATTCATTAATTGAATAATGTCAATTAGTTGTGGAATTTGAAGCAAAGAGGTTTTCAACTGAATCAGGTCTCGGCCATTAACATTGCCAAAAGCTACTCTTCCAGCTAACCTTTCTAAATCATACACTCTTGTCAATGCTTCATTTAAGTCGGTTCGTTCAAAGAAATGATTAATTAAACTTTCAACTATATTTTGTCTCATGATAATGGCTTGTTCTTTAATCAATGGTTTATCGATCCATTGCTTTAAAAGTCTTCCACCCATGGCAGTTTTGGTTTCATCCAATAGCCACAATAATGTTCCTTTTTTTTGTCCCGTACGAATTGAAGAAACCAATTCCAAATTATGTTTAGAATAATGGTCCATTTTTAAATAATTAGTAGGCAAGTATACTTCTACTTTCTGTAAATGCCCCAGATTTCTTTTTTGAGTAACATATAAATAAGATAATAATAATTTTACAACACCAATCAAATCTTTATTGCCGATATCATCCGTTAAGTAAGAAAATTCTGCACTTTCAATACTATCATTTTGTGTTGAAACCATTATACCTAATGTTGTTTTTAATTTTTCTTGAATTTCTAAGTCCATCGCTTCTTTGAAGACAACTTCTTTTGTTTTCAAGCTCATTAATTCATTCATCACTTCTTCTAATGAAGTTAATTCTGTTGTTTTCAGTTCTCCAGTACTTAGATCAACATAGGCTAAATGAAATTGATTGGTCGGTGTAGTCATTAAAGCAGCTAAGTAATTATTTGTCTTAGCATCGATTGATTTACTGTCCATAGCTGTTCCGGGTGTAATCAGCTGAACAACTTCTCTTTTGACCATGCCTACTGCTTTTTTCGGATCCTCTACTTGCTCACAGATAGCTACTTTATATCCTTTTTCAATCAATGTATCGATATATCCTTTAGCGGCATGATAAGGTACGCCACACATTGGGATAGGCTCATCTGCATTACGATTTCGACTAGTTAATGTTACTTCTAAAAGCTGAGATGCTTTGATTGCATCATCATTAAATAATTCATAAAAATCTCCCAAGCGATAAAACAAAAAAGCATCTGGGTAATTTGCCTTTATTCCTAGATACTGTTCCATCATAGGCGTTTGTTTTGTTTTTTGTGGCACTTTTCCCGCCTCCTTGTGATTAATCTGTCGTTCACTAGTGATATTTATTCAAAACCGCCATTGAACGGTCGGTCATCATTGATGACAATATTTTCAATAGTTTTAGCTTCCCCTGTATTATCATCGATATCAATAAAACAACCTGAAAGAATCTTACGTCCTTCTTTTGGTACTTCAAAACGTGTCGGCATTTGCGTTAAGAATTTTCTTAAAACTGCATCACGATCCATGCCTAACGCACCATCATAAGGACCAGTCATTCCAGCGTCTGTTAAATAAGCTGTTCCATTTGGCAATATGCGTGCGTCGTTTGTTTGCACATGAGTGTGTGTGCCTACTACTGCTGATACTCTACCATCTAAATACCATCCCATTGATTGTTTTTCACTGGTTGTTTCGGCGTGAAAATCTACAAAGATTAACGGTGTTCGTTTTAACGCTTCTTCTACTAGTTCATCTGCTTTTCTAAAAGGATCATCGACATCCGTCATGAAAACACGTCCATGTAAATTGATGACAGCTAATTCAAGCTGATTGACTTTTATATATGAAATACCTTTGCCTGGTGTTCCTTCAGGGTAGTTAGCAGGACGAATCATTTTTTTTGCATCATCAATAAATTCAAATATATCACGATTGTCCCATGTATGGTTTCCCATTGTGACAATATCTACACCATCTTGTAAAAAGCCTTTATAAATTTTCTCTGTAATACCACGCCCTGCTGCTGCATTTTCTCCATTTAAGATAGTGACTTGCGGTTTATACATCTTTTTCAATTTCGGTAAGTAATCATGAACCATTTCGCGACCCATCGAACCTACAACATCTCCAATAAATAATAATTTCATTCAATTATTCCTCTTCTCTTTATCATCTTTTATATTTTAACAATAAACGACCTGAAATAAAAGCTGGCCTTTTCATTTTATTTACCCACTCACTTGTTTAACGTCAATTTTTAGTGGCTTGCAACAGAAAAACCGATACAAGTCAGATTTATCATCGACTCATATCGGCTACTACACTACTATTTATTTAGCGTATTCTATTGTTCTTGTTTCGCGAATAACCGTGATTTTAATATGTCCTGGATAATCCAGTTCGCTTTCAATACGGTTTCTAACGTCACGAGCTAGTTTACTTGCTTCTAGATCATCAAGTTTTTCAGGTTTGACCATAATGCGAATTTCACGACCAGCTTGTATTGCAAAACTTTGTTCCACTCCCTCGAAATCATTAGAAATACTTTCTAATTTTTCAAGTCGGTGAATATAATTTTCAAGCGATTCGCTTCTTGCGCCTGGACGAGCCGCAGATATTGCGTCAGCTGAAGCCACTAAAACAGAAATGACAGATGTCGCTTCAACATCACCATGATGTGAGGCAATTGCATTAACGACTGTTTCATTCTCTTTATACTTCATCCCAATTTCTGCACCGATTTCAACATGTGATCCTTCAACTTCATGATCTAGTGCTTTACCAATATCGTGAAGTAGACCTGCTCGCTTAGCTAATGTAACGTCTTCTCCTAGTTCGGCAGCCATCACACCAGCTAATTTAGCCACTTCAATAGAGTGACTTAAAACATTTTGACCATAACTTGTTCTAAATTTCAGACGTCCTAAAATTTTGATCAAATCTGGGTGTAATGAATGTACTCCTACATCAAAAGTAGCTTGTTCTCCAATTTCTCTGATTCTTTCATCCATTTCCTTACGCGATTTTTCTACCATCTCTTCAATACGAGCTGGATGAATCCGTCCATCTTGGATCAATTTTTCAAGAGTCATTCGAGCAATTTCACGGCGTATTGGATCGAAGCCGCTAAGTACCACTGCTTCTGGTGTATCATCTATAATTAGATCCATACCAGTCAGGGTCTCTAGTGCTCTGATGTTGCGTCCTTCACGACCAATAATACGACCTTTCATTTCATCGTTAGGCAATGTTACAACGGATACTGTCGTTTCTGAAACTTGATCAGCTGCAGAACGTTGAATGGCTAACGCAATTAAATTCTTAGCTTTCCGATCTGCTTCTTCTTTTGCTTTTTGTTCAGAATCTTTTACCATTACAGCTAATTCATGAGACAATTCATTTTCTGTTTCTTTTAAAATTAATTGTCTTGCTTCTTCGCGTGATAAAGCCGCAACTCGTTCCAATTCATTTTCTTGTTGTTCAACCAACTCAATGGCTTTCTTCTCTAAATCGTTAACATGTAGTTGTCTAGAACTTAATTTCTCTTCATTCGCCTCGAGTGTGTGTTCACGCTTTTCTAAGCTGTCGTTTTTGCGATCAATATTATCTTCGCGTTGCAACAAACGATTTTCTTGTCTTAGAACTTCATTTCTTCTCTCTTTCAGCTCTGCTTCAATTTCAGTTCGATATTTGTGGCTTTCATCCTTCGCTTCTAACATCGCTTCCTTTTTCATGGTTTCTGCTTCTCTTTTTGCTTCTTCCAATATTCCAGTTGCAGTGTTTCTAGCACCAGCTAGCTCTTTTTCATGGGTTGCTTTGCGGACGAGATATCCAACAAAAAGACCGACAACTAAAGTAACGATAGCGAAGGCAACACTTGTAAAATCCATTCTTCCACCTCCGTATCATTTATTTAATTTGTCATTTATTATTTATCCATTATTTGGTAGAACATGAATAGTTTTATACCAATAAAACCTACCCTATATCTAATTATAAATTAATAGATAACTTAATTTTAATTGTAGTGAAGAGACATGTCAACTTAAATAATGGTTTTGTAACCCTTTCATAAACTTTCATAACATTAAGTATACCTATATAAGGTTCCTTTTTCCTTCATTAATTGTAGTATTCGATTAAAAACAGTTTATAAAAAAAACCAATAAGACTAATACTTATTGGTTTTCTTATGATCTTATTTTTCTAATAAATCAATTTCAGAAGAGTCTGCTGTTGCTTCTTCAGTGCCAGGTTCACCAAATCCATAAGCTGCACGAACTTTTTGTTCTACTTCAGCTCTTAATTCAGGATTTTCCTTAAAGAATTTTTTGACGTTTTCTCGGCCTTGACCAATTCGTTCGCCATTATAAGAGTACCACGCTCCAGATTTATCAATAATATCTTTGTCAGAACCCATATCTACCAGTTCTCCAACTTGAGATATACCTTCTCCATACATGATATCTACTTCAGCTACTCTAAAAGGAGGAGCAACTTTGTTTTTTACAACTTTGATTTTTGTACGGTTACCCATAATATCTGTACCTTGTTTGATTTGTTCAGCTCTTCTAACTTCTAATCGGATCGTAGCGTAGAATTTCAGTGCACGACCACCCGGGGTAATTTCTGGATTACCAAACATCACGCCGACTTTTTCACGAATTTGGTTGATAAATAGAGCGATTGTTTTTGTCTTATTAATTGATCCAGATAATTTACGCAAAGCTTGAGACATCAAACGGGCTTGTAGACCTACATGAGAGTCTCCCATTTCTCCTTCGATTTCTGCACGTGGTACTAAAGCAGCAACTGAGTCAATAACTACAATATCTACTGCTCCACTGGAAACTAAAGCATCTGCAATTTCTAATCCTTGTTCACCTGTATCTGGTTGAGATAAAAGTAATTCATCTATGTCTACACCTAAAGCAGCTGCATATTTTGGATCTAATGCATTTTCTGCATCAATAAAAGCAGCAATTCCGCCTTGTTTTTGAACTTCAGCAACAGCATGTAAAGCTACTGTAGTTTTACCTGAACTTTCAGGACCATATACTTCG
This sequence comes from Carnobacterium inhibens subsp. inhibens DSM 13024, assembly GCF_000746825.1. Taxonomy (NCBI): domain Bacteria; kingdom Bacillati; phylum Bacillota; class Bacilli; order Lactobacillales; family Carnobacteriaceae; genus Carnobacterium; species Carnobacterium inhibens. The sequence continues at coordinate 2,409,122 of NZ_JQIV01000006.1, read as the reverse complement.
ATGATTCTTCCACGCGGAAAACCACCTACACCTAAAGCTACGTCTAATGCTAGTGAACCACTAGGAACAGTTGAAATACGTGTATCAACTTTTTCGCCTAGTTTCATAACAGAACCTTTTCCAAAATTCTTTTCAATCTTTTTTAACGCTGCGTCTAATGCTTGTTTACGATCGTCTGCCATTAAATAAATCCTCCTCAAATCTTCTTTTATCTATTCGTTACTCATTCATATTTTCATCTGCTACATCCATTATTATACCTTTTTTTTATAAACAAAGCAAGAAAAAAGCGAACAAACATTCGGTGTCCATTATTTAATTCATTCGACTTTTTTTCCAGAAAAAACCTTTTGATGAATAGGTAAATTCAATAAAGTTCTCCGAATCAACTCTAACCCAGACATTACTGATCTATCCCTATTGTTCTCACGCCCTTTACCTAAATGGTATTCCTTAGCGAATGTTGGTTGTCCCTTAACAGAAAGGCCAATCCACACTGTACCCACTTCTTGGTTTTCTAACTTATCTGGGCCTGCAACACCAGTAAAGGATAACCCTAAGTCTACATTAAACATCTCTCTTGCGTTTTGTGCCATCTCGATGGCACATTGAGCGCTAACTGCTCCTTCGTTTTTAATGGTTTCTTTAGACACACCCAAGATTTCTTTTTTGCTTTCATTACTATAGGTTACGATTCCACCTTTAAAATATTGGCTAGCACCTGAAATACTGGTTAGTTGACTTTGAAAGGCTCCACCCGTTAAACTTTCTGCAGCTGTCAATGTCAATTTTCTTTCTTTCAGCAAATCAGCCACTACATTTTCTAGCCTATTGTCCTCTCCATACCCGTAAAAATAGCTTCCTATACGTTTTTGGATACTCACTTCCATATTATCCAATAATAAATAACAAGCTTCCTCAGAGCTTCCATTGGCTGTTAAACGCAAAGTTACTTCGTGTTTCCCAGCATATGTAGCAAGAGTTGGATTTTCCTGGTGTTCAATCAAATCATCCAGTTCAGCAGCTAACTGGGATTCTCCTATATCAAAAAAGCGCATCACTCTTGATACGATATACGTTTCATTCTGATTTTTTTTCATCAATAAAGGTTTTACTTCTTTTATAAACATGGGTTCTAACTCACTAGGAGGGCCAGGCAACAACACATAGAATTGATTATTTTGGGTTAAAAACATACCAGCAGCAAGACCCGTTTCATTTTTCAAGATAGTTGATTCTTCAATAACCATAGCTTGCAAGCGATTATTTTCTGTCATTAATCGTTTTCTACTTTCGTGATACATAGTAATTTTTTCCATCGTACTTTTATCCAAAATTAATTTTTTGTTTAAATGCTCAGCTAATACTTGCTTTGTAATATCATCTTTTGTTGGACCCAAACCTCCTGATAGTATGATTAAATCACTTCGTTGTTCAGCAGCTTCTATCACTTCCGCCATTCTTGTGGGATTATCTCCCACAACGATTTGATGATAGACATTTATTCCTAATGATGACAACTCGCGAGACAAAAAAGAAGCATTTGTATTTACTACTTGCCCCATCAATAACTCGGTACCAATTGCTATGATTTCTGCATTCATTTCTACTCACTCCTACTTCTATAATACGCGAACACTATGATACAACTTTAATTTGGCCCTTCTTAAACTCTTAAGATAAAAGGCTTCCATTCTTTAATGTTCTTATTTTACCATACTTTTCTAGGTGACAAAAAAGAAGACCATTGAAATACTCATTTCAAATGATCTTCTCTTCTTGATAGTATTCTGTTCTTATTTAGGACCGTTGAATACGGAGCTGTTTTTTACAAAGTAGTCTACCCCAGAATAAATTGTAAAGAATAAACAAATATACAACATAATAGATGCCATAGGCAATCCGATTCCTTCAAAAGGTAAATTATCAATAAGCAATAAGATAATAGCAACCATTTGAGTAGCTGTTTTTATTTTTCCAGGCCATGCAGCTGCTAAGACTGTGCCACCTTGTTCTACTAATAGTAATCTTAGTCCTGTAACAGCTAATTCCCTACATACAATAATAGAAACGACCCATGAAGGAGCTAAGTTTTGCCCAACTAAAACAATTAGAGCTGTCATAACTAACATCTTATCAGCTAAAGGATCCGCAAATTTACCAAAATTCGTTACTAATCCTTGGTTACGTGCGATTTTTCCATCTAACCAGTCTGTGAAACTTGCTAAAGCAAATAAACCAGCTCCTACCAATTGTGTCACTTCCACTGTAGATCCTAAAAGATGAACTACACCCCAATCAAAAGGTGCTAATACGATAATAACAAATATCGGAATCATAAAAATTCTCAATACAGTAAGTTTATTTGGTAAGTTCAATTTTGTGCTTCCTCTCTTTATCAAGATACATCTACTAATTTTAAGAAGACTTCAATAAAAAAAGTATTACAAGTCTTTCCTCTCACTATCTATTCGAATTGAAATTCAATTTCTTGACGAACAGAATTTTCTGCTTCTGGAGCATACGGAATATCCTCACCATTAAGATTTACTTTCGTAGCAGGAGCATTCCCAATAATGACCACTAAAGATGACGTACCCTCTGGAACTTCTGACTCTAAATTAGAGCCGTCTGTAATCAACTGAGCATCAATGGTTGTTCCATCAGCCTCAACACTAATCCATGAATCTCCACCTGAAGCAGTCAATGTTAAACTGCTGCCTTCTGAAACCCCGGTAACAGAATAAGTCGTTGTTGAACCAGTAGAAGATTGCATCTCAATTCCTTGAGTCTCTTCTTCACTTTCTTGCGATTCTGAAGATTCTGCTACTGACTCTTCACTTGAAATTGATTCAGCGCTTGAGACAGAAATCTCTTCTGATTCCTTTGTAATCATATCTTCATCGCCTTGATTGTTTGTTTTTATTACAGCAAAATAGATAGCTGCTACAATAGCTACTGCTAAGATGCCGATTAGAATTGTAGGTAAATAATCTTGGGCTTTTGTCAAAAAGATATTTTCCGGGTTTTTTCCAGACCGAGTTTGATCTGTAGAGACTTTTTCAACGTATTCTTCATCATGGGTATGAGGGACTGCATCAGTGTATTCTTCTAATAACTGATCTCCATTCAAGCCTACAGTATCTGCATATTGTTTGATAAAAGCACGTGCATAAAACTTCCCTGGCATAACATCATAATTGCCTTCTTCAATAGCAATTAAATATCTTTTTTGAATTTTAGTCATTTGTTGCAAATCATCTAGTGTATATCCTTTTGCTTTTCTTGCTTCTTTTAATTTTTCACCAATTTCATTCAACTGTCTCACCTACCTATTCTCTTGTTTAGAGAGAAAATCTCATATCATTTGCATTATAACATAACTACTACTCTAGAAACATTAATTTTTCTTTATACTATAAAGTGATGATGCTTTTCTATTTTAACCAGCCACCGCTAATCACAATAGATTGACCAGTCATATACGCGCTGCGTTTTTCCAATAATTGAGCAACCCAAAAACTAACTTCTGACACACTTCCTAAACGCCCTACCGGAATCTCACTTTCCAACTCTTTCAGTTCTGCTGCTGTAAAATCTTGATTCATTTTAGTAGCAATTGCACCTGGAGAAATTGCGTTTACAGTTATCCCCAGACTAGCTACTTCTTTACTATAAGCTTTAATAAAAGCTAGCTGGGCGCCTTTTGTAGTACTATAAAATACTTCCATTGCACTACCCATTTCTCCATAAATAGAACTAATAAAAATAATTCTTCCCTGTCTAGAACGAGCTAATTTATCTTGTAAGTGTTGGATCAATAAAATGGGTGTCTTAACATGCACTGACCACATGTGATCCATGTCGATAGAAGTAACTTCAGTTAGCAACTGATAAGTCGTAAACCCACTAGCAAAAATAACCGCATCCAACTGGTAGATAGAACGAAGAAAAAGAGGAATATCCTCTTCTTTCGTCATATCTAAAGTTAAAGCGTAAAAATCTTGTTTTGGATAAAGGACTTGAAAACTTCGCAGTTGATTGTCAACGCTCTTTGGATTTGAGTGAGCGTGCAAGTACAATGACCATCCTTTTTCTGCTAATTCTTGCGCGATTTCTTTTCCAATATCACCGCTAGCTCCCATAATTAAAGCAAATTTCACGCTTCATTCGCTCCTTTTGGTAAAATATGGAATGTCGTCATATGATCTTCAATCATAAATTCTGCAGCAGCATCTTTTATCTCTGCTAATGTAATGTTTTCAATAATAGGAACGATATCAAATAACGTTGCTTCTCCATAAATAGGTTGGCTAAATTGATTAGCTATATATTCTAACGAGTTTAATGCTTGCAATTCTTGGCCAATCATTCGTTTCTTAACCGTTGTTAAATTTTCTTCTGTTAATTCTAAGCTATCTTTTGCACTAAGCAACAGTTTTTTAATTTCTTCACTAAAAGCAGCTGAATCTTTTGTGTCTCCACTGACATCTACAAAATGGAACGTACGGTCCAAATTAAACTCATAAGAGAAACTATCATCTATGATTCCTTTGTCATATAAATTTAAATAATTTGCCGATGTAGGACCAAATAACAACGTTAGCAGTAAATCCATTGTTGTTTTATACTCTAGAGCCTTTATGCCAGTTGGGACCTCGTTTAAACCTTTTACTCCGACAATACTTTTTGGTCGGTTAACAGACATCTTGATAAAATCGTAAGGTTTGATATCATGAATGGTTTCTTCTGGAAAAATACGTTGAATTGTTTCAGCAGGTACGAAGTCTTTTTTTGCTTGATTGTCTCGAATCAACTGCATGGTTTCTTTTGGATCTAATTTTCCAACAATAAATAGATTCATATTACTCGGGTGATAAAAAGTCTCATGATTCTCATATAGTAATTCAGGAGTAATGTCCATAATACTATCTACCGTTCCAGCAATATCGATGTGCAAGGGATGTTTAGGATACATATTACCTAAGATACCAAAAAACAAACGCCAGTCCGGTTCATCTTCATACATTTGAATCTCTTGAGCAATGATCCCTTTTTCTTTATTTACCGTTGATTCAGTAAAATAAGGTTCTTGAACAAAATCCAGAAGTGTAGTCAAACTCTCTGGAACATTGCTCGTACTGGAAAAAAGATACGCTGTACGAGTAAAACTTGTAAAAGCATTTGCAGAAGCACCTAAGCGCCCAAATGTATTGAAAACATCTCCATCTTCTTTTTCAAATAATTTATGTTCTAAAAAGTGAGCAATGCCATCTGGTACAGTAGTTGCTTCTGTTTTCCCACGAGGGACAAATTGATTATCAATAGAACCAAAATTAGTTGAAAATAAGCCATAAGTTTTATGAAAATCATTTTTAGGCAATAAGATCACTTGTAGCCCATTATCTAGTGTCTCTCTATATATTATTTCTTGTAATTGTTCATAGACTTTTTTTTCCATTATTTCGCCTCCGCTGTCAAAAAGAATGTTGCATTTAATTTCACTTGGTTGGCCACTTCAATGATGTCCTCTTTAGTAACCTTTTCAATTCTACGTACCCACTCATCAATTGAAAGTTCATTCCCATTACCTCTAGCTAATTGCATAGCATAAATACGCTCAATAACAGATCCTGAGTTATCTTCAGATTGAAAAAGTTGATTTTTCAACATTTCTTTCGTTTGAGAAACAGCTTCTTGAGTAAAATTGCCTGATTGCATCTCTTTTAACTGTAATGCGATGATTTCTCTAACTTGTTCTACCTTTTGACCATCAATACCAGTTTGAACAGTCATCATCCCTCTAAACGTATCCATTGAACTAGAAGCATAATAAGCTAAACTTTCCTTCTCACGAACATTCATAAACAATTTAGAATGCGGGAATCCGCCGAATAAACCATTGAATACTTGTGCTGCATAATAAGACGGATCATGATAAAAAACAGACGTTGTATAACCGAGGTTAAACTTCGCTTGTATAACATCTTGGTATTCAGTTTTACTTTTTATTTTCTTAGCTGCTGGTTCTTTATAGAAACTATTTGTTTCTTCTAATTGTCGAGGAGCAAAGTTGAACTGCTCAAATGCTGACTGAATCTCACCTGTACTCACATCACCCATTACGTAAATGTCTACCTTATCTTGATTTAAAATTTCTTGATAATACTCATACAAAGAGCTAGAAGTTATTTCTTTCAAATCTTCTTTTGAACCAACACTTGGTGTTTTTTGATTATCATCTTCAAAAAAGAGCTCTTGTAAAGATAGACTCGCATAAGTTTGTTTATCATCAAATAACGAATCATAATAATCTTCTAAATTTTCTTTTTCTCTTTTAAAAGTCTTTTCATGAAATTGACCTTGCTCAACATTTGGAGAGAAAATAACTTCTTTTAGAAAATCAATGCCTTCTTGTAATACGTTATCTCCTTTTGATAAGTATTTCTCATTCACTAAATTCAAACTAAAAGTCAATACATGAGTATTCCCTTTTTTAGTTACAGCGGTTCCAAAACTAGCTCCATACATAGTTGAAAGAGCACTTCTTAATGCTGTTTGTGTAGGGTATTTTTTACTGTTTGTCTCCAATAAATTTGCTAGCATAGCTCGTTTGGTAATCGTATGTTTATTTAATGGTGCACGAAATTTCAACATAATACGAATAGTTTTATATTTTTTAGTGGGGAGTACATGCAAATGAACTCCTTCATTTAACTGAATAGACATATCTTTATTCCTCCTCTAACTTGGAAAAGCGTTCATTGTCTATCTTAAAATAAAAACTAAAAAAAAGAAAGCAACAACAGACATGAACGTCCGTTGTTGCTTAAAAAGTATCTTATTTTGATTTAATATATGTTTTACCACCAGCTGCTGGTCCTTCGGATTTACCGATAACACCAACCAACACAATAATAGTGATAACATATGGCGCGATTTGCAACCACACACTTGGGATGTCTTGAATAATAGGAATGTAATTTCCAATAACACCTAGACTTTGAGCAAAACCAAAGAATATAGCTGCACCCATTGCACCAAGAGGGTTCCATTTACCAAATATCATTGCTGCCATAGCAATAAATCCTTGCCCAGCAATTGTTGAAGCTTGAAAACTCAATGAAATAGATTGCGCTTGAATTGCGCCACCCATACCACCGAGTAAACCAGACAACATTACACCAGCATATTTCATTAAGTAAACATTGATCCCTAACGTATCAGCTGCTTGAGGGTGTTCCCCAACAGATCTTAAACGTAAACCAAATCTTGTCTTAAAGAGTACTACCCAGCAAATGATAGCAATTAGAATACCTGCAAAAGCGGGTGCTGAAGTTCCTTTAAAGAAAATATCGCCGATAATTGGAATACGGTTCAGTAATGGAATAGTTACTTTACCAAAACTTTCAGTGATACGATCCGTTTGTCCAGCTCCATTATACAATACACGAGTAAAGAAGATTGCTAATGCTGGAGCCATTAAGTTGATAACAGTACCAGAAATAATGTGGTCTGCTCTTAGATTGACTGTAGCTACTGCGTGGATCAGTGAAAAAACCACACCAATCAATCCACCAACTAAAGCGGATATCCAAGGAGTCATGTCGCCAAAAGTACTTGCAAAAGTTAAATTAAATACAATTGAACTAAAGGCTCCCATAACCATTATTCCTTCTAGACCTACGTTAACAATACCACTACGTTCAGAAAATGTTCCACCTAGGGCTGTTAATACAAGAGGAGCTGAATACACAAGTGATGATGAAACAATGAGTTGAAGCAATTGTACGATATCCATCTTATTTCACTCCTCCTTTATTTACTCTAGCTCGTTTATCGATAAAATAGCGAATCAAGTAGTTAGCCCCTACGAAGAAAATAATAGAAGCTATTACAATATCTACAACTTCGGTTGGGACACCTGAAATCATCGGCATGCTGTTTCCACCAATTTTCAATGCTCCAAACAGAATAGCTGAGAAAATAATACCTACGGGGTTGCTTAACCCTAACAAAGCTACTGCCATACCATCAAATCCTATAGTTGGCATTGCTCCTTGGGTAAAGATATTTTGGAAGTTTCCTAGACCTTCCATTACTCCACCTAAACCAGCCAAACCACCACTGATTAACATTGAAATAATGATATTACGTTTAGAACTCATACCAGCATATTCAGAAGCACTAGGATTTAGCCCTACAGTTCTAATTTCAAATCCAGTAGTTGTCTTTTTCATTAAGAACCAAACGACTACAGCCATAATTAAAGAAATAAATATACCCGTATGAAGAGTAGAATTACTTGTTAATTCAGTTATCCATCCAGCTCGTAAACTCGCTCCTTCTGGAATACGTGCTGTTGCATCTGCTGATTCTGTTAAAACATTACGAATCAAATAATTTGTTGTATAAAGAGCAGTATAGTTCAACATGATCGTAACAATAACTTCACTAGTGTTAAAGTAAGCTCTTAAAAATCCAGCAATTCCAGCCCAAATAGCTCCAGCCAAAGCACCACCAAGAATGCTTAAGGGAAGTAAAATGATACCCGGTAAGCTTGCAAAAGAAGTAGCTACCCATACAGAACATAACCAACCAAGCAAAGCCTGTCCAGCAACCCCAATGTTAAAGAATCCTGCATTGTAAGCTACAGAAAAACCTAATGCTGTTAGAATAAGCGGTGTAGCTTGTCTTAATGTTTCACCAATATAAAAGGATGAACCAAAAGCACCATTAATCATTGCTGTATATCCAGTAATTGGATCGTACCCAAAAATAACCATAATAATTGCACCCAGAACAAATCCCATTAATACAGAAAGTAATGGCACAAGTAAATTGTTCAATGTATCTTTTTTATGATTCACTTTGAACACCCTCCTTTCCATTTCCTTGTTTGATCAGAGAACGAGCTTTTTCGAGAGAAGTCCCTGCCATTAACAAACCAAGCTCTTGTTCAGTTGTTTCTTTAGGATTCACAATTGCAACGATATTGCCTTCATACATAACAGCGATTCGATCAGAAACATTTAAAATCTCATCTAGTTCAAAACTCATTAGCAAGACGGCTTTTCCATTATCTCGTTGCTCAATCAAACGTGAATGAATGTATTCAATCGCTCCTACATCAAGTCCTCGTGTCGGTTGTGCAGCTATCAATAATGATGGGTTACGATTAATTTCTCTAGCAATAATAGCTTTTTGTTGGTTCCCACCTGATAATGATCCAGCAGGTGTTGTTTCATTTTGTGTGCGCACGTCAAATTCTTCGATTAATTTTATTGCAAAGTTCTTTATTTCTTTTTGATTTAAAATACCATGATTACTTAAAGGTTTTTTATAATACGTTTGTAATGCTATATTTTCTTCTAATGACATCGGCAACACTAAGCCATATTTATGACGGTCTTCAGGGATATGTCCTAACCCTAATTCTGTAATTTTACGTGGTGTTTTATTTTGGATTTCTTCACCGTTTAGCGTGATTTTCCCACTTTCAGTCTTTGTTAATCCGGTAATTGCATGAATCAATTCACTTTGTCCATTTCCATCGATTCCGGCTATTCCCACAACTTCTCCAGCTCGAACTTCTAAACTTAATCCTTTAACTGCATCTAATCCACGGTTTTCTTTGACTGTAAGATTTTCGATAGACAAAACAGTTTCTTTTGGTTGCGAAGCCTTTTTTTGTGTTTTGAAGGAAACTGAACGTCCAACCATCATATCTGCTAATTCTTGAGGAGAAGTAGTTGAAACATCCACCGTATCAATACTTTGTCCACGACGGATAACCGTACAACGGTCAGCAACAGCTTTAATTTCATCAAGTTTATGTGTAATTAAGATGATCGACTTGCCTTCTTTTGTTAGGGCTCTCATAATATTTATCAATTCATCGATTTCTTGAGGAGTCAACACTGCAGTCGGTTCATCAAATATTAAGATATCTGCTCCGCGATAAAGAGTTTTTAAAATCTCTACCCTTTGCTCCATTCCTACTGAAATAGATTCAACTTTTGCACTAGGATCAACTAATAAACCGTATTTTTCAGACAATTCTTTTATTTCATTTTTAGCCGAATGTCTATCTAAAAAACCATTTTTAGTTTTTTCCATTCCCAAAATAATATTTTCAGTAACGGTAAACTTTTTCACTAACATAAAATGTTGATGAACCATTCCAATACCTAATTTGTTTGCTGCACTAGGTGAACTTATATTTACCACCTGTCCATTTACCAGAATTTCTCCAGAAGTAGGTTCTAATAACCCTGAAAGAATATTCATTAAAGTGGATTTACCTGCACCATTTTCTCCTAAAAGAGCATGAATTTCTCCCTTTTTAAGCTGCAAATTAATATTGTCATTCGCTTTGAAAGTACCAAACTGCTTCGTAATACCCTTCATTTCAATGACATTTACTGATTCTGACACGATGGTTTCACTCCTTTTCTCTTGCTCAATCTATTATCCATTATAGTTGTTTTACAGACAAGTAGTTATCAAATTTTCTTTTTTAATTTTAATAGAAAATATAGTTTTGATCATACTGATCTTGATAACTCAAAAGAGAGGAAAAGACCGGAATATAAGTATCCGGTCTTTTGATCTTTATTCATTCCTTAAACTAGTTGTTTGGTATAAATTAAATTATGGTGCTTCTGGAACTGTAATTGTTCCATCAATAATTTGTTGTTTGTAATCTTCAACTGTTTTGATTACGTCTTCAGATAATGCCCCTTCAGTAATGCCTACGCTATCTTCAGCTAAACCAAAGTTACTGATTTCTCCACCTGGGAAGTTGCCTTCCATTGATGCATTTGCGATATCTTGAACAGCTTGTCCTACACCTTTAAGTGTTGAAGTAAGTGTTAAGTTTCCGCCATCGTATTCACCTTCAGCAGTTTGATCACGGTCAACTCCGATTACCCAAAGTTTTTGATCTGGATTAGAATTCATGCGGTCGATAGCTTCTGAGAACACACCATTACCTGTATCTCCAGATGCATGATAAATAATATCTGCTCCTGAACTATACATTGCAGCTGCTAATTGTTTTCCAAGAGCAGCATCTCCGAATGATCCAGCATACTCAACATCAATTTTAATATCTGGATTAACATCTTGTACACCAGCTACAAAACCAGCTTCAAAACGGTCAATAACAGCACTTTGTTGTCCACCGATGAACCCAACATGGTCTGTTTCAGTTGTTTCAGCGGCAGCAACCCCAGCTAAAAATGCAGCTTCATGGTCTTTAAACAATACAGAAGAAACGTTGTCAGCTTCAATTGTTTCATCAATAATAACAAAGTTTTGATCTGGATTTTGTTCAGCAACGTCTATCATTGCTGGTTTTAATTTAAATCCAATCCCAAAAATCAAATCAAAATTATTATTTACAGCAGTATTTAAATTTGTAACAAATTGAGAATCTTCATCTGATTGAATGTAGTTGTATCCATCAGGTCCTTTTTCAAGTTTGTGCTCTTCTCCCCAAGCTTCCATACCTTCCCAAGCAGATTGGTTAAATGATTTATCATCTACTCCACCTACGTCGGTAACCATAACAATTGAATAATCTTCTCCTGAACCTGAAGATGAAGCATTATCACTTCCTTCATCAGCTCCACATGCAGCCAATGTTAAACTTGATAATAGACCCAGAGTCAATAGACTCTTAAAATTTCTACTCTTCACTCAAAAAACCCCCAATAATTTTTTAGTATGAATCAAATTCTCATTAATTCATCCTCGCATTTATAGTACCATCTTTATTTTAAAAAATAAACAACAAAAATGATTGTTGAAAACGTTTTAGCTAAAAAATGTTCAGTTTTTAATTGATTTCTAATGTATTAAAACTATTTTCGTATGTCTTTAGGTCTAATTACTGACAAAAAGTACCTATGCCAAAAAAAACATCTGCTAAATGAGTAGCTCATTAACAGATGTTCTTTATTAATATTGTTCTATTTCTGATTCATTTAACTGCTCGTCGCCAGGAACGTGAGTGATATTCACCTTACGAGGCTTACTGCCTTCTGAAGGGCCAACTATGCCTCGCATCTCCATTTCATCGATCAGACGAGCTGCTCGATTATAGCCGATTCTAAAACGTCGTTGCAATAAAGAGATGCTTGCCGTCTGCATTTCAACGATCAAAGCCACTGCGTCCTCATATACTTCATCTTCGACATCACTTTCTGCAGCTTTAGTTTCCTCTGTAGGCATCATCTCTTCAACATAATTTGCGCCTTGTTGATCAGTTACAAATGTCACAATATGTTCAACCTCTTCATCAGAAATAAATGCACCCTGTACACGAACCGGTTTATTTTCGCCCATTGGCAAGAATAACATGTCTCCTCTACCTAATAATTTTTCTGCTCCACTGCCGTCAATTATCGTTCTCGAATCAACACCGCTGGAAACTGCAAAAGCAATCCGTGAAGGAACATTTGCTTTAATAATGCCCGTGATAACGTCTACACTTGGCCTTTGAGTTGCTAAGATCATATGAATTCCAGCAGCCCGAGCCATTTGCGCTAAACGAATGATCGCATCTTCGACTTCGTTACTAGCTACCATCATTAAGTCAGCTAGCTCATCAACAATCACCACGATAAATGGTAATGTTGGATAATTTTCGCCATTTTCTTGATTATGTGTTTGTAAGTATTGATTGTATCCAGTAATATTTCGCATCCCGCTAGCAGCAAATAGTTCGTATCTTCTTTCCATTTCCGCAACGACTTTTTGCAAAGCTTGTGCTGCTTTTTTGGGATTAGTCACGACAGGTGTTAGTAGATGTGGAATTCCATTATAGACATTTAATTCCACCATCTTAGGGTCTATCATCATCAATTTTACTTCGTTCGGTTTAGCTTTCATCAACAAACTAGTAATGATTCCATTGATACAAACTGATTTTCCACTTCCTGTAGATCCCGCTACAAGTAAATGAGGCATTTTAGCTAAATCAGCCATAGCAATACTGCCGGTTATATCTCTTCCAAGTGGTACTTCTAACAGCTTTTCTTTATTATGGACCTGACCTTCGATAACATCTCTAAAGGAAACTAAACTCACTTCACTATTTGGAACTTCTATTCCAATAAAAGACTTGCCGGGTATCGGAGCTTCTATCCGAATATCTTTTGCCGCTAATGCCAATGCAATATCATCGCTGAGACTAACGATCTTACTTACTTTCACCCCAATTGCTGGTTGGACTTCATATTTTGTTACGGCGGGTCCTAAATTTGCTTTGATAACTTTTGCATCTACCCCAAAACTTTGAAAAGTATCTTCTAATTTCTTAACATTTTTTTGGATAATCGCGTATTCATTTGTTTGGTCATTTTGGGGGATTTCGTTTAATAAATGAGAAGGTGGTAATTGATAATCCTTATTTTCTTTCTCAGCTCCTATCTCAAAATCAATAGGTTCTCCATCATGGTCATCTGTCTCTGCACTAATTGCTTTCGCTTCATCGACAGCAGGTTTCTTAACACGGTTTTGGTAATTCTCAATTTCCAATTGCAATTGCTCATTCTTCTCTTTTTGAGTAGTTTGTTCTTCTTTAACATTGGGTACAGCTTTAACAGTATTTATTTTTTCTTTCTTAACCTTTTTTTGAGGTTCATTTTTAGTAGATTCTTTTGACTCGCTTCGTTTTTTCAAGATAATTGTTTTCAATTCCGATAAGTGTATTTTGATTTTTTGCCAACCAATCATAAGTCCATTCCCTATTTTTTTTAGGAATGTTTTAAAGGATAATTGAAATAATAAAAAGATTCCAAAAAAACAACTAAGCCCTGCTATAAAATAAGTTCCCCATTGAGAAAATAAAAAATAACTAGCTGCGTAAAAAACAGCTCCAATCATTCCTCCACCAAGAGATTGTGTAATCTCATTATTCACCATATCGATCATAAAGAAACGGAAAGTAGCAGAAATAACGTTCATATCCGCATGAATAATAGGTGCAAATAAACGAGCATGCTGGACTAATAACAAACTGCTGTAAATGAGTAAAAAACCTGCAATTCGTTTATTTTTAAAAGGAGGTTCTTTCCCTTTAAATATAAGGTAAAGCCCATAGATTCCAATCAAGATTGCTGCAATAGTAAATGTATTCCCTACAAAAAAACGAAATAAATTCGCACTAAAAATACCCGCAAAACCTGTTTGCGAAACTGAAAAAATACTTAAAATAATAAAAATCAATCCAATAATTTCAAATGAATGACGATAATTTGCGTTCTTTTTAGCTGTAGTATTCTTTTTTTTACTTGCCACGGTTTTCTTTCCTCCTTATAATTCCTTTTAATTATACACAAAATAAGCTGTAAACGAAATGCAGTAAAAGGATGAGGCAGACATTCTTTATTGCCTTCCCTCATCCTTTTTCACATGGAATATTTTAGTTATCCTTTTTTCTCCAACGCTGCTTTCATCGCTAAAGCCAAAGGACTTTCCGCTTCTTCCTCTTGCTGATTAATTTTTTTCATTAATTTTTTTGTTTCATGTTTACTTGGTTTCTTACTGTTTTTCCCTTCAATCTTTTCAGTCACATTACAATATTTGCATTTGAAGTATTTCCCAGTTTTACCTTCATGAATCTCCATTTTACGGTGGCACTGTGCACATCGATGATTGGATAGTTTTGGATCTTTTCTGCGTCTGTAAGAACAAGTAGAACTACTGCAAACCAACACTTTCCCATCACGTCCATTACGTTCTTTCAATAATTCACCACAATCTGGGCAAATTTTACTGGTTAGAGAATGATCTTTATAGGTTTGCGTGCTGTTTTTGATCTCAGTTACTAATCGAGCTGTTTCTTTTTTTATTTGTGTTAAAAATTCTTCTTTTCTCAAGATGCCTTTTGCAATTTCTTCTAAAGATTTTTCCCATTTACTTGTCAGTTCTGGAGTCACTAATGCTGGATTGACTAATGTTAGTAGTTGCTGGCCTTTAGGAGTTGTACTCAATTTATTTTGAGTACGTTCCATTAAATCACTACTAATGAGTTTTTCAATGATTTCTGCACGAGTAGCAGGTGTACCTAATCCATTATTTTCCATATTTTGTAGAAGAGCACCTTCTGAAAGACGAGCTGGGGCTTCTGTGAGTTGTTTTTGGATGGTATAAACCGGACTGTTGAATTGTTCATTTAACTGATAATCATTTCCTTCTAGTTTCTGAATGTCTTTCTTCCATCCTTTTTCCAGCACAACTTCTTGTTGCAAATGAAATAAAATATCTTCAGCTGAAAATACAATGGTTGTCTTAGATACTTTATAAGCTGGTAAAAACAACCCAATAAACCGTTCAACAACCATCCGATATATTTTCAGTTCATCTGCTTCCATTTTTTCTGGTCGCGGACGTTCTTCAGTTGGAATGATGCCGTGATGATCTGTCACTTTTGAAGTATTAAAAATACTTTTCAAAGTTACTTGAGCACCATTTTTAAGAATTTTTTTTACATCATCCGGAGCAAATCCTTGAATTGCCATTACTCTTTCTTTCATTGTTCCTAACATATCTTGAGTTAAGTATTTAGAATCTGTCCTTGGATAAGACAGCACTTTATGACGTTCGTATAAAGTTTGCATCAAGCTCAATGTTTTCTTTGCTGAAAACTGATAGCGTTGGTTGGCTTCACGTTGAAGTTCAGTTAAATCATATGGCAATGGCGCTTGCTGTATGGATTGCTTTTCTTTTACATCTACTACAACTATCGGCTTGTTTTTTAGCGAAGCTACTAAATTTTCAGCTTCTTCGCGTTTAGTATATTTATGAGGAGCTCCGCTTTTTAATGAGGCTCTTTTTCCATCCATCATCAATTGGACCGTATAATACGTTTCTGGAACAAAAGATGCAATTTTTGCTTCTTGCTTTCTTACCATAGCCAATGTTGGCGTTTGAACTCTTCCAGCCGATAAATTATCTTGATACTTGACTGTCAATGCTCTCGTGACATTTAAACCAATTAACCAATCTGCTTCAGAACGAGCAACAGCGGATTCATATAAGTTAGTATACTTTTCACTAGGTTGAAGGTTCTTAAAACCATCCTTAATGGCCTTATCAGTTTGCGAAGAAATCCAAAGTCTTTTTACTGGTTTATTAAAATGAACATACTCTAATATCCATCGTGCAACCAATTCCCCTTCGCGTCCAGCATCCGTAGCAATCACTGCTGACCCAACATCTTTTCGATTAGCCAGCTGCTTGATTGCTTTTAACTGACCACTTGTATTTTTTAAAGGCTTAGTCAGCATTTTTTCTGGAACTAATGGCAAAGTGTTCAAATCCCATGTTGCCCATTCACTTTTATATTCTTCAGGCATTTTTAATCCTAATAGATGACCTAACGCCCAGGTAACAATGACGTCTTTTCCTTCAATAAATGTTTTACTTTTTTGTGTTGCACCTAATACCCTTGCAATCTCTTTACCTACACTCGGTTTTTCAGCGATAATTAATGTCTTCATGGTAATTCCTTTCTTTACTTAAAACAGCTTATAATTTCTTATTATCCTACTAAATACTGTACAATCATTGTAAGTTATCTCTATACTCAATGCAACAAAACCAAAAGTATGTTCTCCTATTTTTATAAAATTCAGACTAAAGAATGATTGACCAAGTTTAGTGCAATCGTTAAAATAAACTAAACAGGCATAATGATTTGGAAATGAGGAGGAATAGTATGAACTCGTTCTTATCAACAGTCAAAAAGTTTCTTTTTCCAATCAATAATTCATTAGAGCCGTTAAATGATAACACCCAAAATGGAGGGATAGATATGAAAAAAGTTTCTATACAAGTAACCGGACTTGTACAAGGTGTTGGCTTTCGCTATATGACAAAATTGACAGCTGATCAAATAGGCGTTTATGGCATTGTCCGTAATGAATCAGATGGAAGTGTATATATAGAAGCTAATGGTGAACCAGAAAAAATCGACCAATTTATAGAAAAAATAAGAAATTCGCCTTCACCAAGCGGCAGAGTTGATTCTATAACTATTGAGGAGCTCACTTCAATACCGAATAGAGATAAGTTTACAATAAGCAATTGAAAACCCTACACTAATCCTGTATAGTAGGTAACGTTACTTAATTTAATAAAAATGAAGGATTGTGAACAATGAAGAATTTAAAGAAATTATTTTTATCAGGAGCGCTTTTAAGCGTTGTGGTATTTTTGTCAGGGTGTATGGCACATGACTCAGATGGAAACCCCAGTGGTTTGATTTATGAATTTTTAGTGGTTCCTACTCAACAGATAATCATACAGCTTGCTAATTTGTTTAATGGTAGTTATGGATTAGCTATTATTGCTATCACATTGATCGTTCGTTTGATTATTTTACCATTAAATCTAAACCAATCTAAAAAATCAATTATTCAACAAGAAAAAATGGCTTTAATCAAACCAGAAATGGAAGAAGTTCAGAAAAAACAAAAAGCAGCTGTTACACCTGAAGAAAAAGCTGCTGCACAACAAGAATTAATGAGCTTATATAAAGACAATAACATGAGTATGTTAGGTGGCATTGGATGCTTGCCATTGTTGATTCAAATGCCTATCTTTACTGCTATGTTCCAAGCAATCAATTTATCTGGAGAAATCAGTAACAGTACTTTCTTAGGTTTTAGCTTGGGTAATCAAAATATAGCTCTTGCTATTGCAGCTGGTGCAGTTTACTTTGTTCAATCATATGTTTCTATGATTGGTCTTCCAGAAGAACAAAAGAAACAAATGCGTACAATGATGTATGTCAGTCCAATCATGATTTTAATGGTCTCATTCACATCTCCTGCTGGTTTAGGATTGTACTGGTTCGTTGGAGGAATCTTCGCTGTTTTCCAAACAATTATTACAAACTTTATCTTTAAACCAAGAATAAAAGCACAAGTTGAAGCAGAAGCTAAAAAACGCCCGGTAAAACCAAAACGGACAATTAAACAAGCTGAACCTGTTAACCAACAATCTACCGCTTTAACAGGATCTTCAGTTAAAACAAATGCTCGTGGCAGAAATGCTGGGAAACAACAAAAAAATCGTTAACTAAAAAGACCTACTCAAACGAGCAGGTCTTTTTTTTACACCTCATCTTTGTAAATAGGCAAAGTTATTCTAAAAATTGTTCCATAATCTAGGACACTCTCTACCGTAATGCTTCCGTTGTACCCAATTAACAATTCTTTTGCAATTGCTAAACCAAGTCCATTTCCACCTTTATGTCGGCTACGAGCTTTGTCAATGCGATAGAAACGATTAAAAATCTTCTCTGCATCTTCAGGAGTCATCCCTTCACCAAAATCTTGAATAGCAATTTGAACTTCTCTATCATCAGTTGCAACTGAGATGTGCACTTCTTTACGATCAGTAGAATATTTTACTGCATTATCCAATAAAATAACTAAAATCTGTTCAAGATGATTGCGATAAATCGATACATAAAGCTCTTCAAAAATGTCATCATCTAGATTGAACACAAAGTCAGGATGAATCATTTTAAAATTGTTGTAGGTTTGCTGAATAATCGGCTTAATAGCTGTTTTTTCATTCTTATAATGAATTTCTACTTGTTCAGCTCTAGACAAGTCTAACATCTCTTGAACTAGACTTTTCATTCTTGTAATTTCTTGTAGCGATGCAGAAAGAGATTCATCTAATATCTCAGGATCATCTTTTCCCCATCGGTCTAATAACTTTAAGTGTCCTTCCATAACTGCGACAGGAGTCCTTAATTCATGTGAAACATCTTCTACAAATTGTTTTTGCTGTTCTATATATTTTTGCATTTTATCTAACATATCGTTAAATACAATGGAAAGATGGTCTAATTCATCGTTGCCTTCATCAACTTCAATTCGAGAGGTGGATGAAGTATCTTGTCGAAGATCATTCATTGTATTTGTAATATTTTTTATTGGTTTCAAAAAATTTAATGCCAATAAATAACCTAAAATTCCACTAAATATCAGCGCAGCAAAACCCATAGCTACCAAACTAATAATGGTAACTTCAATCATATTATGGTAATCAGCCATTCCGTCAATCACTTGGACATAACCAATGATTTGTTTTGTTTCATCGGAAATAACAGGCGTAACTCCATAATAACCTTCTTCACCATTTACATTTATCATTTTTATAACTGGTTCCGAGCTTACTTCAAAAGGAAAATCCCCTAATTTTGACTCAAAAAGTAATCGTGATGACGGAGTATAGACTCGTACGATTACATCTTCTTCATTCATTTTAGCGTACAAAGAATCTTCGTAATTTCCAGAATCTTCAAAAGTTGCATTTCGTTGATCATATTCTCCTATTAATTCCATAGCATCCGGAAAGTATGAAGGATGGAAAGCAGAATATACCGTTGACTTTGATAATGAGGTTGAATCACTATCCTTTATCTTATTCTCATCTGCCAAACGGGTGGAAGATCCAAATAAAATTTCTCTGAAATTTTCTTCTTCTTGTGTAAACATAATTTGTCTGAAACCTACAAAAATAGCAACAGAAAAAATAGAAAATGTTAAAAAAATGGCTAGAGTGGCTCCAATTGTCCACTTCCATTTTAATGAAAGCCGTCTTCTTTTTCTTCTTTCCTTTTTTCTGTTATAAAATGAGAGTTTCACGAACGCATCACATATCCTGTACCGCGAACAGTTTGAATATAACTGTCAACATTTGGAACATCAATTTTATTTCTTAAGTAACGGATATAAACATCTACTACGTTTGTTTCAACTTCTGTTTCATATCCCCATACTTTATTCAATAAAACATCACGTGCTAATACAACATTCACGTTTTCCATTAATTCTAATAACAATTCGTATTCACGTTTTGTTAATTCAATAACTTCGTCACCACGACGGACAACTCTGTTTTCTTTTTCAACTGTTAAATCTCTATACGTTACAGTCGTTTGTTTTGTAATGTTTTGTTCACTTTCAATTTCTATCCGACGGAACAAAGCGCGCAAGCGTGCTAATAATTCTTCAATGGCAAATGGTTTAACAATATAATCATCTGCACCATGGTCTAAACCAGATACCCGATCAATAACTGAATCTCTCGCAGTCATCATAATAATAGGTACATTGCTAACTTGTCTAATACGACGACAAACATCTATTCCATTTAATTCCGGTAACATTAAATCTAATAAAACTACATCCCAATGTGCATCTTCTGCAACTGCTGCTTCTAATCCTGTACGCCCATTGTAACGAACTTCTGTTTCATATCCTTCATGTTTTAATTCAAGTTCTACAAAACGAGCCAGATTTTTTTCATCTTCAATAATTAAAATTTTATTCATTATATTGTACACCTGCTCCTTTAAAATCGCTATTTTTATCTTTTTCGCTCTTGTTAAGATACCATGATAAAAGGTTTTTCACAATCAATTTTTAATGTGTCCGTTATCATTTTACCATAAATTAGAATTAAATGAGAACTTTGAAACTTGGATTTTAGAATTTCTTAAGCAAATAAACAGTTGTCTATTATCTTTATTACGTTACTATTTTTATTCCTTTGATACAAAAAAAATAGAGGCTGGACAACAATCGTCTCAACCTCTATTTTTTATTTAAAAGAATAACCGACTAAAGTTGTTCTTCTCCTTCGTTACCGTACCAGTCAAAATGGAACGTTCCAGCTTTATCTGTTCTTTCATAAGTGTGTGCTCCGAAATAATCACGTTGAGCTTGAATGATATTTGCAGGCAAATCAGCTGTACGATATGAATCATAATAAGCTATTGCAGAAGAGAACGTTGGGATAGGCACACCTGATTTGACAGCGATACCAATAATATCACGAACAGAGTCTTGGTAATTTTTTGTGATATCCATAAAGTACTCATCTAACATTAAGTTTTTAAGATCTGCATTGCGATCATAAGCATCTGTAATTTTTTGTAAGAAGCGAGCACGAATAATACATCCGGCGCGGAAAATTTTTGCGATTTCCCCATATTGTAAATTCCAGTCATATTCTTCACTAGCTGTGCGCATTTGGGCGAACCCTTGAGCATAACTCATGATTTTACTAAAGTATAAAGCTTGTCTGATTTTTTCAACCAATTCAGCTTTATCTCCATCAAATGAATAACTAGCTGGTTTCGGCAAAACCTTGCTTGCTTCAACACGTTCTTCTTTTAATGCTGAGATATAACGTGCAAAAACAGATTCTGTAATCAATGGTAGTGGTACACCTAAATCTAATGCACTTTGTGATGTCCATTTACCTGTACCTTTATTTCCAGCACGATCTAAAATGATGTCGACCATTGGTTTTCCAGTTTCAGGATCTTTTTTAGTTAAAGCTGTTGCTGTGATTTCAATTAAGAAACTATCTAATTCGCCTTTGTTCCATTCAGCAAATACTTCAGCTATTTCTTCAACTGATAAACCTGCAACATTACGTAACAAGTGATAAGATTCAGCAATCAATTGCATATCGCCATATTCGATACCATTGTGGACCATTTTAACGTAATGACCTGCTCCATTTGGTCCGATATAAGTAACACAAGCTTCACCGTCTTCAGCTACAGCAGCAATTTGTTCAAGGATAGGTGCAACTAAGTCATATGCTTCCTTTTGTCCCCCAGGCATAATAGCTGGTCCTTTTAATGCGCCTTCTTCTCCACCGGAAACTCCTGTTCCAATAAAGTTCACACCTGATTCAGCCAATTCTTCACTACGACGAATCGTATCTTTAAAGAAGGTATTTCCTCCGTCAATCAATACATCGCCCTTATCAAGATGCGGCAATAAAGATTGGATGGTTGCATCCGTTCCTTTACCTGCTTGTACCATTAATAAAATACGTCTTGGTTTTTCAAGAGAATCTACAAACTCTTCAACTGTACGAGTCAATACTAATTTTTTACCTGGGTTTTCTGCAATAACGGCTTCTGTTTTAGAAGTAGTTCGATTATAAACGGATACAGTATAACCTCTGCTTTCAATGTTTAAAGCCAAGTTTTTCCCCATAACAGCCATTCCAACTACACCAATTTGTTGCTTACTCATATTTATTTAAACTCCCTTCAATTAAAACTGATTTTATTTAAATAGTATTTCTTCGTTCTTTACTATCCTAGCAAAAAAAGGAAGAAATTAAAAGTTGTTTCCTTTAATATACCTACTTAAAAAAATATTTTATATACTGTTTAACTAAACTACCTCGCTTTCCCTTTAATTAACCTCTCTTTTTATCTTTTTCATTCCAAATTAGTGTACACTAGGTAATAAGGTGGTCTTTACTTCTTAGTTGTATTTTCTATTAATTTTATTTTAAGGAGCGTTTGCTATGATTCAGTCCTATTACACTACAAAACAAGGTAAAATTACTCATGACATCGATTTTACTCATGCGGAATGGTTACACCTTTCTGATCCAACAGATAATGAAATTGATGGAGTTGTTAAACATTTCGGTTTTCCAAAAGATTATCTTTCAAGTGTGCTAGATCCAGATGAAGTTTCAAGATACGAAAATTTAGAAATGAAAGAAAGTGAAAGTTCTTCGTTAGCCATGTTTCTTTATCCATTAAAGGTAGATGATGGCTTAAGCGACAGCGAATACATTACGAGGCCTTTAGCTGTAATCTTAACAGCTAATACTATTATTACAGCAACTGTCCAAACACCCGATTTCATTTCAAATATGATTACAAATAAACCTAACTATCCAAGTGATAGTACTAACCAAGAACGCTTTTTACTAGATATAGCTTGGCATATTTCTTCTGATTACATTTCTTATTTAAAAGAAATCAATTATAAAATCGAAAAATTAGAAGATACTTTAACAAAAACAACAAATAATCGACAACTTTTTTCTTTAATGGCTCTACAAAAAAGTTTAGTTTATTTTGATACTGCGATTGAAAGCAATCATCCAATCTTTAAACGGCTAAAAAATATTGAGCGTTTCAATCAAAATAAAAAAAGTCTTTCTTTTTTACACGATGTAGTTGTAGAAAATCAACAAGCCGAAGCTATGATTAAACAATCCAATCAAATGCTTGAACAAATCAGTGCTATTTTCTCTTCTGTGATTTCTAATAACTTAAACAACATTATGAAAGTTTTAACTTCAATCACAATTGTTTTAACGATTCCCAATATTATTGGAGCACTTTGGGGGATGAATGTTTCTTTACCATTTGAAGATACACCGGGAGCTTTTTGGATACTTTGTTTGATTAGCCTTATTATCTGCTTAGTAACGGTATGGATGTTACGAAAAAAAGACTATTTTTAATCCCCTATTGATTCTTTTGTATTATTTGGTGTAAAATGTAAGAAATATGCGTACGAAAGTGGGGGATCACATCGTGGCTTCAAAAAATAAAAAATCAGTTTCTAAAACACAACGCTTTACAAAAGTTTTTGTTTGGATCATGCTAATAGCAATGTTAGGCTCTGGATTTATAACTGTCCTCTATACATTAGTTACTATGAATTAAAGTTCACCACATTAAACGAGTATGCAAATCGTTTAATGTGGTTTTTATTTTTAAATTTGGAGGTTTACTGTTATGACAAATTTTAATAGACAATCAAACACTATTCAAACTGCTACATTTAGTATGGGCTGTTTTTGGGGGCCAGATAGTCGATTTGGTCAATTACCAGGAGTGATACGAACTCGTGTGGGATATGCAGGTGGAACCACGCCTGACCCTATCTATAAATCCATGGGAGACCATACCGAAACTTTAGAAATTGATTTTGATCCTGAGGTTATTCATTACTCAGATATTTTGACTTTGTTTTGGGATAGTCATGACGCTGCTAAAGATCGCAATTATAAAGGACGACAGTATCTTTCTTTGCTTTTCTATCATGACACTGAACAACAAAAGGTTGCTAATCAAGTCAGAGAAGACTGGGAAAAGAATCACAGTAAAAAAATACAAACCGAAATTCTTCCATATACTCATTTTTATCGAGCCGAAGATCGTCACCAAAAATATTTTTTGAAACGTTACCCTAAAGCTCTCGAAGCAGTATCTGCTCTTTTTCCAACGTATACTGATTATATTGATTCTACTATTGCTGCACGTCTAAATGGTTTTGTTCGAGAATACGGTCTATTAGCAGATATCAAAAAAGAATTGGACTTTTGGGGATTAAATGAAAATGAAAAGTACATTTTAAAGGACTTGCTTCATACCATTCGGTGGTAAGACTAATTATGGATAGATCTCACATAAAAATGATCCTGCAATCGATCAGACTAAAAGTCCAATCGATTGCAGGATCATTTATTTTCAACTAATTTGTTTCTGTTTTTGTCTTTCTGTTTTAGCTAACACGGTTAATTCCTTCGCATGCTCTAAAGTCAGTTTTGTAATTTCAGTTCCAGCTAACATTCGCGCAATTTCTTCTATCTTTTCTGCAGTTTCCAAAGCATTTACATGCGTTTTTGTTCGATCATTTTCAATGCTTTTAGAAATGTATAAATGATTATCTGCCATCGCTGCCACTTGAGGCAAGTGTGTAATACATAGAACTTGTGAATGGACTGCAACCATATAGATCTTGTTTGCAATAGCTTGTGCAACTCGTCCACTAACCCCTGTATCCACTTCATCAAATATAATGCTGGTAATGCCTTGTGATTTTGAAAAAATAGTCTTCATGGCTAGCATCATTCGAGACAATTCTCCTCCAGATGCCACTTTAGCTAATGGTTTTAACGGTTCACCCATATTTGTAGCAATATAAAATTCTACTTCATCAAAACCAGATTCATGTGCTCCTTCACTCGAAAAAGTTGCTACTGTTTTGAAAAACTGAACTTCAAATACAACTTTTTCCATATACAATTCTTTAAGCTGTTCATGAATGGATTGTTCTATGTCTTTAGCTACTTTTCGACGCTTTTTAGAGAGTTGACTGCCTCGTTTGACCAATTCTTCCGATAAACGAGCTAACTCATCCGTCATATTCGTCAAATGGTTTTCCCGATTCAAGATTTGTTCTAGTTCTGCCGCGATTTTTTCATAATAACTTTTAATTTCTCCGATGGAATCACCATATTTTCGTTTCAATTGTTTAATGATCTCTAATCTTTTTTCAATTTCATTTAACCGATCTTCATCATAAGCCATTTGATCGAGTTCTCTTAAAATATCGCTAGCTGCTTCTTGAAGTTGAAAATAGCTGCTTGATATGGCTTCTGATAAGTTTTTAAATTTATCATCTATGTCTTCCAAAGAACTCATTTCAGTCATAGCATTTCCAATCAAATCGATTCCATTTACGTCATCACCTTGCAATACGTCATAACTGATAGACAACGCTGACATAATTTTTTGGTAATT
Source organism: Carnobacterium inhibens subsp. inhibens DSM 13024 (assembly GCF_000746825.1). Taxonomy (NCBI): domain Bacteria; kingdom Bacillati; phylum Bacillota; class Bacilli; order Lactobacillales; family Carnobacteriaceae; genus Carnobacterium; species Carnobacterium inhibens. The sequence continues at coordinate 2,383,729 of NZ_JQIV01000006.1, read as the reverse complement.
TAATAACAAGTTCTTTTCTTCAAGTAATTCTTCTTCTTCTCCATCGAGAAGTTCAGCCATTTCAATTTCATTTGTTTGATATTGCAGCATATCTAACCGTTGAGCTAATTCTTGTTCTCCATTTTGCCACTTATCATAAGCTTTTTTTACCTGTCTATAGCGCGTATAGGTTTCCTGATAACTTTTCTTTAGCAAGAATAGTTCTTTATCGCCAAATTGATCTAACATACTCAAATGGCGTTCTGGATTCATTAATTCTTGGTGCTCATTTTGACCATGAATATCAATAATCGATTCTCCAATCAAACGCAAAATGGCTATTGTTACTAGACGACCATTAATGCGACAAACACTTTTTCCACTGCGATGGATATCTCGTTGGATAATTACCGTATCTTCATCGCTGTCGATGCCATAAGTTTTTAGCAATTCATATGTTCCGGGATTTCCATCTAATGAAAATAAGGCTTCTAATACACATTTAGTTGCACCATGGCGGATAAATTCACTAGATCCTCTTCCTCCAGCAAGTAATCCAACAGCATCAATAATAATCGATTTTCCTGCTCCTGTTTCACCAGTTAAAACAGTCATACCACGGTTAAAACTAAGATTTAAATCCTGGATGATAGCAAAATCCTTAATGGTTAATTCTTGAAGCACTGTTTTTCACCTCCAATACTTCTTTCTTCATACCTTAAATTAATTGTATAAAATGATTTTTCAACTGTAGAGCTTCTTCATGTGAGCGACAAATAATAAGCACTGTATCATCTCCTGATATAGCTCCAAAGACACTATCAAAATTAGATGTGTCTATCAAACTTCCAAGTGCAAAAGCATTTCCAGGAATGGTTCGAATGAGCAGAAAACAATCTTGCGTGTCCATTGAAACAAAGGCATCTTTAAATAAACGTTCCAACTTTTTAGATGTATCGTACTGTATATCAGGGGGCAAACTATATTGGTAGCCTCCTGATTGTGAAGGAACTTTAACCAATTGAAGTTCTTTGATGTCCCGTGAAATCGTTGCTTGGGTTACCTCTATACCTCTTTCTTCTAATATACGTACAAAATCTTCTTGTTTTTCAATAACATTTTCTTTAATCAACTCTTGTAGTAAATGGTGACGTTCTCTCTTTTTCATGTTTCCACCTCATTTTCATAACCACTATTATTCATTTAATACTCTTATCATAGCGTACTTATTTCAGATAGAAAAGAAAAAAGTAAAAGAATTTAGAACAAAAAAAACACTAGAAATTTAAAAAAATACGAATGCACCCTATTTAACAGGTACATTCGTTGATGTTATTTTTTTTCGGTTTTTAATGTTGCATAAGCTTCGGTTAAAACCATTTGTATGTCTACGGCTTTAGACAAATCACCAGTCGTTTTATCGTTCCATTTTAAATGGGCTAGGAACTCGATATTCCCTTCTCCACCTGTTATAGGAGAAAAAGTCAAATTCAAAACATCGTAACCAATACTTGTAGCAAAAGAAAGCATATCGGTCAGCACTTGTTCATGAACCGACTTATCGCTCACGATTCCTTTTTCGCCTACGTCATCGCGATGTGCTTCAAACTGAGGTTTGATTAAAGCCAAAATATCTCCATCTGAAGCAATAATGTTTTTTAAAACTGGCAGAATCACTCGTAACGAGATAAACGACACATCAATTGAGGATAAATTAGGTCTACCTTTTGAAAAATCTTCTGGTTTGCAATACCTGAAATTCGTCTGTTCCATTACAACTACTCTTGGATCTTGGCGAAGTTTCCAAGCCAATTGATTCGTACCGACATCCAAAGCATAACTTAGTTTGGCACCATGCTGCAATGCTGCATCTGTAAATCCGCCAGTAGAAGAACCAATATCTAACATAATTTTATCTGTTATAACTACATCAAAAACTTCCATTGCTTTTTCTAATTTGAATCCTCCACGACTTACATAACGAGAATGTTTTCCTTTTAATTGTAATTGCGTGTCAAATGCTATTTTTTCTCCTGCTGTATCAATTCGTTCCTCTTTTGTGTTGTACACTTGGCCAGCCATAATCATGCTTCTTGCTTTCTCAACAGACTCTGCAAGGCCTTGTTTGACTAAGAGAGTATCTACTCGCTCTTTTTTCATGTAACGGCTCCTATCTTCTTAATCGATTACCAAAAGATCAATCATTTCTACTAATAAGTTAATTTGAACTGGCTTATCTGAATTTTTGCTGATTTGCTCTACATTTTTCAACTTATCTTTTGCAGCTGCCAATTCATGATTTAAAGCAGCTTTAGCTCCTTCAAGTGTCAATAAACCAGGGTAAGTACTTTTATTATGCTCTTCATCCATACCAGTATTTTTACCTAATTCTTCTACATGTCCAACAACATCTAAAATATCGTCACGAATTTGATAAGCCAATCCTAGATGTTCAGCATACTCCATCAATTGTTCTTCTATTTCAGGTAATGCTTCAGCAATGACGCATGCTGCGTAAATAGGAAATTTTAACAATTCACCCGTTTTGTTTTTATGAATGAATTGAAGTTCTTCTAAACTTAATTCTTTTTCCTCACCTTGAATGTCTGCCATTTGTCCCAAAATCATACCATCTGGACCTGCTGATTTGGCTAAAGCTAAAATTAATTTCACTTTTTTCTCTGGTTCATCATCTGAAGCGGCAATAATTTCAAAAGCTTGTGTTAACAAAGCATCTCCCGCTAAAATCGCGATATCTTCACCATAAACAATATGATTGGTTGGTTTTCCTCTACGTAAATCATCATCATCCATAGCTGGAAGATCGTCATGGATCAAAGAATACGTATGAATGAACTCTAAAGCAGCACTAACAGCATACCCTTTTTTCTGATTGCCTCCCAGTGAATGGATCGTAGCTAAAAGAAGCAACGGCCGTATTCTTTTTCCACCTGCAGCTAAAGAATAAGACATAGCTTCATGTATTTGTTCTTTTTTAGTTAAATCTTTTCCAATGTAATCCAACATTTCTTTTTCAAATGAAGGGATTTCTTTTTCTCTAAATGACTGCAAATCCATCATTGACCTTCTTTCTTAATCCAACTCACTATTTTCTTCAAATAATTTTTCATTTCCATTTTCGTCTACGATCTTAGTTAGTGTTTGCTCAGCATTTTGTAAAGTTTCTTTACAAAATTTGCTTAAACTTACCCCTTTTTGGAATTGATCTAAAGCCTCTTCTAATGGAACATCTCCACGTTCTAAATTGGTTACGATCTCTTCTAATTGTTGCATAGCTTCTTCAAATTTCAATTTTTTCTCTGTACTCATTTGGATTCCTCATCTTTCTTTATCACTTTTGCTTCAAAATTTCCTTTGTGTAAGTGGATGTGTATCTTGTCTTCTACTACAACTTGATTGCTGTTTTTGATAACTTTTCCATCTTTTGTTGCATAACTGTAGCCCCGGTTCATGATTTTTAACGGACTTAAATAATCCAGCGACTGGACAGCGTAGTGAAATCGTTTGTTTTGATTTTCCATATACCATTCCATTTGTGTCGTTAATTGTCGGCTCAATCCATTTAAGTCGTTGTATTTTTGTTTGACCAGTTGTGTTGGGTTTTGTGCATTTAACTGCAGCATGTGTACGTTAAGATCATTTTTTAATTGCTGTTTTTTTTCTTCCATTGCTCGAACGAGTCTTTCAGTTAAAAGATCCAATTTTTGGGCATATCCTTCATACAGTCTTTGTGGCTGATTGAATATATAAGAATTTAATTGGCTACTTAAACGTTGATTCAATATTTCGACTTTTCGAGCATAACTTTGAACAAGTCGCAACTTTAATTGATCAATTTTTATCAACTCATCGGACAATAATGGTACAGAAAGTTCAGCTGCTGCAGTAGGAGTTGCTGCACGCACATCTGCTACTAAGTCAGCAATAGTTGTATCCGTTTCATGGCCCACAGAAGAAATGATCGGTGTTTGAGCTTCGAATATAGCTCGTGCAACTTTTTCCTCGTTGAATGGCCACAGGTCTTCAATCGAACCTCCACCACGCGCAATAATTACAGTATCAAAGTTTCCTTTTTCTTCCACCATCCGGATACTCGATACAATTGCATCTGCAGCTTTATTTCCTTGAACAAGGGTTGGATATACCACCAATTGTACAATAGGAAAGCGTCTTTTAATTGTAGTCATAATATCTCTTACAACAGCACCACTTGGACTCGTTACAACTGCAATTCTTTTAGGAAAAGTTGGAATCAATTGCTTTGGAGCATCGAAAAGACCTTCAGCTTTTAACTTTTTCTTCATTTCTTCTAAAGCTTGATACAGAGCACCAACTCCATCAGGCTCCATATGTTCAATCGTTATTTGATAATTCCCACTTGCTTCGTATAACGAAATTCGTCCAATGACTAGTACTTTCATTCCTTCTTCAGGAGTAAACTTTAATTTTTGAAAAGCAGGCTTAAACATGATAGCAGAAATTTTTGCATGATCATCTTTTAAACTAAAATATTGATGTGCATTTGGTCTATTTCTAAAGTTAGAAATTTCTCCTGTCAAATAGATTCTTTCCAAATATGGATCACGTTCAAATTTTCGTTTAATGTATCTAGTCAATGCGGTGACCGTCAAGTAATCATTTGACACTTTATTCACTCCTCTTAGCAACATTGCATCTTTATTAATGTCTTTTACTATACCAGTTCTCTTTTCCTTTATTCTACAGTTTCTCTGTTGACAATGCAGCGAACTTTTTTGCACTTTCAATCGTTTGATACAATAGCATCGTAATGGTCATAGGACCTACACCTTTTGGCACTGGTGTTAAGTAGCCAGCAACTTCAGCTACTTCATCGCTTTTTACATCGCCAATCAGCTTTCCATTTTTATCACGATTCATTCCTACATCAATAACGGCAGCACCTGGTTTAATAAAGTCTTTCGTAACAAAGTGTCCTTTACCCATGGCTACGACTAAAATATCAGCTGTACGAGCTAATTCAGGCAAATCTTTCGTTCTAGAATGAGCAATCGTCACTGTTGCATTTCTCATCATTAAAAGCTGCGCCATGGGTTTTCCAACGATATTGCTACGTCCTATAACTACTGCTCTTTTTCCTTCAATCTCAACTTGATAACGATCCAGCATTTTTATGATTCCATAAGGTGTACATGGTATTTTATCTGGTTGTCCTATCAGTAATTTGCCCATATTTATTGGATGAAAACCATCGACATCTTTCATTGAGTCAATCGCATTTACTATTTTATCTGAATCAATTTGTTTTGGTAAGGGCAATTGAACCAGTATTCCATGAAACGAAGCATCTTCATTATACCGTTGAACTTCATTTAACAATTCTTCTTCTGTTATAATTGATGGATAACGTTTAATAAGCGAATGAAAGCCCAACGCTTTTGCACGCTTTTCTTTATTTCTTACATAAGTTTGACTTGCAGGATCTTCACCAACTAATAGTACAACTAAACCTGGAGTTAGCCCTTGTTCTTTTAGTTTGTTGACGTCCTCTTGCATCTGAATCGTCATTTCATCGGCTAATGTTTTGCCACTCATGATTATTGCGCTCATAAAGAATCCCGTCCTTTTCTTCTCAATTAAGGCTAGTTGATTTTACCTTATCTATCTTATCATAAGAAAACCAACAGATATACCCTCAAATCTTGATCACTTTTGTTTTTAGTAAAGCTCGTCTTAATTACAAAAAAACAGTAAAAACAAAGCTTATTCAGCTTCATTTTTACTGTTTTCGTTTACAATGTTCGCTAAAACACCATTAACAAATTTTCTAGATTTTTCATCACTATACTTTTTAGTAATTTCGAGAGCTTCATTTAGTGCAACTCTGTCCGGTACATCTGAAACGTACATCATTTCAAAGATTGCTACTCGAATGATAATTAAATCAGTTTTAGCAAGTCGATTTAATGACCAATTCTCTAAATGAGCTTTGATTTTTTCATCTATTTCATCTTGTTTTTCCAGTACACCTGTTACAAGCAGGTCCAAATAGCTTGGTACTTGAACGGTTTCCACTTCATCAACTAATTCATCTTCACTGGTTAAGGCTTGTTGCATTGCATCTTCCTTAGACAATTCATCATTAGCTGAAAGTTGGAAAAGAGACTGTAAAGCTTTTTCTCTAATATCGCGTCGTGTTAAACTCACTATTCGTCACCATCTTCTTCATCATCAAGATCTAATAATTCTTGTAATTCTGTTTTTTCTGGAACAATTCCAACAATATGAACATTTACTTCAGCTAATGTTATATCTGTCATTTGAAGTAATTGTTCTCTTACTTTCTCTTGGATCTCTAAAGCAACTTTTGGTACTGAAACGCCGTAAATAAAGTAACAATAAATGTCTACTTTTAAACCATCTTCATCAGCTGTTAAATGCACACCTTTTTTGTGGTCTACACGTCCAAACAACTCTGAAACACCAGAAGAAAGTTTTCCTTGCATTGCGTAGACGCCTTCTACTTTATTCGCAGCAATACCGGAAATAACTTCAATTACCTCAGGAGCTACTTCAATTTCTCCAAGTGTACCTTTAGTCTCATTAATTGCAACTGTTGATTCTTCAGCCATAAGGCAAACCTCCTCTATTAACTAAATTTCATTTAACTAAAAGAAATCAAATGATTATGCACGTGATACATATGATCCATCTTGAGTATTGATGATCAATTCATCATCTACATTTACAAAGAAAGGAACGTTAACGGTTGCTCCAGTTTCTAAGGTTGCTGGTTTTGTTCCGCCTGAAGAAGTATCTCCGCGAATACCTGGTTCAGTTTCAGCAACACGTAATTTAACTGTATTTGGTAATTCAACACCTAATACTTCTGTATCATACATTAAAATATGAACTTCCATATTTTCTTTTAAATATTTCAATTCTTCAACAATTGAATCTCCTGGTAATTCAATTTGTTCATACGTTTCATTATCCATGAATACATAAGAACCGGCACTTTCATATAAATATTGCATTTTATTATTATTGATTTGAGCCTTAGCTACTTTTTCGCCTGCACGGAAAGTTTTTTCTTGTACTGCACCAGAACGCAAGTTTTTAAGTTTTGAACGCACAAAGGCAGCACCTTTACCTGGTTTTACATGTTGAAAGTCCACAACACGCCAAATTGAGCCGTCAAATTCGATTGTTAATCCTGTTTTAAAATCATTTACTGAAATCATTTCATTTCCTCCTATGAGTCCGTTCCTATTTTCTGTATAAGTGTATCATTTTTTCATGATTCTGCCTAATAAATTATAGATTTAAATACTGTTATAAAATGATAAGTTCTTTTGGAGAATGAGTAATCACTTCGTTCCCTGTTTCAGTGATAATCAAATCGTCTTCGATTCTTACTCCACCAAATCCTGGAAGGTAAATTCCGGGTTCATTCGTAATCACATTCCCTGGCACAAATAATTTTTCTGCTAGTCTAGAAACATTTGGTCCTTCATGGATTTCTAATCCAATTCCGTGACCAGTTGAATGTCCAAAAGCTTCTCCATAACCATAACTTGCAATATGATCCCGTGCAATAGCATCTAATTGAACACCTGACATTCCTGGTTTAGCTGCGTCAATCACTTTTAATTGTGCTTCAAGTGTAATAGCATAGATTTCTTTCAACTTTTCACTTGGTTCCCCTACAGCAATTGTTCTAGTCATATCAGAAACATAGCCTTCATAATAGCAACCGAAATCAATCGTTACAAAGTCTCCAGTTTCAATTTTTTTAGGACTAGCAACTCCATGAGGCATTGCTGAACGGACTCCACTAGCTACAATTGTTTCAAAAGAAACACCGGTTGCTCCTAAGCCACGCATATGAAAATCTAATAAGTTAGCTACTTCGATTTCTGTCATTCCAGGTTTTATTTCACCTAAGATAAAATTGAATGCTGCATCAGAAATAGAACAAGCTTTTTTGATTATTTTGATTTCTGCTTCCGTTTTAACTTCTCTAAGCTCTTCCATCAGTCCTCTTATTGGAATCAATTCACTAGAAATAATTTGTTCCAATAATTCATAAGTACTAAAAGTTACAAAATCTTGTTCAAAACCTAATGCTTCAATACTATTTCCATCTACTATTTTAGCTACTTCATCGAAAATAGGTCCTGCATTTGTAACAATTTCAAATCCTACTGCTTGAGTTGCCACTTGTTCAGTGTATCTAAAATCCGTTACAAAGTATGCTTTATCTAGCGTAATCACACTCAAACCAGTTGTTCCCGTAAAATTGGATATATAACGTAAATTATAAGGGCTAGTCACTAATAATGCATCTATCCCTCTTTTTTTCATGCCTTCGCGTAACTTACTTAGTTTAGTCACTATTCTTCGCCCCTTCTCTTATATGTACCTGCGCACTAGTTATTTAGCTGCTACTGTTTCAATTATTATATCAAATAGAACCATAAAAAGAAATAACCCCACTTAAGACGCCGTGAAGTTATTCCTTATTTATTTTACTAAATAGATTACAGATGTGGGCAATCCAGTATATTTCCATCTATTCATCTGTATTTTCTATACTTTCAGTAGACTTTTTTTCCAGTTGAACTGTTAGCTGTTTTGAAAAAATATTTTTAAGTTTCCCTTCCAAATTGAATGTATTATCTCCTTTTTTTTGAATAGTTACCGTTCCATCAGTAAATAATACGGTCCCTTTTTCTAAATTTTTATTTAAATCAAGTTGGCTATTGAGTTCCATTTTTGAAAGGATCAGCATACTCTCAACTTCATAATAGTGTTTTGTCATTCTTAATTGGTTCATTTGATTCTTGAAAATTTGATTAGTTCCTAAAAGGGCAACACTCATAAGCAATACAAAAATCATTACTGACGGCAGTACAGCTCCTTTTTCATTCATTTTGAACACCTTCTAAGTTATTCTCGATAGATATTTGTGCATGATAGGTTTCTTGGTTCAAAAAGGTTACGGTTATTTCTACAAATGAATCGTTTTGGCTAAAATCAATGGATTTGACTTTCATCAACATAGGATGGTGCCCCCCAGATCCAGTTCGACGTCTGACCATTTCATAGTACCGTTCATAATAAATCGTTTCTTTGAGTTCTCCTTTTTCATCTAGCACTTTAAACTGAAGCTCATTAGATTTTGCTTTCACAAAAATTAAACCTTCAAAACTATAGTCCAGTTGATTCAAAAACATATGCCACTCAAGCTGTCGATCTTCAAAAGTTTGCTTGCGTATGGAATGGTATTGTGTCGTTACAAAGCTTAAAAGAGAAATACATAGCATTAAAATAAATAAAGCTGCTAAAGCTTCTAATAGCGTAAAACCTTTTTGATTAAGGATTGGATTTTTGAAAAGAAAGGATTTCAGTAAAAATTTCTTCTTCTCCATATTTTATCCTTACTCCCTTTTGAGTAGTAGTGGTTGCTTGTTCAATCGTAAATACTTTTCCTCCGGTCTCCCATATTTTATCAATCGGTTGTTGCTGTTCGATTTTTTGTAGTTGTTCATACTGGATACGGTACATTTCAACAGCTGTTTTTTCAGCATCAACTTTTTTTAACATACCTACTACAAATGGAAGATAAATAACAATGCATATACTTAAAATAGAAAATGCTACTAAACTTTCAATCAACAAATATCCTTTTTGGTTTATTTTTTTTATTGCCATTTATAACGGCCACTTCCTAACTGAAATGTCATAGTGTGTCTTTCATTATTTATAAAAAAAACTAATGTATCAAAATTACGTAAATTCCCACTATACGCATTAAAATGATAAACTTTATATGTAGGAGTGGTGACTGTCTCAGGTAAGTAAATCACTCCATTCAGTTCATTCTGTTCATCATCAATAACTCTAAATTGAATCGACTTGTGTTGAGATGACACAATCATTGCGGTTACTTCTCCAGACAAAACAGCATAGTTTTGAATAGCTGTTAGTTGGCTTTGTAATTCTTCAACAAATAATTGATTTTCTAAATGAATTTTAGTTTGCTTAGTATATATTGTTGGAATGAATAGTAATGCAGCTGCAATGAATAGAACAAGGACCAACTCAACCAGCAACATCCCTTTTTCATCTAACTCTCTCATTATTATTTACTCGAACTCACAATACCATTTGTGATACTAATCGATTTAGCTGTTGCTTGTTTAACTTGTTTAGCAGATAAATAACCCTGACTTTCCAAAGCAGAAAAGGTAGCGGCTTCTGTATGACCGTCCAATTCATATAGTTCAACTTGAGTTTGAATGACTGTCACTAAGGCTTCTGTACCTTGAGTGTCAATTTGATTTTTTTGTTTTACTACGTTTGGAACAATAAGCAGCATCAATACTGAAATGATAAAAAGAACCATAACCATTTCAATTAGTGTAAAACCTTTTTGATTCAATTTCTCTTTACATCTCATAGAATCTCCTCCATCATCGTAAACGTCGGTAATAATAACGCTAAATAAACACACATAATAAAAAAAGCAATCACTAAAAAAATAATCGGTTGAATCCAACTAAAGATTTTCTGTATCTTATCCATTAATCTTAATTGACAATCTTTTGCATATACTGCTAATTCTATTCCTAAACGACTAGTTGCTTCACCATGCATAATAATAAATCCAAGTTCACTATTAAAAAAGGTGAACTGGCTCATTGATTCTTTAAAATTAAGTCCTTTTCTCAATTCTTTTTCAATTTCATTCGCAACCTCTTGCATAAGCTGAGTGGTTTCTTTTGTTTGCATTAATTCAATAATTTTATTCATTTGTAGTCCACTTTTTAACAACTGGCTCCATTCATAACTAAATAAATTTGTATAATACAGTCTTAGCATTGCAGAAAGAAGAGGAATCTTCATAAAAAAAGTAGTACGTTGAATGGCAGTACGTTTTCCTAATTGATTTTTGATAATCAGAGTGCTTAAACACACTACTAGAGAAATTATTCCTAATAATGTAGGGAAGTGATAGATAAAACCAATCGCAATATTATTGATACTAGATCCATTTGTTGCATTCATTTGTTCAAAGTTAGGCAATATCATAACTCGAATAGCCATTAAAATACCAATCATAAAAACCAATAAAAATAACGGGTACTGCAATAATTTTGTTAACTGACCTTGTTGCTTTGCTTTTTCTTCCAAGTAGCTTCCACTTGCCGCTAGAGCTTCTGTCAAATTGCCATGAATAAAAGATAAATAAATTTGAGCAGAAACTCGATCAGGAAAACCTTGCTTTTTTATGCTACTATCGAAACGTTCCCCTTCTTCCAATTCTTCTAAAACAGCCTGAATCCAGTGTTTTTCTTTTGGTAAGATCATTTGTAAAAATAGTAAAGACTCTCTTAACGAAAAGCCTTCTGCCATCAAGGAAGATAATTTTATTAAAAAAGATGCTTGAACAGCTGATGATTTTTTTTTACGGAATCTGAAAGTGAATAAAGTTTTGTTCAGTAATGTAGCCATATGCATACGCCTTTCTTAACAACAAATTAAAAGACCTAGTTTGTTTTCTTTGAATTTCTTCTTCCGTTTTTATCTGAGCGAGATATTGTTTCAGTTCTTTTCGCGAAAAAACCTCATATAAAACGGCTCTCTTTTCGTATATACGCATGTGTCCACATGAGGGAACACAATCACCGTTACAAAAAGAGCAATACCTTGGAATCAACTTTTGAAATATTACTCCAAGTAATGTTTGTTTTAATTGTTCTTGTGTTACTCCCAATTCCAATAAGCGAGAAATGACCCCTACAGTATTCTTTGCATGTACACTAGCAATAATTAAATGACCGGTCAAAGCTCCTCTTATCACCATTTTTGCCGTCTCATCATCTCTAATTTCACCAATAATAATTGTATCTGGATGATGTCTTAAACTAGATTTTAATAATGTTTCATACGTAATTCCCGCTTTTTCATTTACTTGCGTCTGTAAAAACATTGGTTCATCAATTTCCACAGGATCTTCAACGGTAATTACTTGTTGTTTGTTTTTATGATAACTTTCACGAACAAGCTGATACATGGTTGTAGTTTTCCCTGATCCTACAGGTCCTGAAAAAATAAGCAGCCCACTATTAAACTGAGCCAAGCTCTCTATTAACTTGACTTCTTTTTTAAAATAAGCTGTCTTTGATAAAGATAAGTTTACGGTTTGATTTAATATTCTTATGACCATAGATTCTTGCGTTCTAAAATTGGTTATAGTTGAAAAACGAAGTGCTATATTTTTTCCTTGAACCATTAATTGTGCTGCTCCACTTTGCGGCTTTCTCCTCTCTCCAACGTCCATATTTGATAAATATTTAAAATAAGATATAAATCGTCTGCCTTCTTCATCTGGTATTGCATTCCAAAAACACAATTTCCCTCCAATTCGAAAATAAAAATGGTATTGCTTCTCTTCAGGCAAAATATGTATATCGCTAGTTCCTACTTCTTGGGCTTTTGAGATGACATATTGTGTAAATTCTTCAATTTCCAATTTTCTTCTCCTTCCCAGATAGCTCTTGTTAGTGTTCTTATTTAAACTATGTGCAATTAACCCTGTATTTCGTTATTCTTTTATCTTTTTACTCTACCGAACTTTGTAATGTTTTTTCAAAATGAATCATTGCTAGTTTCTATTGCATTCTTCCTCACAAGGATAATTATTTTTTCAAAAACTAAAAAGACAGCAGTGCTATCCAATTGGATATGGCACTGCTGTCTTTTCAGTTTATAATAAGATTTTAACGTTTATAATTCAGCGTTGTGGAAGACTTCTGACACATCATCGTCTTCTTCAAGTTTATCAATCATTTGATTGAATAAAGCTTTTTTATCTTCTGGTAATTCAACGGTTGTTTGTGGAATCATGGTTACCTCTGCTTGTGCTAGTGTATAGCCTTCTTTTTCTAAAGCATCACGCACATCTGGTAAATCAGAAGGATCAGTATAAATTTCAAATACTTCATCTGATGTTTCCATTTCATCTCCGCCAGCTTCTAAAACACTCATCAACATCGTGTCTTCATCTACATCTAAACCTTCACGTTCAATGGCAATGTAGCCTTTACGGTCAAACATGTAGCTAACAGAACCTTTTTCACCTAATGAACCACCATTTTTATTAAAAGCGACACGGACATTCGTTCCTGTACGATTTAAGTTGTCAGTCAAAGTGTGCACCAAAACAGCCGTTCCTTTTGGACCATAACCTTCATAGATCACTTCATCATAATTTTCATTTTCACCAGTTGCACTGCCTTTTTTTATAGCACGTTCAACATTATCATTTGGCATATTATTCGATTTAGCTTTGTCCATAACCATACGCAACGAAGGATTTATGCTCGGATCAGGTCCACCACTTTTCACAGCCATGTAGATTTCTCTTGATATTTTTTGGAATACTTTTCCGCGTTTTGCATCTTGTGCATTTTTACGCCCTTGAATATTGCTCCATTTTGAATGTCCTGACACTCCAAACTCCCCATTTCATAGTATAAGTGTAATTAGCTAGAATAAATAGCCCTACTTATTTTATCAAAAAACCTGATATAGAGCAACTATTCACCAGTATTAGTTACCGTGTTACCCTTTTAAATGAAGGGTTGATTTTCTTCTTTTTATAAAAGAATAGGAAAAAAATCAAAGCTAACAGAATGCTTGTTAAAGCCCCTGTTGCATCTAAGATCACATCTTCCATTAATGGAGTCCGATCTGGCGTAATACTTTGATGAAACTCATCAAAAGCAGCATATCCAGATGCTAGCAACCAAGAGACAAAAGCGGCTAGCCCCATACTCGTCATTTTATTTTTCAATCCTAAAAACCAACACAGCCCTAATAAAAAATAAGTTCCAAAATGAGCTAATTTTCGAATGAAAAATTCCACAAAAGAACTATACCCTTGTGCTGCAATACTTACTTCACTGCCGGCATAATTAAAGTGGATCAGACTTAATACATTTTTCAAAGGTTCCTTAGCTAGAATTTCATCTAATACACCTGTCAATGATTGGTCGGTGTAAGGTTGTGAAGAACTATAAAATAACACCATCATAATTACAATAGCAAGTGCAATAAATAAATTGTCTTTTACTGTCGAGCGCATCTGTACTTTCCTTCTTTCGCGACTATTTCATCTAACTTTACTCAATGCTTAGCTAGATCGATTGGTTCTATTTTAACCTATCTTAAATTACTTTTGGTATTTATTTTCAACTCCTGCTTACGGTTTATTATCATTTGTTTAATAACACGTTTTAAAACTGCGGCAAACTAGAGTATAATGAATTTATTCAAACCTAGAAAGGAAGTTATTATATGAAATACAGTATGAAATGGGATCTTGATTCCGTTTTCCCTGGTGGAAGCAGTTCGCCCCAATTAAAAGAAAAATTAGCACTTATTCGTGAACAACTAGATGAGTTGTCTGCACTCATTAAAAAGTGGGACACAGGAAAAGACAGTCCAGCATTTAAAAGTCTTGAGACTATTTTACTCGTTCAAGAAAAATTGACGAAAGGCCTTTCTCAAGTCTTTACCTTTGTAGAAGCTGTTCAATCTGCAGATGTTGCAGATAAACAAGCTGGAGCAGTTTTTGGTCAAGTATTTGAATTGAGCAGCGCTTTTAGTACTCTTCAAACAATTCTTACTAAAAAAATGGTTGCCATACCAGATGACATTTGGAATAAAATAATTGAACTTCCTGCTTTTAAAGAAATTGAGTTTAGTTTAAACGAAACTCGTACACAAGGAAAGGAATTGTTAAGCGAAGCAGAAGAAGCTCTGATCAACGCACTTTCTATTGATGGTTTCCAAGGATGGAGCGATCACTACGATTCACTTGTAGCTACTATCGAGATTCCTTTTGAAGACAGTGAAGGACATATTCAACGTCTATCTGCTGGACAAGCCTACAACAAAATGAATACTGATCCAGACGCAAAAGTCCGTGAACAATTATTCGAAAAATGGGAAGAAACTTGGGGCAACATGGCTCCTTTATTCAGTGATACGCTAAATCATTTAGCAGGTTTCCGTTTGGCTGATTATAAAGCTCATGGTGTGAAAGATTACTTGAAACGTCCATTAGAATACAACCGGATGAAACAAGAAACACTAGATGCTATGTGGAAAGCCGTTAGTGACCATAAACAACCATTTGTGGATTACTTAAAGCGCAAAGCTCAATTGCTTGGAAAAGACAAATTATCTTGGCAAGATACTGAAGCACCTGTAATGATTGGAGATGCTGAAGCTAAAGTGTATCCTTATGATGAAGGTGCTGATTTCATTGTAGAAAATTTCCGTAAATTCAGTGAGAAAATGGCTGATTTTGCTCAATATGCTTTTGATCACAGTTGGATTGAAGCCGAAGATCGCGGTGGAAAAAGGCCTGGCGGTTATTGTTCAGAATTGCCAGAAAGTAAAGAATCACGGATTTTCATGACTTATGCCCAATCTCCAAGCGAAGTATCGACATTAGCTCACGAATTAGGTCATGCTTTTCATAGTCATGTCATGACGGATCTTCCAACGCTTAATCAACAATATGCTATGAATGTTGCTGAAACAGCCAGTACTTTTGCGGAACTTATTATAGCTGATGCAACAGTTAAAGAAGCTGCTTCAAAAGAAGAAAAAATCACTTTATTAGATACGAAAATCCAAAATGCTTTAGCTATGTTTTTAAATATCCACGCTCGTTTCTTATTTGAAACTCGCTTTTATGCTGAACGTCAAAATGGTATTGTAACAGATGAACGCCTTGGTGAGTTGATGGAAGAAGCTCAAAAAGAAGCTTATCAAGACTCATTAAGCGACTACCATCCTCATTTTTGGGCAAGTAAACTTCATTTCTTTATTGCTGATGTTCCTTTTTACAATTTCCCATATACTTTTGGGTACTTGTTTAGTCTAGGTATCTATGCTCGTTCATTGGAGGAAGGTTCTAGCTTTGAAGATGACTACATTGCTTTGCTGAGAGATACTGCCTCTATGTCTACAGAAGATCTAGCGATGAAACATTTAAATGTTGACTTAACTAAACCCGACTTTTGGGAAGATGGTATTGCAATCATGAAAAACGATGTGGATACTTTTATGGAATTGACTCAAGAATTTATTAACTAACAAGCAAAAAGTAAGGTGATTTTTCGTATTGAAAATCACCTTACTTTTTTTATATTTTACTTTACTGATGATTTGCTTTCTGGAACAAAAATAGTAATATGACGAGGCAAAATCTGAAGTGCAAGTGGCAACTTGTCTCCTTCATCTCCATCAATATTGCTTATAACTTCCATATCTTCATCTGTAACAGTTATTTTTCCGGATTTGAATTTCCGATAAAGTGTCTCATTTGCTTCCGCCGTATTTCCTTGGATCACTTTAGGAATCAATTTAACTTTGTCCATTAAAGTACTCCCTTTTAAAACAATTAAGTGCAAATACCCATCATCTATTTTTGCCTGTGGGAGCATATTTTCAAAGCCACCTACAGAATTCGTTAATGCAATGAGCAGTAAAATAGATTCATGTTCAATGACCTCATCATCTAACGTTAATTTAAATGGATAGCTCTGACTAACATTAAATGCTTTGGCACCTTCAATAAAATAAGCTAACGCTCCTAAGCGTGTTTTTTGCTCGGTTCCTACATTTTTAACTGCTTCTGGAATTTTCCCTATAGCAATCACATCAATGAAATAACTATCATTTACTTTTCCAATATCTAATTCTTTTGTAATAGCTTTTGGCAACATACGAATAGCTGCTTCAGGATTCAAAGGGATCCCTAAGGCGCGTCCAACATCATTGACTGTACCTAACGGGATAATGCCAAATTTAGGACGATATTCCTCTTCTGCCAGTCCGCAGATACCCTCATTAACTGTTCCGTCCCCGCCCATAACAAAAACGGCTTCTACTCTTTCTCTAGCGGCTGCTTTGGCAAATTGCTCAGCATCTCCGCCTTTTGCTGTTTCCTTCACACTAACACTATCATACATCGATTCTAACGTCTCTTGAGCAAGGACAGTATATTCTTTTCCTTTTTCTCCTCCAGAGGAAGGATTTACGATCAATACAGCTTTTGTCATTGGTCATCAGCCTTTCTAATGTCATTAAAACCTGTTGTTTTTATTAATTTTAGTTTAACTTAATCGCCGTATTATATCTACAAATAAGCAATTCGGCAAAAAAACAAGCAGTAAAGCAAGGTCCTTTAATACCTTACTTTACTGCTGCTTATTTGTTTACTTATTCTTTATTTAATTCATTCATCAGTAATGCTTCTATCAACATTACCCATTAATTACGGTTCCGCCGTTTACGTGAAGAACTTGTCCACTAACATAACTAGAATCTTCACTGGCTAAATAAACATAAGCCGGTGCTAGTTCATAAGCTTCTCCTGCTCGTTTCATTGGAACAGATGCACCAAATTCTTCTTTATCATCATTTGATGTAGTTGCCGGAATTAAAGGAGTCCAAATCGGCCCTGGAGCTACTGCGTTGACACGAACTTTCTTATCAATGATTTCTTGATTTTGTGAAAGCGAACGAGTAAAGGCTACTATAGCTCCTTTAGTAGATGAATAATCTAATAAACCTGGTGAACCTTGATAAGCCGTTACAGAAGTCGTATTAATGATTTTTCCATTTTCATTCATATGAGGCAATGCTGCTTTCACAAAATAAAACATTGAAAAAATATTCGTTCGGAAAGTACGGTCCAATTGTGCAGCAGTAATTTCAGTAATCGATTTACGCGTATGTTGTTCGGCAGCATTATTCACTAAAATATCTACACTACCATATTCCGCTACCGTTTTTTCAATTACTTCTTGTGCAAATGATTCATCCCCAACATCACCGGTGAACCAAAGAACTTTACCACGGATGTCTTCAATTCGTTTTCTTAAATTTTCAGCATCTTCTTTATTTTCGTAATCGGTTACAACAACATCTGCCCCTTCTTTGGCAAATGCAATGGCAACAGCTGCTCCAATCCCGCTGTCTGCTCCTGTTACAATAGCTACTTTTCCTTCCAATTTACCAGCAGGTTTGTAATCTGACGACTCATTTTTTGGAACCGGACTCATTTCTTTATTTGCATCTTCTTGTCGATAATCTTCTTTTGGAGCTTGAGTTTCGATGATATCTTTTTCTCTTTCAGTCATTGACGCTCACCATCCTTAATAAAATTTTATCCATATTTAGTTTAACAATAATTTATCTTCTAATCGAATAGAATGCACTCATTTTATTATTTACAGCTTTTTTCTCTTCACAAGCATGTTAATAGATTATTCCATGTTCTTTCGCTAAAATTAAATTATCTTATTAAATTTAACCCTGTTCACTATTGGAGGACGTATGCATGACTAAAATGAAATGGTGGCAAAAAGCAATTATCTACCAAATTTACCCAAGAAGTTTCCAAGATTCTAATGGAGATGGGATTGGCGACATAAAAGGAGCTTTAAAACATCTTGATTATATCCAATCCTTAGGAGTAAATACGCTATGGGTAAATCCGAATATGCTGTCTCCTCAAGAAGATAATGGTTATGATGTATCAGACTACTATGCGATTGATCCTTTGTTCGGTACAAAAGAGCAATCTGAAAAATTCGTTAAAGAAGTCCATGATCGTGGAATGAAGCTTATTTATGACTTCCCCTTAAATCATACTTCTACTGAGCATTATTGGTTTAAAGAGGCCATTAAAGGTCCAGATAACCCTTATCGTGATTATTATATATGGGCAGACGCTCCTGATGGCAGAGACTATCCAAATAATTGGTATTCTGATGATAAAGAACCATCTTGGACAAAAGAGCCGAATGGAAATCAATTCTATCTGCATCTTTACAAAGATAGTATGGCTGATTTAAATTGGGCTAATCCTAGTGTACGAAAAGAACTGCTAGATATTGGAAAATTCTGGATTCAAAATGGGATTGACGGTTTTCGTTTAGATGCTGTTCTATATATAGATAAAAAAGAGGGATTACCTGATGATCCCGATGCACCTGAAGACGGAGAAGGTTCTGGTAAATTAGTGAACGAACATGGACCAAATATTAGAAAATACCTTGAAGAGTTCAACGAAGAATTAAGAAAATACAATGAAGATCTTTTAGTCATCGGTGAAGCTCCCACTGCTGGGGCTGATTTAGCTTTAGACTATATAGGATCTGAAAATGATATGATAGATAATGTTATTTCATTTACTTATTTTCCCGAGATAGACGATGACAAAGATTCAGAACTCCCTTATGATATCCAAATTGGTCCCTTAGATAAAGGAAAATTTAAAAATGAAATGAATGCTTGGCAAATTAAAATGGCAGATCGTGGCGGTCCTATTCTGTATTGGAATAATCATGATATGCCTAGAGCCGTTTCTAGATTTGGTGATACAGAGGATTATAGAGACAACAGCAGTAAACTATTAGCTACCTTAATGTATCTTCAAAAAGGTGTTCCAATCATTTATTATGGAGAAGAAATTGGAATGAAAAATAGTCCAATCGATGATCTTTCAGGCTTTGAAGTCCCCGGAAAAGAGAAAGTTGTTGAGGAAGCTAAACAAAAAGGCTATTCAGTAAATACAATCAAAAGACAGCTCAAAGCCCGTGCAAAAAATATCAGCCGAGGAGTTATGCAATGGGATGATACAGAATTTGCAGGTTTTTCTACGGTTAAACCATGGATCGAATGGAATACAGAAGAAAAATATAATGTTCAATCTCAAGATTCAGATCCCGGTAGCATCTTAAATTATTACCGAAAGTTACTTTCTCTTAAAAAATATTTTTTATTTGTAGAAGGGACTTTTGAATTAAAACCAACTAAAGAAACTTTATATATTTATGAAAGAACTTTAGGAGCAGAAAAAGCACTCATCTACTGTAATTTTTCTAATAAAGCTGAAAATCTAGAAGTGAGTGAAGATTTACAAAAAGAATGGGCTGTTATTCTTGAAAATCAAGGAAATCATTTAAAAGGTACGCATTTACAGTTAGCTCCATTTGGTGCCGTTGTTTTTAGAAAACAACTCATTGAATGAGTATGAATAGACAAAAAAAGGTCATCATTGCTAAGCAATGATGACCTTTTTCATAAATTTTAGTAACGTCCATATCCAACAAGTTTTGGTCCCCAATAAGATGAGTTAACTGAAGTATATGCCACACCTGTACTACTTTGTGATCCAATAAATTGGCCATTTCCAACATAGATCCCAACGTGAGTAATTGAACCGCCATCCTTAAAGAATACTAAATCACCTGGTTGTGGATTTGTAACTTTAGTAGAAGATGCATATTGTCCTGCCGCTGTACGTGGTAAAGAGATACCTACTTTTGCAAAGACATAAGAAGTAAAACCAGAACAATCAAAACCATTTGTAGTTGTTCCACCATATAAATAAGGTGTACCCATCACGCTAGTTGCATGTGATTGTAATGCTGACCAAGACGTACCACCTGTTGTAGATGGTGCCGGCGTTGTAGGTTTTGGAGTTTCAGGTGTCTTTGTTTCTGTTTTAGCTGGTGTTTCTGTTTTAGCTGGTGTTTCTGTTTTAACTGGCGTTTTTGTTGAAGTAGAATTGGTTGCTTTTTCAGTTTTCTTAGTAGTTTCTGTTGGTGTAGAAGCTACAACTTTAGTTTCTTCAACTGATTTTTGAGATTCTTGTGTTTCTTCTACAACTTCAGTTGTTTCTGAAGATTCTACTACAACAGCTTCTTCAGTTTCTTCTTCAAAACTTGCTAAAACTGCCATTTCAGCTGCTTCTTGTGCTGCTGTATACTCGGCAACTTGACTTTCAGCTTCAGCTTTTTGAGCTATATATTTTTCTTTGTCTGTTTCAGCACTAGCTGTTTCGATAGCTAATTGAGAAACCACTACTTCTTTTTCTAATAATTGTTTTTCCATTTCAGCTTTTGCATTTTCCAGTTGAGCTGCAAGAGCATTTTGTTGTACGATTGATTGTTCAGTTTGTTCTTTCTTTCCAACAACAGCTTCTTTATCATCTGCTTGAGCTTGAACAAGATCTTTGTTAGCTTTTACTAAATCAGTAACGACATCAACGCGTCCAAGAACATCAGACATAGATTCAGCTTCAACGATAAATTCTATGTAGTTTTTTGTATCTCCGTTTACTTGCACTGTACGAGCTTGGTCTTCAAGTTGTTCACTGCGTTGTGCAATTTTTTCTTCAAGAGATTTGATTTCAGATTCTAATGTCTCTTTTTCTTTTTGAGAAGCTTCAATTTCGGCTAATAATGAGGTTGTTTTATCTTTATTTGCATTGATTGTATTTGTGATAGTTGCTAATTCAGTTTCAGTTTGACTTGATTGAGCTTTTAATCCATCAACTTTTTGTTGAGCAGCATCAATGTCTTCTTGAGTTTGATTTACTTGTTGTTCAGATTTATTCACTTTATCTTCATAAGTTTCAGCGCTAGCGGCAGTTGGTAAAATAAGAGAACTAAATGACAAGGTTCCTAGGATCGCAATAGTTAATAATTTTTTATTCACGTGTTTTACCCCTCCATGTTACAATTTGTTTCAAAAATCTAGTTCTTTCCTAGATCTCTTAGCGGTCTTTAGTATAGCATAGAGTATGTGATAAACTCGTATCTTTTATATTACAACTATATTTCAATTGAAACACAAATTTATTTAAACTTACATCCCTCAATATGGTCATTTACCAATCCAGCAGCTTCCATGAACGCATAACATGTTACTGGTCCGACAAATGAAAACCCTCTTTTCTTCATATCTTTAGACATCTTTAGGGATAATTCTGTTTTTGCTGGTAATGATTCCATACTGTTAAAATGATTGATAATCGGTTGTCCATCTACAAATGACCAAATATACCGATCAAATGTCTCATACTCTTGTTTGACTTTAAAAAAGGCTTTTGCGTTTTTTATAATAGATGCATTTTTTAATTTATTTCGGATGATGCCAGGATTTGAATTTAACTCTTCTAATTTTTCTTGATTGTAGAGAACAATTTTAGCAGGATTGAAACCATCCAATGCTTTGCGATAATTTTCTCTTTTAGCTAAAATCGTAGCCCAACTTAATCCTGCTTGCATCGTTTCAAGAATCAACAATTCAAATAAAGATTGATCATCGTGTAAGGGTTTGCCCCATTCTTCATCGTGGTATTTCTTCATTAACTTTGTGGTTGCCCAAGTACATCTTTCCATAGTTGCACATCCCTTATTTTTTATTTAACTTCCTTTTATTTTTGAGACCTTGCTTTCTTTTATTTTTTTAGTGTATAATGTATTGTTAGTATAGATTAACTTAAGGTAGTTCACCTACCTAGTGTTATGAAACAAATTAGGAGGATTTACTATGTCTAAAGATTACCGTGTTTTACTCTACTATAAATATGTTCATATCGAAAATCCAGAAGAATATACTGCAAAACATTTGGCCTTCTGTAAAGAAGTTGGTTTAAAAGGAAGAATCCTAGTTGCTGAAGAAGGTATAAATGGTACTATTGCAGGTACTTATGAAATCACTCAACAATACATGGATGAAATGCATGCCGATCCTCGTTTTTCAGATCTAGTATTCAAAGTAGATGAAGAAGAACGTGCTCCTTTCAAAAAAATGTTTGTGCGCTTACGTCCTGAACTTGTATCTCTAAACTTAGAAGATGACATTGATCCTAATGAAGTAACGGGTGAGTACCTAGACCCTAAGAAATTCCGTGAAGCTATCTTAGATGAAAATACAATAGTCATCGATGCCCGCAATGACTATGAATACGATTTGGGTCACTTCAGAGGAGCTGTTCGTCCAGAAATCAGAACCTTTAGAGAACTGCCTCAATGGATCCGTGATAATAAAGAACAATTTATGGATAAAAGAGTCGTAACTTACTGTACAGGTGGAATTCGTTGCGAGAAATTTTCTGGTTGGTTAGTTAAAGAAGGCTTTAAAGACGTTGGGCAATTACATGGAGGAATAGCTACTTATGGAAAAGATCCAGAAGTTCAAGGCGATTTATGGGATGGTCAAATGTACGTATTTGATGAACGCATCAGTGTTCCTGTCAACCATAAAGAACATGTGATTGTTGGTCGTGACTGGTTCGATGGCACCCCTTGCGAACGCTATGTAAACTGTGCAAATCCAGCTTGTAACCGTCAAATCTTATCTTCAGAAGAAAATGAACATAAATATATGCGTGGATGCTGTCATGAATGCCGCGTAGCGCCAGCAAACTTATACGTAAAACGTAACAGCTTAAGCGAAGAAGATGTTGCCGAACGTTTAGCTGTAATTGGAGAAAAACTTCCAGCATCAGTTTAAAAATTAATGCTAGGTTAAAAGAAAAGATGACTGATATATTTATTGCTGTTTTGAAAAAATGACAGATTTCTTTAACTTTAATGGAACACAAATTAATATATTTCAAGTCCTCTAAACTAATTGCCTCAGCAAATAAAAAAAAACATCTTTTGATGTTTTTTTTTTTATTTAAGTAAAACCAATCATTTTTAGTACTATCAAATAAAAAATTGTAATAAAATCACCCTAGTATCAATGCATCTTCTGTAACAGTGTCGCCACTGTTCTTTTGAAACAAAGCTAGTAAATCTGGTACAGTTAGACTCTTCTTCTCTTCCCCAGAAACATCTACTACTATCTTTCCATTATGAAGCATGACTAGTCTCGTTCCATGAGCAATTGCATCTTCCATATTATGCGTAATCATCATTGCAGTTAATCTTTTTTCACGAACAATTTTATCCGTTAACTTTAATACCATTTGACTAGTTTTTGGATCTAACGCTGCTGTATGTTCATCTAATAAAAGTAATTTTGGTGGGACTATGGTCGCCATCAGCAATGTTAAAGCTTGCCTTTGTCCTCCCGACAGTAATCCCACCTCCATTTTCAACCGGTTCTCTAACCCTAATTCCAAGAATTTTAATTGTTCTTTGAACAATTCCCGTTGTTTCTCTTTTACACCTAACGTTAGCCCTCTTTTTTTTCCTCGATTGACTGCGACTGCTAAATTTTCTTCAATCGTCAGACGTGTTGCAGTTCCCATCTTAGTATCTTGAAATACTCGTCCAATATCTTTTGCTCTTTCATTAGTCCTCTTATAAGTAGAATCCTTACCATTTATAATGACCGCACCTTCATCTACCATATACGTTCCAGCTACACTATTTAATAAAGTTGATTTTCCAGCTCCATTTCCTCCGATAATTGTAATAAATTCTTCTTTTTTTATCGTCAAATCTATTCCTTTTAATACATGATTTTCATTAACCGTTCCTACTTCAAAACTTTTATGAATATTTTTCAATTCTAGGATAGCTGTCATCGTACTTTTGCTCCTTTCGTGCTAACTCTTTTTGATTTCTTTTTAATTAATGGAGTAGAAAGAGCTATGGCTAATATGATAGCTGAGAATAACTTGATATCTTGAGGTTCTACGTTTAACTGTAGTACTAAATCAATGATTAAACGGTAAACAACTGACCCAATAGCAATTGTTACTAAGCGTTTTGCAAAAGATAAGCGATGGAAAATAACTTCTCCAATAATGACTGAAGCTAACCCAATTACAATTGTTCCAATACCCATGCTAATATCCGCATATCCATTATTTTGGGCAATAAGTGCACCGGACAAAGAGATCAAACCATTAGACAACATGTATCCTAGAATTTTCATAGTATTTGTATGAATACCATTGGCTTCACTCATCGCTTCATTATCTCCAGTAGAACGTATGGCCAATCCTATTTCTGTACTAAAGAATAAATACAACACTAGAATAACCAGTGCAACTGCTACCCCGCCAACAATCAATACGGCTAAACGATTTTCTAAACCGTATGACTGCAGAGTCCGCATCAATGTATCTTGTCCTAAAAGAGTGACGTTTGCTTTTCCCAAGATTCTGAGATTGATAGAATATAAGGCCGTCATGGTTAAAATCCCTGTTAATAGAGCAGGAATTTTAAGCTTGGTGTGTAATAAACCTGAAACGACTCCAGCAATCATTCCTCCACCCAATGCCATTAAACTCGCTACCAAAGGAGATATTCCAGATACGATGGCAACAGAACATATCGCTGCCCCTAATGGGAAACTTCCTTCAGCAGTTAAATCTGCAATATCTAAAATTCTAAAGGTAAGATAGACGCCGATAGCCATGATAGACCATAATAAGCCTTGTGAAATACTTGATAAAATAATATCCATTTTAAATTCTCCTTTATCCGTTACGGTTAGTCGGGTAATACAATACTTTCAGGGTCTATACCTAATGATTTTGCCACTTCTTCATTAATGACTAGTTCTAATTTGTTAGATGTTTCAACTGGCATTTCTGCTGGATCTGCGCCTTCTTCAATGATTTGAAGGGCCATTTGTGCTGTTTGACGTCCTAGTTCTTCATAGTTAATACCATAAGTTGCTAGCCCTCCTGCTTCAACCATTTCTGCAGAACCTGGAACTACTGGCAATTGATATTTTTCAGCAATTTCACCAACTGTCGGCATTGTGCTTGCTAATGTATTATCTGTTGGAATATATACAGCATCAACTTCTTGAGCCAACGTAGTCATTACTTGTTGTACATCATTCGTAGTTGTAACAGTCAACGATTTTACTTCCAAGCCTTCAGCTTCAATGGCTTCTTGTGCTAGATCTGCTTGGATTTTTGAATTAGGTTCACTGGAATTGTAAATTATACCAATGGTTTTAGCATCTTTTGCCAGAGACAACAGCAAAGCAATTTGTTCTTCAATCGGAACCATATCGCTTGTTCCTGTTACGTTTCCGCCTGGAACTTCATTATCCGCAACTAATCCGGCATCTACTGGATCTGTAACAGCTGTAAATAAAATTGGGTCTTCTTGTGTGACAGTTGCTAATGATTGAGCAGCTGGTGTTGCAATAGATAAAATCACATCATTTTCTCCCACTAAACTTTCACTCATACTTTGTAAATTTGCTTGATCTCCTTGTGCATTTTGATAATTCAAGGTTAAATTATCACCCTCAAGATACCCTGCGTCCTCTAGCTCGCTAATAAATCCTTTGCGTGCTTGAGACAAAGAATCATGTTCCATATACTGCAATATACCTACATTTATTGTTTCAGTAGTTCCTGTTTCTTCTGTATTGCCACATGCTCCTAATACCAATCCGGTTGCAACTGTAGCCAATCCTAAAAGCATTTTTTTCTTCATTCCATTTGTTCTCATCTCTTCATCCCCCTAATTTGATCTTACTTTTCTGGTAAAACAAAAACACCCACTTAGAGAAAACATCATCTAAGTGGGTGTTTATTTTATATCAAAATAAACGACAAGCTTTATTAATCTACCACCTAGATAATTTCTATGTGGCAAATCATCAGCAAATCAAATTGCTTTAGCCATCATAGATACAAACATTTCTGTTTCCTGTTTGTATCCATAATGAATTATGACTACAAACAGCTTCTAAAATAGCTAAAGTAATAAGTATTTAATTGTGGTTGGTTGATTAAATGGTTTGTCATACTAATCCCTCACAATTTCGATTTGTTCTTACTAGTATAAAAAAACAAATGATAAATGTCAACCATAAAATTAGATTCTTATCACTATAAGCTCATTTTTTTATTACCATAAACTTATAAAGAATATATATCGATCTCACTATCGTTATTTTTCACACAAAATGATAACTTTCTACAATATTTCATCAAAAATTGCTCTTTCTCCTTTCTTTTTGTTATAATAGGCCAAGTAATTAGAGGAATAAAATATAATTTATGAGGTGAACTAACTTTGAATAGTCCACAAAACAATAATGAACCCACTTTTTTTAAAAAATTAAAAGTGTCGTTAAAAAAAGTGCTGCCGTTCATAAAGAATAAATGGATTTCTTTCAAAACAATAATCTTAAAGCAATCAGTGATCTTAAAAGAATCACTTTCACGTAAAGATCAATCTCAAATCAACTCAACATCTGATTCTCAATCAGATAACGATCAAAAGAGAACACAAAGTAAGAACGTACAAAAACCTGCACTAGATAAAGTTCTTTTTGGCTTTAATGTTGGCTACAGCGTGATTAAAAATTTGATTCTTACTATAGTCGTGATTGGGCTAATTGGGGCAGCTTTAGCAGGAGGATTAGGCATAGGATATTTTGCTTATCTAGTATCTGGCGAAGAAATTCCAACTTATGAAGAAATGAAAGCAGACATTGAAAATGTTTCAACAACTTCTGCTATGTACTATGCAACTGGAGAAAAAATTAGTGATTTAAAGACTGATCTAAAACGATCTGAAATTCCTTTAAGTGAAATGTCTCCTTTAGTTCAAGAAGCTATTATTGCTACTGAGGATGAGTACTTCTATAAACATTCTGGAGTTGTTCCAAAAGCTGTTGCTCGAGCATTAGTTCAAGAAGTCACTGGTGCAAGTACAACTTCTGGAGGGTCAACACTTACCCAACAATTGGTTAAGCAACAAATCTTAACCAACGAAGTTTCCTTTAAACGGAAAGCAAATGAGATTTTATTAGCTTTCCGTGTTGAAAATTACTTTACAAAAGAAGAAATTTTAGAAAATTATTTAAACGTCTCTCCTTTTGGAAGAAATAATAAAGGACAAAATATTGCTGGTTTGAATGAAGCTTCAATAGGTATATTCGGCGTAAAAGCTAATGAATTAACTTTACCACAAGCGGCGTTTCTAGCCGGATTGCCTCAAAATCCAATTGTTTATAGCCCTTATACCCAAACAGGTACTCTTAAAGAAGATTTAGCTGCTGGTATGAGCCGTAAAGATGAAGTTTTATTTAGGATGTATCGCGAAAATTATATCACTAAAGAAGAATACGATACTGCTGTAGCTTACGATTTGACACAAGACTTTTTGCCTCAAGAAACAGATGTTAAAGACAGTACTGATTATGTTTACAACTTTGTAGAGCAGCAAGCTCGACAAATTATTATGGAACAGTTGTATACAGCTGATGGTTATTCAGCTGAAGATCTTTCTAATGATCAAGAACTGAGTGATATGTATTATAATCAAGCAGACCAAGACTTAAGAATGAACGGTTATACTGTCTATTCAACCATTGATAAAGGCGTTTATGAAGCTATGAATGACGTAGTTGAACAATATGCAAATCCAGAGATCTCTTATAATGAAAATAATAATCCAATCATAAACAATACAAGTTATCTGGGAAATGTAAAAGTTGCTGATTATATTGATGAAGAAACAAACGAAACAAAAACACTCGTTGAACCGGTCCAAAATGGAGCAGTTTTAAGAGACAATGCCACTGGACGAATCATTTCTTTTATAGGTGGTGTAGATTATGAATTGACTCAAGTCAACCATGCTTATCAATCTCCTCGTTCGCCTGGGTCAACTATTAAACCTTTACTAGCCTTTGCTCCGGCATTGGAAGAAGGAATTATTACACCAGCGACGATGCTTTTTGAAAGTTCTGCTAAAGTACCAAGTTGGGAAAATGGTTCTTTGGGTGTTCATGAAATAACCAATGCTGGAAACGTGATTCCAAATAAATGGACTGATGTTCGGACTGGTCTAACACAATCAAGTAATATCGTTACATCAAAAATTTATCAACAAATGAAAGATACCTATAATATGGAAGAAAAACTTGAATCCTATATGCATAAGATGGGATTTGGATCTGATATCATTACGACAGAAGAATATCAAGGAGTTTATTATGCCCTTCCTATCGGTGGTATAACTAAAGGAACGACTGTTTTAGACCAAACTGACGGCTTTTCTACTTTAGCCAATAAAGGAAACTATACTGAAGGTTATATCATTGAAAAAATCGAGGATCATAATGGAGAGGTCATCTATCAACATGAAGTTAAACCGGTTGAGGTATTCACTCCCGAAACTGCTTATCTAACAACTGATATTTTACGTGATGTCTTAGACTCAGGTACTGCTAAGGATGTAAAAGGGCAATTAAACTTCACAGCAGATATTGCAGGCAAGACAGGAACATCTGACGGTCAAAAAGATATTTGGTTTATTGGCTATACACCTCAAGTAACCTTAAGCTCTTGGATTGGATATGACAATGCTGTTACTACTTCTGTTAATGATTTATCTAACTCAGGATCTGAAAGTCCAAGTTTAAGAAACAAAAGACATTGGGCTCGTTTAATGAATGCTATTTACAATGCAAATCCAACTATCTTAGGCACTGATCAAGCCTTCCAGCAACCAGACGGCATAGTTGAAGCAAAAGTTCTAGCCGCTACCGGTATGCAACCTGGAAAAGTAAAATTAGCTAATGGAAAAGAAGTTACGGCATCTGGTGCTACAAAAACTGAGCTTTTCAATAAAAAATTCCTTCCTAAAACGACCACTTATAATTTTGGTTTTTCTGCTTCTGATAAAGAATTAGCAGATTATTGGGAGAAGACTTCTAAAACTGCAAGTGATGAAGCTGCAAAAAAAGCGAAAGCTGAAACTGATAAGAAAAAGGACGAAACTAAAAAAGCTGAGGAAGCTAAAGATAAAGCTGCTAAAGACAAAGCAGAAAAAGACAAAAAAGCACAAGAAGAGGCTCAGAAAAAAGCAGATGAGGCGAAAAAAAAAGCCGAAGCAGATAAAAAAGCTGAATAAAAAGAGTTTATACTATTTAGTGTTGGTGAGTAAAAATCACCAGCACTATTTTTGTATAAACGAATAAAATAGAGATAGACAAAAATCTCCGTTGGAATAAAGTTACAAACTATTTTCAAGAAGAGAGTTTCACTTGTCACAATCTCATACTATAGAATTACTTTAGATATTAAAGGAAAACAATCATAAAAAAAAAGGCATCGAAATCGATGCCTTTTTTCTTTTAAACTTCTTTAGTTGTTCCTCTATTAGCAATATTATGAGGTAAAATGATTGTTTTTTCGTCTACATCTTCTTTATTCATTAACTTAGTTAACAAACGCATAGCTACAGCACCAATATCATACAATGGTTGAGTGATCGTACTTAATTTTGGTCTAACCATTTCAGATAATTTTGAATTATTTGCTGTAACTACTTCAAATTCTTCTGGTATTTTAACAAAATGATCTAAAGCTCCGTTCATGATACCTACAGCAATTTCATCATCTCCAGCAAATACAGCAGTCGCTCCAGCTTCAGCTAATTTAGAGTATACTTCTTCTCCAGCAGTAAATGAATAAGCTGTTTCAAAAACTAAACTTTCATCGTATTCGATCCCTGCATTTTGTAAAGCTGTTTTATACCCTTTCAAACGATAAATACCGTTAATTGGCTCTTGTGAAATTGAACCTGAGACAAAAGCGATACGTTCATGTCCATTTGAAATCAATTGTGCAATCGTTTGTTCCGTAGCAGCTTCATAATCAATATTTACACTACCCATTTGTTCATCAGGATCAACTGTTCCTGCCAAAACAACAGGGGTTTTTGAACGAGAAAACTCTGCTCTTAATTCATCTGATATTTTGTGTCCCATGTAGATAATTCCATCTACTTGTTTTGCTAAAAGTGTATTCAACACTTGAACTTCTTTTTGATCATTTTGATCAGAGTTTGCTAAAATAATATTGTATTTATACATTGTTGCAATATCATCAATACCTCTAGCTAAAGATGAAAAATATAAATTTGTAACATCAGGAATAATAACTCCTACAGTTGTTGTTTTTTTACTTGCCAATCCACGCGCAACAGCATTAGGGCGGTAATCCAAACGGTCAATGACTTCCAGAACTTTTTTACGAGTAGTTGGTTTTACATTTGGATTGCCGTTTACAACACGGGAGACAGTTGCCATAGAAACGTTCGCTTCTCTTGCAACATCATAAATAGTAATAGTTTGCTTTTCCATAATTAATCTCCTTCGAGTAGATAGATTCGTTTACTTATTTCATAGTACCAATTTAGCAAAATTTTGAACGTAATGCAAGCGTTTCAATTACGTTTTCATGAAAATTTCATAATTTCTTTCATTTTATATTGTAGAGCTTTTATCTATTTTAGTCTAGCTTAAGAAATTTCATTCATTTAGTGATACAATTACTTTATTACTTTCAACGAAAGATGGGATGATGATGAACAAACAACTAACGGCAATGCAAAAATGGTTAGCAAAACAAAGTATCGATGTTGCATTCATTAATGAGCCAAATACTATTGCTTATTTAAGCGGATACGAAAGCGATCCTCATGAACGCATTTTAGCATTGACAGTATTCGCTGGTGCACCACCTTTTCTTTTTACTCCTGAACTTGAAAAGGAAGATGCAATAAATAGTGAATGGGATTATGATGTCTATGGTTATTTAGATAATGAAGATCCATGGGCACTTATTGCAGAACAGATTCACTCACGCAGTGCTAACATTAAAAACTTTGCTATCGAAAAAGATTTTTTAACTGTTAGACGATTTGAACAATTGCAAAACCTTTTTCCAACTGTTACTTTTTCAGATATTACTCCAAAAATACAATCAATGAAGCTGATTAAAACTACTGAAGAAATCAATAAAATGATGGAAGCAGGAAAATGGGCTGATAGAGCTTTTGAAATTGGCTTTAATGCACTAAAAGAAGGTATTTCTGAAGAAGAAATAGTGGCAGAAATTGAATACCAGTTAAAAAAGGAAGGCATTAAGGAAATGAGTTTTGAAACGATGGTCTTAACAGGTGACAATGCTGCTAGCCCACATGGTACTCCAGGGAAAAGACAAGTCCAATTAAATGAATTTGTTTTATTTGATTTAGGTGTTGTCTATAATGGATACACTAGTGATGCGACACGTACAATTGCTTTTGGAGAACCTTCAAAACAGGCTATAGAGATTTATGAGATTGTTTTAAGAGCTCATAATGCTGCTTTAGCTGCTGTTAAACCTGGTATATCTGCTGGTGAATTGGATAGAATTGCTCGTGAGATTATTACTGAAGCTGGATATGGTACTTACTTCACTCACCGTTTAGGACACGGTCTGGGAAGCTCAGTCCATGAATTTCCTTCTATCATGCAAGACAGCGATTTTATTATCCAAGAAGGTATGTGTTTTTCAATAGAACCCGGTATTTATGTACCAAATGTTGCTGGCGTCCGCATTGAAGATTGTGTGGTAGTCACAAGTGATGGTTGCGAAGTTTTCACACATACACCAAAAACATACACTTCTATATAAGTACAAAAAAACAGTGGAGCATTTGCTCCACTGTTTTACTTTATAAATTAAATTCCTACGTTTGTATTAGTAGTTTTGTGTTGATCTTGTTTACCATTTTCTTTAGTTTGTTCTGTGCTAACGTTCGCAGTTGAGTAATCAGGACCTTCAGCTGCTTTTTCTTGGTCATAAGCAAAATCCATTGTGTTTCTTTCAACATCTTCTTTTAAAGAAGTACCGTCATATTTTAAGCTAGTAGAAACTTCATCAGCTTCTTCTTTACTATCTTTTGCTTTTGATTTTACTTCTTCAGATGTATCTTTAGCTGTCGATTTTACTTCTTCTGCAGCTTCAGTAGCCGTTGTTTTAGCTTCTTGAGCTACATCTGTAACTGTTGATTTTGCATCTTTTGCTACTTCAGTTGCTGATTCTTTAAGATCAGTCAAACCTTCACCCACATCTTTTGATGCACGAGTCAACTGTTCTTTCATTTGAGAAGCTGATTCTTTTAAACTAATTTTAATGTCTTCTGATGCATCTTTAGCAACAGATTTCATTTCTTTACCTTTTTCTTTAGCTATATCAGCATAATCTTTTGCAGAACCTTTTACATTGGTTGTTTGTTGATTTAACTCTTCACGTAATTCTTTACCAGATTTTGGTGCATATAATAGAGCTGTAATTCCTGCTGCTGCAGCTCCCACGATTGCTCCTAAAAGAAATCCACCTTTTTTTGTCATATATAGTTCTCCCCTTTTCTCAATTCATGGTATAGACTATTTTTAAACGCTTAAATTAGTTCTCTTTTTTATCTTTTCGCTTTTTATTCATATTTATTGCCGTTTTACCGACTTTAGTCACCATGCCTGTTTGAGCAGTTTTCTTTGTTGCTCCAGCTACATGGCTAGTTAAGTTACGAGTAGAATCATTTAAACTTGAAACAGTTGTTCCTAAATCACCGATAGCTCTAAACAATGGATCTGTTTCACCTAATTTTCCATTGACATCATCTAAAGTAGTATTGGATTTATTCAATAATCCTTCTACTTCAATTAGAAGACTATCCGCGTCTTTTGTAAGAACACTAATACTTTTATTAGCCTCATTAACCGTTTTTTGAACTTCTCCAACTACCTTAGAAACTTTAAGCAGTACGATAATTAAAAATACGACTAATGCTGCAAAAGCTATAGCAGCTATTAGAGCTGCAATTTCTCCACCTGTCATATGAACTCCTCACTTCCCTCTATTCTTTAATTTTTTAGATAATCCAATTACTTTGAACAAACAAAATCAAAATGATCGTTGTTTGCCAAAAAATCTTTTCATCTAGAATTAAAATATCTTTTACAGGTATAGAATACCATTATTTATTTTTTACATCAAATAATATGAAACCGAATACCTTTTTTGTTTTTTATATCTATTATCTATAAGTAATTCCTTAGAAAATAGATCGGTAAGTGTTAGTAAACTTACTTCATAGAGATGTAACTATAAATTTGTCTTATTATTTGTTACTATAAGGTAGAGTAACTAAATAGAAATTCATATAAAGGGAGCATTAAATTTATGGACAGCAGTAATCAATTAGATAGTTCAATTGCCGTTGATGTTGTTGATACAATAACAGAACAGACCAATATTTTTTCTGATTTTTGGAATTCAATTGATTGGTCTAAGATTATTTCAGGAGCCACAGCTGGCATTATTCAAATCCTATTTTTCATGATTTTCTTTTACGCTGTAAAAAGAATCGGAAATTTCTTCATTGAACGGACTTTTGAAAATTATCGTAAGAAAAAAGAAATTTCTACAAACCGATTAAACACATTATACAATTTAACTCAAAACTTATTTCAATCTTTTGTAGGCTTTTTCTTAGCCTATGCTATTCTATCGGCTATCGGTATTCCTGTAGGAACACTACTTGCCGGTGCTGGGGTTATTGGTTTGGCACTTTCACTAGGTGCACAGGGATTCGTTAGCGATATCGTAAACGGATTTTTCCTTTTATTAGAAAAACAAATCGATGTGGGTGATGTGGTTGACTTAGACGCTGTTTCGGGTACGGTCGTTGATGTAAATCTAAAAACGACGAAAGTAAAAAGCTTTGATGGAACACTTAATTTTATTCCCAATCGTTACATCACAATTGTGAGTAATAAATCCCGTGAAGATATGCGAGCTCAAATCGATATCCGTCTTTTACCAGATACAGACATAGCTAAAGTAAATAGAATCATAGAAAATGTAAATGAAAAACTTGTTCCACAGTATCCAGAAATTACTGAGTTGCCAGCAAATTTAGGCTTAATTGATCTTGGAAATGGACACTATGGAATAAGAATCGTCATCTTTACATTGCATGGACACGAATTTGGGGTGCAAAATGCTTTCTCTCAAGAGTACATTACTGCTTTAACAAAAGAAGGTATTGAAATACCTATTAATCCCCTTAATATTAAACCATAGCACTTACTACTATTAAAAAGGAGGCAATCTATAATGTCAGCACCACCTAAAATATTGATTTTGACTGGGAGTTATGGAAATGGCCACCTTGAAGTAACTCGTTCGCTCATAATGGAATTAAATAAACGTGGCATTACAAACATTGTTACCTCTGATTTATTTTATGAAGCTCACCCTTTTTTAACGAATGTTACGAGAAAGTTATATATCAAAAGTTTTACTAAAGGACAGACTATTTATGGTTATCTTTATTATAAATCTG
The DNA here is from genome assembly GCF_000746825.1 of Carnobacterium inhibens subsp. inhibens DSM 13024. Lineage (NCBI taxonomy): Bacteria > Bacillati > Bacillota > Bacilli > Lactobacillales > Carnobacteriaceae > Carnobacterium > Carnobacterium inhibens. The sequence goes on along the minus strand of NZ_JQIV01000006.1, from coordinate 2,348,744 downwards.
ATTTTAGATTAACAGATTTTAGAATCGATCGAATGATTGACAGATATGGATATATGCGTATTAGCCAGTTGATGAAGGAACATGAGTTTGATCTTGTGATCAATACTTTTCCTATGCAAGCTCTGCCTATCTACAAGCAACGTACGAACCCAGAAATACCTTTTATTAATGTGTTAACTGATTTTTGCTTGCATACACGTTGGATTTCGGATGGAATCGATTATTTTTTTGTAGCTTGTGATAGTTTAAAAAAAGAATTACTTGATACTGGTATAAATGAACAGAAAATTACGGTATCAGGTATTCCTATAAAAGAGGAATTTTATTTTGCTGAAAAGATTCCTGATTCTGAAGAAAAAGACTCTAATAAAACTAAAAAGTTACTCATTTCAGCTGGTGCTCATGGAGTCTTGAGTGATTTAGGGAAAATTATTGAAGAATTAAAAATTAAAGAAGAATTATATATAACTGTAGTTTGCGGTTCAAATAAAGTGCTTTTTGAAGAGTTGAGCCAGAATTATCAATTTGACGAAAATGTAAAGATTCTTGGATACGTTTCGAATATGGCCGATTTAATGAAGCAATCTGATATGATGATCAGTAAGGCGGGTGGTATTTCTCTTTCAGAAGCTTTAGCCATTCGAATTCCATTAATTTTAACTCCTGCTGTCCCTGGGCAAGAAAGAGACAATGCACTATTTTTTGAAAAAGAAGGAATGGCTATTGTTACAAAAACAGAAAATGATATTGTTCCTGCTGTTTTATCATTATTAAAACAGCCTCTTCTAGCTCGAAGTTTAATGAATCAAATGGAGAAACATTTCCATCCACATGCTTCTGAACTTATAATAGATAAAGCTTTAGCACTGATCGAAAACCCTCCGATTCGCAAAGAAACAAAAAGTATCTCAAAAGAGTTGAAAAAGAGATTAAAAATTGATAGAAATATCTTTTAACACTTAATCTTATGTTCCTATATTTATTCAATAAACATTGGTCTTATTTTTACAATAAAAGCGTCTCGCAAAATCATGAGTGATTTTACGAGACGCTTTTTTATCTATTATGTTTATAATTGTCTATTGGCTCTCTTTTCCAAGAAATCTCCCACATGCTCTATAGCAAAAGGAATAGCTTCTTCCTTTGGTGTCATTTTTGGATGATGCAATCCATATGGACTATCAACACCCAGCCAAAACATCGTGCCTGGGATTTTATCCAAATAATAACCAAAATCTTCACCTGTCATTTCTGTTCCCATTTCTTTATAAACGACACCTTGTTTTTTAGTCATATAATCAATAAATGCCATCGTTTCTATCTCACTGTTAATAACCGGATAATACCCCGCTTGGTCTAAATCTAAATAAATTTTACAATTATAAGAGAGTTCAATTCCTTTAACAATATCTTTTACCCTTTGTTGAGTTAATTTGCTCATTTCAGAGGTTAATGTACGTATCGTTCCAGTAAGGCTAGCATATCCGCTAATAATATTTCCAGCTGTTCCAGCATGCATCGTTCCTAAAGTAATAACGGCACCTTCCATCGGGTTAACACTTCGACTGACGATTGTTTGGATTTGGTTGATGAATTGACTGGCAGCTACTATCATATCGTTAGATTCATGCGGGTATGCAGCATGTCCGCCTACACCACGAAATTCTACATCAATGGCACATGTACCAGCAAACAATGTTCCTACTTTTGTACCTAACGTTCCTACTGGTAGATCAGGCTTTACGTGCAAAGCATATATTTCATCTGGCATGTAGTCATTTAAAAAACCACTATCATAAATAATTTTAGCTCCACTAACATTTTCTTCAGCTGGTTGAAAAATAAAGACTAAATCATCTATCGTTTGGTGAGAGCTAAAATAAGTCAATAAACCTAATGCAATAGACATATGCATATCGTGTCCACAGGCATGCATTCTTCCTTCGTGAGTAGATTGAAAAGGCAATTCTGTTTCTTCCACTACTGGTAAACCGTCTATATCTGTTCTCCATCCAATGATTTTTTGGCCAATACTACCTTTTACTCGAACCACAATAGCAGTTTCCCAAGTTTTTATTTCTAAATGTTCTTGTGGCAGCTCTTTGATTTTAGACATCAAATAATCATGTGTTTTGTATTCTTCTAGGCCAATTTCAGGAATCAAATGCAATTCTCTGCGTATTTGAATAAAGGGATTTTCTTTTACCATATCCTCACTCTTTTCTAAAAAAAGAGATGAAGCAGAAAGTAGTAGTTCACCTTTCTGTTTCACGCTCTTTAAATTGATTATTTTTTATTTTTATAGTTCGCGTAAAGCATCAATTAGACCTGTTTTGCTTTTTGTTTTTTCATCAATGTCTTTGATTTTTTTAGCTGGTGTTCCTGCTACAACTGTATATGGTTCAACATCCTGAATCACAATAGCACCTGCTGCAACAACTGAGCCTTCTCCAACACGGATGCCCTCTAACACAACAGCATTAGCACCAATCAACACGTTATCCTCTACAATAACAGGTTGAGCACTGGCTGGTTCGACAACACCTGCTAAAACAGTACCTGCACCAATATGACAATTTTTTCCAACGGTTGCTCGTCCGCCTAATACAGCACCCATATCGATCATGGTTCCTTCACCGATAACAGCACCGATATTGATAACAGCACCCATCATAATAACTGCTGAATCTCCAATTTCAACTTGATCCCGTATAAATGCACCCGGTTCAATGCGCGCATTAAATTTTTTCATGTCTACTAACGGAATAGCCGAGTTACGACGATCGTTTTCAATCACCGTGTCATCTATCCATTCTTTATTTTCTTTTAAAAATGGTTCAACGACTTTCCACTCTCCAAAAATCGTTCCTACTTCATCAGTTGTGAAGTTTTTAATGGATTCAGGAAAACTCAATCGATCTAATTTACCTTTTAAATAAACTTTCACCGGCGTTTTTTTTTCACTTTTTGCTATAAATTCAATAATTTCATTAGCATTCATCTGATCATTCCCTGCTGATTAATAAATTTTTAACGCAATTGCTCTGCTTTCCGAATAACATCATATTTATTTTCAAATTCATGTGCGATTCGATTAGTGCCCTTTAAAATTTCGCTTCTCGTGATGATACCTGTAAAACTTCCATCATCACTTGCTACACATATAAAAGCATTATCAACTAACAGATGCAGTACTTCTTCTAAATCATATGGATTATCGATTACGGCAAAATCTGTTTCCATCACATCAGAAACCAATATATCTCCTAATTTATCAAAATCGATATCTTCTAAACCTGTAATGGCTTCAATAATCATTGGCATAGAAATAAGGCCTTTAATTTTGTAATCATAGTCTAAAACTGGTATAACAGAATACCCTATCTTTGTCAGAACTAATAGTGCATGATTTAAACGATTATTTAATTGTACATGAGCAACTCTATCTGCTGGAATCAAAAAATGCTCTTTATTTTCAAGTAACATTTCTCCAATTTCTTTTCCTATCATTATCTTCATTTCCTTCCTTGAGATAACTAAATCCAACTACTATTTTACGTGAAAACAAACTAAAAGAGTAGCAAAATGATGGGAATACCTAAAAATAAATCAAATTCTTTTAAAGAAATAGATGATTAACCATTTTTTGAAAAACGGCACGATAACTCTTCAATTGCTTTATGTGCACGATTATAATAACAAACCTCTATTTGCTGGTCATTACTTTCAATTACTGCATAAGTTGGAATGAGATATTGGCCTCTCGGTTGTGAAATACTCCCAGGGTTCAAAACTAAGATTGTATTTATTTTTTCAACACCCGCTTGATGAGTATGTCCAAAAAATGCAAATTGCGCATTTTGCTCTTCTGCTGCATAAACTAAATTCTGCATACTGTAATTCACGTCATGATGGTGCCCATGAGTCATAAATATTCGTTCACCTTTGACATCTATAAGTTGAGTCAACTCATAATCCGCATTGAAATCCATATTTCCTTTAACCGTCAACATAGATTTCCAAATAGGATCTGTTGGGTCTAATTCGGAATCTCCACAATGAAAGAGCTGATCTACTTTGTCCTTATAACGCTCAATTAATTCAACTAAAATTGCACGATCTCCATGACTATCACTCACAACTAATACTTTCATCCTTTTCACCTCATTAGGTTAGCTATAGGCTAACGATTTATCCATTCGTCCCAAACTTCTTCTAAATTTTCTAATGCTACTGCACGATGGCTGATTGTATTTTTTTCTTCTTGAGATAACTCAGCCATTGTTTTGTCTTTGCTTTCAACATAAAATAATGGGTCATAGCCAAAACCATTGTCGCCTTTAGGAATAGATAAAATCAATCCGTCCACTTCGCCTTCCACAACTAGGCTTTTTTTACCTGGCAATGCAAGTGCTAACGTACAATGAAATTGGGCTGTACGTTCTTCTTTGGGTACATTAGTTAATTCATGTAACAATTTGGCATTATTCGCAGCATCACTTTTGTATTCTCCTGCATAACGAGCAGAAAAAACACCCGGTGCTCCATCTAATACATCTACTTTTAATCCTGAGTCATCAGCCAATACAATCATATTAAGAGTTCGAGCTATTGTTTCCGCTTTTAGTAATGCATTTTCCTCAAAAGTTACTCCCGTTTCTTCAACTTCAGGAATCTCAGGGAAGTCACGTAAGGTGTTTACTTTTATTCCTTTTTTGGCAAATAAGGCTTCAAATTCTTTGGCTTTACCAGCATTATTTGTCGCAATAACAATTTCATTTTTAGGAATCGCTGGTTGAATCATTACAGCTTCTTTTTTCAAAGAAATAGCTTGATTAAAAGCATCCTCTTGTACTTGTATCAATTCATTGATTCCTTTTTTTCCATGTTCCAGCATTACTGAAAGTTGTTCAGGAGAAAAAGTAGCTTCTTCCCCAGTTCCTTGGATCTCAACAAATTGACCACCAGAAGTCATCACTAAGTTCATATCTACCTCAGCTGAACTATCTTCAAGGTAATTCAAATCTAATACAGCTTGTCCATCTTTCAATATTCCTACACTGATAGCTGCTACATTTTCTTTTATTGGACTCAATGCTAGCTCACCATTGTCTAATAACTTTTGAATGGCTAATTTTAGAGCTACAAATGCTCCTGTAATACTTGCAGTACGTGTTCCGCCATCTGCTTGAATGACATCACAATCTACAGTAATTGAGCGTTCTCCTAAGGCTTCTAAATCAATACTTGAACGTAATGAGCGAGCAATTAATCGTTGAATCTCCATTGTTCGACCACTTAATTTTCCTTTGGCTGCTTCACGGATATTGCGCGTATCGGTAGCTCTTGGTAACATACTATATTCCGCATGGACCCATCCGCTTCCCATTCCTTTTAAAAAACGTGGAACTTTTGTTTCGATTGTTGCATTGCAAATTACTTTTGTGTCACCAAAGGAAACCAATACTGATCCTTCTGGGTGTTTCAAATAATTAGTTTCTATTGTTACTAAACGGTTTTCGTCATTTTTTCTGCCATCTGCGCGCATTATTGAACCTCACTTTTTTTGTTGAGCTTTTAGCTCATTTTAAAATTTTTCTGTACCTAATGTTATATGCTCAATATCTAAAGCTTCGTTGTCTAACCATTCCGAGGCAATATCATTAAACATTTGTGTAGATCCTGTCGTATAAAATTTCCGCTCTGATACTTCTTTACTTTTGCTTAACTCAGCAATATTAAAGTAATCTAAGATTGTACTTACTTCACTGATCGTTTCTGCACCTGAATCAATCAATGTTACTGAATCTCCCATAACGTTTTGGATAATGGGGCGCAATAACGGGTAATGCGTACATCCTAAAATCAGTGTATCGATTTCTTTATGTTTAAGCGGTTTTAAGGTCTCTGCCACTATTTTCTTAGCAATAGCACTGCCATATTCATTACTTTCAACCAAAGGTACGAATTTTGGACATGCCAAACTGTTCACTGATGCTAACGTATCTTTAGATTGGATCATTTTTTTATATTTATCGCTTTTTACTGTACCTTCCGTTCCAATAATGCCAATGCGATTATTTTTTGTAGCTTTAATCGCTGCACGACTTCCAGGTAAGATAACACCAATGATCGGTATAGCCAGTTTCTTTTTCAAATCTTCTAACGCCACTGCGGTTGCTGTATTACAAGCAATGACAAGCATCTTTATATCTTTATTTAATAAAAAATGAGTCATTTCCCAAGTAAATTGTCGAACTTGTTCTTCAGGCCTTGGACCATATGGACAGCGTGCGGTATCTCCTACATAATAAATGGATTCATTTGGCAGCTGCCTCATAGCTTCTTTCACTACTGTCAACCCGCCAACTCCTGAATCTATAAAACCTATTGCTTGTTTTTTCATCTTTAACAACCTCTGTTTAGTTTCATTTGTATACTCTTCTTATTCTCGCTTTTTTTACACTGAAATTCAAGAGATTACGAAAATTAACTCTGTCTTTCTTTAAATTACTTCTTTTTTTTACCTTTTAAAATGATTACACTTTAATTTACTTTAAAAAGGTAGGCTTCTGTTTCAAATCACGTTATAATAAATAAGAATGACAAAAGAGGTGAATGAGTAAGTGAATAGAAATAAAAAAGAACAAAAACCAGCTTTAGAAGATTTCAATGGAACAACTTCTTTATTTGGTTATGAACTGATTAGAGATGTAGTGATACCCAACTTATTAGGAACAGATACACACGAAATCTTATATTGGGCTGGTAAAGAATTGGCTAGACAATACCCACTTGCAAACAGGCAAGACATCATTCGCTTTTTCGATAAAGCGGGTTTTGGCTTAATAGAACTAAACAAGAAACAACGCAACAAACAAATTTATACATTATCTGGTGAAATAGTTGAAGTTCGTTTAAATCAGGCAGAACCTAGCTTTAATTTAGAAGCTGGATTTTTAGCTGAACAGATCCAATCCCAAGACGGCATTTATACTGAAGCAGTAACGGAAGTAAATAAGAAAACAAAAATGGTTACATTTACTGTGCAATCGGACTTAAAAGACCGCTTATCGATTGAAGAACCTCTTACTCATTTTGTGATGAGTGAAAATAATGAAGACGAAATTAGTTTGATAAATGAAGAAGCCCCTGAGGAAGATGAGGCAACTTTACCTTCCAGATCTTCAAGACACGAACAGTAATAAATTAAAAGAATGACAGTAAGTTCCTTTTTTATTGAAGGAATTACTGTCATTCTTTTTTTATATAGAAATGGTAAATATCTTTTAAAGTTAGACCATTTTTTTGTATATCTGTATAAAAAAGCTTAATTCATTGATACATTTATATGCCACAAAATTTATTCTTATATCTACTTCCAAAAGTAGTCACAACAACTTGCTAAAAAGCGTTAGTGATAGAGATAGAGATAAGTTTACTCAGTAGTTCAACCCTATAAATATTAGTTTGTTTTTTTGCGCTCATTTTTTAAAATACTAAAAGAGGTTTTCATTGTTTTTATCATTCCTGTATCTGAATAAACTAACACATTTGAACGATACATTACTAGTGACAATAGCGTACACAGAACCGTAAATACAATCATCACGATAATCGAAATCACTATTCCGGCCGTTGAAACTGTTTCACTTGCTACTCTGAACGGCATGATAAAAGGCGTGAAAAAAGGTATTTGAGAACCAATTTTTACAACCGCTTGGTCTGGACTGGCAAAAGCAAATAACCCGCCATAAAACCCAATCATGGCTAAGAAAACCAATGGAGTAACAGCTTTGCTCACATCTTCTATTTTCGTTACTAACGAACCAAAGAATGCAGCCAAACCAGCATAAAGAATAATCCCAAGTACAAAATAAATAAGTGTTGTTCCCAATAAATTGCTTAATAGTGTACCAATATCGACACCTGTTAAAAGATCTTGAACAAAATCAAGATTTTTTATAAACGGATAGGCAATCAAAGCTAAAACGATGTAAATAATGATTTGTGTTAGACAAACCAACAATATTCCTGCTAGTTTACCAAAAAAGTGAACCGTTGAAGTAACACTAGACAAAATAACTTCCATGATACGTGTTCCTTTTTCTGAAGCAATCTCGGTTCCAATAATGCTGGCGTAATTTATAATAAAAATAAAAATCGCAATCCCAACTACATAAGAACTCCACATTTTGATTGTTTCAGCCGTACTGTCTTGATTAGTCATTTCTCCTTCTTCAAAATTGATTGTTTCAGTTGAGATAGCAGCTGGTGACATCAATTCCATTGCCTCTTGTTGAGTCAATCCGTATTCAGTTGCTTTCCTATTTAACTGAATACTCGTTAAAATACTGGTCAATACAGTTGTATCTAATGTATCGCTAGATGACATATCAACATAGTTAGCAGTAACCATTTGATTCTCAGACTCAACTTCAAGATAGCCATCTAACTCTTCCTGCTCCATAGCTTCTTCAGCTGCTTCTTTTGTCGTAATATCTGGATCAACCGTAAATTGATCTTCTTGGGCTGCCAAAAGTGTTTGGATTTCTTGATCCGATGTTAAAACGGCAATCTCAGGTATCTCATTTTCAGATTGACTAATAAAATAAATGATTCCGCCAATAATCAACAACATTACGATAGGCGTCAAAACCATTGTTAAAAAACCAAATGACTTAATATTTTTTTTATAAACATCCCTAACGATCACCCAAAATTTATTCATGAAGCTCACCTGCTTTCATTTTAAAGATTTCTTCTATAGTAGGCGATTGTTGGCTAAATGTTGTAATATAGCCATTTTTAGTAACTTGTTCAAAGATTGCCTTCCCATCTTCTGGATTTTCCAACTCTAAGACTTTTACCCCATCTTTAGTTACTTTTGCTTTGATTACTCCATGCATTTTACTTAGTTCATCAATAGACAGAGGTGTTTCTAAAAAGAGTTTTTTCCGTCCAAACTTTGCTCTGATTTCTTGAACAGTTCCATCTAAGACCATACTTCCATTACGCAACATGACTAATTTGTCACAAATTTCTTCGACGTTATTCATATTATGGCTAGAAAAAATAACACAAGCTCCTTGTTCTTTTAATTCTTTAATACCAGCTTCCAACAACCCGGCATTTACAGGATCTAACCCGCTAAAAGGTTCATCTAAAATAACCAATTTAGGCTGATGGATCAGCGTTGCAATAAGCTGTACTTTTTGTTGATTCCCTTTAGATAAAGATTTGATTTTATCTGTCTTTTTGCCTTTAACTTGAAATTTTTCCATCCATTTATCAATTTGAGGTTTGATCTCTTTTTTAGATTTCCCACGTAACTGCGCAAAATAAATAATTTGATCCTCTATCGAAACTTTAGGATAAAGTCCTCTTTCTTCTGGTAGATAGCCAATCACATCATAATCGGTTTTCTGTAAAGGGCGTCCGTTCCATAAAACTTCACCTGAATCAGCTGTTAAAAAATTTAATATCAGCCTAAAAGTTGTCGTTTTCCCTGCACCATTCTGACCAATCATGCCTAAAATTTGACCATCGGGGATAGTAAAACTGATATCATCAACAGCTGTTAATGTTCCGAAAGTTTTTTTCAAATTCTTAACTTCTAGCATTTTTTCTCCTCCAAACATCTAAATTTTTACTATGTATCTAGATATTCATTCTAACAGAACTATTGAAATTGGACTATGAATAACTAATAACCATTCCTTTTCTCTTTAATTTTTAGACAACTAAAAAAAGAATTGAGACAATTAAATTGTCCCAATCCATTTCAGTCTATTCTTTTTTATTTATCTATTTAACTATCTCTTTTTAACTATCCCTTTGTTGATCCGTACCGGGAGTAGTCGGCATACTTGGATTTTCAATTGGATGATTTCCTCCAAATGTTCCATCACTTTCTTTAAGAGGAATTCCCTCTATAGAAGCATTTGTGTCATTTTCTGAAACAACTTGACCTTTAACAGAAGCTGATACTTCACCTATATTTGACACTGTAGAATCATTTTTATCCTTAATGGGCTTATTCCTAAGATTTTGTTTCGTATGTTCAGTTTCTGGCTCTTCAGTAATAATGACATATCCACCATTTCTTACGGCTTTATTGTAACGTTCAGTAGTTGAAGAATCCAATTTATATTTTCCAAGCGGATTTCCATCATCTGCTTCACCAAAAGTATCTTTGACACGATTCCACACTGACTTATTGTGTTTATTAAGAATTGGGTCCACTTCCGCAATCGTTAAACTTTCAATTGTACCTTTATTTTCTTTATGAGTTACAACAGTTACATCCTCAGGACTGTACCCTTCTGTAATCAAATGTTCAACTTGAGCTGCAGCTTCCTCAACAGATTGATAAGCACCTTTGAATTTTTTCACCATATTCATTCGTCCTCCTATCAAATTATTTTAGTACACTATAATAGTACCAAATAAAGAATGCGTTCCCAACTCATATGTTTAAGAATTCTTTTTACTCAATTAACTCATTTAAATTTTATTCTAAAACAAAAAAAAACTACCTTTACACAAAGGTAGTTGATAAGTAGAAGATAGGATTCGAACCTATACCTTATTTAATAAACACAAGAAAAAACAATCGTTTGACCTCTAAAAAAAGTGAAACACCACGTACATCTACATCTAATAGTATAGCACAGTTTATTAAAGAAAGCACGGTTTATTTGAAAACAACTGCTTTCCACACGATTTGAGAGGAATTGACTATTAAAGCGACTATTTTTTTCTGTTTTTTAGTTTGTTGTAATCTAATACCGTGATTACAATTAGAACAATTCCAGTAATTAAAGAAACTTGATTATTTTCCAAGAATCCGTAAAAAAGTAGAATGATACCTGAAATCAAAATGACTAATGCAATAATTTTTTGTATATTCATATTTTTTTCCTCTTTCATTTCTTCATTAATGTAGCTTATTTTTCGATACAATTAGTTAGTATACTGTATTTTTTTTTGTTCATCAACTATTTGTCAAAATTATCATCTAACTTAGAGCACAAAGTAATAGGACTGGAGCAAATATGGTTGATTGTCATTTACCGCTAACTTCCATAATATATTCTTGAGTGTTTTCAGTGAACCGCCGTTTTTTTCAACTTTTTCCAGTTGTTTAAAAAAGGCTTTTTTTTCTTTTTCTGTTGCAGTTTCCTTAAAGTAACCATATACATGTGTAGCTGCATTGATAGCAGTCCCAGTTGCCACTTCCATCTCTAAAGCTTGGTCAAGTAAACGATAAAAATCCACTACCGGAAAAGCAGTCTTATCTTTTAATAGCTGACGAATAGCATCATATATCTTAGGTGATCTCTCTAAAATACTGTATTTGTATAGACTCCATTCCTTTTCTAATAATTTAATATGCGGCTGTGATGTCGTAGCATTGATGCACTTTACAGCAGAAAGGTTTTTATCTTTCACTTCTAACATAATGTCTAAATCTTCTCTTGCAACTTGATGATAGAAGTTCATAAATGGTTCAAGTGCAATTGTACGCGTATGTGCTCCTATACGGCTCATTGGGCTTTGTTGAGAATAATGAATTTTTTGCGATCCATCTTCAGTCTTCCACGTTTTGTGAGTTTGCTCGATCCAATAGGCATCGTCTTTTGAAACATCACTTGTATTGATTGCATTATGAAGATTATCATAAATAACAGGAGCGCCTGTAATTTTGCTGATAGCCAAAACTTCCGAAACAGTATAAGAACGATCATCATTTTCAATGACTAATCGTTTTTTTATTGCATCTGATAACGTTTGGTAACTTTTTACGAAACGTTGCATTGCTCGTTCTTTTTCTTGGTAGACACCTCCAATATGCAATACGATTTTGTGCTCTGGTCCTACTCCAAGGCTATCTAAAAACTTTGTATGATACACTAAATCTTCTACCGCTCTGGACACTACCTCATTATCTGGTGAATTTAAAACGGTGTATTGTCCAGGATGCATGGATACTCTCATACCGCTTGAAATAATTTTTTGTCCAACTGAATCAAATTGCGGTTTAAATAATTCCCACCAAGCTAATGTATTGACCGGACTTGATCCAAATGGAATAATATCTGAACTAATACGGAATAATTTGATATTATTTTTAATATTATACTCAATGACTTTTTCAAGCGATTCTAAGTTAAAGTAAATCAACTCTTTTAATTTTTCTTCAGTTGCATTTGCTTTCCGACACGTTTTAAAACCTGTGTCTGGAACACCTACCGTTAAGCAAGCATAACCAATACTCATTCTATTCCTCCTCTTTCACTCCTATTCAGTTCATTTATTATATAACTCTTTTAAAAAAAAGCCTAAGAAAAGCACTATGAAGAAAATTAGCTCACCGTTATATGCAAAAAAAAAGCCTTGAAGAAAACATCAGGCTTTTTTTATGCATAAAGTAAAATTGAGAAGTAGATAAAAGCAGTACCCGTTAAGACAAACAAGTGCCACAAGACATGCATATATTTAACATTACGCATGCTGTAAAAGATAGTCCCAATTGTAAATGAAAGTCCTCCAGCCAGCAATAATGCAAATCCATCGAAACCAAGTCCGATATACATTGGCTTGATGGCAAACATGCTAAGCCATCCCATTCCTATATATAAAAGAGTTGACATTTTTTTGAATTTTTCAATCCATAGACATTTGTAAATGATTCCAAAAATTGCAATTGCCCATACGATTCCGAATAAGGTCCAACCCATTCTCCCACCAATTGTTACCAGAGAAATAGGCGTATAGGAACCAGCAATTAACAAAAAGATACTACAATGATCAAAAATTTTAAACACTCTTCTTGCTTTTGTAAAAATCAAGCTATGATAAAGTGTTGAACATAGGTAAAGTAGGAATTGTGAAAATCCGTAAATACTGTAAGAAACCAATTCTAATGTTGAGCCTGTATTTCTAGCCTTCATAATGAGTAATATCATTCCCGCTATACTTAAAATTGCTCCTACACCGTGAGTTACTGCATTCAATACCTCATTGGTCACCAGATATTTTTTTGTATATACTGCTTCATCATTCATTTTTTATTTCCTCCTTAAAAACATATGCCAATAAGTACTCTTACAGAAAGAACATTGTCATTGTTGTCATGTATGCGTTAGTAATTTTTATGTAAGACAAGAATAACACAGTTTCAAAAACTATTCAACCTAGTTATCAATACTAGATGAGAAAACAGAAAAATATTTTTAATCTTTTGTATAATTTTTTCTTTATTATAATTTATTCTGTAAATACTTTTCAAGAAATATGAACTCCTAATTTTACAGCTATACATCACATAAAAAACTTTCAACAAGCTGATTAAACTCTTCATACTTTTCAATCATCAAAAAATGGCTAGCTTTTGGTATGATTACTAACTCGCTGCCATTTATCCATTTATGAATACTAATTGTATGACTTTCATTAATCACATCATACTCTCCAGCAACTATCAAAGTTGGCACTTTTATGGCGAGTAAATCATCAACCTTTAAATCCAATTGGTGCCACATCAAATCTATCACTTGTTTCTTTTTCTCAGCTTTTGAAAAATAGTTACCTAAAATATTTAGGACTGCGTATTCTCTTCTTATTTCCGTTAAAGATTTTTCACTTAACCCATTTACTTTATAATTAGCCCCAATAACAACCAATTTATTGATTCTTTTTGGATAATGACTAGCAAAATATAATGCTATATTTCCTCCATCACTAAATCCCATGATCATTATTTTTTCTAAATTGAGGTAATTTAATACCGCTAGAATATCTTGTGCAATTTTTTTAAAGGTAAGTATTTCTTTACCATGTTCAGAAAGTCCATGCCCTCTCGTATCCATTGCAATCACTTGAAATTGTTTACTAAAATGGATGATTTGATGCTCAAATATTTGATGATCTTCTCCGTTACCATGTAGTAATAGTAATGGTTCCCCAGTTCCTGTAATTTTACAATAGATTTCAACATCCGTTGTACGGATATACATTGATTTCATTTGAATCCCATCCTTATTTATTAGTTATTCTAATATATATGATAGGAGTGTATCAGAATTTTATATTTTTAAACACATAAAAAAGCGTTAATTTTTATCAACGCTTTTAAAATTCAGCTATTTAATTTTATATCACATATTAAGATTAAGACATATCGTGTTTAAGATTATTGTCTGTTCAGCTTCTAATTTTACAAAAAGCAATTTTGTTGTTTTCATTTCATTCAAATCACTTAAGGATAATTTATTTTTTCTTAATACGCCATCAAGAGGACAATCAAGAATTCCATCGGCATTTTCAATTAAGTCTTCTTCATCTACAGGTAACGTATTGCAAAGGTTTTTTCCTTCAAGAATATACGCATAACCGTTCCTTGCCTTTATTATATTAGTTCCCATACTGTCCCTCCTACTCTTAACGTTGACAGAATTAGTATTATCCGATGAATTAGTAAAAGACAGTTAACCAACTGGCTTTTACTAATTCGTTAAAATGACTCAGGGTCAAGGGAAAGGTAAAGAGCGACAAGTGTCTAAGCCTTTTCTAGCCCCCACCGCCCATGAACCAGATTACCGGCAAAAATGCTATCAATTTTTTCAAGATCTTTTTCATGTAATCCCTCCTAACTTTGATTTAATTATAGCAAATGTTTTATAATATCTTGTATAATGTTCATATAATCACATTTTTTTATTGAAAGAAGGTTCAATTATGACACAAATTGGTCAAAAATTTGGAAAAGATTTAAAAAAAATAAGAGAAAACAAAAGTTATACCCAAGCATATGTTGCAAAAGATGCAATGGCACGGTCAACCTACACTAAGTTTGAAACGGGCAGCATTGTTCCAAACATAACCAAATATTTTCAAATTTTAAATAATTTAGATATGACACATGAAGAATTCAACTACATACATAATCATTACCAATTAACTGGAAAAGATGCTATCTTATATCAATTTAAAACTATGGCTGTAAATAATGATTTAAATACCTTAATGAAAGTTAGAGAAACGACAAAAACTTATTTAAAAGAACATAAAGATAATGTTGTACAAGATATCTTTTATATCTGTAATGCACTTATTACACTTTCAAAAACCAACGACTTAACGCAAGCAGCTCCTTTCGCTGAAAAAGTCTGGCATCGTATTTCCTTACTTGATAAGTGGTACTTAACAGAACTGCGTTTATTGAATAACATTCTTTTTTTCTTTGATTTTGACACTTCTCTTTTTATTTCAAAACGTGCATTAGTAGAATTAGAAAATTATACCCATTTTTATGATGCAACAGAGTTAAAGATGGCTTACTCAATGAATTTAATTTATTTATTGATGGAAAATCAAAATTACACACAAGCACTTGAAAAAGCAGATTCTTTAATATCAATTAGTAAAGAAAAAGGGAAATATCGTTTATTAGGTGTCTTATATGTACGAAAAGGAGTTATTTTAACTAAATTAAATAAAGTTGAAGCTGAAACAAAAATGTGGTTTCAAAAAGGCTTTAATCTATTGGAAGCTATTGAAGATTTTTCATTACAAGAAGAACTCAAAAAAGAAGTGGCTTATTATCTAAATCACTCTTCAAAAATAGAATAGAAGAATTTATTCTATTCTATTTTAATTGATTACATAAAAATAGGATTGAGACAATTGTCTCAATCCTATTTACCTTTTTGATTGTTAAACCTAATTATTTGTATTTTGATATAACGTCTTCGATTTGTTCTTTGTTATGGTAACCAATCAATTTTTCAACAACTTCGCCATCTTTTTTCACTAATAAAGTAGGAATACTCATAATACCAAATGAGCTTGGTACTTCTGGGTTAGCATCAACATCCATTTTGACGATTTTTACTTCATCACCAATTTCTTCATCTAATTCTTCTAAGACTGGTGATTGCATGCGACAAGGACCACACCATGTTGCCCAAAAATCCGTAATTGTTAGACCTTCTTTAGTTTCTGTTTCAAATGTTGCATCAGTTACTGCTTGTACCATCACTATTCCTCCCAAAAACTTTTTTACAACTTATTAATAGTAAGCTATATTCTTAGTTCATTATATCAAAAAACATTTTTAATATCTACCCATAAGCTTAAGATTTAAATTCAACGATCGTTGCTCCATTTCCGCCTTGATTAGGTGGTGCATAACGGAAACTTTTTATAGAACGATGTTTTTTCAAAGCATCTGTTACGCCTTGTCTAATAGCTCCGGTCCCTTTCCCATGTACGATTGTTACTTGTGGATAATTAGCCAAAAGGGCTGCATCCAGATAACGATCCAATTCTGCTAATGCATTTTCATATCGCTCTCCTCTTAAGTCTAATTGAGGTGAAACATGATTGTTGGATTCTGAGCGTACCGATGCAATCATTTTACGACTAGGTTCTTTTTCTGGTGCTGTTAAAGTCAAATCACTTTCTTTAAGCTTCATCTTCAGCATACCCATTTGAACGACCCAGTGATTTTTATCAACTTTTTCCATTAAAATTCCTTTTTGCCCAAACGATTGAACTATAACATCATCGCCAGGTTTCATTACTTGTTTAGCTTTAGCTTTTTTTAGAACTTTATTTTTAGCCAAAGCTTCTTCCTGTTTCAAACCGGACAATTGTGTTTTTGCATCAATAAATTCATGTTCTTTTACGCCTTCATATTGTCCTTGAATTTGTTTTTTGCGCAACTCTTTAATGATTTGGTCCGCATTTTCTTCAGTTTCTTCAACAAGGTTATTGGCTTTTTCACGAGCTTTTCTCATTAACTCTTCACGCTCAGCATAAAATTGTTGCACAGCTGTTTGTAGATCTGCATGCAATTGTTCTGCTTCATCTACATAGTGACGGACTTCAAGATATTCCGTTTCAGCCATTTTTCGCCTATTCTCTAAATCAGCAATCATTTCATTTAGATTTTGGCTTTCCCCGTCGATCAATTGACGTGCTGAATCAATGATATCGTTATCTAATCCTAATCTCTTAGAAATTTCAAATGCATTACTACGCCCAGGTACACCAATTAATAAACGGTAAGTTGGACTTAACGTATCAACATCAAATTCCATACTCGCATTAATTGTTTGCGGACGGTTATAGCCATAAGCTTTCAGTTCAGGATAATGAGACGTTACCATTACATAACTGCCTATAGCACCTATCTTATCTAAAATAGCGATAGCCAAAGCAGCACCTTCTTGAGGGTCCGTTCCAGCGCCTAACTCATCAAAAATAATCAAACTTTTTTCATCTACACGCTCTAAGATAGAAACAATATTTGTCATGTGTGATGAGAATGTACTTAAACTTTGTTCAATTGATTGTTCATCGCCAATATCTGCAAATATTTCTGTAAATAACCCAATTTGACTATCTTGAGCAACAGGTAATTGTAAACCAGCTTGCCCCATCAATTGCAGTAAGCCTAATGTTTTAAGAATAATGGTCTTCCCACCAGTATTAGGACCTGTGATGATTACAGCCTGATTCTCACCGCCAATCAAAATATCATTCGCGACAACATTTACTTGGTCTAATAAGGGATGGCGTGCACTTAAAAGCCTTACTTCATTTTGTTCATGGATAACAGGACGATTAGCTGAGATACTTTTAGCATAACTAGCTTTAGCACCAATAAAATCAAGTTTTCCTAATAAGAACATATTATTTAAAATATCTTTACTAAAAGGAGCTATCTCATTCGAAATTTCAGCTAGGATACGATCTATTTCACGACGTTCTTCAATTTGGAGTTGACGTAAACGGTTATTTAATTCAACAACACTTTGTGGCTCAACGAATAATGTTTGGCCCGTTGAACTTTGATCGTGAACGACTCCGCCAAAATGACTCCGATATTCTTGTTTTACAGGAATAACATAACGATCATTCCGAATCGTAATAATTGCATCACTTAAATATTGAGCACTTTTTCCACGTACAATACCATCTAATTTTTCACGAACCGTATTTTCTCCTCGTTTGATTCCTATTCGAATCCCATTTAAAGCAGGACTTGCATCATCCATGACTCGACCATCTTCATCTACTGTTTCACGAATAACTTGATTCAAAGTAGGAGTTGTAACGAAGTTCTCAGCCAACTCATACAACCGGTTCATTTCAATTCCGGTTTCTTTTAAATTCTCAAAAAATCGGTTCATCTCAGAAGTCGTGCGTAAAATTTTCCCGATTTGTGCAATCTCTAATCCGTTTAAACTAGCACCTATATCCAAACGCTTTAAATGTGGACGAACATTTTGTAATTTTGGAATAGGCATATGGCCACGCAATTTTAAAATTCTTGTTCCATCTTCTGTTTCATCTTGCCATAGTTCAATTTCATTTTTATCAATTGAGGGCGATAACGTTAAAACTTGTTCTTTCCCTAAATCTGAAGCAGCAAAATTTGCAATTGCTTGAATAATTTTACTAAACTCCAATGTTTGAAGGATTTTTTTATTCATTTTGTTTCACCTCTTATTTCAATTTTACTTTTATTTAGTTTCACTTCCACTAAACTGGCTTTTATTTTTACTATTCTCAATAAGAAATCGTCCCCCTGATTTAAGAGAAACGATTTTTTCAATCTATTTAACTAATGAGTTATTTCAAGGATGTTTCTATCCATAAATTGTATAGTTGGGCTGAAATAACGGGTGTGTCCTCCACAATCGTACGAGCTAACCAACTAGTATTAAATGCTTCTTGGATCGCATCTATCGGCACCATTGTTAATAAAAACAAAACAAGAAAAATCGCAACATAAGAAACGATAACATTCAAAATTGCTCCACCTAAAGCATTCAATTGTTTCAACACTGGAATAAAGGTTAACGAATTCAATAATCCGCCAACAAAACGAGTGATTAACCACCCGACAAATAAAATCAGTATAAATGCAACTCCATTATAAAAAGCTCCATCAAGATCAAAACCCAATGCTTGATTATAAAAAACAAATTGACTACTTTCAGAAGCTGAAGGGTAAGGCACTATTAATTCCAAATGTGAACCTAATGTTTGGTAGTATTTGCCTGCTAATAAATATGAGATAAAATAACCGATAGTCAAAACCAATTGGAGAATGAGGCCTCTTCTGGCACCACTATAAGCTCCTATGGCTAACAATAGTACTATAATGACTGTCATTAACATGTTGATCACCTTTACTCAGAAAATTAATTGTCGCTTGTTTTCATTTCCTGATCTTTCTCTAATTTCTTTTCTAATTCTTCTACTCTTTTTTGCATATCTTCTAATTTTATCTGCATTTCAATTTGATCTGATACAGCATTTACCGCTACTAACACAGCTCTACGTTCGGGGTCTAATCCTTTTGATAATGATTCAATATGCTGCATTTGTTCATTTACCATTTTAGACACTGATCGCATATGTTCCTCGGGTCTAGCTCCGATGATCGTGTAGGGTCTTCCTGCTATAGTTGTTTTATACCGAATTTTCCCTTTTGACATGGCAGCCCCTCCTAAAAATCACATTTCCCTTATTTTACCATGAATCGACTAATAGTTGCACATTTTTTCATTTCATTTTAATATCCTGCCTTTATTAGACAAAATTCTATGGTAAACTATTTATTAGTTCATTAATAAAAAGAAATGAGTGACACAATGGCGAATGAAGTACTCTTGGTTTCTAAAGAAACGTTAAACGATATGAAACAGCATTACACGACTTACTTAAAACCATCTACTCCTCCTGGCGGTTTATTTGCAGCTAAAAAAGGAGCGGTCAATATAACGGCTTACAACTCTGGAAAAGTTCTGTTTCAAGGCGCCGGTTCTGATCGTGAAGCAGCTGTATGGCAGAAAAAAGCAACAATTGTTCCAGCTAAGAATAAACCCTCTTCTTCTATAAATATTCCTTTACCAAAGGGTTTTAGTTCCTGGTCTGTTATTGGCAGTGATGAAGTCGGAACTGGAAGTTATTTTGGGCCCTTAACGGTAGTAGCTGCTTATGTGGATCAATCCCAACTTGGTTTGCTGAAAGAATTAGGCGTACGAGACTCAAAAGAAATGAAAGACCCTGAAATTATTCGTGTAGCAAAAGATTTAATAACATTCTTACCACACAGCTTACTTAATGTTATGCCTGAAAAATACAATGCCATCCAACCAACAATGACCCAAGGTAAAATGAAAGCTGTTTTACATAATCAAGCTTTAGGACATGTGCTTACAAAAATAAGTCCGCAAAAACCAGATGGTATTTTAATCGATCAATTTGAACTTCCAGCTACTTATTTCAAACATATCAGCGATCAGCCAAACCAAATAAAAGAATCCGTGTATTTCCAAACAAAAGGTGAAGGTCACCATTTAGCTGTAGCAGCCGCTTCAATCATTGCACGTTATGCCTTCTTAAAAGGTTTAGATGAATTGACTGCAAAATCAGGTCTTAAAATACCTTCTGGAGCTGGCAGCAATGTTGATTTAATAGCTGCAAAGTTGCTGAAAAAAGGCGGTCTGCCTTTACTTGGCAAATACGCTAAATTGCATTTTGCAAATACCGAAAAAGCTAAAAAAATCAGTGGTCTTCGCTAATAAACAGAAAGAATCCTACCTCAATAAATCTATTAAGGTAGGATTCTTTCCCTTTATTGGTCTTTTTCGGGCACTCCATATTTCTTTTTACAGTACAGGTAAACGGGTATTCCGATCAACGTGAAGAAAATACCAATGAATGCATTTTGAGGTTGAACAATTAAGGTATTAAATACAATATATAATCCACCAATTATTGCAATTAGTGGAATAATCGGATAAAAAGGAACTTTGTAAGGTCGTTCAATATCCGGTTCAGTTTTTCTCAAAATTAAGACCCCAATAAATGTCAACGTAATAAAAATCCAGATCACAAAAACAATTAAATCTGTCAGTTGATTAAACTGTCCTGTTAAAATCATTAATAGTGCAATTCCTAACATTAAAATTCCACCATTGATTGGTAAATTTGTTTTAGGGTTTATTTTAGCAAACCAATGGCTAAAAGGAAGCATCTTTTGCGTTGCTAAAGCGTATGGAATTCTCAAACCAGATAGAATGTAGCCATTGATCCCACCAAATACAGAAATCAATATACCTATTGTGACCAATTTACCGCCTATCCCTTCAAAAAGATACGAAGCAGCTAAAGCAGCTGGTGTATCCGTTCCGGCTAATTGGTTGCTGTCTAATACAAATAAATAAGCAACATTTATCAATAAGTAAACAGCCATTACTATGGATAACCCACCAATAATTACCTTTGGTAACATCTTACCTGGCTTCTTCATTTCACCTGCCAATGTTCCAACATTGATCCACCCATCATAAGCAAATAAAGTAGCCATTAATGCAGAACCAAAACTTGTTAGCACTGGATGGGACTCTACCGAAAAGGGTACGAGTCTTACTGCACCTCCCCCAGGATAAAGTAATCCAGCAACAATGATCACCAAAATTGGAATCAACTTTAGGATTGTTGCGACCGTTTGAATTCGACCACTATACTTGGTTCCAAGAAAATTGATTCCCATCAAAAATATTGCTGTGGCAATAGCCACCGGTACGATCGTTGAATCCGATAAGGCAAATAAGCTTGAAAATTGAGTTGCAAAGATAATAGTCAATGCAGCTATATTAGCTGGATAATAGATAATCATTTGAGCCCATCCGACTAGAAAACCTACCCATCTCCCATATACTTTTTCTAAATAGATCATCATCCCACCTGTTTGAGGATAGATGGTTCCAATTTCAGCAACTGTCAACCCACCGGCAATTGTAATAATCCCTGCAACAAACCAAGCCAATAAACCTAGTCCTGGCGCACCCGATGCACCATAAACTGCTGTTGGTTTAAAAAATATCCCAGCCCCTATAACTGTTCCGACAACTACGGTCAATGCCGTAAGACCGCTCACTTCTTTTTTTAGTTCTTTCTTTTCCATATAGTTCCCCCTGAAAAGCCTTTATAGAGTCCTAAAACGGGATAGTCCTCTTATATATATTAGTGCTTTTTAGCATAACAAAAAGGCCTTGCATTTAGCAAGACTCTTTTTGCATATTCATACTATTTAACGCACGACTACCTGATATTCTTCCACTAGTGCATTTGTAACTTTATCAAAAGCCTTAGAAACCTCTTCTTCCACCAATGTTGCAGTTGGATTTAGATATGATAACGTATAAGCCATTGATTTTTTGCCATCTTCAATATGCTTACCTTGATAAATATCAAATAAACGTACACTAACCAAGAAGTTGCCGCCTTTTTTATAGATCAAATCTACCAATTGTTGGTTTGTAATCGTTTCATCAACCAATAATGCGATATCTCTAGTCATTCCAGGGAATTTAGGAATAGCTTCATAAATAGTTGGTTCTTTTTCTGCTTCAACGATAGCTTGTATATTTAATTCAAAAGCATATGTTTCATCTAAATCATACTCTTTTGCTGCTAATGGATGAATTTGTCCCGCAAATCCTATTTCTTTTTCACCCAAGTAAAGTACAGCTGTACGACCAGGGTGCATGCCTTCACGTTGGTTATCAGAAACGAATGTAACTTTTTCTGTTAAACCGTATGCAGCAAACAACCCTTCTAAGATTCCTTTCATTACAAAGAAGTCTACTTTTTGAGGTTGACCTTTCCAATCTTTTTCTAATAAAGAACCCGTCAATACTCCTGCCAAATGTTCTTCTTCTACTGGCAGTGTTTGAGTTACCTCTTTATAAAACACACGACCAATCTCATAAAGCATAACATCTTTATTTTTACGAGCTTTATTGTAGCTAGCATCATCTAGCAATCCGCTCAATAAGTTCATCCGCAATGTGCTCCGGTCTTCACTCATAGGCATTTCTAATTGAGTGGCTTCACTTTCACGCATCATATATTGAGCTGCTTTTTCTGGAGTGGTTAATACATAGCTAATCGCTTGTGATAAACCTGCTCCTTCTAAAAAGCGGCGTGTATGACGGACAAGACGTTGTTTATCATTCAAAGCTGCCGGTTGTGCTGCGCTGATTGGTAAAGTAGAAGGAAGATTGTCATAACCAAAGATACGAGCTACTTCTTCAACTAGATCCGCT
The DNA here is from genome assembly GCF_000746825.1 of Carnobacterium inhibens subsp. inhibens DSM 13024. NCBI lineage: Bacteria > Bacillati > Bacillota > Bacilli > Lactobacillales > Carnobacteriaceae > Carnobacterium > Carnobacterium inhibens. Next base: position 2,325,606 of record NZ_JQIV01000006.1, on the reverse strand, counting down.
TCTATGTCAATATCCCAACGACGTGGTGGGATAGCAACTTCAAATAAACCATCTTTTTCTTCAGCCTTAAACCCAAGTCTATCAAAGATCACTTTTACTTCTTCAGTTGAAATAGTTGTTCCTAGCGAACGGTTGATTTTATCTAACGTAATTGATACGATACTATCTTTTACTTCTAAAGATGATTGAGATGCAACACCAGCTACTACGGTTCCACCAGCAAGTTCAGCCATTAAAGCAGCGGCATGGTCTCCTGCAGTTGTAATAGTAGCAGGGTTAATTCCTTTTTCAAAACGAGAGCTAGATTCGCTTCTTAAATTGTATCTTTTAGCTGTTTTACGAACAGATATCGGGTTAAAAATAGCTGCTTCAATAGCTACAGTCACTGTATGGTCTTCAATCTCTGAATCCAATCCCCCCATAGTTCCTGCTAAAGCAACTGGGATAGAACCATTTGTGATAACGATATCTTCAGAAGTTAATAGACGTTCTTCTCCATCTAAAGTTGTTAAAGCTTCTCCATTATTAGCATGACGAACCACTATCTCTTTTGACTGCAATTGATCATAATCAAATGCATGTAAAGGTTGTCCATATTCTAATAGAATATAGTTTGTAATATCTACTACATTATTTAAAGGTCGAATACCTGCATTCATCAATTTTGTTTGCAACCACATTGGACTTTCAGCAATCTTCACATCTTTAACGATGCGGACATTATAGCTTGGAGCATCTTCGCTATTTTCTACAGCAACTTTAATATAGTTTTCAACTGAATCTGTTTTATCTTCTGTTAATTCGAAAGAAGGGAATTTAGGTTGTTGATCGTAAATTGCCCCAACTTCATGGGCAACTCCTCGCATGCTTAATGCATCCGCACGGTTAGGTGTGATCGACAATTCAAGGATCGCATCGTCCATTGCTAGATAAGGAAATACTGGTTCTCCAGGCACTGCGTTTTCTGGCAACACATAAATGCCGTCTGCATATTTTTTAGGAACAACTTTTTCAGAAAATCCTAATTCGGCTAAAGAGCAAACCATACCATTTGATACTTGCCCACGCATTTTTCCTTTTTTGATTTTTGCATTTCCTGTGATACGACTTCCAGGTAATGCGACAATGATTTTTTGTCCAGCAGCAATATTAGGAGCACCACAAACGATTTGTGATAATTCTTCTTCACCGATATCTACTTGGCAGATATGCAAATGATCTGAATCTGGATGATCCACAACTTCAACCGCATGTCCTACTACAATTTTTTTCAACCCTGTTTCCGGAATAGCGACATCTTCAATCTCAATTCCAGTACGTGACATTCTATCTGCCAACGCTTCAGGTGTTACATTTGATAAATCTAAATATTCTTTTAACCATTGATAAGATACATTCATATTCTTACTCCTTTACCTTGAATTGATTTAAGAAACGAACATCATTTTGGTAAAAATGACGTATATCATCAATTCCGTATTTTAACATTGCTACTCGGTCTGGGCCTAAGCCAAACGCATAACCGCTATAAACTGTTGCATCAATACCAGACATTTCAAGTACATTTGGATGAACCATTCCGGCACCCAAAATTTCGATCCAACCAGTCTGTTTACATACATTACAGCCTTTACCGTTACATTTGAAACAACTTACATCTACTTCTACAGAAGGTTCAGTAAAAGGGAAATAACTTGGACGCAAACGTATTTCACGTTCTGAACCAAATAATTTTTTAGCAAAAACTTCTAGCGTTCCTTTTAAATCTCCCATTGTAATATCTTTCGCTACAACTAATCCTTCCATTTGATGGAATTGGTGAGAGTGAGTTGCATCATCGCTGTCGCGACGGTATACTTTTCCAGGACTGATCATTTTTAATGGTCCTTTTGAAAAATCATGTTTGTCCATTGTACGAGCTTGAACAGGAGAAGTGTGTGTACGCAACAAAATTTCATTCGTAATATAAAAAGTATCTTGCATATCACGAGCTGGGTGGTCTTTAGGCAAATTCATACGTTCGAAGTTGTAGCTGTCTTCTTCAACTTCAGGTCCTTCAATAATTTGATACCCCATACCAATAAACAGGTCTTCAATTTCTTCCATTATTTGAGTTAATACATGCGATTGGCCCACAGCTACTTGGCTGCCTGGCAAAGTAACATCAATTGCTTCACTTGCTAAATCACGATTGATTTTTTCCATTTCTAATACTGATTTTCTTGTATCTAAATATGAAGTAATCTTATTTCTCACTTCATTAACCAGTGCTCCAAGAACTGGACGTTCTTCAGGAGAAACAGTCTTCATTCCTTTTGAAATTTCAGTAATTGGGCCTTTTTTCCCTAAATAGGTTATACGTACTTGATCAAGTTCTTTTAAATTTTGAGCTGCTTCAATTTTTTCAACAGCTTCTTTACTTAACACTTGTAAGTTGTCTTTTAAGTCCATTCTTATTCCCCTTTAAATAAAATTATCATTCTTTTGCTTTTTGTGTATTTAAAAATAAGCACACAAAAAGCCTCATCCCAAAAAGGGACGAGGCTACATTCGCGGTACCACCCTTGTTTGAATTTAGCTTACACTAAATCCACACTTCATTTACATAACGGCGTATACCGGAACTTTATTCATTACCTTAATTAGATTAACGTAATTCCCAAAGTCAACTCAGGAAGTGAACCTTCATTTGGTTTTCTATTCAAGTGTTTTCAGCCAACGACACTTGTTCTCTTCTTTAGATAAGCCAAATTACTTTTTTCCATCACTGTTTTTATTATTATTCTCTTTTACATACTTATCTAGTTTAACGTAAGCTTGACTTAAAGGTCAAGTACTTTTCAATAGGATTAAGCTTCTTGTACGCAAATCCACTCGTAAGCCCATTTTTGAACATCAGCCATGACTACTTTTAAGGCTTGGCCTTTTTCAGTTAAGCTATAAGCTACTCTCATTGTAGCATCCGGGTCTACTGTACGAGCTACAAGTCCTTCTTGTTCCAGCTCTTTTAAACGTTCAACCAATACACGATCGCTTACATTAGGAATTGTAGCAGCTATATCTTTAAACCGTTGAGGACCTTCTAATAACACGTCAATGATAAGTCCCATCCATTTTTTACCTAAAATAGCAAAAGTATGTTCAAACTTAGGGCAAATCGCTTTTTGTCTAGCTTCACAAGCGACACTCTTTTCTTCATCTTTAATGGTTATCATATCTTCTTCACCTCTTTTATCTTATTATAGCATTATTGGTTATAAATAGTAAGTAATCTAGCAATGTTTGTCAACCTTTTTTTAATCAATACCCTATTTCGGACATATTTTTTTCACTTTTACTATCTTATTCCTTTACGATACATTAGACAAGAAAAATATAGTTCTATTTAATTTATTTTTTTTCACTTAATTTTAATCAAACTATTTTCTCTTAAAAATTGAATTTTTTATTTCTAGTGGTAAACTTAAATCGATTACCAATCATTTAAATGGAGGGAACATTATGACAGAAACTGAAAAAGATGTAACTATAGAACATTCTTTGGACAATATACAAGAAGCCTCAAAATCCGCTAATCAAGTTCCTTATAAAGCTAGTGAAGCAGAAAAACCGTTAAATATTATCAATGTTTTTGATCTTGAATTGGAAGCAAAAAAAGTTATTCCTGAAGGTGGTTACGGCTATATTTCAAGCGGAGCCGGTGACTTATGGACAATCCAACAAAACATTGAATCTTTTAATCATAAGCTAATTGTTCCTCGTGTATTAAAAAATATTGAAAATCCAGATCAACGTACATCCATTTTTGGTACTGACTTAGCTACTCCCATCATTATGGCGCCAGTTGCTTCTCACGGACTTGCTAACGCAGCTGCCGAACCTGCCACTGCAAAAGCTGTTGCTGAATCTGGTACTATTATGACGATTAGTTCATATGCTAATAAACCTTTTAAAGAAATATCTGAAGCAGGAGCTGGAGCTCCACAATGGTTCCAATTCTATATGAGTAAAGATGATGGAATCAATAGAGATATTTTAGACGAAGCTAAAGCTAATGGAGTAAAAGCTATCGTATTAACGGCTGATGCAACTGTAGGAGGGAACCGTGAAGCAGACAAACGTAATGGTTTTGTTTTTCCTTTAGGCATGCCAATCGTTCAAGCCTACCAATCAGGTGTTGGACAATCAATGGATGCTGTTTATGGCTCTTCCAAACAAACACTTAGTCCTAAAGATATTGAATTTATTGCTTCTTATTCTGGATTACCTGTTTTTGTTAAAGGTGTTCAAACTGCGGAAGATGCTTTAATCTCATTAGCATCTGGTGCTGGCGGAATTTGGGTAACCAATCATGGTGGCCGCCAATTAGATGGCGGACCAGCAGCATTCGATTCATTGCAAACTGTTGCTGAAGCAGTGGATAGAAAAGTTCCTGTTGTCTTTGACAGTGGTGTTCGTCGTGGGCAACATGTCTTTAAAGCTCTAGCTAGTGGTGCTGACTTAGTTGCAATTGGACGCCCAGCAATTTATGGCCTAGCTTTAGGAGGATCTCAAGGTGTTAAATCTGTTTTTGATCACTTCAAGCATGAACTCGAAATAGTGATGCAATTAGCTGGTACAAAAACAGTTGAAGATATTAAAAATACGGTTTTACTTGACAATCCTCACTCTTAAAAACAAAAAATAAGGAAGGCTGTCTATTAAATTAGATAACCTTTCTTATTTTTATTTTCAACTCATTTAGCCGGTATAAAATCAAACAAAAAAAAGACACCATCCGAAGATGATGTCTTTTTGTTTGCGTGGCAGCGTCCTACTCTCACAAAGGGAAACCCTTCACTACCATCGGCGCTAAGAAGCTTAACTGCTGTGTTCGGCATGGGAACAGGTGTGACCTTCTTGCCATCGCCACCACACAAATTTCAATCTAGAGAACGTTGTTCTCTCAAAACTGGATAAGTTAAAAGTTTGTTCTTCGTTTAGAAACCGTCGTACACCGTTTATTCTTTGGTTAAGTCCTCGACCGATTAGTATTGGTCCGCTCCATCTATCGCTAGACTTCCACTTCCAACCTATCAACCTGATCATCTCTCAGGGGTCTTACTCACTTACGTGATGGGAAATCTCATCTTGAGGGGGGCTTCACGCTTAGATGCTTTCAGCGTTTATCCCGTCCACACATAGCTACCCAGCAATGCCCTTGGCAGAACAACTGGTACACCAGAGGTGTGTCCATCCCGGTCCTCTCGTACTAAGGACAGCTCCTCTCAAATTTCCTACGCCCGCGACGGATAGGGACCGAACTGTCTCACGACGTTCTGAACCCAGCTCGCGTACCGCTTTAATGGGCGAACAGCCCAACCCTTGGGACCGACTACAGCCCCAGGATGCGATGAGCCGACATCGAGGTGCCAAACCTCCCCGTCGATGTGGACTCTTGGGGGAGATAAGCCTGTTATCCCCAGGGTAGCTTTTATCCGTTGAGCGATGGCCCTTCCATGCGGAACCACCGGATCACTAAGCCCGACTTTCGTCCCTGCTCGACTTGTAGGTCTCGCAGTCAAGCTCCCTTATGCCTTTACACTCTGCGAATGATTTCCAACCATTCTGAGGGAACCTTTGGGCGCCTCCGTTACACTTTAGGAGGCGACCGCCCCAGTCAAACTGCCCGTCAGACACTGTCTCCCAGCCCGATAAGGGCTGTGGGTTAGAGTGGTCATACAGCAAGGGTAGTATCCCACCAACGCCTCCACCAAGACTGGCGTCCTGGCTTCAATGGCTCCTACCTATCCTGTACAAGCTGTACAAACACTCAATATCAAACTGCAGTAAAGCTCCATGGGGTCTTTCCGTCCTGTCGCGGGTAACCTGCATCTTCACAGGTACTATAATTTCACCGAGTCTCTCGTTGAGACAGTGCCCAGATCGTTACGCCTTTCGTGCGGGTCGGAACTTACCCGACAAGGAATTTCGCTACCTTAGGACCGTTATAGTTACGGCCGCCGTTTACTGGGGCTTCAATTCTGAGCTTCGCCCGAGAGCTAACCCATCCTCTTAACCTTCCAGCACCGGGCAGGCGTCAGCCCCTATACGTCATCTTACGATTTTGCAGAGACCTGTGTTTTTGATAAACAGTCGCCTGGGCCTATTCACTGCGGCTGACCAATTGGTCAGCACCCCTTCTCCCGAAGTTACGGGGTCATTTTGCCGAGTTCCTTAACGAGAGTTCTCTCGCACACCTTAGGATTCTCTCCTCGACTACCTGTGTCGGTTTGCGGTACGGGCAGTTTGTTTCTAACTAGAAGCTTTTCTTGACAGTGTGACATCGGGAACTTCGGTACTTAATTTCCCTCCCCATCACAACTTGTTCTTAAAGAAGCAAGCATTTGACTCACTTCAAAACTTGTTGCTTGGACGCGCATATCCAACAGCGCGTATTCCTTAGCCTACTGTGTCCCTCCATTGTTCAAACAAAACAAACTGGTACAGGAATCTCAACCTGTTGTCCATCGTCTACGCCATTCGGCCTCGACTTAGGTCCCGACTAACCCTGGGAGGACGAGCCTTCCCCAGGAAACCTTAGTCATTCGGTGGACGGGATTCTCACCCGTCTTTCGCTACTCATACCGGCATTCTCACTTCTAAGCGCTCCACTAGTCCTCACGATCTAGCTTCAACGCCCTTAGAACGCTCTCCTACCATAGAACCAATGGTTCTATCCACAGCTTCGGTGTTATGTTTAGCCCCGGTAAATTTTCGGCGCAGGGTCACTCGACTAGTGAGCTATTACGCACTCTTTAAATGATGGCTGCTTCTGAGCCAACATCCTAGTTGTCTAAGCAACTCCACATCCTTTTCCACTTAACATAAACTTTGGGACCTTAGCTGGTGGTCTGGGCTGTTTCCCTTTCGACTACGGATCTTATCACTCGCAGTCTGACTCCCGGATATAAATCAATGGCATTCGGAGTTTATCTGAATTCGGTAACCCGAGAAGGGCCCCTAGTCCAAACAGTTGCTCTACCTCCATGATTCTAATTCCGAGGCTAGCCCTAAAGCTATTTCGGAGAGAACCAGCTATCTCCAAGTTCGATTGGAATTTCTCCGCTACCCACACCTCATCCCCGCATTTTTCAACATACGTGGGTTCGGTCCTCCAGTGCGTATTACCGCACCTTCAACCTGGACATGGGTAGATCACTTGGTTTCGGGTCTACGACCACATACTCATTCGCCCTATTCAGACTCGCTTTCGCTACGGCTCCGTCTCATCAACTTAACCTCGCATGGGATCGTAACTCGCCGGTTCATTCTACAAAAGGCACGCTATCACCCATTAACGGGCTTTAACTATTTGTAGGCACACGGTTTCAGGGGCTATTTCACTCCTCTTCCGAGGTTCTTTTCACCTTTCCCTCACGGTACTGGTTCACTATCGGTCACTAGGGAGTATTTAGCCTTGGGAGATGGTCCTCCCGGATTCCGACGGAATTTCTCGTGTTCCGCCGTACTCAGGATACTGATCAGAGTGGATGTGGTTTCGGATACAGGGCTTTTACCTTCTTCGGCAGACCTTTCCAGGTCGCTTCTCCTACCAAATCCATTTATGACTCTATGTGTTCAGTCCTACAACCCCAGAAAGCAAGCTTTCTGGTTTGGGCTATTCCCGTTTCGCTCGCCGCTACTCAGGGAATCGATTTTTCTTTCTCTTCCTGCAGGTACTTAGATGTTTCAGTTCTCTGCGTCTACCTCTACTAACCTATGTATTCAGTTAGCAGTAACATCCTATCAAAGATGCTGGGTTCCCCCATTCGGAAATCTTTGGATCAAAGCTTACTTACAGCTCCCCAAAGCATATCGGCGTTAGTCCCGTCCTTCATCGGCTCCTAGTGCCAAGGCATTCACCGTGCGCCCTTATTAACTTAACCTATGGTTAATCGTTAATGTTCAATACTCATCTTACGATGAGAACCTTAAAAAAACTCATTTTTAAAACTTTTCGGTGTGTTTCTGGTTTCTTACTTGAATTACAATTTTTAACTTTATCCAGTTTTCAAAGAACAACATCTATCTATTGAGAAGATTAGACCTCTCAAAACTAAACAAAGTAAGTACGAATGTGTGGGTTCCCGTTATATTCCTTAGAAAGGAGGTGATCCAGCCGCACCTTCCGATACGGCTACCTTGTTACGACTTCACCCCAATTATCTGTCCCACCTTAGGCGGCTGGCTCCCAAAAGGGTTACCTCACCGACTTCGGGTGTTACAAACTCTCGTGGTGTGACGGGCGGTGTGTACAAGACCCGGGAACGTATTCACCGCGGCGTGCTGATCCGCGATTACTAGCGATTCCGGCTTCATGCAGGCGAGTTGCAGCCTGCAATCCGAACTGAGAATGGCTTTAAGAGATTAGCTTGGCCTCGCGACCTTGCGACTCGTTGTACCATCCATTGTAGCACGTGTGTAGCCCAGGTCATAAGGGGCATGATGATTTGACGTCATCCCCACCTTCCTCCGGTTTATCACCGGCAGTCTCACTAGAGTGCCCAACTGAATGCTGGCAACTAATAATAGGGGTTGCGCTCGTTGCGGGACTTAACCCAACATCTCACGACACGAGCTGACGACAACCATGCACCACCTGTCACTTTGTCCCCGAAGGGAAAGTCCTATCTCTAGGATTGTCAAAGGATGTCAAGACCTGGTAAGGTTCTTCGCGTTGCTTCGAATTAAACCACATGCTCCACCGCTTGTGCGGGTCCCCGTCAATTCCTTTGAGTTTCAACCTTGCGGTCGTACTCCCCAGGCGGAGTGCTTAATGCGTTAGCTGCAGCACTGAAGGGCGGAAACCCTCCAACACTTAGCACTCATCGTTTACGGCGTGGACTACCAGGGTATCTAATCCTGTTTGCTCCCCACGCTTTCGAGCCTCAGCGTCAGTTACAGACCAGAGAGTCGCCTTCGCCACTGGTGTTCCTCCACATATCTACGCATTTCACCGCTACACGTGGAATTCCACTCTCCTCTTCTGCACTCAAGTTCTCCAGTTTCCAATGACCCTCCCCGGTTGAGCCGGGGGCTTTCACATCAGACTTAAAGAACCGCCTGCGCTCGCTTTACGCCCAATAAATCCGGACAACGCTTGCCACCTACGTATTACCGCGGCTGCTGGCACGTAGTTAGCCGTGGCTTTCTGGTTAGATACCGTCAGGGGATGAGCAGTTACTCTCATCCTTGTTCTTCTCTAACAACAGAGTTTTACGATCCGAAAACCTTCTTCACTCACGCGGCATTGCTCCGTCAGACTTTCGTCCATTGCGGAAGATTCCCTACTGCTGCCTCCCGTAGGAGTCTGGGCCGTGTCTCAGTCCCAGTGTGGCCGATCACCCTCTCAGGTCGGCTACGTATCATCGCCTTGGTGAGCCATTACCTCACCAACTAGCTAATACGCCGCGGGTCCATCCATAAGCGGTAGCCGAAGCCACCTTTTTTCCATCTGTCAGGAGACAATTGGAAATATGCGGTATTAGCATCCGTTTCCGGATGTTATCCCCCTCTTATGGGCAGGTTACCCACGTGTTACTCACCCGTCCGCCACTCTTTTGTCTCGGTGGGTGCAAGCACCCGGTGAAACAAAAGCGTTCGACTTGCATGTATTAGGCATGCCGCCAGCGTTCGTCCTGAGCCAGGATCAAACTCTCATATAAAATGATGCTTGAAGCTCATTATTGATTGCTAGCGAATAATTATTCACTATATTTGTTACTGTTGACTCAGCACTGCTGAGTCACCCTCACATTTGGTTCGTCTTACTTTGTTTAGTTTTCAAAGGTCTAAAGTTGAATGTTTCGTTTGTGACAACTTACTAATAATATCATGTTCGATATCACTTGTCAACAACTTTTCAAATTTTCTTTTTTGCTGTGTCGGTTTGTTTCAACCTGTCTCAGCGACATGTATTAATATAACAGGGATTTAACTTATCGTCAATAATTTTTTGATAAAAAAGATAACTTTTTTCAAAAGACAGACAACAATAATATATTCATGCTAAATTTAGTCTTTTATTTTGTTAAACACGAACCCCTCCACTTATTTCAATGATTATTATCCGGAGAGAAAGAATATTTATTCAAAAAAAAGGATGAGCTGATTTCCTCATCCTTTTAAGTCATTTAGTTAATTTATTTTTAACCCATAGTATAAGTGATCATGTAAAACACCATTAAAATCTGCTATTTTTTGCATTCTACCCCATTGTTCAAATCCGAATTTACCAAGAAGGTGCTCACTAGCTCCATTCCCTTCTACAATCATTGCCATAACATTTTGATAGCCAATCTTTTTTGCTTGCTGTAGTGTATGATCAACCAATTTTGATCCAATTCCACGTTTACGATAATCACTATTTACATAGTAACTAATTTCAGTTACTTGTTCTACCGCTCTTCTGCCCACTCGATATCCACTTAAATGACTATATCCGGCAACCTTTCCATCTACTTCATAAACGAACAGTGGGTACTTTTCTGTTTGATGGGATTCAAACCATGATTTTCTTTCTTCTACTGTGAATACATCGATATCACAAGTGACGCCTCCAATGATGATTGCCTTATTATAAATCTCAACCATTTCTGGCAAGTCTGCAATACTTGCTTCTCTAATAAATGCTTTTTGTTTGGTAAAAGTTACCTCTATCATTTAAGCTTCCTCCAATCCTATCTAAAATTCCGGTTAGTTTACAGCATGTATTGAACCGTTTGCATCCTCTGTATCATTGACTTAGGAAGGCTTATTTTTTCCGTTCAATTTATGCGGCAAGAATTATTATATACTGTGAGTTATGCTTCTACAATCTTTTTTTTGAAAATTTTTTGTATTGTTTTTATTACTTTTCCAAGCATTTTTTTAATGTTTTCTCAATAAGGTTTCCATCTATTATTTAAGGTGATTTCACTTTACAATTTTAGGTGTATTTACTAGACTTATGATATAAATAATAGGTTTTCTAGGAGGTGAACATTAGATGCAACGATTGTTTTTTTGGATCTTTACTAACTGTTTTCTTTTATTAGGCTATTTGTCTTATGATGCAATAACTCTTCCCGATGACAGTGACCTTCCAATTTCCGAAACTAGCAGTGAAGTAGTTATCGAAAAAGGAGATAGTTATCTTACTAAAGTAACAGACCTTATTGGCGATCCTTTAGATTTCTCATCTGGTTCACTAACAAAAGCCGGTGCAAGTATAGAACAAAATAGAAGCGCCCTGATAAAAGAATCTACTATTGTTACTTATAAAGTTACTGATGGAGCTCTTTCAGACGAAAGCATCAATTATTCTAATACAAAACAACAGGATTATGCCAAGGATACTTTACAACATAATGAACTATGGGACTCTTTTACTACTATTATTCCATCAGAACTAAGATCCAATGTTAAGTCTTTCTCCATTTTTTCAGACGGAACTAGTAACTTACTAGGTTATGTTGAGCCTTTAGATTATGCTGCCGATACTTGGCAACTTGGTGTAGATTTTGCAGATAGTACCGATAAAAAGAATTTCTATTATACTTTGATCCATGAATATGGGCATCTCCTTACTTTAGGAAATGATCAAATGGTAATCAATTATGACTGGAGTACATCTAGTGAAACAGAGTCTACTTATTCTTCTTTCTATGGCGAGAGTATTCCTGATTCTTATATGAACCTTTATTACCAAGAATTTTGGTTAGACTATTACAAAGAATGGCAACATCTTGATGTTCAAAATAATGTAGAAGCTCAAAAAGAATTTTATCTGCAACATCCAGATGATTTCTTGACTACTTATGCTGTTGTACATCCTGAAGAAGATATTGCTGAATCTTGGACTTTTTTTATCCTATCTACTAGGCAAGAAAATACAACAGTTGCTCAAGAAAAACAAAATTTTTTCTACCAATTTCCTGAACTGATTGAAATAAGAACCCACATTTTAGAAAATCTTCTTACAGAAGTCAAAAAAGACTAAGCCATGTATTCGGCTTAGTCTTTTAATTTCTTCTATTAATAGAATAATACTATATGCTTTACACTTCAAATTATACTTTTAGTTTGACTTACTGTGCTGGTGCTGGTCTTAAACGAGCCCAAGCACTTTTTATAGATGTCCGAACTTTTCCAGTTAAAGGAATAGTCACTTCTTTAATCGCACAATATTTATCAACAAAGGTTACAACATAACTTTCTTTATACTTAGGTAAAGCTACTGTAGCTAACCACATATGTTTAATAATAATATCGCATTCTAATTCACTTAATTCTGTTAATTTCTTTGCATTTTCACAAGCCATACGCGGATGAACATAGGCATGAGATCCTTCATCAAATTTTGTTGTTCTCCAATCATAATAAAACAAATCATGAAGCAGCCCTGCACGAGCAGTCGCTCTAGCATCTAGACCATGCTTTTTAGCAATGCAATAACTGATGTAAGATACACTAATAGAGTGATCTAGTCTTGTAGTAAAATGATGCTGCGTATAATTTTCAAGCTTTTTTACTTCTTCAAATTCTAAAAGATCCTCAATAAGCGCAATGTATTCTAAATCTTGCTTCCATTTTGGCTGGGTCATCAAACGACTTCCTTTTCATTGATAGTTATCAAGCTTTTTTAACTTTTTCCTATCATACATCGGATAGATAGATTTTAAAAGCGAATCACTCTAAATTTAAGGAAATGTTAGTAATCTTCAAATTTTAGACATAGTTTTGTAATAATTTGAAATTTAATTATTCTTTTGTTAATGCAAACATGACGACTCCAGCAGCTACTGCCACATTTAAAGACTCGGCTTTTCCTACTATTGGAATATAAAGATTTTTAGTTGTTCGTTTCAATAATTCAGCTGACATTCCATTTCCTTCATTTCCCATAACCAACCCATAAACAGACAGCGGTTCTATCTCTCGATAAGAAACGGCTTCTTCATTTAACTCGGTACCATACACAGGATGCCCATGCTGAAAAAACAAATCAAACCATTCATTTAAATCCCCTTGATAAATAGGCAAATGAAAGTGACTGCCTTGCATAGAACGAAGGACTTTACTATTGTATAAATCAACTGAACCCTTGCCTAGGACAACTCCACCAAAACCAGCAGCATCTGCAGTACGAACCATTGTTCCAACATTGCCTGGGTCTTGGACGTTATCAAGTAATAAAAAAGGTTTGTTTAAACTGGGCTTCTCTACTAACTCTTTTTTTTGAACAATTGCAAAAATACCTTGTGACGTTTCCGTCTCACTTAAGGATTTTGCAATCTCTGCTGAGATCTCTACTTGTTTTTCTTCATCAAAAGTAGGGATATTTTCAAAAGCTATTTCTTCACTTACCATCATCTCTAAAATCACTGCATCATTCTTTATTGCTTCATCTATTAAATGGAATCCTTCAATCAAATAGGTTCCTGCCTTTTGTCGACCTTTTTTTGATTGTAGTTTTTTCCAATTCTTTACACGTTCATTTTTTGTGGATAAAATTAGTTCCATTTTTAATCCTCCGCCCATTTCATCTATTGCATATTCATTCTACTAAAAAAGTCCTCTCTTTGAAAGAGAGGACTTAAGCTATCTGTTTTCAAATTTTTAATTTGCATACCACTATTCTGAAAACTTTCTTCTTATAGATAGTTTGCTGGATCAACACGAGAACCATTTACATAGACTTCAAAGTGTAAATGAACTCCTGTAGAAGAACCAGTTGTACCCATTGTACCGATTTGTTGACCTTGTGACACTTGTTGTCCGGATGTTACTAATAAACTTCCAGCTACCATGTGTGCATATAAGGTTTGCAGTCCATTTCCGTGGTCTATTTTTACATAATATCCCCAAGAACTGTCGTAACCAGAGAAAACAACTGTTCCACTTTGTGCAGCTACAATAGGACCGCCGCCGCCAAAATCAATACCGCCATGTAATTTATTTACACCAGTAATCGGGTGAATACGGTATCCATAGGAAGAAGTTTGATAACCACCACTTGGGTGAATGAAACCTGAACTATTTGAAGATGACGGAGTGCTTGCTTGAGCACTATTATTTGATTGACTTGAAGAATTTGAAGAACTTGTTGTTTGTTTAGTTTCTGCGGCTTCTGCTTCTTCAGCTTTAGCTTTTGCCTCAGCTTCTGCTTGTTTAGCAGCTGCTTGCGCTTTTTCTTCTTCAGCTATAATACGTTGACGCTCTTCTTGTAATTCACTTGATAAAACACTTGTTTTAGTAGCAACAACTGCTTGCGCTTTAACAAATTCATTCTTTTCAGACTCTGTCATATCGTATTTAGTTGCTACTTGAACAATTTTATCATCCAATTCAGCTTTTTGAGCAACTAAGTTACTCTTATTTACTTCAATCTCAGCTTTCAATGTTTCAACAGCTACTTTTTCTTCTTGAGCTGCTTCTTCATTTTTTTCTACTTCTTTTTTATCATTTTCTTGTTGAGTCACGATTTCTTTATTTGCTGAAACCAATTGATTTACTACGCCAACGCGTCCAATTAAATCAGATAGACTATCTGCAGATAATACTAGATCAACCATATTTGAAGCACTACCGTCTGTTTGAACACTTCTTGCTTGGTGTTCTAATTTTTCTTCACGTCTAGCAATCAACTCTTTGAGTTTTTCAATTTCAGCTTTTAATTTTTCAATTTTAGCTTTTGAGTCAGCTAATTTTTGTTCTTGTGCTTTTAAATCTAAAACAACTGCATCGATATCCGTTTGTAATTTTTCTACTTCTGATTCAAGATTTACTTTTTCAGATTCTAAGTTATTTAATGTTTCTTCTTGCGATTGGATTTTTGAGTTTAATTCACTTGATTTATTTTCTAATTCAGCTTTTTGATCTTCAAGTTCTTGTACGCTAGCTGCTTCTGTCACAGTAGGCATTACAATGGGACTTGCAAATAACAGTGTAGCAATTATCCCAGTCATTAATTTCTTTTTCAATTCATACCCTCCGTGGTTTTTTATACCCTTTTATTTTCTCACAGGTGCTAGTATAGCATATATCCTACTAATAATTGATGTAATTTTCTTAACAAAGTTTCTTGGTATATTACAGTTCTATTTCTGAAAGCGGATACATATTGTTTTTAATTTAAGAAACACCGGTTTTGCATATTTAGCCATATTTTGTTCATATTTAACACAACATATATTTTTCTACAATAAAAAGCAAAGGAATTTTATCGCATCCTTTGCTTTAGTCTATTTTTATACTTAATAACCTGTTATTAAAAACTTAATCTTCTACTTTGATCACAATTTTTCCAACTGCATGATGTGTTTCGCTCATTGCATGGGCATCGTAAATTCCTTTTTCAGTTAATGGATAAGTTTCTCCAATAATCGATTTCACTTTTCCTTGTTCCATTAATTGAGCTAACTCCGTCAATTGTTTTCCATTTGGTTCTAACCAAATGTTATTGAATGTGACATCAACTTTTTCAACTAATTCTTTATCTACGTTTCCAACGACGGAAATGATTCGTCCAGTATGCGGTTTGATTACTTTAAAACTATTTTCTAAAACTTCTCCGCCCATAGTATCAAAAATAACGTCCACATCACTCAAAATCTCTGTAAAGTCTTCGTTTTTATAGTCAATAAATTGATCTACTCCTAAGCTCAACAACAGCTCACGATTTTTTTCACTTGCTGTTGAGATAACATAAGCCCCTCTACTTTTAGCTAATTGAATAGCATAAGTTCCTACTCCGCCTGAACCTGCGTGTATCAAAACTTTTTCGCCCTCAATAAGTTTACCGTAATCAAAAAGTGCTTGCCAAGCAGTCAATCCGGCTAAAGGGACAGCAGCTGCTTGTTCATAGGATACATTTTCAGGAATATATGCCAACAATTTGTCGTCAACTGCAGTATATTCAGCATATGTTCCAAAACGCGTTGTATCTGGACGCGCAAATACTCTATCTCCAACTTTCCAGTCAGTTACTTCACTGCCGACTTCGACAATATCTCCAGCAACGTCCCATCCCAAAATAATTGGAAATTCCCAAGGCATCATTTTTTGTAAATACCCTTCGCGTAATTTCCAATCGATAGGATTGATTGAAGTTGCTTTTTCTTTTACAACGACTTGATGAGCACTCGGTTTAGGCATCGGAACTTCTGCTTCTTTTAATTTTTCTTTTCCACCATATTCTTCGATAATAACAGCTCTCATTTTTTATTTTCCTCCATACACTCACTATTTAAGTTATTTTTCAATGCACTTCTTCTTACTAATAAGAAGTATAATAGAAATAATAAAGAAAACCTAATGATTTGTCTGGTTTACAACTTAATTTTAATGCTTTAGTTATTCAGCAATCATTAATCGTTAATCTAGAAAAAAATCAGAATCTACAACTTTTAATGTTTGTTCTAATAGGAAGTTTCTTTTTTCAATTCTTTCATTAAATACATCAAGTCTTTTTCAAAAGCAATGCCGTACAAGGGATCAATTTGTTCTTCAATAGTCCGTTTGACAACTCTTGAAATGTAATTTACTGCTACTTCATTAGCCCTTTTCAAGCTATGCTCTTGAAATAGAAAACCTGCTACTACGCTTGTAAACAAATCTCCAACCCCATCAAAATGACCCGGATAAACTTCTGAAAAAGTATAATGAACTATGGAAATTTCTTTGGTAACAAAAGCCGCACCTACTTGTTTTTCATTTCCAGATACACCCGATAAAACGATACTTTTCTTATTTTTATTAGTTAATTTCCTAATAATTGGCTCAACTTTTTCTTTGGTATGGGGCTTTTCAGGATAGCTTGTTTCTGTTAGCAAACAAGCTTCGGTTACATTTGGAATCAAAACATCTGCAAATTGACAAAGTTCACGCATCGCTTCAACATGCTCAGAAGTGTAACCAGGATATAATTTCCCATGATCACCCATCACAGGATCTAGCACAATCAACGCTTCTTCAGTTGTAAATTGAGTAATAATGCTTTCCATCAATTTTATTTGTTCTACGGAGCCTAAGTAACCAATAACTATTCCGTCAAATTTTATTCCTAAAGAGCGCCAATGATTTAATATTGCTGGGATCTCAGTACTTAAATCTAAAAAGGTATACTCTTCAAAACCTTTACCGGTATGAGTTGACAGTAATGCTGTAGGCAAGATACTGACCCAGTTCTCTAAACAACTTAAAATTGGGACCGCCACATTCATTGAAATACGGCAACTTGCTGAAATATCTTGAATAACTAAAATTCTGGGTTGCTTCATCTTTTTCTCCTCTTCTACCTGTTTCTTAATTACATCTAGTCTAGCATAATTCGCATGATAGAATCTGTTCTTTTCTAATTCTTTTTTGAATTTGAAAAAAATCATGACATTAGCATTAAAAAAGGATAAGATTACTTTATCTATATATGTAAAGGATGAGGATAATGCGGAAAATTAGTACAAAAGAAATTGTAACATTTGCTTTACTGATGGCTTTGACCATCGTAATGACTATCCTTGTTCGTATTCCATCCCTTCATGGTTACATTAACCTTGGGGATATGGTCTTATTGTTCGCAGCACTCTTTTTAGGGAAAAAAGCTGGATTTTTTGTTGGGGGATTAGGAAGTGCTCTTGCTGATATTATTATCGGTTATGCTTACTATGCTCCTATCACATTCGTAGTAAAAGGGCTGCAAGGCTATATTTGCGGCTGGATTTTTCAAAAAACTGGCTATAACAAACCCTTTCTAGCAGCTATTCCAGCTGGTATTTTCATGGCTTTGGGTTATTTTATTGCTGAAAGCTTTATGTATGGCATAGCTGGAGCAGCTGTTTCAATTCCTGGAAATTTACTTCAAGGAATGGTTGGAGCGCTAGGTGCTGTTCTATTACAAAAAGGAATAGGCACTAAAATAAAAAAATAGTTGTATTAAAAAAAGTATTGATGAGCATGCTCATCAATACTTTTTTTAGATTACTTGAACCAAAATTAAAAATAATTAAAAGCTTCTAGCTATTTATCTCAGCCGGTTTATAATTATTTTCCAATTTTTCCATCAGCAATCCTACAGACAAACCAACAAAGAATAATACAACTGTTACTGCTATTCCTCCCGCAGACATGCCACTGTACTGTTCAGGCATCGGAGCTATAATAACCGTTGAAGCTATTACAACTCCTAAAATAAAGTGAAAAATCACTGCATAGGCGATCTCCATTAATTTGCTTACCAATTTAGACAGTAACAGAACACATAAAATTGCACCAATTGCGACAGGGATCAAAATAGAAAAGTTCAGATCTTTTATTCCTTCTGTCATAGGTTCATACAAATGCATATACATCAAAAAATTAGATGGGCTTAACCCAGGAACAATAAAACCTAATGCAAAAATACCGCCGGCCATTACCCATGATAATGTAGATTGTTCAACTACTACATTCATATTAAATTTCGCATACAGTAAACCGATAAATGCAAGAATCGCAACAACTACTGTGATAACAAGGTGATAAGGTTTGCGTCCATTTTTTCCAGCTTCTTTATATAAAGCAGGCAAGGTTCCCAAGATACAGCCGATAAAACACCATAATACCTGAACCTCATTATTTTTTAAAAAATAATCAATAGGATATGCCAGTACAAATATACCAAACAAACCACCAATCCCTACCGGAATAAAATAGTTTACATTTTTAAGAAAATCTTTGCGGATATTTGACAGAAATGCGATCATACTTTCATAAATTCCAAATACAGCAGCTAAAGCCCCACCACTTACACCTGGCAAGATAGCACCTGAACCAATGAACATTCCTTTCACAAAACGGAAAAACCAATCAATAATACCTTCGTTTTTTTTCATAATAACTAAATTTACCTCCACTCACTTAAAAAAAGTGATTATTATTTTACATATGCTGCTTTTAATATTATGACGCAAATATATTCCTTTTGATACTCTTCGTATGAATTCTTAATGATTTTTAAATAAATAATACGGATATCTCTCATACTACAAACAGTCAGTAGGAAGCCAACCTTTTCTATAATACTTGCCTATTGACCAAGTGGCAAGTATAACAATATAAACAACCACTTTTTATTTATTTAATTTAGACGGATATGTTCTCACTTTATTTTTATATTCTTGGGTTAATTTATAAAATTCAATTTTATTTACCTTGTTAAATTTGTGATTCCATTTAAACATATTTATAAGCATTGAAAAAGTTGGTTTATAATTTGCTTTTTCTATCTTTAATAGTTGCTTAACATATCTAAATAAAATACGTTTCAATCTGATGAGATAAGGTGTATCTAGAAAGATAATACAATCTGCAATTTCAAAACTTTTAATTATCCATTTTTTTGTACTGGTTCCTTCTAGAATCCATGCATCACTTTTAACGATTGCTTCTAACCTCTTAACTATCTCTTTATCTGATCTCCTAGTATCTCCCGTTGAATGCCTTTCGAAAATGATATTGTCTATCTCGTAATATGGGATGCTCAGTTCCTTTGAGAGTTTCTTTGCTAAAGTTGTTTTTCCACTACCTACAGAACCAATGATATGTATTCTTCTTTTTGAGCCCAATCTGAAACTCCTCCAATGACTAAATCATTTTCTATATAGAGAATGCATTCTAATATACTCCTTATGGTTAACTGACACTTTATTTCCTTCTTTTCCTTTAATTTTTTTCGGTATTTTAGTTAACAAAAAATGAAACCACTATATCTATCGACGTAGAAATCAGGATCAACAAAAAAGTACGGTCTATAATCATTTGACTCCTACTCCTGCTATCTGAGTGGTCTAAAAATAATCTAATCTCTTCATATGTCATCCATGTAACCCCGAGCACAACAATAAGTGAAATTAAGGATATATCTGATGTGAATGGAGTTTTAAAAAAATAGTTGATTGTTAATGGAATAAATAAAAGCAAAGATAATCCTTTTAGTACATACTTTTTGCCCATGTGCTGCCTCCTAACTATTTTTTTTTCTGACTCTTAAAAGTTCAATTAAAGTAAGTGCTATAGCGGTATATAATCCTGCACCAATGAAGTCTTTATTTATTATCCACTCTATTGAAATACCAATAAAACTAGTAAATACCATTAGTAGTATGACATTCGCATATGGGTGCTTTTCTGTAAATTCTTTATATTTATTAATCATAATTTCACCTCTAATTTATATAGTTGCTTCATTTTGTATTTAGTTGCAAATATTTTCAGCTATAAGTTTCCAGCTTAGATATTAATGCTTGCAGTGCTTACTGTTTTAATATTTTTTAATATCCTACACTAACTGGATCGTCTTCATCATATTCAATTAAAATGACTTAAAGAAATAAAGTTATTTTAATAGTTGAGTTGTAAATACTTTTCCATATATTTGGAAAAAAGAGTGGTGTTTGCATAGAGAAGAACTCCTAAAAGTAGTATCACTTCTGTTTCTACTTTTGATAGAATTAGAATCAAAAGTAGAGAAATAGAGATGTCTATAACTCCACTTAAAACAGCTAAAAGTTTAAATGTAGTCTGTTTTTCTTTAGCTAAATTGTTAATTTGGTATGAGTCAATAGGCGCTATAGTAAAGTAGCATACGAAAGTAGAGGTATATCTACCCAATAAAATATTAAGTATCCCCATCAATTTACCTAAAATAAGTATTGATAAAAAAATAGTAGCTATATAATTTCTCAAAAAAACCCCTCTATTCATTAGTTTATAAAGTTTATCAATTATTAAATGCACAGGATTAATTATATTCATTAGTCTTCTGAATCTGATTTCAGCTGGAGATAATAACCTAGAATAAAAAAAGCATAGCCAAAATAGCACCACAAAAAAAGAATCGGTATAACCTGATAATAACTTTTTTAGTTGTTTTTCATTATGATGTCTCCGATAGCTAATCTTCATACGGACTAATTCGTAATCCTATTATCTATTTAATTTACTAAAACTAAAAGAACGCAGCGGTTTACCTAGTAGCAACCACTGGTTGCTACTAGGTAAACCAATAGGTGCATTACTTTTTAAGTGAAGTTAGAGATAATGAACGTAACAAATTAAGGGGGGCTGGAAGTTATTATTCTATTAAATAGGAAATGGTTACCAGTGTTATGTGTTAATTTATATTTTTAATATAAAAGTAAATCAAAATACAGGAGCTCTCAAAAAAGTTACAGTACACACTTATCATTATTCATATAGAGCCGTTGGACGGAAAGTAAAATAACTAAGTATTGGTCTTGTATAAAAATAGAGTGTTAATATGTGTAAACCTTCTTCTTTAAACTTAACACCGATGGATAACTCAACTAAGTACAACTCTATAGGAAGTGCTCATCCCACAATGTATACTCAAGAAACTGTTCTAACTGTTAAAGAAGGCTAATACATTCCTGCAACGGGGTTATGAAAAAAAGTTCAATAATATAAATTATAAAGGAGATTTTGCAGATAATGAATTATATTTTATTTCTAGTCGTTTTTTTCATTTTTTTGTATGGTGTATTTTCCATATTTCTTTTTATTCATAATCGTATAAATAAAAAGAAATAGTAAACTACTTGCCAAAAGAAACAACTAAGTCTATTACCTGTCATAATCTAAAATGAGAACCTATACGTGGCTAGAGAAAATATAGATGAAGTGTCTAAGCTAAAGTTAAATAGGGTTTTACTGATTTCGACTTCATTAATCACAATACAACGTCTCGTAATCTTCTCGTTGCTGTAGCCTAATATTTCCACCAGTATAGCTACTTTTTTGATTTTCTTGTAATGCGATAACCAAACGTTTTCCACAGTGTATGTTTATCTGTATTGTCTCTCCCTAAAAAGTTTATGTATTTATGATTAATTGAAACTTAAATCACTCTTAACCTAACTTGGTACTTTCATCTAAAATATTATGACAAGAAAAGAGGTTTTAACTAGTATGTTTTACCGAATTTCGAATCCTATTTTAAAAAAAGATTATTTACTTATACTCAAAATTTTAAAAGACTATTCTGATAAAATTGCTATAGTTTACTATCCTTCAGTAGAAAATAAGAACGATATGGAAATAAGAACGGCATTAATGAATTTTTATCTTGAAACTGATTGGATAAAAAAATGGCCTGGGACGATCAGTAGCAAAAAAGCTAGAGTCGATTTTTATGCTTACAATCAGTCAAGTTATACTTTATTAAAAAAATCTCGTTCTCTCATTAATATAAATCAAGAACAGACGATTGATGTATTTTTTTTGTTGAATGATAGATGTGTATTTTATTCTGTTATTCACGAAGATATCTATGTTGTAACAGATTCCAAATTAGCAGAAGCTTTTCGGATAGCAGGTTATCCATTACTTAAGATACCTGCTTCAAGCTCAAAATTTTTCTGAGATATAGAAAACAGAGAAAACGTATGCAATAATATTTTACTTAGTTTGAAAAAAAGCATACAATAAGAAAGTAACATCTTTAAAAATGAGGAGGAAATGATTTATGATGAAAGAAAATTCTTTTGTATTTCACAATGGTGTTGAGATCCCAAATATCGGTTTTGGTACTTGGCAAATCCCAAATGAGGAAGCTTACGATGCCGTAACAATGGCTCTTAAAAATGGCTATACTCATATTGATACAGCATTAGCTTACCAAAATGAAGAAAATGTTGGAAAAGCTATCAAAGACTTTGATTTACCACGTGAAGAAATCTTTATCACTAGTAAATTACCCGCTCAAATTAAAGGTTACGATGAAACTTTAGAGGCTTTTAATACCACTATTACAAACTTAGGTGTGGATTACTTAGACCTTTATCTTATTCATGCTCCATGGCCTTGGGATGAAAAAGGTGCTGACTACACTGAAGAAAATATTCAATCTTGGAAAGCAATGGAAAAATTATACAATGATGGAAAGATTCGCACTATCGGAGTTTCTAATTTTTCTGTGTCAGATATTCAAGCTCTTATCGATGCTTGTGACATCGTACCGATGGCTAATCAAATTCCGTTCTACGTTGGACATGATCAAGAGGACCTTCTTGCTTTTTGTAAAGAACACAACATTGTAGTAGAAGCTTATTCACCGCTAGCAACTGGTCAAACATTGAACAGCCCAAAAATTAAAGAAATGGCAGAAAAATATGGTGTGACTCCTGCACAATTATGTATCCGTTATTGTTTAGAGCGTGAAACATTGCCACTTCCTAAATCAACACATGAAGAACGAATCGTTGAAAATAGTCAATTAGATTTCACTATTTCTCCAGAAGACGTGAAAAAATTGGACGCTGTTGAAGATGTCCGTAAATAATCTTTTATAAACTACTAAAAGACCTGAGAGAATTATCTCAGGTCTTTTTTCATTAAATTAAATTAGTTTTTTCTAATTTTTTTATTTTCTTATTCTTATAATTATGCTACGCTAATTTTATTAAGTTGTTCGAAAAATAGGTTCTGTGTCCTTATTTCTTACTGCTTTATAAAAAACGAGATAAGGATACGGATTAAAAAAATCATAACCTGTTTCTTTATTTATAAGGAGATTATTATGCTATCATCTTTTTCAAAAAATATTCAAACAACGTTAGTCACTTCTTTTTTTAGTAGTTTAGTTTATGCTTGTACAATTCCTTACTTGATTATCTATTTAGCAGGCATATTCAGTAAGGAAACAATCGGAGTCTTAGTTATGATAAATGTAGTTTCCTCATTTTTGGCTGGAATCATTGGCGGCTACTTAGCAGATAACTTTCAGCGAAAAAAAATCTTATTGATCTTTCAAAACTTATATGGAATATCTTTATTTATTGTCGCTCTAAATTTTGCGGATATTCTGCCACAAAATTTTTGGTTGATTTCAGGTTATCTTATTTGTGGTATCACTTATAATTTGTATTATTCAGCTTTTGATGCGGTATTGCTTGACTCTACTGTTCCAAATGAACGTAAAAAAGTGTATCAGCTACAGTATTGGACATTCAATTTATCAATGGCCTTAGGCGCTTCAATTGGTGGATTCTTATTTAAACATTACTTAGTCTACTTATTTTTAGGAGCAGCTCTTTTACAATTCCTAATGTCTGCTTTTCTGCAAAGAAACCTTAATTATAAAAATAATGTTTCCAGCACAAAGGGAAAAACAATTTTTCATGATCTGTTTACCAATTATTATATTGCTGCTAAAGATAAACGGTGGGTTATTTTAATTTTAGGGATTGCTCTTTATAGCGCTGCAGAATTTTCATTACAAAACTATACTGGAATTCGTTTATCAAAAGAATTTAAGCCCATCACATTATTTTCTGTACCTATTGACGGTGTGAGGATGCTTAGTATTTTACAAGTGATCAACACTATTATGGTTGTTTGTTTTACATTTATTGTTTCAAGGTTAACAGAGAAGAAAAACGAATGCACTGTTGTACTCATTGGATTATTGATTTATGTGACCGGGTATGGCTTAATGGCTTCTGCCAATAGTATTTACTTCTTGATTCCATTAGCAATTATAGCAACCATTGGAGAATTGGCTTCTGCTCCTATTCTAAATGCCCGTCAAGTGAGTCTGATACCTGAAGACAAACAAGCTTCTTATTTAAGTTTTGCTTCTCTTTCTTTCCAAGGTTCTCAGCTTTTAGCTGCTTTAGGGTTAACATTAGGTGGTTATCTCGCTGCTGGATTAATTAGTGGTTACATTATTATTTTAGGTATAGCCGGTATTTATTTTGTTATTTCTAGCTTATACACTAATAAAGAAAAATCTATCATTTAAATTTTTATATTATTTTCACCCTTTTTAGTCATCTTACATGGCATTATTCAACTTAGTGTAATCAAAGCTGACAGCGAAACAAATACTAAACTTTGGGTAGTTGGCTTAATTTTTTCAGGAATTGTATGTGAGTTGATTAAGCGGATTGGCTTTTATCTTATATACTTATGAGGTTAGTCGTCATTGTCACTAGTTTTAAAGTTTATTTATGTTAGTTGCTTCCATTAATTACTTCATTGGAATTCTGTTACCTTTTTTATTCAATACTAAAAAACAAACGATCTGATACCAAGAATCAATTCATTTTATTTAATCAATAAGCAAAGTAAAAAGCCTATGAGCGGTTAAGTAAACACGTTCATAGACTTTTTTTGGTTTAAAGCCCTATTATTTCATTATTTACCTTTCAACGTTTATAATTGGTTTATAGATTAAATCAATCTTTTTTAGTTTCATTTGTAAAGTCACTCTATTTCTTTAGGCAATCGTTACTCTCTCAGTATTTGTATCAGCTGTCTTAGTTTACAGTGTATCTACTTATTTAAATCTTCAAAAGTATTTATTCAATCAAAATTCATTATTAGGAAGGAGAATGAAAATTATGATAATAATAGCGATTATATTATTGGTATTGGTAGGGATAGTAGCATTTTTAAATATGGATATGGCTACTTTAAATCTTTATTTCACTTCATTAGAACTCCCTTTATGGTTGCTTTTCGTTGGCTTCTTATTAATTGGAATGCTGATAGCTGCATTGTTTGCAATGTCTAAAGGGGCACGTAATAGACAAGTGATCAAGAACAAGAATGAAGAATTAAAAAATGCTGAAACGTCTAGGGACGATGCAGTTAATAGAGTCAAAAAAGAATCAGAAGCACAACTCGAATTGCAAAAGAAAGAGGCTGAAATTCAAAGTCTTAATACTCGTTTAGCTGGTTTAGAAAACAATCAAACGGCTCAACAAAATGAAACAGCTACAAATACTCAACAAGCAGATCCTATCAGTGATACCTCTACTGCTAAAGAAATTCATGTAGAAGAGTACCATATTGATGACACAACTACTCCTAAGAAATAATAGGCATAAACAATTACATGTTAAAAAGAGGCTAGGAACTGTGTTCCTGCCTCTTTTTTGTTCCGTTATTCTAATGATTCTATTGATTAGAATCATTGATTTCATTTATATGTGCATGTCCCTCTGTCTCCACATTCAATTCTTCTTTTTTTACTGTTCCTTTAACTTGCTTTGTATCTTCTACGCTTTGTTTATGAATCGATACTTCTTCTTTTACTGTTGGCCGTTTCGTTACCTCAATTTGTTCTTCAGAAACAGGTATAACGATTTTTTTTTCTTTCTCTATACTATTTGAATCGTTTGTCCCATCAAGATTATGCTGTTCAATGACGATTTCTTCATGACGAACTGGAACTTCTATTGTCTTTGTTTCTTCTATCACACGTTTTTTAGCTTGAACCTCACCCGTTTGAACTTCTTGTTTCGTTACATCTAATTGTTCTTCTTTTAACTGGATAGTTTCATCCGTTGCCCGTTGTTTTTGATCTGAATAATCCGAATTCGAGGCATTTGTAGGTTCATCTGGATTTGACGAAGATTCTAAGGTTATTCCTGGACCTGCTCCAAACATAGGATCTGGATCCAAAGGAGTAGTAGTCTTTCCTTTTTCGTGTGACTCATTTTCATTACGGCCTTTTTTTTCTTCATTTATCATAACGATAATATTCCCATTTGCAAGGTCCTTTTGGTAAGAATACAGTGGATCATCATCAGAGTTAGTAGAAACTTTTCCATCATGATCTTCTGTAGAAAAAACGCCTTTGATTTTTTCCCAAGCAGAACGATCATCGCTTCTTTTTGCATTAGTTTTTTGATTTGTAACAGCTTCATCTGTACTTACTTCTACATTTGTAGTAGTGGAAATTGAATTTTTAGATTCCGTACTGGACACTAATGTGATAGCTTCCTTTCGATAACCTTCTTCTTGTAATTTCCTAACGGCTTCTATTGCTTCTTGTGGTGATGTATAGCTTCCTACAACATATCTGTTCATTTTCTTTCCTTCCCTTCATCTTCATAGACTTCATGCTATCTTTATTGTACTGAGTCCAAAATGGTTACTCAAACGATAGCTCTTGCAAAAAAATTTGTTTATCCATCGTTTTTTTCATCTAGTTGCAAACACCAAACAGCAATAATGATTGCTAGTACCATTTGGGCATCCTTTTTTTCTTCAATATCTAAAACATAAGAGTCTCCATAAGAAAATCTTTTCTTTTTAAAAGAAGCTATTTTGCTAAATCCTTTTTTTATTTCATAATCTTCTTTTTCGACATTTCCTTTAATCTTCCAATCAATTTTCTCAATAACGTAATCAGAAGCAATTAAATTAGTTTCTTTTTTTACTGCACCAACTTTTTCGTCTTGTTGGTAAATCATATATTTAGGTGAAAAGCCTATTTTTTTCTCTTCAATGGATAGGACTTTTTCTTTAGACTGATTATAAATGTGCACTTTATTTCCAATCGCTATTCGTTCACTCTTAACGGTATAAAGGACTTCTTTCTGTTCATCTTGTACAAGTAATTGGTCTCGTAATGAAAATCTTTTTTCTTTAATATAAAGCTTCATAATGGATCACCTACTTTCACTTCCGATTATAATCATTTGTTTGACTGTATGCTACTATAAAGCTAGTTGTGAACACTTTTTTACACTATTTCTAGCCATACTGCTTCTTTCTTTTAGCTAACGTTCTCATTTATAGTGCAATATGCTATGATGAACCTATCAGAACATATTGATACTAGAGGTGAAAACGTTTTGAATTTCGAACAAAATTTTACTCAATTACAAAAGCAGCAACAGCAATTGACCATGACTCCTCAGTTACAACAGTCGATTCAAATGCTGCAATACAATCGTAAAGACCTAGTTGATTTTTTAAAACAGAAATCCTTAGAGAACCCTTTTATCTCTATTTCTGTAAAATCAACAACAAAATCACAAGGAACGTCAACTCAAAAATACAATAGTAATCAGTCACACTTAAACCAAACTACTACTGGTTCCATATGGGACACATTAGCGACCTCATCTACTACTTCTCTTTACGCTGCTCTATTAGAGCAAATCCATTTATCCTTTAGAGATACAGCTTTACGTGACTTAGTTATTTGGTTGGCTCAATATATTGATAATAACGGTTACTTAACTCTTTCACTAGATGAGGCTATTAAGCTAACCCAAGCAGAACCGTTTCAGTTATTAGATGCCTTGACCCTTTTACAGCAATTAGAACCAGCAGGTGTCGGTGCCAGAAATTTGCAAGAATGCTTAATGCTTCAAACCGAACGAAACAATCAAGCCCCTAATCTAGCTTATCTGATTTTGGAAGAAGAATTTGAGGCTTTTGCAAACCGCAAGTGGGAGCACATCGCAAAGCGTTATGCTATCTCATTAAGTGATGTTCAAGAAGTTTCAGATTTCGTCAAGACTCTTACGCCACACCCTGGAGCTATCTTTTCGAGTACTCCTACTCAATACATTCGACCAGATCTATCGGTTAAAATAGATGATGAAGGTCAAATAGTAGTACGGTCTGTTAAATCCGGTCTTCCAGTTATCGTGTTTCAAAAAGAATACTATGAGGAGCTAACTGCAATTAAAGATAAGGAAGTTTCAACATTTATTCATGACAAGCAATCCGAATATGAATGGCTAAAAAAAAGTTTGATGCATCGAGAAGAATCTATTCTTAGAATAGGCATTGCTATTGTCAATGCTCAAAAGGAATTCTTTTTATCCGAAGATCATCCGATCCAATCGTTGACTCTTAAGAAGATTGCTGATGAACTGGATATCCATGAATCTACAGTAAGTCGTGCTGTTAACGGAAAATACCTTACGACTGAATTTGGTATATTTGAATTGAAGCACTTCTTTACAAATGCTTTAGTCACTTCATCTGAAGAAGGAGAAGGATCAATTTCTTCTAACCAAATAAAGAAAAAAATACAGTTAATTATTCAAAATGAAGATACTAAAAAACCTTTATCAGATCAAAAACTTGTGGATCTCTTAAAAAAAGGCGGTATCGAAATATCTAGAAGAACTGTTACAAAATATCGAGAAGCTCTTTTTATTCCCAGCTCTCCTAAACGCAAACGTTTCGACTAAAACGATCATAATTTAGCTATCTCGCCTATTTAAGGTGGAGGTAGTTTTTTGCCTTTACATGCACTATTTCAGATTTTTATTTTGACCTATATTTCGCCATATTATGGGTTATTCTTATCCACAGCTTTTCATTTTACTTCTATAACTTCCTGTGTAATAATCAATTTATGGTTATGCATTTATCAGTTTAAAATGAAAGCGTATTCATTATTTATTCGTATGATTTTTGTGAGTAAAGAATACCAATATTTATACTTGAGGTTAATTAATCTTATTGGGGGGATTACTAATGAAAAGAAAATGGTTGGGTTTGATTTATGGTACAGTAACACTTTCTTTGCTAGCAGCTTGTTCTGGTTCTTCTGAGTCTGGGAGTGATCCAGATCAATTTGCAAGTTCAGATGAGTCTACTATAACTGTCTGGGCTTGAGATAAAAATTTCAATATTCCTATTATGGAACGTGCTGGAGAATATTATACAGAAGATGGTCATGAAGATTTTAAAGTTGATGTAGTTGAAATGTCAAATGAAGATACTAAAAAACCTTTATCAGATCAAAAACTTGTCTCTGGATTTACTTCAGGTGTTTCTGAAGGATTGCCAGACATTGTTTTAGTCGAAGATTATGCTGCTCAAAATTTCTTGATCAACTATGAAGGAAAGTTTTTCCGAATTATCTGAAGAGATTGATTTTGCTCAATTTGCTCCTTATAAAGTTGAAGCCGTAACCCATAATGAGGGTATTTATGCTGTTCCTTTTGATTCAGGCTCTGCTGGTCTTTATTATCGTACAGATTATTTAGCTGAAGCGGGCTACACTGAAGAGGATATGCAAAATTTAACTTGGTCTAAATTTGTTGACATTGGGAAAGATGTTAAAGAAAAAACAGGAAAATGGTTTGTAGCTTTTATTCCTAATAGAGGAACACATTACATTCAAATGGCTATGCAATCTGCTGGTGTCTGGTACTTTGATGAAGATGGAGAAATCTTCTTAAAAGATAATCCAGTTGTACGAGAAATGGCCGAAATCCTAAAAGAAATTGAAAAAAATGATTTAACTAAACCAGTTGATTACTTCGCTCCGGAAGGAATTGGAGCTGTAACAAGCGGGGAAATAGCTGCGGTCAATTCAGCTGTCTGGTACTCTGCTACGATAAATTCAGCTGAAGATCAAGCTGGTAAATGGGCTTATACAAACCTTCCACTATTGGAAACAGTGGAAAATGCGACTCCTTATTCTAATTTAGGCGGATCAAGCTGGTTTGTTTTAGAGGATTCTCCGAACAAAGATCTGGCAATAGAATTCCTCAAAACTGAATTTGCAGGAAATGATGAATTTTATCAAGATATTCTAGTAGAAAATGGTGCTGTAGGAACCTATATTCCATCTCAAACAGGCGAAGCTTATCAATACAAAGATCCCTACTTCAATGACGCACAGATCTATAAAGACTTTTCAAGCTGGGCCGAAGAAATTCCTGGGGTAGATTATGGAGTAAATACCAGTGTTGCTTATGAAGCTTTGAGATCTGTTTTACAAGATTACTTTGATGACAAACTTACTTTAGATGAAATACTTGAACAAGCTGAAGAATACTACACTATGCAAATAGGAGAATAATATTCTTAGTGGATTGCGGTTAGTAGTTTATTCCTGCTGGCCGCATTTTTTATTCTTTACTATATGGGGGTGAACCATTATGAAATTAAAACATACATCAAAAAAATCGGATCTTTGGAAATTTATATCGTTTGCTGTTATCTTCAGCTCAATATTTTTGCTTTATCCGATCTTTTACTCCATCTATATATCCTTTCATAATATGAGAGGTTTAAACTCAGTTTTTACTGGATTTGGTAACTATCTTCGTATGTTCCAAGATGATGTTTTTAGAAAAGCACTCATGAACAATTTTACTTATTTGATTTTTCAAGTTCCTATCATGTTGATATTGGGACTGCTGTTAGCTTTCTTACTGAATTCGCCTAATTTAAAAGGCAAAACCTTTTTTAGACTAGCTATTTTTTTACCTTGTGTTACCTCATTAGTATCTTATGCCGTTTTATTTAAAATGATGTTTCAAGTTAGCGGCGTAGTTAATGATTTCTTGCTTACTATTGGATTGGTTCAATCTCCAATTGATTGGTTGAATAGCCCATTCTGGGCAAAAGTTACGATTATTATTGCTTTATGTTGGCGATGGCCGGGATACAATATGGTCTTTTACCTTGCAGGGCTTCAAAATATATCCACAGATACTTTAGAAGCAGCTGAAATAGATGGAGCTAATGCCTTTCAAAAATTTTTCCGTGTGATTATTCCACAGCTTAAACCCGTTATCGTATTTACAACAATCACTTCAACAATTGGTACCATACAATTATTCGATGAAGTGGTTAATCTTACAGGTGGCGGCCCATCTAACGAGACTCTTACAGCAGCACAACTTATCTATAATCATTCTTTTGTGTACACTTCTAATTTTGGTTACTCAGCGACTTTATCTTGGGCTTTAGTAGCCATCGTTGCGGTATTATCCATTATTCAACTCGCTATTACCAATAAAAAATAATTTTTTACGTAAGGAGGAAATTTTAATGAGATCAAAAGCACTTAGCTTTTTGAAATATACTTTTTTGATTCTATGCTCTTTTGTTTCCATCTTTCCTTTTTATTGGATGATTGCAGGAGCAACGAATACATCTAATCAAATAGCGGAAGGGAAACTATCACTTGGATCTAATTTATTGAAAAATCTCAGTGATTTACTTGAAGGGTATAATATTCCACTCATTATGTGGAATTCTTTAAAAGTATCTCTGGTTACTGTGGTGCTAAGTTTAATCGTTACCTCAATGGCTGCCTTCGGATTTGAAAAGTTTACGACTCGTAAAAGTGAGATTATTTATTCTATTCTCTTATTATTTATGATGATTCCATTTGCTACGCTTGTTATCCCTCTGTTTAAAATGATGGCTGGTTTAGATTTGATTAATCAACATTTAGCTATCATTTTACCGTCTGTATCGAATATTTTTCTTGTCTTTTTCTTTAGGCAAAGCTTTAAGTCCTTTCCAGATGATATCATTGATTCAGGTAGGGTCGAAGGAGCAGGCAACTACAAAATTTTCTTTAAATTAGTTTTCCCAATGATGAAATCAGCTTATGCAGCTGCTGCTATCTACTCTTTTATGAATGCATGGAACAGTTATTTGTTGCCTTTGATCATACTGCAAACTGAAGATAAATATACGATGACACTACTTATTTCCGGTTTATCCTCCGCTTCTTATGTAGCAAATTATGGTGTACAAATGGTGGCAATAACGATTGCTACCATGCCAACACTTGTTCTATTCTTAATTATGCAAAAGAGTTTCGTAGCAGGAATGACATGTTCCTTAAAAGCTTAAATCATGATTAAGTTAATTAAAAATAATGGTCATGAAAAAGCACTTGATTAATCCTTATAAGATTAACCAAGTGCTTTTATGCTTTTATTTAATATCAATAAATAGATAAAACTCACTATTGTATTTATTATCGTAAATGTCAATAGAGGTAAACACAATATTCATCTTAGCTTCTTCATTTTCTGTAGTAACGGTTGCTTCTTCTAAAGTAATCACATTTTTAGTTTGTGCACT
The DNA here is from genome assembly GCF_000746825.1 of Carnobacterium inhibens subsp. inhibens DSM 13024. Classification (NCBI taxonomy): domain Bacteria; kingdom Bacillati; phylum Bacillota; class Bacilli; order Lactobacillales; family Carnobacteriaceae; genus Carnobacterium; species Carnobacterium inhibens. The sequence continues at coordinate 2,292,933 of NZ_JQIV01000006.1, read as the reverse complement.
TGCTGCAACTTGATCAATCGTCTCTTGAAGATCAATAGTGATAAGAGTATCATTCTGTTCATTTATCAATGAAAGGTTGGTTGTATTATCTTCATTTTTGGAGATTATATCATATGTTGAATTTTCAACTTCAAAATCTATTGCTGAGAGAGTCGGTGAATCATATTGAGAAAATACGATCATTTTGTCATAATCCTCAATCGAAAGTAGCGGACTCCCTTTCCAATCTATCGTTGCATAATAAGATTGATTAGGTGAAAAACTTGACTCATCATAAACCGGTTCAAAACCGACAACTTCTTCAAACTGATAGTTTAATCGTTGATTATATGGTGCTAGCCATTCAATTTCTTTGCTGTAGTTCATACTAGCTAAATAATCAATTGTTTGGCTGATTTTGATCTTATCTTCATCTGGAATAGAAGCATTCGGTATGATTTTATTTCCTTCCAACATATTATTCTTTACAAGTGTTTCCTTTAATAAGTTTGTTTGAGACACACGGCTAACCGTAAAAGCATCTACTGGAGGAAGGATTGAGATCAAAGAAAAAACTATTAAGACCACTGCTACCCATCCATTCTTTCTAACAGGTAAAACACTGAAAATAATTCCAGCAATAAATGCAAATACTCCGAATAAAATAACGTAATATCTACCGAGTGTTAGTCCCGTTTCTTGAATTCTTAATACAGAAGAAACAGTTTGAAACAAAACAATGGGTACCAATACTTTCGGAAAAATTTTTCTGAAGAAATTAGCCGATTTTGTATTTATAGTACTCACTAAAAAGTACACAATGATTACCGTAATAGCGTAAGAAACCAACATAGGTTCTAATAAATTGTTTGTCCAAAACTCTCCTGTGATATTTTGTAAAAGATAAACTAACAATATTATGGTAAAAATAGCTGTCAATGGAATAACAATATAGGAAAGTAAAAGTTCTAGTACTTTAGGAACCATTAGCTCTTGTTCGATCTGTTCTTGTTTATCAGCCTGCTCTTCCAAAGACTGAGTAGATTCGTCTTGTTTGCTTAGATAAAGCGGCGTTCCCGAAAGGAAAAAAATTGGCGCAAATAGTGAAGCAACTAAATTTAGACAGTGTAAATTCACTTTATAATCTAAAGAAAATAACAATTGGTCAACAGCTAAAAGAATAACTCCAATCCCTGCGTACAGAACTACTGAAAATAATACTGTCGTGAAAAAGGATTTAAACGTCGCTAAGAAACTTTTATTAAAAGTAACTTTACTGTTTATAGTAGGAATCCACATAAAAGCAAACGTTAAAGCAAAGAAAATGATCCCAGTCTTAATAGTTGTTTCCGGATCATAGTCAGTGGATGAACCAATAGTATAAAAGTATAAAACAGTCAATATTATGGCTCCGACCATTAATAAGATACGTTGCATAGTTTTTTCAAAAAAACGTTCATATACATGCTGTGCTGTTGCACTTAAAAAAATGCCTATAAAAAAGCTGTAAAGATACCTTGTGTAATCGTCTGCTTCCTGTTGGATCATATAAGCATTTAACCCAGCAATAGCAACTAAAAAAACAACACTTAGTGGATACCGTTTACAAGCTTGAATGAATCCTTGAAATTTATTCTGTATATTTTGTATCACCTTCATCAATAAACACTCCTCTCCTCATTCTTATTATGTAGTCTAGCTTAGATTTCTGTCAATCGTAAACCTATAGAGTCTATAATAAAAAAAATCTGATACACACGTATCAGATTTTTTAGGGCTATTTATTTACTAATCAACGTATTCTGTTTGATCTTTATTTAACCAAGAGTAAAGCAGACCGATCACTAATGCGCCACCTACATAATTGCCTAGCAAAGCTACGACCCAATTCAGTAAGACAGCACCGATTGTCATACCAGGGACTGTTCCGCCTGAAGCAAAAAAGGCTAGTGAAAAAGATGAAAAATTGGCAATAACGTGTTCAAAGCCTAAGTAAGCAAAAATAAAAATAATAAATATCATAGCAATAATTTTTCCAGCGTCATCTTTCATGCGAATGGTACAGAAAACAGCAGTATTTACAATAATATTAGCAAATATACCTTCCGAAAAGATTTGAAGAGGTGTCTTAGCTAATTTTCCAGCTACTGCTGTAAAGAGATAATGATCACTTGGTAGTGCATGAAACTTATATGTGAAAGATATAACTAAACTAGCAATAATTCCACCGATTAAATTAAATAAGAGACAATAGAATAATATTGACAAAGCTTTTTTAGGTTTTATTAGTTTTCTTTGTATAGCTACTGTCATGTACATCATATTTGAAGTGCCCAGTTCTGCATTCATATAAATAATCATCACCAATGACCAGCTAAACATAAATGCATAAAGCATTTTACCTAATCCGGGTGCTATTTCTTCACCTGCTTGGCCAATCATAACGGCTACAGCTGTTCCTAAAGTTAAAAACAAACAAGCTAACATAGCACGTACAAAATAGCGAAGTTTACTATTATCATATAAACTTTGTTTTTTCAGAATGCTTTTTTCAATGTTGTATATTAATCCCGTATTTTGAGTATCCATTTTCCCTACCACCTTTTTAAGTTTGTTATCTTTTTAACAATATAATTATTATACAGCAATTACTGACATTTTAATATAAAAATGCGCTTTCAAAAAAAGAAAAATAAGAACAAAAAATGAACAACATCTCCTCAGTCGATGCTGTTCATTTTCAATTGATTAAACTTGTTTCGTTCCTTCAACAATCCAAACATATTCATTCTTCTATTCAAATTCTATCTCAAACCCCGCTTGATTAAATAGTTCTCTTAAGGTGGAAATCAACGGGTAATATTCACGCTCTAAATCATCTGCTAAAGTATAAAATTCATTTTGTTTAGCCTGTTGAATGAGTTGGTCCATTATTTTTTGAGATTCAAACATAGTATCTGCGAAAATGATTTTCCCTCCAATTTCAAGTTGATGCGCATAATCGATTAATGCTTTTCCTTTTTCTTCGTTAGTCAAATGATGAAAAACATATGAACTCACAATAGTATTTATTTGTCTCAATGGTTTAGGATACTGTTGTAAATCCCCGTCATAAATGATGACCTCTTTCGGCAGCTTTTTCCTTGCTAATTGTCGCATTTCTTTTGACGGTTCTATTGGGAACACCCATTTTCCAGCTGTAACCAATTGCTGAGTTAGATTTCCAGTACCAATTCCAAATTCTAATACTCGCGTACCACTTCTTTGAACAATATCTTTTAAAATATCTTTATAACCTTCAAAAACGGCTTCGTATTCTGGATCTTTCCCTTCTACAAATTCATCATAATCACTTGACCAATCAGTAAAAATATCTAGAAATTCACGTCCCATATCTTGTTACTCTCCCTTATTTTTCGCGACAAAAGCTAATGCTTGATCCAAGTCTTCAATCAGATCTTCTACATCCTCTAGCCCAACAGACAAGCGAATCAATTCGTTGCTAATTCCAGATTTTACTCGAACGTCTTTCGGAATAGATCCATGTGTCATTAAAGCAGGAATTTCAACCAAACTTTCAACGGCTCCTAAACTTTCTGCAAGGGTGATGAGTCTCAATTTTTCAACAAATATTTCAGCTGAGTACCCTTCTTTTAAATCAAAGGAAATCATTCCGCCAAATCCGTTAGCTTGTTTTTTAGCGATTTCATGACCAGGGTGACTTTCCAAACCAGGATAGTACACTTTTTCAATACTAGGGTGATTGACTAGGTAATGCACGATCTCAAGAGCATTTTTTTCATGCTCTTCCATCCGTATACCTAATGTCTTGATCCCTCTTTGTAAAATCCAACTATCTTGAGGCCCTAATATTCCGCCAATAGCATTTTGTAAAAAACCAATTTTATCTGCTATTACTTCGTTATTTGTTGTAACTAAACCTGCCACGATGTCGCTATGTCCTCCCAGATACTTAGAAGCACTATGAACAACGATATCGGCTCCAAGGGTAAGTGGGCGTTGATGATAAGGTGTAGCAAATGTATTGTCAACAATGGTAATTATGTTGTGCTTTTTCACTATTCTAGCTACTTCTGTAATATCGGTTATTTTTAGCAATGGATTGGTTGGCGTTTCTAAAAAGATAGCTTTTGTTTCTGGACGAATAGCCGGTTCAATGGTACTTAGATCACTTGTGTCGACTGTCGTAAATGTTATTCCTAAATGGACAAGCACTTTATTCATTAATCGATACGTTCCTCCATACACATCATCGCCCACAATAATGTGGTCTCCTTTAGAAAATAAAGACATTACAGTATGCGTTCCAGCAGAACCAGAAGCAAAAGCAAACCCACGTACACCTTCTTCTAAGTCTTTGATCAGCTCTTCTACTGCAAAACGAGTTGGATTTCCGGTTCTAGAATATTCGTATCCTTTATGTTTGCCTACTTTTTCTTGTTTGTACGTTGACGTTTGGTGAATCGGTACATTTACTGAACCAGTTGCTTCATCATGACTAATACCACCATGAATTAATTTTGTTTTCATTTTCATTTTTAACACTCTCCTATTGATAGATTTGTTTACTTAAATAACGTTCACTGCTGTCTGGAAAAATAGTAACAATGTTACTTCCTTCAGGTAACAATTCTGCTTCTTTCAAACAGGCAGCAAACGCTGCTCCACTTGAGCTTCCAACAAACAATCCATTTGTTTTGGCTAACTGTTTAACATAGTAAAAAGCTTCCTCATCTGAGATCGTATAAATGTGATCTATGATTGATCTGTCTAAAAAACTGGGAATAAATTCCATTCCAATACCTTCAGTTCTATGCCCATAACTCATACCGCCACCTAGAATAGAGCCTTCTGGTTCTACAATAGCAGCACGAATCGACGATTGTTTTTCTTTTAAATACGATGCCGTTCCAACAAATGTTCCACCACTTCCGGCTCCTGCTACAAAAGAATGAATGGGGATGTTGACCATATCTTCCATGATCTCAGGTCCAATCGTTTCATAATACGTTTGAGGATTAGCCGGATTTTCAAACTGCATAGGAATGTAGCTGTTTTTGATTTCAGCTGCCAAGATTTTAGCTTTTTCTATGGCACCTAACATTCCAATGTTCGTCGGTGTAAAAATTAACTCTGCGCCTAGAGCCTTCATCAACTCTTGTTTTTCTTGACTAAATTTTTCTGGAACAGTAAAAATAACCTTTAATCCATACTGCTGAGCAGCTAATGCTAAACCAATTCCAGTGTTTCCAGCAGTTGGTTCAATAATAGTAGACTGTTTATCTATATACCCTTTTTCAAATGCTTCTTTAAGTAAATTAACTCCTAAACGATCTTTAATACTGCCTCCCGGATTGAACATTTCCAATTTAGCAAATATTCTGCTGCCTTTTGGAATTTCAACACCTTGTATCTCAAGTAATGGAGTTAGGCCAATTAAATCTTGTGTTTTTTTATAAAGCATATTTCTCACTCTCCTCATTCTTAGCATACGTAGTCTTAAAAAAGTAGACAAAAAAAGTGCATGAGTGGTTACACTCATGCACAGAAAATCATTCTTTTATCTCATTACACTCACTGAAAACAGTTTCATACCTATTTAGAAAATTTCGCTAAATTTCAGCATATAGGGATATGAAAAGGGTTTATTAACAGGAAGAAGCCATAAAAGATGAGAACTGAAGACATGAGCGTTTCATACAACATTGACAACAACACACGTCTAATTCAATCATCTTTTTCATTCCGGCTTCCTCCTTTCTTAATTAGTAGTTTTAAGTAACACCTTTTATCTATTGGTATGAATGTTATGTTAACAGTCCTATTTTCATTTGTCAAGAATATTTTGGTTCCCTTATTCATCGACTAGTACAACAATTTAAAAGAAAAAAATGATTTAAACATCTCTGTTTAAACCATTTGACACAAATCTTCAGCTGTTATAGAGCTTTCTATAAGAGTCGTCGTTTTTTCTTCTCCAGTAGTAACCAAGACACATGTTGGCGTATCTGTTGCACCCATTGTTTTAGAGACTTCTTGGTCTAAATGAAACAACGATTGAGTAAATGAAGAATGAAAATCAGATAGAAACATCTCGATATCTAATCGTGCTTTTTTTGCTGCCTCAATCAATAGTTTTTTTGATAAAGGCTTATCTTGATCGACAATCTGCTCTTGGACATCCATAAGAAAGTTACGGCCCTTTTTCTTACCTTGTATCGTTGCCGCAATATAAGCTAGCGAAACATGGTAAATATCATTTTGTAAGGTATTCCATAATTGTGTACTCTGCGTTGGCATGTGGTTTCTTTGCATATAATTAAAAAGGGTCTGAGGATTGTGATAAGGAAGAATACTCATTTGAGCATCTTTTTCATAAATTCCAATAAATTTTAATACTTCTTTTTCCATTTTAAAAGAAGATTCACTGATTGGATTAATAAACAGAAAAATTTCAATTTGTTTATTTCTTTCTACCATAAACGATTCACCTCGTTTCTAGCTTGTTACTATTCTTATAGTAACAATAATAGTCATTTATATAAACTATTTTGCTCAAGAAAGCTTGTCAATCCAATATTGCAGCTATCTATACGGTTGCTAGAAACTTATTTTATTCCTCTTCAAATAAGTGGCCTTTTCGTAAATAAACCTGTTGTGTTTCATAGATTCCTTGATTACCAGAAAAAAGATAACTGACGACACAGACCAAAAACAAATACGGCAACGCTCCTACCCCAAATAACTCCAGTCCCATGATAAAACATGCTACAGGAGTGTTGGTTGCTCCTGAAAAAACACCAATAAATCCAAGTCCAGCTAAAAACGGAATAGAAATATGCAAGATACTGCCTAATGTACTTCCTAAAGTAGCCCCTATTGTAAACAAAGGTGTGACTTCTCCTCCTTGAAATCCTGAACCTAGAGTAATGGATGTAAAGATTAGCTTACCTAGAAAGTCAAAATGCCCTGTTTCACCTAAAAATGCTTGATCGATCAAAGGTAAGCTGAGTCCTAAATAATCCCTCTTACCAATGATCACAACCAAGAGAATAACAATCAGACCACCTATAAAACTTTTCAAGACAGGATTTTTAAACCAATTAATCATAATCGCTTTTACTGTACTGGTTAACCAGCTAAATAAACGCCCTGTAAAACCAAATAGAATGGCTGCTAGCAGCAATTTTACAATCAACAAAGGATTGGCCTCTGGTATAGCCCCCATATCATAATGTGTATGAGCCACCCCCCAAGCAATTGTTACCCAATTAGCTATTAAAGCCGCCCAAAGACTTGGAAATAAAGCTTCCTGACGTACATACCCAATTGCTAATACTTCCATTGCAAAAAGAGTACCTGCAATAGGTGTACCGAAAACGGAGCTGAATCCGGCACTCATTCCACTGATTAACACTATACGACGGTCTATTTTCGATAGATGAAAAAGACGACCTACAGCATCTGCTACAGATCCACCCATTTGGACAGCCGTGCCTTCCCTTCCAGCGGACCCACCGAATAAGTGCGTGATTAATGTGCCAAAAAGCGTCAAGGGTATTAACCTTTTAGGAATAGACTCTTGTTTTGTTGATTGGCCTTGAGCTTCTTGAATCACTAAATTATTTCCACGGATCGCATTATCTCCAAACTTCCAATAAAGAAAACTAATGACTGCACCTCCTACTGGCAACAGATAAATCAACCATGGATTATTTAGGCGAGCAGTTGTTACAGTTGCTAAACTCGTTAAAAAAAATGCAGATAAGCTCCCAACGATTATTCCGACGATACTGCTATAAAAAATACTTTTAAAAAAATAACAGCTTACTAGAAAAATTTCTTTTTGTTTTAATTGCTTCAATGTGTTCATATAGATTCCTCTTCATTTATTTTCTCTTTTGCTTTTCTTGTTAGTTAAAAAAGTTAAAAGATTTGAACAGAGTGCTTCAAATCTTTTAACTTTTATTTCAGTAATCTTGTTCGTTTAGGTATTTCCCTTTGGTTAAATCCTCATAGAATGCTACTCTTGTAGCATTCTCATATGGGAACAACCATAAGAATCCAATCCCTAAAGATAAAACAGCTAATATTCCCCATCCAATAAAACTCATTTCTAATAAGAAAAAGCGCCACTTGTGACCTTTCATCAAGTTTTTACTTTCGGTGATACAGTTCAGTGAAGAAATTTTTTCATTTGGAGATAAATTGGTTTGATCTTTGTAAATCAAATAGGCTTGAGAATAAGCATAATGTTTTATGATCCCAGGAATGATAAATAGTAGACTCCATAATGTAGTAAAAATGCTGGTTAAGATATAAATAAGAAAGGCTCTAAGAAAATATTTTCTTGAGAATACTTGCAAACTATTTTTTATCGGATGAATTTTCTTATCCGGATCTCTAAACCAGTCTAAAAAAGTAAAAGAAATCCCAACTGTAAATAAAGTAGATAGTATTCCACTAGTGACATTACTTGTCCCATTACCACTATTGCTTGATTCGCCTATATCTTCAGACACATAAGAATCATTTGTCCAGTTTTCAATAGGTGTATTGGTCTGATTGGCTATGCTAAAAGAGACAACCACAATAACTAAGAATGCAATAAATGTAATCAATGTTGGAATAAGATTTAGTAAAATTGCATCTTTCCATCTTCCTCTAAACAATTCTTTTGTATCTGATTTCAGCTCTGCTCGTGTTTTATATTGTTCCATTATTTGTTACCCTCCACAAATGAATCGATTTCTTTTATATTAACAAAAAAAACCGGCAGTTGTTACCTATTTATTAAATAAATAACAGCAATTATAAATATTCGTCTTTTGATTCCGATTGTTTGCCTGTAATAAATAACTTAATATTTTTTTTATAATAGTCTTTATACCTGACAATGTCGCTTTGGATCAATTTCACACCAACTTTATAATATAAAGGAACTTTTTTATCTTCATCAATATCCTCTTGATAAATCTGAATATCTTCTCGTAGTCTCTTTTGAAATTCTTCAACTATAATGGACTCTGAAGCTTGACTCAATTTATATCCGGCAGAAATGATACTTTCTAAAAATTTCTGTAATCCCAAATGCTGTAATTCTGGAAAATCTACTTTAATTAATGCATACAGCCGTTCGCATTCTGTCACAATATCGTAGTAATCTGGCGAAAATGAACTGCTGACGGTTGTATTAGATCTTCTAATATAATGATATCCGATCCTATTAGAGATGACCGTTTTTTTAGAAATTTTTGCTAATTTGTATGTTGTTACAATATCTTCAAAAAATTTTCCTTCTGGAAATTGGATATCACGAAATAAGCTATTATGATAGATTTTATTCCATGTATAAAATGCAACATTAGATGATGTAAAAACTAACTGTATCATTTCCTTATTGTTGGTTATGACTCGATCTTTGTTGCGTATTTTTGGTACATTGAATTTACCATATACTTTATCAAAATTCATCACATACATCGTCATATCGCTGTGCTGAATACTTGCTTCATAAAAGTTCAAAAAAGTTTCCCTATCAAATCGATCATCACTATCAATAAATGCGTAGAATTTACCGGAAGCTGCTTTCATTCCTTGATTCCTAGCTACTGCTATTCCTTGATTTTTTTGATGAACAACTTTGACGCGTTGATCTGTTTTTACTAGTAAATCACAAATTTCTGCTGAACTATCTGTAGATCCATCGTTAACTAAAATAAGTTCAAAGTCGGCAAATGATTGTTGTAGTACACTTTTCACTGCATCACCTATAGTTTCATTTGCATTGTATACAGGCATAATCACACTTAACAGCATTTTCTTCCCTCCTTGAGTAACTAGTTACCTTCACTCATTGGTCTTAACAAGCTCTTATCGAACTCGTTTTTTTAAGTTTACATTCCAATCAAATAGCTTTTACGCTTCCACCATCAATGATTATAGCTGATCCAGTAACGTACGTATTGACATCTGAAACAAGAAAAACAACAAACTTCGCGAACTCTTCTGGTGTTCCATAACGACCAAGTGGAATAGCTTTTTGATTAGTTTTAGCGATTTCTTCTACTGAAACTTGTTGTTTTTTGGCTGTCATTTCATCTAATGTCGTTATTCTATCGGTTGCGATTTTTCCTGGAGCGACCGTATTGATCAAAATATTATATGGTCCTAACTCTTCCGCTAATGTCTTACTAAGACCTACGATACCCATTCGAAAGGTATTAGACAATATTAACCCGGAAATAGGTTGTTTAATAGAGGAAGAAGCAATATTAATAATTTTTCCTCCAGTTTTTTTTAAGTCAGGCAAGACTTCTCGAATGGTACGGATGTAACTCATTAAATTCAGCTGGAAAGAGTGTTCCCATTCTTCATCTGAAAACTCTTCAAAAGTTCCTGATGGAGGACCACCTGCATTATTAATAAGAATATCGATAGAACCAAATGTTTTTCTGGTTTCTTTAACAAGTTGGTTGATGTCTTCGCTTTTTGTAAGATCTGCAGGAAAAAAGACAACTTTTCCTTTTTTAAGCCCATTTAATTCGTCTTGAACTCTTTTTAATTTATCTGGATTTCGACTGGAAATCATAACATTTGTTCCTTCTTTTACTAACTCAGTCGCAATCGCTTTTCCTAATCCTTGACTAGACGCTAGTACTAAAGCCGTTTTATTCGCTAAGTTTAATTCCATAAATGACTCCTCCTTATTTCTTATACTTTATCTAATTGTATTTCTTTCATTTTTTCATACTCCAACATAAAAGTAAACGTTTACTGTGATTTCTTCTTTTAGGCTCTTCCTTTCATCTAAACAATTGAAGTACAAATTTTAAAAAAAAGCCGGATCTCATAGGAGATTCGGCTTTTACTTATTATTTGATTAATTCATAAATCGCTTCTGCGTAGATGCTCATTGCGTTCATCAAGTCATCAATCGCCATGAATTCATTAGCTTGGTGCATTGTATCAATGCTGTTAGGGAACATAGCTCCATAAGCAACTCCACGTTCCAATAAACGGCCATATGTTCCGCCGCCAATTGTTTGTTCATGAGCTTCTAATCCAGTTTGTCTTTGGTAAACATCTAATAATGTTTTAACTAATGGATCTTCTGCCGATACATAATGTGGCAATTGTTCTTTGCCACGGCTAAGCGTTACACCGAATTCTGCTAGTTTGCTTTCCATTTTGATTTCGATTCCTTCAGGTGTCACACCTTTAGGGAAACGGAAGTTTACAGCGATTACGCCGCCATCTTCAGGAGTGAAAGTAAATACGCCTGAATTCATTGTTAAATCTCCCATAACATCATCAATGTAGTTTAATTCTAATTTTTCAGCTTTAGTATCTTCATGCAAATAATCAGCTGTCAATTGCAAGAAGTTTTTAGCATCTCCACCAAATGAATACTCATTTAAGAAAGCAGCTAAGTAAGTTCCAGCATTTACACCTAAATGAGGCGCCATACCATGAGCAGCTTTTCCTCCTACTTCAATGGTAACGTCAGTACCTTCTACTTTTATTGTCCCAGTAATTGGTGAAACTTCAACAAAATCATAAAAATCTTTTTCGATTTGTTCAGCTTCTTCACTAGTAAAAATAGCTGTAGCGTCTTGAGGTACCATATTTTCACGTAGACCAGCATCAAAACTGATCAATTCATTTTTTCCGCCTTTATTGTCGCCTTTTGTATTTACATAAACAGTTAATATCCCTTTTTCGCCATTAATAATTGGGAACTCTGCATCTGGTGAAAAACCAAAATCAGGAATAGGTTCATTAGCTAAATAGTGGTCCATACACATCCAGCCACTTTCTTCATCTGTTCCAATAATAAAGCGAATTTTTTTAGAAACTGGCAAATCTAGGTCTTTGATCATTTTTAAAGCGTAATAAGCTGCCACACCTGGTCCTTTATCATCACTAGATCCACGAGCGTAAATACGGCCATCTTTGATTACAGGGCTAAACGGATCTGTTTCCCAGCCTGTTCCAACGGGTACAACATCGACATGAGCAAAAACACCCATTGTTTCATTACCATCACCGTATTCAATATGTCCAGCTAAATTGCCAACATTTTTAGTAACAAATCCATCTCGTTCTCCTAAAGCTAAGAAAGCTTCTAATGCTTTTTTCGGTCCTGGACCTACTGGGGCATCAGTTGTCGCTTTGCTATCATCACGCACACTGTCAATTTTAAGTAATTCTGTTAAGTCAGCTAGAAAATTTTCTTTTCGAGCTGCTGCTTCTTTTTTCCAGTCAATTGCCATTTATACAACACTCCTTATTATTTTGTCAACATATCTATCATATCACTTTTCGTTTCTAAGACCAACGCCTAGTCTTTATTTTTCTTCGTGACATCAATAAAGATTCGTGCAAAAAATAACATTTCGGTCTATAATCAATTGGACTACACGTATATCATTTATTCGTTATTATTGGAGGGTTCTTAAGTGAAAGAAATAAATACAGAAGCCATTCAAGGCATGATTCCCAAAAGAGAAAAAGATAGTCATAAAGCTACTTACGGCCGAGTTCTTGTCATTGGTGGAAATGAAGAAATGGGCGGAGCAATTATTCTCACAGCCAGTGCAACCGTTTATAGCGGTGCTGGACTGGTTACCGTGGCAACAGCTAAAGTAAATCATACAGCTTTACATGCTCGTCTTCCTGAAGCAATGGTTATTGATATGTATAATAACGATCGCTTGCTTAAACAACTAGCGACAGCAACGGTTATAGTCATTGGACCTGGTTTAGGCTTATCTCCTGAATCATTAACGATTCTAAAATCAGTTTTAGAGCATGTGACAAAGGAACAACGGTTAATCATTGACGGCAGTGCGATTACTTTAATGGCCATTCACAATTTAAAAACTCCTGTAGCAAAAACTACGTACACACCACATTTAGGAGAGTGGCAAAAACTTGCTCACTTGAAACCTACTGAACAAAATGAAACACTAAATATTCAAGCTAGAAAAGAATTAAAAGCTTTTGTTGTCTTAAAACAATCTCGAACTGAAATTTATTTTTTGGATGAAGCTTGGAAAAACAGCCATGGAAATCCTGCAATGGCAACAGGTGGAATGGGCGATACATTAGCAGGAATGATAGCAGGATTTAGTGCTCAATTGAAAAATTATCGTTTTGCAGTTATTTCATCTGTTTTTCTTCATAGTAAAATAGGCGACGATTTAGCTAAAAAACAATATGTGGTTCTTCCGTCTCAGATTATTGAAAGAATTCCTAATGAGATGAAAGAATTTTCTACTAAGTTTAATTTTTGATTTATTCACTAATTTAAAAGGAAAGACTGCTATAAATTAATTAGCGGTCTTTCCTTTTATTTGCGTTTAACCTCCCCTCACCGTATTAATTGTATTCTCTTTTTCTTTTAAGTATACTCAGGTATAACCAGTTCGTTAATCTAAATGAGGAGTGATGTAAATGGAAAAACGTGTTATTGGAAGTTACCCATCTAAAGCAACAGCCTTACAAAAACTCAATGAACTTTTAATTCAAGGCTACTCCAAAGAATTGATTACTTTAGTAACCAATCCAGATACAGAACGTTCCATCCGCAGTCAAACTGATGTAGAGGTAATAGCGTTATCTTCTGAACCCAAAAATGATGAATCATTAGGAGATAAAATGAAAGACTTCTTTTCCTTAAGTCCACAAGCAGATACAACACTTGATTCTGCAGTTACTGATGAAGAACTTTTGGTTAACTATAAAGAATCGATTAAAAAAGGAAGTATCATCATTCTTTTGGAAGATGACTCAAATGAAACAACTTATCCAGTAAACGTAGATGCTGTTGGAGAAGATGCAGCAGGTATTTACCCTAATGATCCAGATCTTCCATTAGAAGATGACCCATCAGATTTAGCTAGAGGTGAAAAGCAGCCTCCATCAATGAGAACACAACATTTAAATTACAATGAGGACGATTTAGATCCTGGCATCAATACAGACGGAGACTTAGAAATAGAAGAAGACTTTCCTCCTACTGAAACACCTGACAGATCTGATTTTTCTCACTAAATAAAAAAGAATAACAGATTTTTTGAACTAACATCAATTAACGAGAATTAAGCATAAATACCTCCATTAAGTTCAATAAAATGAATTTAATGGGGGTATTTATGCTTAAAAAAGCTATAGGACTGAATAAATAGGCTACCTATCTCCTTTAGAGTATAAAAGTCAAGCTGCCTAATAAAAGTATTGCTCTGGCTAAGAATTTTTTTTACCCATATAAAATAGGTTTTTGTTTTCTAAGTATACACTTTTTTTGTGCTAGCTATTATTTTTTAAGACTTTACTTCTAAAAGAGATTGTTTCAGACATGTTTCTACTTCTGCTAACGTTGGCATTGCTTGTGCCGTGCCTTCTTTTGTTACTGCTAGAGCTCCAACTATGTTTGCAAATTGAAGAGCTTCTATCAACTCTACCTCATTCGCTAATGCATAGGCCAATCCACCATTAAAAGCATCTCCAGCTCCTGTTGTATCAACAGCATCCATTATAAGTCCTGGGAATACTTTTCCTTTATATTCTTCATTATACAAAAAGCATCCTTTTTTACCTAAAGTGATAACAACATTTGCAACTCCCATTTGGTACAATTTTTCTGCCGCTAACCTTGCGTCTTCTTCAGTCTCTAAACGTATACCCGTTAATTGAGCTGCTTCTGTTTCATTTGGTGTTATATAAGCTGCTTTCTTTAGCCATTCATTCGGTATCGCTTGATAAGGAGCTGGATTTAAAATAACCGGAATATGATGTTTCTCTGCTAATTCCAAAGTCCTTTCCACAGCATCCAAATTAGTCTCTAGCTGTGTTAGTGCAATCGCAACGTCAGCCAGCTTTTCTTCTGCTTGTTCAATTTCCTCTCTTTTAATCTTTCCACACGCACCTGCTGTCACAACAATCATATTTTCACTCTGGTCATCGACTGCTATCAACGCAGATCCTGTGGGCATTTCTTTATCAATAGCAATTTGCGAAGTATCAATCTGTTCTTTTGTAAAATGCTCCAATGCCAATTTCCCAAAAGCATCGTCTCCTAGCTTAGTCACTAAAGTTACTTCTGCACCTAGTCGTGCCGCTCCGACTGCTTGATTGCTTCCTTTCCCGCCTGCACCTGTTCGAAATGACTGACCAAAAACGGTCTCTCCTGGTTTTGGTAAATGCGATGCCCTTGCTGTTAAATCGGTTACATAACTGCCCATTACAAAAATCTTATTCTTCTTCAATGAATCAACGACTCCTTTTTCTTGTTTCTTTATTTTTTCTATACAATAAAAGCATACCTTTCATTCCTATTCAAGGCAAGGAATGAACTTCACTATATCCATATCTCATGTTATACAGGAATACTGATGAATTATAATGAACTAATATGCTTTATCGGTCTCTCATTTTTTTACTCTCTTGTATGCATTCGACTTTTATATTTATTAACCAAATTTCTAAGTTTTTGCTTATTCATTAGTTAAAGAACTTAATTCCTCTTCAGTCAATTGTCTATATTTTCCTATTTCTAATGTTTCATCTAACTTAAGATTCCCCATAGATAATCGTTTTAGATAAGTAACAGATTTATCTACTGCTTCAAACATGCGTTTTACTTGGTGAAATTTCCCTTCATGTATCGTCACTTGAATAATGGACTGTTCTGCATCAACATCGATAGACAAAATGTCTAATTCAGCTGATTGGCAGTTAAAACCATCATTTAGTGTTATCCCGTTCTTAAATGCTAAAATATCCTGTTCATTCACTATTCCATTTATAGTAGCTTTGTAACATTTATCAACGTGTTTTTTTGGTGAAAGTAAATTATGTGCTAAAGTTCCATCATTAGTCAATAACAACAACCCTTCTGTATCCTTATCCAATCGTCCTACAGGAAATGGATCCAGTACTTGATCTTTTGGGGCTAATAAATCGATAACTGTTTTATGCAGATTATCATTTGTAGCACTTACTACTCCTTGTGGTTTATGCAACATAAAGTAAACAAATTCTTGGTATTCAACGGCTTCACCCGCAACAACAACTTTGTCTTTATCTGGGTCGACTTGGCTTTTTCCATCTTTTATAACTATTCCATTAACCGTTACTTCTTTTGCTTTCAATAGCGTTTTTACGGTTTTTCTTGTTCCAAACCCCATATTAGCTAAAAGTTTATCTAAACGCATTTCCTCTGCTCCATTCTTTTAAGTCTAGTCAAAAAACTGAGGCTGGGACAAAAGTCCTAGCCTCTTATTTATATCCAAATGATTATTCTAGAACATGCTCCAGTTTTCTTATTTAATGTGTAATTTGGTTCTCAAACTCGCTACACGAGCTCCTAATAAACGGTCAGCTAAACGTGTTTTTAATGAAGCATATACATAAACAATACCGCCCATTCCAGCTGAAACACCCATTACTAGAAGTGCACTAAGACGATTTTCTGGATGCATAACTAAGTAAAGAGCTTCTTTAACGGCAAACGTTACAATAGCCATTACTACTGTTAGGATAACCATCAACAATACTCTTCTGAGTAAGAGCCCAATATTAAAATGAGTAACCTTGTACATTTTTCGCAACATTAAAAAGACTGTTACACCAAATCCAAATATATTAGAAATAAACATTCCATTTGTCTGTGCTATTGCAAGCATTGGGTATTGCAATGCTAATTTCACAACTAACCCAATTGCTAAAGCCCATAGAGCCGGTCTTGTTTGATTTGCAGCTTGCATCGTTGAGCCCATAAGGACAAACAACCCTAAAAATAAACTCATAAATGACGCAACTTGTAACAGATTTGTTCCAAAATCATTTTGTCCATAAAAAACGGTATATAAAGGTTCTGCTACAACAGCCATACCAATTGTTGCCGGCAGCATGATGAAGAAAAACAACTGCAAGCTATCACTAACTTGACGGGATAATTTTTTCAAATCATTTTTTGCTATCAACTCAGAAATCAGCGGAACAGATGTTATCGCCATCGAACCTCCAAAAGAAATAACAATCATAATCAATTTATTGACATTTCCTGATGCTATCCCATAACTATCTACAATCTCTTTTGGGGTAAAATCAGAAACGCGGGTCATAATTTGTTGGAAAGTAAACTGATCGATCATTTGAAACAATGTTATTCCAGATCCAATAATGATAAATGGAATAGCCGTACGAATAATCGATTTAAAGATCTCATTTGTAGAAATATTCACCTTATTTAAACTCTGAGCAGCATGCTCATCTAGCTCTGGTTTTTTACGCCAAATAATATAAAATAAATACCCTATACTAAAAACAGCTCCAATAACGGCTCCAAATGTTGAAGCAGAAACCGCATTCACTACTGAACCATTCCATATTTGACGAATAAAGTATACAGCCGCAAGCATAAAGATGACGCGAGCTAATTGTTCAATAAATTGCGATATAGCAGAATATTTCATTACATGATGCCCTTGAATATATCCTCGTGTAACGCTCATACATGGAATAATGAGTAACGCCCAACTAAGAGACCGAATAACTTGTGTTCCATCGTCAACCGAAATACCTGGACTGCTTCCAGCTATCAAAGGTGCCGCAACATACATGATCAATGCAGACACAACACCTGTAATTGCCATTACTTGTAATCCTTTTCTATAAATTTTTTGGCTCGTTTCATATTCGTTTAGACTATTATAATAAGAGACTTGTTTAGCAATGGCAGAAGGTACACCAGCTGTCGCAATATTTAAGAATAATGCATAAGGTGTGTAGCCAATAATGTAAAGGGCATTTGCTGACGCTGCTACGCTGGGATTTCCCATCCAAGCCATCCAAGGAATAATATAAAGAGCTCCTAATAACCTGGACAAAATACTTGCACCTGTCATCCAAGCTGACCCACTGATCATTTTATCTTTTGAGCTTAATTCTTTAGTTTGTTGTCCAATTTTATTATCACTGACTGTATCTTTTGACATGATTCAAAAACCTACTCTCATACTTTTGTATCAGGTTCTATTTTACTTCTTAAATCAGAGGGTTGCAATGTTTATTGAGCTTTCTGCATTCAACTTTAAAGAAAAATTAAGGTCTCTTTGAAGATGAAAAAAGTAGAAAGGACTGCAACTTAATCGTTGCAGTCCTTTCTACTTAAGTTAAATCTTTAAAACCTTAACGTAGAAAACACTTTAGTTTGCTACAATATTTACCAATCTACCAGGAACAACAATCACTTTGCGAATTGTTTTTCCATCAATGGCTTCTTTGATCTTTTCATTATTCATTGCTAACGTTTCTAGATCTTCTTTAGAAATTTCTTTTGATGCTTGAGCTTTTGCTTTTAATTTACCGTTTACTTGGAAAACTACTTCGATTTCATCTTCTACCAAGAATTTTTCATCAAATGTCGGCCAAACAACATATGAAATACTTTCATTGCTGTTTGTTAAGTTAGCCCACAATTCTTCTGCCATATGCGGAGCAATTGGCGCAAGCAATTGAACAAAAGATTTAATATAATTCACTGGTAATGCAGTTGCTTTATAGGCTTCATTAACAAAAACCATCATTTGAGAAATAGCTGTGTTGAAGCGCAAGTGTTCAAAATCCTCGGTTACTTTTTTAACGGTTTGGTGGTAAACCACATCAAGAGATCCATCATTAAAGGTTGTGATACGGTCACGGACTTTTCCATCTTCATCCATGATCAAACGCCATACACGATCCAAGAATTTGCGGCTTCCTTCTAGCCCATTTTCACTCCAAGCAATTGAAGCATCCAACGGCCCCATAAACATTTCATACATGCGTAACGTATCTGCACCAAATTTTTCTACAACATCATCTGGATTAACAACATTCCCTTTAGATTTAGACATTTTTTCATTGTTTCCACCTAAAATCATTCCTTGATTATACAATTTTTGGAATGGTTCTTTAGTTGGAACAACACCGATATCGTAAAGGAATTTATGCCAGAAACGTGCATACAATAAATGGAGTACAGCATGCTCAGCTCCACCAATATAGATATCTACTGGTAACCATTGTTTTAGTTTTTCAGGATCAGCTAACATTTCTTCATTTTTAGGATCGATGAAACGCAAGAAATACCATGAACTCCCTGCCCATTGCGGCATTGTATTTGTATCACGGCGTCCTTTCATTCCAGTTTCGGGATCTACTACATTTACCCATTCCGTAATGTTTGCTAATGGAGACTCTCCTGTTCCACTTGGTTTGATTTCGTTTGTTTTTGGCAAGATCAACGGTAATTCTGATTCAGGCAATGTTGTTGAAGTCCCATCTTCCCAATGAATGACCGGGATAGGTTCGCCCCAATAACGTTGGCGTGCAAATAACCAGTCACGTAGACGGTAAGTTGTTTCTTTTTTTCCAAAATTATTTTCTTCTAACCATTCATTCATTTTATCGATAGCTTCTTGTTTTCCAAGACCATCTAAGAATTCAGAATTTATATGTGGACCATCTTCAGTGAAGGCAGCAGCAGCTACATTTCCACCTTCAAGTACAGGAAGAATTTCCAAGTTAAAAGCCTTAGCAAATTCATAATCACGTTCGTCATGTGCTGGAACAGCCATAATTGCACCTGTTCCATATGAAGACAACACATAATCTGCGATCCAAATAGGGATTTCTTTGCCATTGACTGGGTTTATCGCATAAGCACCAGTAAATACGCCTGTTTTATCTTTATTCAAATCTGTACGATCCAAATCACTTTTCAGACTAATTTTTTCGATATACGCTTGAACTTCAGCTTCTTGTTCAGCTGTTGTAATTTGTTTAACGAGATCTAATTCAGGTGCCAAAACACTATAAGTTGCTCCAAACAACGTATCTGGACGAGTCGTAAAGACTGTATACTTATGGTTAGTTCCTTTAACAGTAAACTCTACATTTGCACCAATTGATTTACCGATCCAGTTACGTTGCATGTCTTTGATACTTTCAGGCCAGTCAACTAATTCTAAATCATCCAGCAAACGGTCAGCATAAGCTGTAATTTTCAGCATCCATTGTTTCATAGGTTTACGGTAAACAGGGTGTCCCCCACGTTCACTCTTACCATCGATTACTTCTTCATTAGCCAATACCGTCCCTAATGCAGGACACCAGTTAACAGCTACTTCGGCTTCATAAGCCAATCCTTGTTCGTACAATTTTGTAAAGATCCATTGAGTCCATTTATAGTACTGAGGATCTGTTGTATTTACTTCTCGCTCCCAGTCATAACTAAATCCTAAAGAATTGATTTGACGACGGAATGTTTCGATATTGTGAGCTGTGAATTCAGCTGGATCGTTACCTGTATCTAGAGCATATTGCTCAGCTGGTAAGCCAAATGCATCCCAACCCATTGGATGCAATACATTGAATCCTTGAGCACGTTTCATACGAGAAATGATATCTGTTGCTGTGTATCCTTCTGGATGTCCTACATGCAGACCTTGTCCTGATGGATATGGGAACATATCTAATGCATAAAAGTTTTTCTTTTTAGGATCTTCAGTTGTTCGGAAAGTCTGATTAGAAGCCCAGTAATTTTGCCACTTCTTTTCTATCGTCTTGTGGTTAAAGCTCATATATATCCCTCTTCCATTTCTTATTCAAAATAAAAATCGTCCTATGAATGCAGATGACTATCTGTACTCATAGGACGATTAAATAATTTATTATTCGTGGTACCACCTATGTTTTCCACGACCTTATTATTCCTAATAAAATACATCGTGGACTCCTCATACCTTTAACGCAGGCGTTACGTCTTTGTCTACTCTTTTTTCAACAAAGCAACTCTAAAGGCGAGTTCGAAAGTCTTTTTTATGCATTTCCACCACCCATGCACTCTCTCAAAAAAAATCATTTCTACTATTCCTTTTCACTGTTTTTTTCTATTGATTTCATTTTAACAAAAAATGACTATAGGAGCAATAAGAAAAAACAACAGTTGATTTCTAAAATGTCTTTTCAATTCGTCTATTCGTCTATTATTTAACTGTTTTAAGCTTTACTGCTGTTCCACTACAGGTAACCATAATCATGCCATTATCTGATCCTAATGTCTCATAGTCCATTTTAACCCCTACAATAGCATCTGCCCCTTGTTCGTCAGCTCTTGTTTCCATTTCCTCTAACGCTTTACTACGAGCTTCTAATAATTCGTTCTCATAACCTTGAGAGCGTCCGCCAAACATGTTTCGCAAGCCCGCTCCCATATCTTTAAACATATTGATACCAGAGATAACTTCACCAAATACAATTCCTTCATAAGAAGAAATTTCAAAACCTTCAACAGAAGTAGTTGTCGTAACGATCATCATTTTCACTCCCTTTTTAGTTATCTTACAGCACAAAAGGAGACTCAAATTTTATGTTGAGTCTCCTTCTATGATTATTTGATAATCAAAGACTGACCAACAAATATAACATCTGATTTTAAGTAATTCGTTGATTTCAAATCTGAGATAGACATACTATATTTTTGAGCAATATCCCAAAGAGTATCGCCACTTATAACTTTATGCGTAGTTGCACTAGTTGGCGTTGTTACTATTGAAACAGCATTCGTGCTTTTTAAAACTAGTTTTTGACCTACATAAATTGTATCCGTTGATAAATTATTCCATGATTTTAAGTTCGCTACAGATACACCATTTTTTGAACCAATACCAGTTAACGTATCACCGGATTTCACAGTATACGATGTGCTGCTTGTGTTCCCTGTACTTGGTGTTGTCGTTGACCCGCCTGAAGTTGAACCACCTTTAATCGTCAATGTTTGGTTCACATAGATCGCATCTGTTTTCAAACTATTCCACGATTTCAAGTCCGCTACAGTTACGCCGTATTTTGAACTGATTCCAGTCAATGTGTCACCGGATTTTACAGTATGCGATGTGCTGCTTGTGTTCCCTGTACTTGGTGTTGTCGTTGATCCACCTGAAGTTGAACCACCTTTAATCGTCAATGTTTGGTTCACATAGATCGCATCTGTTTTCAAACTATTCCACGATTTTAAGTCTGCTACAGTTACGCCGTATTTTGAACTGATTCCAGTCAATGTATCACCGGATTTTACAGTATACGATGTGCTGCTTGTATTCCCTGTACTTGGTGTTGTCGTTGTGCCGCCTGAAGTTGAACCGCCTTTAATCGTCAACGTTTGATTCACATAAATCGTATCTGATTTCAAACTATTCCACGATTTCAAGTCCGCTACAGTTACGCCGTATTTTGAACCGATTCCAGTCAATGTATCACCGGATTTTACAGTATACGATGTGCTGCTTGTGTTCCCTGTACTTGGTGTTGTCGTTGACCCGCCTGAAGTTGAACCTCCTTTAATCGTCAATGTTTGGTTCACATAGATCGCATCTGTTTTCAAACTATTCCACGATTTCAAGTCCGCTACAGTTACGCCGTATTTTGAACTGATTCCAGTCAATGTGTCACCGGATTTTACAGTATGCGATGTGCTGCTTGTGTTCCCTGTACTTGGTGTTGTCGTTGATCCACCTGAAGTTGAACCACCTTTAATCGTCAATGTTTGGTTCACATAGATCGCATCTGTTTTCAAACTATTCCACGATTTTAAGTTCGCTACAGTTACGCCGTATTTTGAACTGATTCCAGTCAATGTATCACCGGATTTTACAGTATACGATGTGCTGCTTGTATTCCCTGTACTTGGTGTTGTCGTTGTGCCGCCTGAAGTTGAACCGCCTTTAATCGTCAACGTTTGATTCACATAAATCGTATCTGATTTCAAACTATTCCACGATTTCAAGTCCGCTACAGTTACGCCGTATTTTGAACCGATTCCAGTCAATGTATCACCGGATTTTACAGTATACGATGTGCTGCTTGTGTTCCCTGTACTTGGTGTTGTCGTTGACCCGCCTGAAGTTGAACCTCCTTTAATCGTCAACGTTTGATTCACATAAATCGTATCTGATTTTAAGTTGTTCCATGATTTCAAGTTTGATACAGATACACCGTATTTTGAACCAATACCTGTTAAAGTGTCACCAGATTTTACAGTATATGATGTGCTGCTTGTATTCCCTGTACTTGGTGTACTTGGTGTTATCGTTGATCCGCCTGAAGTTGAACCTCCTTTAATCGTCAACGTTTGATTCACATAAATCGTATCTGATTTTAAGTTGTTCCATGATTTCAAGTTTGACACAGATACGCCGTATTTTGAACCAATACCTGTTAAAGTGTCACCAGATTTTACAGTATATGACGTTTCGCCTGTATTCGACGACCCTGTATTTCCAGTGCTTGGTGTTGTTGAAGAATTATCATTTGATTCAGGAGTTGTTGTTGATCCTCCTGAAGATTTTGTATCATATTGTGTTAAGTTATATGCATTTATAATAGCATTTAATTTAGATGCATAAGTTGGGTCCGTCGCATAACGCCCTTGTAACCAAGCTGTTGCCTCAAATGCATTTGATGAATTACTTACCCAAGCTCCAGAATAATAGCCATGATCCCATGAAGTTCCATTTTTTATTAGATTTGCATTATCTTGTAAAGACTCAGCATAAGACGGGTATTTCTTAAAGTTTTGCGGAATGTAAATCCAGCCTGTTGAAGAACTCCATTCAGAAGTATACATCGTAACTGTATTTCCGTTGTAGCTTCCTTTGATACCAAATAGATTGTAGTTTGGACTAGTTGCTAGTTTACTGCTGCCATAGCCACTTTCTAAAGCTGCTTGTGCAATCATAACAGAAGCATATAAATCATTTTTAGCTGCAACTTGCTTTGCATAAGAGGCAATAGCATTAACAAAACCAGCTGGTGTTGTTGCATTTGCAATAGAGTCATTTGTTTTAGAAGGCGTTGGAGTTGTTACGTTCTTGGCTGCTGCTTCATTTAATGCTAAAACTTGTCCAACTTTAATTAAATCTGAAGACAAATTGTTCCATTTTTTCAAGTTTGCTACAGTCACATTATTGGCTTTACTAATTTTATTTAGTGTATCTCCCGATTTTACTGTGTACGTTTTTGCTGTTGCTACAGAAGTTGTTGCTACTGCTGTTGTTTTAGCTGAAGTCGTTGCAACTTTTAAAGTAACTGCAGTTGTTTTAGCCGAAGTCGTTGTAGTTTTCGGAGCAACTACCTTGGCTTTAACCGTTTCTTTTACAACTTCCTTTTTAACCTCTTCTTTTACAATTGTCGGTTTTTCTACTACTGGTTCTTCAGATTCTACAATAGTTTCAACCGTATCTTCTGCTTCTTCTGGAATACTAGGTTCAGCTTCGTTTGGAAGTTCTGCAACTTCTGGTTCTATAATTTCTTGTTCTACTGCTTCAATTGCTTCTACTTCTGGTACATCTTTTTCAATTTCATTTGGTAGTTCTACAACTTCTGATTCGCTCGGTTCAGCAACAAGATCAATTTCTTCTTCTACTACTTTTTCAGATTCATCTTTTGAAATAGTATCCTCAATCTCAAGTGATTCCTCTACTACTTCTGGTTTTAACACTTCAATTTCTTCAGCTGTATCTTCTTCTGAAACATCGCTTTCATCTTTAACTGCCTCGGTTGGTTCAGTAGTAGAATCATTTAACTCATCAGTTATTCCGGTACCTGCTTCATTTTCTATTTCTTCATTTGATTCTTCTGTTAATTTTTCTAGAGCAGTTAAAATTAATTCATCAATTTCTTCAACTGATAATTCGTCAAATTTTAAAGTTTCAAAATCTTCTGTAGATATAATAGTTTTTAATTCTTTAATTTTTTGTTCTTTCTCAATTAAATCGTCTTGTGATATGTACTCGCTACTGTCCGTTTCTACAGCTGTCTTTGTGGTTGCTTCTTCGGTTACATTAGTTACATTGCTGTTATGTTCAAGCGTTTCTTCCAATTTTTTACTACTTGTATCAGCTAATTCATTTGCGCTAGCTGATGCAGAAAAAGTTGGAAATGCTAGTAAACTCACTAATAAAGTTGTGCTAAAAACAGCTGTGCCTTTTTTCATCAATCCATTAGTATATCCTGATTGATCAAAACTTTTTTTATTTTTTTCAGCTGAAATTCTTTCTTTTCTTGTTTTTTCCAAAGTGAGTACCTCCTACTTTTATTCTTTAATCATTCTCAAGGTCTACTTTATTGTAAAGCACTTGCTATTTTATTATATCTTTCCCATAGATAGAATGGAAGGTTAAGTTAAGTAGAAGACCTTTTTTTAATATACGTTACACAACCGTAATATACACATATAGCGTTTCACTAAAATAGACAAAAAAATCAACCTAAATGTATAGTGACATTAGGTTGATTCGACTCATTTATCATTTAAGCAAAAGAAGTATCTGTTATCCAATCTTGTTGCAACAAAAAGTATGTATCTTTATTGTATGGTATCCAAAGATCAGCTGCAATAATATCTATAATAGCGTCCCAAAACACCGAATCTGTTTGTTGTTGTTTGGTTGTATTAAGCACTAGGCTCTTTCCATTTTCTGTTTGTACTAAAATTTTTGGAAATTGAATGCTCTTAATTTGACACGTCCCTATTAGTTGAACATATTCACTGTCATCAATTAGCATGTATTTCACTCCCTTAACCTACTACATTTAGTATATTCTTCAACTATTAAAAAAGAGATAAGAAAGTGTGAATTTTAAAAAAAGTTATTATTTTTTTACTGATAGTCTTTGTTCTGTTTAATACTTTTAGTTTATTCTATACGTAGAATATGCTAAACTTATTTTTTCAATAAGTATATCCAATTTATAGAAAGTATGAGAAAAATTATGAAATCTAAAACATCTTTTTTTACCTCGAATTATTTTTTATTGTGTCTAGTGTTACTCATTCCTTTTAGTGTACTTGCATATGGAGTCGCACAGCAAGCTGAGTGGATCAATGTGTTTGACCACTTTATCGCCTCTCCTATCTTAATGAATCGTTCTCCTAAAAGCACTGCTTTTTATTCATTTATAACCGATATGGGTGGAACCTTTTTTATTGTACTTCTTACGTTGATCGTCAGTCTTTATTTTATTTGGCAAAAGAAAGATACTAAAACAGCATATTGGTTTATTTTACATGTTGCTCTAGGAGCTGGGCTCTTAAATCAAGTCGTAAAATTCTTTTTCCAGAGAACTCGGCCAACTATTGAACATTTGGTTTTACAAGACGGTTATAGTTTTCCAAGCGGTCATTCTATGGCTTCCTTAATTTGTTATGGTGGAATTGCTTTTTTGATCATCCACTTCACTCAAAAAAAATGGATTAAGTGGTTAACTTGTTTAATAACCGTACTCATTGTTAGTATTGTTGGTTTAAGTCGTATTTACTTGGGGGTACATTTTCCTTCTGATGTAGTTGCTGGATTTTGTTTAGCAGGTTCTTGGTTTGCTCTTTCTGCAGCCTTTTACTCTATTAAACTAAAAAAAATTAACAGAATTAAAAAGACTACATTTTAGCCATATAGACCCCTAAACAAGATTATTTAAATAGAAAGAAGGAAATTGACGTCTCACTCCAATTTCCTTCTTTTTTGATTATTCCATATTTATTTATAAATGATAAAATAGAATAAATAAGTCCATTCATTGATCGGATAGGAAGGATGAATAATCATGCTTGAAAATGCTCTACACTATAGTCGTACTTTATTAAAAAATACTCTTGTACCTGGGGATATTGTTATCGATGCTACAATAGGAAATGGGAACGACACAGTTCTGTTAGCAACATTAGTAGGTAAAACTGGGAAGGTTTATGGCTTTGACTTACAAGAACAAGCCATTAAAAAAACCAAAGAAAAACTGCTCTTAACCGGCTTAACCGACCAAGTTGTGTTATTTCAGCAAGGTCATGAGACGCTTAGTTCTGTACTGCCTGAAAATACTCTTTTAGCTGGAGCAATTTTTAATTTAGGGTATCTGCCTAAAGGTGATAAGACCATTATTACAAAGGCTGAAACTACATTAATCGCCATCAAAGAAATTTTACCTCGCCTAAGAAAAGGAGGTTTGCTTCTACTCGTTGTCTATTATGGTCATGAGGGAGGAAAAGAAGAAAAAGAGACTGTACTTAATTATGTCCAAACACTTCCTCAAATGAATTACACTGTTTTACGTTACGACTTTTTAAATCAAAAAAACAATCCACCTTTATTAATAGCTATTGAAAAAAAAGAAAGAAATGACAGCTAAGCGTCATTTCTTTCTTTTTACATTATTTAGCTAAAAATAATTTTAAATCGTCAACTTTATCTGTATGTTCCCAAGTTAAATCAATATCAGTACGACCAAAGTGACCATATGCTGCAGTTTGTTTATAGATTGGTCTTTGTAAATCCAACATTTTGATAATACCAGCTGGTCTTAAATCAAAATTAGCACGTACTGCTTCAATTAATTTTGATTCTGAAATGGTTCCAGTTTCAAATGTATCAATAGAAATAGAAACTGGGTGTGCTACTCCGATTGCATAAGCCAATTGAACTTCACATTTATCTGCAAATCCAGCAGCCACAATATTTTTCGCAATATAACGAGCTGCATAACTTGCTGATCTATCTACTTTTGTAGGATCTTTCCCAGAGAAAGCACCTCCACCATGACGAGCATATCCGCCATAAGTATCAACGATAATTTTACGTCCAGTTAAACCTGCGTCTCCTTGAGGTCCTCCGATAACGAAGCGACCGGTTGGATTAATAAAGTATTTAGTCTCTGTATCTAGTAATTCACTAGGAATTTCATGTTTGATGACAAGTTCCATCATATCTTTTTTCAATAATTCATATGTCACATCTGGATGATGTTGAGTACTTATAACGATTGTGTCTACACGCAAAGGTTTATTATTTTCATCATATTCAACCGTAACTTGAGCTTTCGCATCTGGTCTTAAGTAAGAAACCAGCTTTTCTTTTCTAACTATAGATAGACGTTTTGTCAAACGGTGGCTCAATGAAATAGGTAATGGCATTAGTTCAGGTGTTTCGTTTACAGCAAAACCAAACATTAACCCTTGGTCCCCTGCACCGATTTGATCTAATTCATCTTGATTCGTTTCTTTAGATTCAATAGACTCATCAACACCTTGAGCAATATCTCTTGATTGTTCATCAATAGATACGATTACAGCACAAGTATCTGCGTCAAAACCATATTTAGCTCTTGTATACCCTATTTCACGAATTGTATCACGTACTGTTTTTTGGATATCAACATACGTTGTAGTAGAAATTTCTCCTGCTACTAATACTAAACCTGTTGTTACAATCGTTTCGCAAGCAACGCGTGCGTCCGGATCTTTTGTTAAAATTGCATCCAATATAGCATCACTGACTTGATCCGCTATTTTATCTGGATGTCCTTCTGAAACAGATTCAGAAGTAAATAATCTTCTTTCTGACATTACTTTGTTCCCCCTTTAAATTTTCGGTTACAAGGCTTCTCCACTTCTAAAGTGAATCCTCTCGGGAATCCGATTTGCAAACCTTATATATTCTACCATACTTCATTATCTATTAGTATAGAATCTGTTGTTTTTGTACTAAATTGATTGAAAGCCGATTTGCTTATCATTAAATATGCACTCTTATACTTTATTTATCTATACCCTTATCTCTTTTTTAGGTAAAATAAGAATAGACAAACAGTTAAAAGGGGTTTTTAAATTGTTCCAATCTATCTTCAAAACTATAAACCATTATCTTTACCATCCTTTATTTTTAGTTTTAACCATTCCTTTATCTTACTTAATAAGTGGGACTTTGTATGCAGGTCAGTATGCTCACTTTAGTGTTGTGCATTTTTTCTTATTGTATAGTTTTACTTTTATCAACCATTTATTAGGGAATTTTCTATTTAAAAAGACTAAGGAATCGATTTCTTATTTTCAATTGTCTTTTATTGCTTTCGAAATCATTAATCTACTGCTTATCTTCTATTTTTCTTTTAGAGTCCATTATTTAGCTGGTTTGCTATTACTTTTGTACAGTTTAGTGATTCATCTACAATTCTATCTTGTTAAACAAGGTTATGCTTGGCTAATGTTAGTTTTCTCTAGTATTTTTAAAGGTGGGATTTTAACCTACTTAAGTTTTTATGTTCAAGCTAACTTTATCCCCTCAACTCTTTTTTACTGGAGCATTCCTCTAGTCCTAGTTGTATTCTTAGTAGAGTTTGGAAAACTTCAATTAAATTATGGAAGTATCCATAAAGATTTCAGCAACGATCAGACAACCTTATTATTTTTAAAACAAGAGCTGTTTAATCGCATCTTTTTAGGATTGACTGTTCTTATTTATCTCATCAGCTTTATCATCTTTATTCCTACATTTAACAAACTGAGTTTTATTATTTTATTGACTATTCCTTTTGCTCTTAGCATTATTCAGTCCATTCTATCTACTAAAAAAACTGTTCCAACTAAACTTAAACAAAGAATGCTGTATATCTATTCTATTTCTTTCTTTATCGCATTTAGTATTATTTTATTTGTCCATATATTTTAATTTTCTCTTCCCGTATATCCCTTTCAGTACTAGCAAGATTAAGTTTCTAGTACTGTTTTTTCTAATCAATACAAAAAAAGAACAAGAGAATTTTCTCTTGTTCTTTTTTTGTTATTTTATGACCCGTACGGGAATCGAACCCGTGATACCGCCGTGAAAGGGCGGTGTCTTAACCGCTTGACCAACGGGCCAGTTTACTATTTTTAATTAATGGGCCTAAATGGACTCGAACCATCGACCTCACGCTTATCAGGCGTGCGCTCTAACCAGCTGAGCTATAGGCCCATAAAAAAAAAGCGGGTGACGAGAATCGAACTCGCATCAACAGCTTGGAAGGCTGTGGTTTTACCACTAAACTACACCCGCATTACATAAATGGCCTGGGACAGAATCGAACTGCCGACACCTTGAGCTTCAATCAAGTGCTCTACCAACTGAGCTACCAGGCCAACTATTCAATTAAACGGTCTCGACGGGAATCGAACCCGCGATCTTCTGCGTGACAGGCAGACATGTTAACCCCTACACCACGAGACCTTTTTTATTTTTAAACTATCTTTTATAAAAAAGATAAATTGCGGGGACAGGACTTGAACCTGTGACCTTCGGGTTATGAGCCCGACGAGCTGCCAACTGCTCCACCCCGCGATAATATTAATATTAATTTGAAAAAGGAGGATAAGGGATTCGAACCCTTGCGTGCTTTTACACACCTGACGGTTTTCAAGACCGTTCCCTTCAGCCGGACTTGGGTAATCCTCCATAAGACTGATAAGATATTTCAGTATTAAATTAAACATAATTGTTTATGACCCGTACGGGAATCGAACCCGTGATACCGCCGTGAAAGGGCGGTGTCTTAACCGCTTGACCAACGGGCCGAAAAAAACACAAAAAAATAAATTACGGAGAAGGAGGGATTTGAACCCTCGCGCCGCGTTAACGACCTACACCCTTAGCAGGGGCGCCTCTTCAGCCACTTGAGTACTTCCCCAAAAAACCAAAATAGTTAATTATTTAATTTATTCAATGGGCCTAAATGGACTCGAACCATCGACCTCACGCTTATCAGGCGTGCGCTCTAACCAGCTGAGCTATAGGCCCATAAAAAAAGCGGGTGACGAGAATCGAACTCGCATCAACAGCTTGGAAGGCTGTGGTTTTACCACTAAACTACACCCGCAAAAAACGGTCTCGACGGGAATCGAACCCGCGATCTTCTGCGTGACAGGCAGACATGTTAACCCCTACACCACGAGACCTTTTTTACTTTTATACTATCTTTTTTACAAAAGATAAATTGCGGGGACAGGACTTGAACCTGTGACCTTCGGGTTATGAGCCCGACGAGCTGCCAACTGCTCCACCCCGCGATAATATTAATGAATCATTTTAAAAAAAGGAGGATAAGAGATTCGAACTCTTGCGTGCTTTTACACACCTGACGGTTTTCAAGACCGTTCCCTTCAGCCGGACTTGGGTAATCCTCCATAATGATACAAGGTTACTTTAATCTTTACTGATTAATGGACCTTGTAGGACTCGAACCTACGACCGGACGGTTATGAGCCGTCTGCTCTAACCAACTGAGCTAAAGGTCCAAGATCTTTTAAATAATAATAATAATAGCGGCGAAGGGGATCGAACCCCCGACCTCCCGGGTATGAACCGGACGCTCTAGCCAGCTGAGCTACACCGCCATAATAATAAGGTGAATATTTTTAAAAAAGTGGAGCCTAGCGGGATCGAACCGCTGACCTCCTGCGTGCAAGGCAGGCGCTCTCCCAGCTGAGCTAAGGCCCCTAAATTTTAAATCGGGAAGACAGGATTCGAACCTGCGACCCCTTGGTCCCAAACCAAGTGCTCTACCAAGCTGAGCTACTTCCCGTAATGCTGAGTTTTATCTTTTTTACAAAAGAAATGCACCCAAGAGGACTTGAACCTCTAACCCCTTGATTCGTAGTCAAGTACTCTATCCAATTGAGCTATGGGTGCAAATGGTGCCGAGGGCCGGAATCGAACCGGCACGGTGATCACTCACCGCAGGATTTTAAGTCCTGTGCGTCTACCTGTTCCGCCACCCCGGCATTAGAACAGCTTGTCATTCTTACGAATGAGCTCACTAGTTGAACTAGTAAGCGAAAGACGGGATTCGAACCCGCGACCCCCACCTTGGCAAGGTGATGTTCTACCACTGAACTACTTTCGCAACAAAATGCCGGCTAAAGGAGTTGAACCCTCGACCCTCTGATTACAAATCAGATGCTCTACCAACTGAGCTAAGCCGGCTAAAGTGGTACTTCACTAATCATTCAAAAAAAATGGTGCGGGTGAAGGGACTTGAACCCCCACGTCTTTCAACGCTAGATCCTAAATCTAGTGCGTCTGCCAATTCCGCCACACCCGCAAAAGTATGGCATAACTAAACATGTTGAATGATTAGTTATGAGTCATGCAGGATTCGAACCTGCGACCCTCTGATTAAAAGTCAGATGCTCTACCAACTGAGCTAATGACTCATGGTGGAGGTTGACGGGATCGAACCGCCGACCCTCTGCTTGTAAGGCAGATGCTCTCCCAGCTGAGCTAAACCTCCATCTGAGAAAAAATAATTGAATCTGCGTGGCAGCGTCCTACTCTCACAAAGGGAAACCCTTCACTACCATCGGCGCTAAGAAGCTTAACTGCTGTGTTCGGCATGGGAACAGGTGTGACCTTCTTGCCATCGCCACCACACAAATTTCAATCTAGAGAACGTTGTTCTCTCAAAACTGGATAAGTTAAAAGTTTGTTCTTCGTTTAGAAACCGTCGTACACCGTTTATTCTTTGGTTAAGTCCTCGACCGATTAGTATTGGTCCGCTCCATCTATCGCTAGACTTCCACTTCCAACCTATCAACCTGATCATCTCTCAGGGGTCTTACTCACTTACGTGATGGGAAATCTCATCTTGAGGGGGGCTTCACGCTTAGATGCTTTCAGCGTTTATCCCGTCCACACATAGCTACCCAGCAATGCCCTTGGCAGAACAACTGGTACACCAGAGGTGTGTCCATCCCGGTCCTCTCGTACTAAGGACAGCTCCTCTCAAATTTCCTACGCCCGCGACGGATAGGGACCGAACTGTCTCACGACGTTCTGAACCCAGCTCGCGTACCGCTTTAATGGGCGAACAGCCCAACCCTTGGGACCGACTACAGCCCCAGGATGCGATGAGCCGACATCGAGGTGCCAAACCTCCCCGTCGATGTGGACTCTTGGGGGAGATAAGCCTGTTATCCCCAGGGTAGCTTTTATCCGTTGAGCGATGGCCCTTCCATGCGGAACCACCGGATCACTAAGCCCGACTTTCGTCCCTGCTCGACTTGTAGGTCTCGCAGTCAAGCTCCCTTATGCCTTTACACTCTGCGAATGATTTCCAACCATTCTGAGGGAACCTTTGGGCGCCTCCGTTACACTTTAGGAGGCGACCGCCCCAGTCAAACTGCCCGTCAGACACTGTCTCCCAGCCCGATAAGGGCTGTGGGTTAGAGTGGTCATACAGCAAGGGTAGTATCCCACCAACGCCTCCACCAAGACTGGCGTCCTGGCTTCAATGGCTCCTACCTATCCTGTACAAGCTGTACAAACACTCAATATCAAACTGCAGTAAAGCTCCATGGGGTCTTTCCGTCCTGTCGCGGGTAACCTGCATCTTCACAGGTACTATAATTTCACCGAGTCTCTCGTTGAGACAGTGCCCAGATCGTTACGCCTTTCGTGCGGGTCGGAACTTACCCGACAAGGAATTTCGCTACCTTAGGACCGTTATAGTTACGGCCGCCGTTTACTGGGGCTTCAATTCTGAGCTTCGCCCGAGAGCTAACCCATCCTCTTAACCTTCCAGCACCGGGCAGGCGTCAGCCCCTATACGTCATCTTACGATTTTGCAGAGACCTGTGTTTTTGATAAACAGTCGCCTGGGCCTATTCACTGCGGCTGACCAATTGGTCAGCACCCCTTCTCCCGAAGTTACGGGGTCATTTTGCCGAGTTCCTTAACGAGAGTTCTCTCGCACACCTTAGGATTCTCTCCTCGACTACCTGTGTCGGTTTGCGGTACGGGCAGTTTGTTTCTAACTAGAAGCTTTTCTTGACAGTGTGACATCGGGAACTTCGGTACTTAATTTCCCTCCCCATCACAACTTGTTCTTAAAGAAGCAAGCATTTGACTCACTTCAAAACTTGTTGCTTGGACGCGCATATCCAACAGCGCGTATTCCTTAGCCTACTGTGTCCCTCCATTGTTCAAACAAAACAAACTGGTACAGGAATCTCAACCTGTTGTCCATCGTCTACGCCATTCGGCCTCGACTTAGGTCCCGACTAACCCTGGGAGGACGAGCCTTCCCCAGGAAACCTTAGTCATTCGGTGGACGGGATTCTCACCCGTCTTTCGCTACTCATACCGGCATTCTCACTTCTAAGCGCTCCACTAGTCCTCGCGATCTAGCTTCAACGCCCTTAGAACGCTCTCCTACCATAGAACCAATGGTTCTATCCACAGCTTCGGTGTTATGTTTAGCCCCGGTAAATTTTCGGCGCAGGGTCACTCGACTAGTGAGCTATTACGCACTCTTTAAATGATGGCTGCTTCTGAGCCAACATCCTAGTTGTCTAAGCAACTCCACATCCTTTTCCACTTAACATAAACTTTGGGACCTTAGCTGGTGGTCTGGGCTGTTTCCCTTTCGACTACGGATCTTATCACTCGCAGTCTGACTCCCGGATATAAATCAATGGCATTCGGAGTTTATCTGAATTCGGTAACCCGAGAAGGGCCCCTAGTCCAAACAGTTGCTCTACCTCCATGATTCTAATTCCGAGGCTAGCCCTAAAGCTATTTCGGAGAGAACCAGCTATCTCCAAGTTCGATTGGAATTTCTCCGCTACCCACACCTCATCCCCGCATTTTTCAACATACGTGGGTTCGGTCCTCCAGTGCGTATTACCGCACCTTCAACCTGGACATGGGTAGATCACTTGGTTTCGGGTCTACGACCACATACTCATTCGCCCTATTCAGACTCGCTTTCGCTACGGCTCCGTCTCATCAACTTAACCTCGCATGGGATCGTAACTCGCCGGTTCATTCTACAAAAGGCACGCTATCACCCATTAACGGGCTTTAACTATTTGTAGGCACACGGTTTCAGGGGCTATTTCACTCCTCTTCCGAGGTTCTTTTCACCTTTCCCTCACGGTACTGGTTCACTATCGGTCACTAGGGAGTATTTAGCCTTGGGAGATGGTCCTCCCGGATTCCGACGGAATTTCTCGTGTTCCGCCGTACTCAGGATACTGATCAGAGTGGATGTGGTTTCGGATACAGGGCTTTTACCTTCTTCGGCAGACCTTTCCAGGTCGCTTCTCCTACCAAATCCATTTATGACTCTATGTGTTCAGTCCTACAACCCCAGAAAGCAAGCTTTCTGGTTTGGGCTATTCCCGTTTCGCTCGCCGCTACTCAGGGAATCGATTTTTCTTTCTCTTCCTGCAGGTACTTAGATGTTTCAGTTCTCTGCGTCTACCTCTACTAACCTATGTATTCAGTTAGCAGTAACATCCTATCAAAGATGCTGGGTTCCCCCATTCGGAAATCTTTGGATCAAAGCTTACTTACAGCTCCCCAAAGCATATCGGCGTTAGTCCCGTCCTTCATCGGCTCCTAGTGCCAAGGCATTCACCGTGCGCCCTTATTAACTTAACCTATGGTTAATCGTTAATGTTCAATACTCATCTTACGATGAGAACCTTAAAAAACTCATTTTTAAAACTTTTCGGTGTGTTTCTGGTTTCTTACTTGAATTACAATTTTTTAACTTTATCCAGTTTTCAAAGAACAACATCTATCTATTGAGAAGATTAGACCTCTCAAAACTAAACAAAGTAAGTACGAATGTGTGGGTTTCCGTTATATTCCTTAGAAAGGAGGTGATCCAGCCGCACCTTCCGATACGGCTACCTTGTTACGACTTCACCCCAATTATCTGTCCCACCTTAGGCGGCTGGCTCCCAAAAGGGTTACCTCACCGACTTCGGGTGTTACAAACTCTCGTGGTGTGACGGGCGGTGTGTACAAGACCCGGGAACGTATTCACCGCGGCGTGCTGATCCGCGATTACTAGCGATTCCGGCTTCATGCAGGCGAGTTGCAGCCTGCAATCCGAACTGAGAATGGCTTTAAGAGATTAGCTTGGCCTCGCGACCTTGCGACTCGTTGTACCATCCATTGTAGCACGTGTGTAGCCCAGGTCATAAGGGGCATGATGATTTGACGTCATCCCCACCTTCCTCCGGTTTATCACCGGCAGTCTCACTAGAGTGCCCAACTGAATGCTGGCAACTAATAATAGGGGTTGCGCTCGTTGCGGGACTTAACCCAACATCTCACGACACGAGCTGACGACAACCATGCACCACCTGTCACTTTGTCCCCGAAGGGAAAGCTCTATCTCTAGAGTGGTCAAAGGATGTCAAGACCTGGTAAGGTTCTTCGCGTTGCTTCGAATTAAACCACATGCTCCACCGCTTGTGCGGGTCCCCGTCAATTCCTTTGAGTTTCAACCTTGCGGTCGTACTCCCCAGGCGGAGTGCTTAATGCGTTAGCTGCAGCACTGAAGGGCGGAAACCCTCCAACACTTAGCACTCATCGTTTACGGCGTGGACTACCAGGGTATCTAATCCTGTTTGCTCCCCACGCTTTCGAGCCTCAGCGTCAGTTACAGACCAGAGAGTCGCCTTCGCCACTGGTGTTCCTCCACATATCTACGCATTTCACCGCTACACGTGGAATTCCACTCTCCTCTTCTGCACTCAAGTTCTCCAGTTTCCAATGACCCTCCCCGGTTGAGCCGGGGGCTTTCACATCAGACTTAAAGAACCGCCTGCGCTCGCTTTACGCCCAATAAATCCGGACAACGCTTGCCACCTACGTATTACCGCGGCTGCTGGCACGTAGTTAGCCGTGGCTTTCTGGTTAGATACCGTCAGGGGATGAGCAGTTACTCTCATCCTTGTTCTTCTCTAACAACAGAGTTTTACGATCCGAAAACCTTCTTCACTCACGCGGCATTGCTCCGTCAGACTTTCGTCCATTGCGGAAGATTCCCTACTGCTGCCTCCCGTAGGAGTCTGGGCCGTGTCTCAGTCCCAGTGTGGCCGATCACCCTCTCAGGTCGGCTACGTATCATCGCCTTGGTGAGCCATTACCTCACCAACTAGCTAATACGCCGCGGGTCCATCCATAAGCGGTAGCCGAAGCCACCTTTTTTCCATCTGTCAGGAGACAATTGGAAATATGCGGTATTAGCATCCGTTTCCGGATGTTATCCCCCTCTTATGGGCAGGTTACCCACGTGTTACTCACCCGTCCGCCACTCTTTTGTCTCGGTGGGTGCAAGCACCCGGTGAAACAAAAGCGTTCGACTTGCATGTATTAGGCATGCCGCCAGCGTTCGTCCTGAGCCAGGATCAAACTCTCATATAAAATGATGCTTGAAGCTCATTATTGATTGCTAGCGAATAATTATTCACTATATTTGTTACTGTTGACTCAGCACTGCTGAGTCACCCTCACATTTGGTTCGTCTTACTTTGTTTAGTTTTCAAAGGTCTAAAGCTTGTTGTTTTGTTTCTGACAACTTCTAAATTATAGCAGTTGTTTTTCAACTTGTCAACAACTTTTTAAATAAATATTTTTTTATTTGAATATTTATCCATTTGCCAGCTCAGTTATTTCATGAGGACTTTAGTAGAATAACATATTTCTTTACATTCTGTCAACATTATTTTTATAATAACATTTTCGAACTACTAGGTCTATCACGTATCTCTCTTAGCGACATCAATTACTATAACAAGTTTTTTAAGACTGGTCAATAAAAAGATTTCCTTTTTTTTACTTTTTTTCAAAAAACGTATATTTTATCATTTTATTGCATTTTAATTTGCCTTACATAAATCAAAGGTATACAAAATTAAGTATATTTTAAAAAATGGCTTTAGGATTGTTCGCTTTTTCCGAAAATCATTTTATTACATATTGATACAAATTAAAGTCATTTATTTGTTCTCCTGCATTAACATCTTTTACACAATCAATAAAATCAAATTTTTCTTGTTGATACATTTGATTTAAAAATCTATTTTCAGCAATGCAATCTAACCGAAGTGCTTTTTTTCGTTCTTGTTTCGCATATTCTTTTGCTGCATTGATCATCAAATGCGGAATACCCATTCCTGATTTATTTCTTTTTATATTTAATCGATGAAGGTAATAAAAATCATTACTTGAATCTGCTCCCCATAACGTAACATCCCACTTACTTTGGCAATCCCATAAAATGAACATCCCTGCTAGTTCATTATCAACTGTTCCATAGAAGACCTCTCCTCTTAAAATTGCACTTGCTGTATCGTGGTTATCTTTGCCATCTAATATTCCGTTCCATTGTAAAGAACCTTTAGCTTTTAACCATAATGCCGTTTCTTTAAGTAGCCCTTCAATCATTTCGAAATCTTCAGGCTTTGCTTGATGTAATATAAAATTTTTGTTCATATTATTCTCCTTTCTTCTATATAAGAGTAAATCACAACTATTTTTTGATTATTAGAATACTTTACTATAGACAAACTCTACTATTCAACATCTTTTTCACTTTTTCTATTTATATGTTGGCTTATTTAACAAAAAAAATAACTAGGCAAAACTATATGCCTGCTCAAATAAACTATTAAAAAAATGTTCGATGTGTCTTTTACAAATAATACTTGCTTTCTTAATAAGTCAGCTAATAAATAGCATAACGCTAAAAGTACACCCAAATATAAGAAGCTTAAAAAAAACTCCTAAACCACTGATCAGAATAAAAGAACTCGCGAGAGATTTAAAAATTAGATTAAGTGCAGGAAAGTTTAACCTGGTTTGGATCATAATTTTTATAGACAGTTCAATAAGCTTACAATAATCCGAATAAAATAGCAGCTAACTTTTATAATTAATCCGACTTCAATTTCTACTTTTCTTTATATTCTATACTAACTTAAAGAAATCATTTATTCTAACCCATTTAACTAGCTTCACTAAATTAATTTCCCTAGTTAATATTACGTACAAAAAAAGCTTTAATATCTTTCTTCTATATTAACGATAGAAAAAGATACTAAAGCTTTTAACTGGTAACTATTTTTTATATGATGCTAGATTACAGACGTGCATTTAATTCTTTACCTAATTCTTCAAAGCCAGGTTTTCCTAATAAAGCAAACATATTTTTCTTGTATGCTTCAACACCTGGTTGGTCAAATGGATTAACACCATTTAAGTAACCAGATAAACCGATTGCGATTTCAAAGAAGTACATCATGTAGCCTAAAGTATAAGCATCTTGTTGAGGAATCGTTACAATTAGATTAGGTACATCTCCATCAGTATGAGCCAATAGAGTTCCTTGGAATGCTTTAGTATTTACGTAGTCTATTCCTTTTCCTTCTAAATAGCCTAAGCCGTCCAAATCTGCTTCAGTAGCCGGAATAGCAATATCAAATTTTGGTTTATCTACTTTAATAACCGTTTCAAAGATATTACGTTGTCCTTCTTGGATGTATTGACCCATTGAGTGAAGATCAGTAGAGAAGTTTACACTTGAAGGATAGATTCCTTTTTGGTCTTTACCTTCAGATTCTCCAGCTAATTGTTTCCACCACTCAGAGAAGTATTGTAATGATGGTTCATAATTAACTAAAATTTCAGTATCTTTCCCTTTACGGTAGAAGACGTTACGCAATACTGCATATTGGTAAGCTTCATTTTCTTCAATTTTATCATTTGATAATGCAACTGACGCATCTGCAGCACCTATCATCAATTGATCAATGTCTGCTCCGCTTGCTGCGATTGGCAATAAACCTACTGCTGTTAATACAGAGAATCGTCCGCCAACGTCATCAGGAATGATGAATGATTCATAGCCTTGTGCATTTGCTTCTTGTTTTAAAGCTCCGCGTTCTTTATCTGTAGTAGCATAAATACGTGATTTAGCTTCTTCTGCACCATATTTCTTTTCTAATAATTCTTTAAATACTCTAAAAGCAATAGCTGGCTCAGTAGTCGTACCTGATTTAGAGATAATGTTTACTGAGAAATCACGGTCTCCAATTACTTGGATCAAATCATGCAAGTAACTTGAACTGATGCTATTTCCAGCAAACAGAATTTGTGGCGCTTTACGCGTTTCTTTATCTAGTAAGTTAACAAAAGAATGATTTAAGAAATCAATGGCAGCTTTTGCTCCTAAATAAGATCCACCAATTCCGATAACAACAAGAATTTCTGAATCATTTTGAATTTTTTTAGCTGCTTCTTTGATGCGAGCAAATTCTTCTTTATCATAATTTTTTGGTAAGTCGATCCAACCTAGGTAATCACTACCTGCTCCAGTCCCTTTGCGCAACATTTCATCAGCAGTAGTTACCTGTTGTTGTAAGTTCGCGATTTCATGTGGTTGTACAAATTTCTCAACATTTGAATAATCAAATTTAATATGACCCACTTAAATCCCTCCAATTAATTGTCTTAGAGAATAAAAGTACTATTCCCATACCTTTTAACTTTAGTTGTTTTACTGAAAAAAAGCAAGAAAAAAACGGCATTTCCTATATGAGAAATACCGCTAAAGGTTAATATTATTTAAATTGTGGAACTCCTGAGATTTCCCAATTTTCTAAGGTTTTTGTAAGATCATCAGAATGTAGCCAAGATAAAGAATGTTTGTTGTTTTCAGTCAAAAGACTATGGTCTATTTCTTCATTATATAATTCGAAAACAAACAACGGGATACGTTTATCATTAACTACTGCATTTGTCAGTTCGTATAAATTCAAATCAGAGGCATCAATGGGTAAAATTAACTTTAACTGGTCTATTATACAA
Organism: Carnobacterium inhibens subsp. inhibens DSM 13024; assembly: GCF_000746825.1. Taxonomy (NCBI): domain Bacteria; kingdom Bacillati; phylum Bacillota; class Bacilli; order Lactobacillales; family Carnobacteriaceae; genus Carnobacterium; species Carnobacterium inhibens. Next base: position 2,252,413 of record NZ_JQIV01000006.1, on the reverse strand, counting down.
GCTAACCCTGTTTTAGCATCACTGATTTCTGTGGTAGGGAAAGAGTGCAACTCAGCTTCTTCTTTTACCAAGAATACATATTTTCCTTCTGGTCCTTTTGCCATTATCGTCCCAGCTACCCATCTTTTTTCTATCATTAGTTTACACCTCTACCTATAGTTTTAAGCTCATTTATTTTGTTTACAATAGGTCAATCATTACCTTAATACACTAATTTCTTTTTTTCATCTTCTTTTGCTTCTTCAATCCATTTAGGCATTGCTTCCTTTATTGTAGCGAAACCAATTTTATCGGATTTTTCATGGTGTTGACGTCTTTTCTTAGGATGATATTGATAGGTCGTACTTTCCTCTAACGCTCTTAGAGATAAACTGATTTTTTTTGTGTATTCATCAATGTCTAATACCATCACTTCAATATCGCTGCCTACTTCTAATACTTCACTTAAGTCTTTAACAAAACCGTGTTTGCATTCTGAGATATGGATAAGTCCTTGTGTTTCATTGTCAAGAGAGACGAATGCTCCATAAGGTTGAATTCCAGTAACTGTTCCTTTGATTACCATACCAATTTTGTACTCCACCCCTATCACCTCACTTATACGTTTTAAAAAAACTTTTTATTTATGTTTTTATTCTAGCACAAATAATATTAACGTGTGTTCAGAATACGTTTTCATTTTAACGTTACCTTAATTTTTTTATGTATTTAGTATAGATAGAGCGAATATTAGATATCTATTAATTTTATCAGTATACTAAATTAAAAGGCATTGACTATCTATTTGAACGGAGGAACAGCTAAATGAAATGGAATTTTGATGATATTATTGATCGAAATGGACAACATAGTATTAAATGGGATTATGCTAAAAAATTATTTGAAAACGAGGATGTTTTACCTATGTGGGTAGCCGATATGGACTTTGCCAATCCCCCCACAGTTGTCGATGAATTGAAAAAATTAGTAGAACAACAGATTTTAGGTTACTCTTTTCCATCTGATTCACTTTACAAATCTATTATTGACTGGCAAAAAGAACGCCACAATTTGCATTTGAAGCCTCAAGATATTTTATTTTCACCTGGCGTTGTTCCAAGTATTGCACTCATTATTCAAACATTCACTAAAGAACAGGATGCTGTGTCGATTCACGATCCCGTCTACAACCCATTTGAGCAAATGGTAACGTTGAATAACCGCAGAGCCATTCGTTCTCCACTGCTCATTGAGGATAATTTATTTAAAATGGATTTTGCAGCTATTGAACAACAGTTTAAGCAAGAAAAGGTCCGTTTAGTTATTTTAAGTAACCCTCATAACCCTGGTGGCCGTGTCTGGACAAAGGAAGAATTGATTCAATTGGCTACCTTATGTCAAAAGTATCATGTTATTTTGTGTAGTGATGAAATACATGGAGATCTTGTTTACAAATCTGAGAATTTCGTTTCTGTTGCGGCTATCGATGAACACTACCAAGACTTCGTTATTACACTTACAGCAGCCACTAAGACTTTCAACTTAGCTGGCATTAAAAATTCAATGATATTCGTTCAAAACGAAACATTGCGCAATGCTATAAAACACGTTCAAGCAAAAACAGAACAAAATAGCATCAATACATTTGGATACATTGCTACAGAAGCTGCTTTTAAAACTGGCGGTCCTTGGTTAGAAGATCTCTTAGCCTATTTAAAAATTAATTTAGAAACTATTTGTACTTTTTTTGATACAGAATTGCCTCAAGTCCATTATATGAGACCACAAGGCACTTACTTATTCTGGTTTGATTGCTCTACTTTAGGTATTCCAGATGAACAATTAATCCATCACTTTGCACAGGTGGGAAAAATTGGATTAAATGCTGGTTCAGCATATGGCCCTAAAGGAACCCAATACATGCGGTTAAATTTTGCTGCTCCTCATGCAACTGTTATAGAAGGATTGAACCGTATCAAGATTGCTTTTGACCATTCAAATAGATAAAAAAAAGAAGTTGAGAATACTATTCTCAACTTCTTTTTTTTTAACTTATTACAATGCTTTCAATAACGATATCATTTACAGGTTTATCTTGAGGTCCGCGTTTAACATTTTGGATGCTGTCTACAACGTTCATGCCTTCAACTACATGACCAAAAACAGTATGACGGTTATCTAACCATGGTGTTCCACCATTCTCTTTATAAGCTTCAACAACTTCTGCTGGGTATCCGGCAGCTTCCAATTGGCCTACCATGTTTGGTGGTGTTTGAGAAGCTGATACAATAAAGAATTGACTTCCATTTGTATGAGGACCTGCATTAGCCATTGAAAGAGCACCTTTAAGATTGAAAGCTTTATCTGAGAATTCATCTTCAAAAGAAGTTCCCCAAACACTTTCTCCACCCATACCGGTTCCAGTTGGGTCTCCCCCTTGAATCATGAAATCAGGAATAACACGGTGAAAAATGATTCCATTGTAGTAGCCGCTCTCTGCTAACTTAACAAAGTTTTCTACAGCTTTAGGAGCAATTTCTGGGAATAATTTAACTTTCAACTCACCCATAGTTGTTTTAATAGTTGCAGTTTTTTCATTGCTTGCTACTTCGGTTGATAATTGTGGAAATTCAGACATTTTATCGTCCTCCTATTTTTTATATTTTCTTCTCTATCATACCGAAATCTTACTTGTATTGCTATTTTTTTTAGCTAATTTATACTGGAGCGCAAAAAAATAGATGACCGATGTATTTTTTTATCTCTTGTGAATACGTTTTTTACCAAAGTAAGAGGGGTTTCATGTTATGATATGAAAAAAGACTATTGATTTTTTTAAAGGATGGGACACTATGCTTATTTTATCGAATTATCCGCTTGTTGCAGCATTTGCAGCAATTACATTTGCACAATTTATTAAAGTACCAGTAGCTTTTCTATTAAGAAGAAAGACAACATGGGCGTTAGCTACTTCTACTGGCGGGATGCCTAGTTCCCATTCAGCAGCAGTATCAGCATTGATTACAGCCTTAGCTCTAGAATACGGAGTTGCTTCTCCATTTGTAGCTATAGCAAGTACTTTTGGAGCCATTGTTATGTTTGATTCTATGGGTGTACGTCGACAAAGTGGAGAACAGGGAATCTTGTTAAATCAATTGATGGTTGATTTTCATACGTTGAGTAAAAAAGTAGTGAAACTTTCTCATGAATCAATGTCACTTGTAGATGAGAAAAAAGAGCGTCACTTAAAGGAATATCTAGGACATAAGCCTATCGAAGTCTTTTTTGGGATTCTGACAGGTATTGGAGTGGCTTTTATTACACGAGCTATACTGACCTACTTTTCATTTTTATAATTTTCACTAGTCCTTTACTTGCCTTGAAAAAGGAGTTGGTTAGAGGACTATTTTTTATTGAAATCTATGATTACCCTTGTCTTATATGCTATACTTTAAGACAATTTGATTGATAAAATTGTACTCTTGGAGGAATTCAGTTTTGAATACGACTAAAGAAGTCTTTGACATTACGATTATTGGTGGCGGTCCTGTTGGCATGTTTGCTGCTTTTTATGGAGGTATGCGAAATGCAAAAGTTAAGATTATTGAAAGTTTACCACAATTAGGCGGACAATTAAGTATGTTATATCCTGAAAAAGATATTTATGATATTGCGGCTCTTCCAGTAGTAAAAGGACAAGAATTGATTGATAATCTTTCTGTTCAAATGTCGCGTTTTGACCCAACTATCTGTTTAGAAGAAGAAGTCACACAAGTCATTAAAAATGCTGATGAATTATTTGAGATGACCACAAAAAAAGGGATTCACTATTCAAAAGCTATTATTATAACCGCCGGAAATGGAGCCTTTCAACCAAGAAGATTAGAGTTGGAACACGCTGCTGATTACGAAGGCAAAACGCTTCATTACTATGTCAACAATATTGAACAATTTAAAGACCGTACTGTGGCTATTTGCGGCGGTGGCGATTCTGCTGTGGATTGGGCATTGACGCTTGAACCCATTGCAAAAAAAGTTTACCTTATTCATCGTCGGAATAAGTTTAGAGCGATGGAACACAGTGTTTCTTTATTAGAACAATCTAGCGTTGAAGTGATTACCCCTTATATTCCGGTTGAGTTAAAGGGTGATCATCCTCAAATCCAATCTGTCCACTTGAAAGAAGTCCGAGGTGACGATGAAAAAGAACTTAAAATTGACAATTTCTTAATCAATTATGGTTTTACTTCATCTATTGGACCAATGAAAAATTGGGGGTTTGATGTTAAACGAAACGAGATTCCAGTAAACACTAAAATGGAAACTAGTGTTTCTGGTATATATGCCGCTGGCGATATCTGTACTTATGAAGGAAAAATTAAATTGATTGCGACAGGATTTGGTGAAGCTCCTACGGCTATCAATAATGCAATGAGTTACATCAATCCTGATGAACGTGTTCAACCAATGCACAGTACCAGCCTTTTTTAGTTTTTATTTTTCTTTAGCTGAAAAAGGCAACTTTTCATAGTAGACTTGGATGGTTATTATAAGTCATTTCTTCTCCTTTCTAGTATAATTAACTTATACTTAAAACGGAGGGATAGAAATGGTAAAAGATACAAATGAGTTACATGAAAAAGCTTTAGCCTTATTAAACCAACGTGGAGTCCAATTAGATGATATTGCTGAATTGGTGATGTTTTTACAACAATCTTATATCGATGATTTAACTTATGAAGTTTGTTTAGAAAACGTAAAAGCTGTTTTGAAAAAAAGAGAAGTTCAAAATACGATTCTGACTGGAATCCAGTTAGATATTTTAGCTGAAAATAAAGAATTAATGAACCCTTTATTGGATATCATCGTTGAGGATGAGGGTCTATATGGAATAGATGAGATCATGGCTCTTTCAATTGTTAACGTCTATGGTTCTATCGGCTTTACAAACTACGGATACATCGACAAAATCAAACCTGGTATTTTAAAAAAATTAAATAGTCACAATGATAATGAAGTTCATACATTTTTAGATGATATCGTTGGAGCTATTGCGGCTGCAGCAGCTAGTCGTTTAGCGCATGCTCATCCAACGAAAAGCGACATTACAAAATAAAACTACTTTTAAAGTAAACAAGAACGCACTGACAACTATTAGATGTCAGTGCGTTCTTGTTTAATTAAAGGCCTTTTTTTTAGTATAGAAATACCCAAAAATAAGTTGAAGTTCAATCAGGACAAAAGCCAAAATAAAACAGTGCATGAAGAATGTTTCAGGCAAAGCTAAAATAATGGGATCTGTAGAAGGATTAAACAACCAAGCATCATTATTAAAAAACAATTTATGAAATGCTACAAATAACTGATCAAAACTCACAGCTATCATAAAAAACACCACTAAAGGAACCATTATTCCAACTTGGAATGGACGAACCAACTTCCAAAAAAGCTGATTTTTCTTAATGTAACGAATATAGAAAAACGAACCTACAGCAGTAATCACCATGGTGACATAATCCACCATGAACAATCTCTTAACTTCATAAAAGTGAAACAACCCGCTTTGGGAACTTGGAAAATCTGGAAAATTTAATTCTGACACCCATGGCAAGTTTAAATAGTTAAGCAGCACACGATAGTTTTCCATTAATGCTTCTTTAGGTAACCCTACTTTTTGTGGAATATTTAAGTAATCTATATCAAATGCGTATAATGGCGTCAAATTAATTGTCAACGCTATAGCAAACGATAGAATAAATAAAAACAAGCCAATCATTCCTATAAGGTGAATGCCTTTTTCTTTCACTAAAACACCCACTCATCCAGTGAATTCAATAAATAGGTAGGTTGTTCTTCCACAAGTGTTAAGTCCTCTTTTGTTGTAAATCCTGTTAATACTAATAAAGTATCCACGTCGTTATTGATGCCAGCTAAAATATCCGTTTCATAATTATCGCCTACCATAATGACTTCTTCTTTTGTTAACCCAATTGTTTTAATGGCTTCTTCCATAATAATAGCTTCAGGTTTACCGATAAACGTCGGTTGAACTCTTGTTGATGCAATCAATAAAGCCACTAATGAACCGGCACCAGGTACCATCCCTTTATCACTTGGTAAATTTGTATCTTTATTTGTTGCAATAAAACGAGCTCCTTTATGAATGGCTAAAGTTGCTATTTCAAAATCATGATAGGTAACTTGACGATCGATTCCTACAACCACATAATCTGGATTCTCTTCATCTTCAACAAACCCTGCGTTTTTCAATGCAGTTCTGATACCTGTTTCGCCTATTATATAAACCTTTTTTCCTCCGCCTAATGAAGTTAAGTAATCAGCTGTTGCCAACGAACTAGTGTACACTTCTTCTGCTGACGTTTGGACATCAAAGTTTTGAATCAAATTATCCGCTACTTCTTTTTGTGTTTTAGAAGAATTATTGGTAACAAATAAATAAGGAATCTTATTTTCTTGTAATCTTTTAATGAACCGTGAAGCTGCAGGAATCGGTTCTTTCCCTCGATACATCGTACCGTCTAAATCAATTAAATATCCTTTATACTTCATCTAGTTAACCCAACCTTTATTGTCATTAGTTTATTTCGGAACAACTTTTCTTCTGATGCTGTATTGTCGTTTTCCTTTAGCATCTTTAACAGTCTCAACCGTTTCTTTAGAAACACTTTTTTCAACTGTTTTTTCAACTGGTAAAACTTCTTTTTTAACAAAGTCTTTTTTTGGTTTCATTCGATCTGACGATCTCTTTTTATTAGATGCATTCGTTTGTTTTGCATTTGTCTCTTTTGATTGGACTTGTTTGACTACTTTTTCATTTGTCAAACTTTTACTTTTTTGTGTTCTGCGTTTTTTTGGTTTATTGGGCTTAGTGCGTTCCTTTTTGTCATCCATTCGTTGCAAGACAAAATAAGGACAACCAAAATTACAATACTCATACAAATAATCTTGAAGGTTCCCAATTCGTTGATCTTGAGGGACTTTGCGATTTCGGTTGTCATAGAAACCTTTTAAACGAATTTGTTCAAATCCCCAATCCGCAACAATATAATCGTACTTATTTAAAATTTCACTGTATCGCTCACCCAATCGTTCTGCATCAAACGCATCTCGGTAATCTTTCACGATTTCAAACTTTTTGTCTTCAATCCTGATCGTTGTAGCATCAATTCTTTGGACGATTGGCTCTTCAGTTGTCGTAATCAATTGAGTGACTTCTTTTTCTAAAGAAAGATTCATCTTCTCTTCAGTCTCATGCTTTTCTTCTACTGGAACAGTCTGTGATTCTTTTACTTGTTTTTTTGGCCTTGGCTTTGTTTGGCGATTCTTTGACGAAAAAGTCTTTTTAGATAAATTCGAAGCTTTCGTCCGTTCTTTAGTTGTTTCTTTTTCGCTTGTCATTTCGTTCACCTGCTTTCTTTCCATTCATTCTGTTACGTTATCTGCGGGATAATGTTTCTTCAAATATTGTCCTAAGACATTTCGGATAAAATAAGGAAACAACACTTCATTTTCCCCTTTGATCTCAATAGTTGGGAAAAACGGAATAAACATAAAATGATCTACCGTAGCAAATGTGTAGTGCTTTGTTTTTTCTACTGGCTTTCCTAACCAAGTAACTTCACCGGTCATTTTATCATACGCTACTCCATTGTAACAGATTTCACCAAATATTTTCCCTCTAAATCCAATTCCTTTAATCGGAAAATTCCGTAAAAACAAACGATTTTTTTCCATCTCATAAATGACTCGGATCAGATTTTCTCCATCTAATGTGCATCTTAAGATACGCATTGGATGCGGCAAAACCTGATGTAGCTCATCTTTTGTCACCGTTCCTTCAATCAAAGGCTGCATAAACAAACCTGCATTTAAAATTGCCGCGTCTGTATTAGCATATTCTTTAAGGGCTTTTAATCCAACATCAACAAGTTCAGAACTCCCTTGCCAACTAACAGGATAATTAGAAGGAATTGAGGCAACAATCTGCTCATTCAACAATTGATGTCCTTTTATTTCGTAGCCTTCAATCAGTTGTTCCTCATTCAGAGGTGCTTTTATCGTTACCGTTTCCTTAACGGTCGCGGTAGCTTTTTTAATTCGATTATCCTCTATCTCTAATTCAATGTGACCAACATATTGCCCATATTTTCCAGCTGCAGCAAGCAATGTATTTCTAACGACTTTTCCATGTGGCAGTAAATGATGCGTGTGTGATCCGATGATAACGGAGATCATTGGATACAATTCAGCAATTCGCTGATCTTCACCAATTCCTAAATGAGACAGCAATATAACGGAATCAACTAGAGGAGTTAGCAATTCTAAAATGTCTCCAATCACTTCATCCGGATTTTTCACGTTCCATCCAATTGGTTTATAGCTCGTAGGAAAAGGAGCGGTCAGTCCAAATAAACCAATCTTATAACCGGATGCTGTCTGAACGATGTGGAAGACTTTTGCCCATTCTGGGGGGAGTCCTGTATTCTCATCAACTAAATTTGAAATAACAACAGGAAAATTAGCCTCATCGTATAAATGGTTCAGCTGATTTTTAGAACTTCCAATTCCTTCATTATTCCCAATCGTAACGGCATCATACCTTACTTCATTTAGTAATTGGATGTTTGCTTTTCCATCGGTAGCTTCTGTCAAAGGATGGACTCGATCACAGGCGTCTCCAATATCAAATGAAAATACTGCTTCATTTTCTTTTTCCAATCGTCTAGACTCGTCACGTAAGTAAGCAGAAATTCTCGGCCAATTTTCAAAGTGAGAATGAATATCGTTTGTATGAAAAATGTGGATACGTTCCATTTGCTTCATCCTTTATTTCTGAAATTTATACTGCTTATATTATACCAATCTTCAAAAAAAATATCTTGTGTATCTAAAGAAGATACACTGATTAATTAAATTATCCTACAATTGTTCTAGATAAGCTTTTGTTTCGCTTGAAAAAGCGAAACAATTTGCAAAGCTTCTTCTTTAATGATAAAATTCTCAGGGCTACCATGATTGTAAAATTTCGCATAAAAGATTGGCTATCTTCCTATCATATGAATTTATCAAAAAAAGCAAAGTCTTCTGACTTTACTTTTTCAAAACTATTCTTCATAATTATGAAGACTTCTATTATATCCCTACTTCTTTATACCTAAAGTTTTTTTTCATTTTAATTGAATGCTTTCTGGACGTGCATTCTTTCTAATAGAACCGTTGGTTTATAAAAACAGAATATTCTATATAACTACTGCAAGCATTAGAAAATTCTCTACTCGTTCTAAGCTTTTTTTAGTGCTCAAAAACAAACTTTTGTTATTCCGTCAGGAAGTATGAAAGAGGACCTTCCTCTTTCATACTTCTTAATTTAATTACTTAAAGAACAACATAGAAAATAAGGAGTGTGTCTAAATGATTGAATTTAAAAATATCGAAAAGTATTACGGTGAATTTCACGCTTTGAAAAATATCAATCTTACCTTTAATCAAGGTGAAGTTGTGGTTGTCATCGGACCTTCTGGTTCTGGTAAGAGTACAATGCTGCGTTGCATCAATGGATTAGAAGATATCTCTGAAGGAGAACTACTGATCAAAGGTAAAAATCTTCATGGTAAGAATACAAATATTAATGAGATTCGTAAAAATGTCGGGATGGTTTTCCAACATTTCAACCTCTACCCACATAAAACGGTTTTAGAAAACATTATGTTGGCACCTATGAAGGTCTTAAAACAGTCTAAAGAAGAAGCTCAACAAAACGCTGAGAAATTTTTAGATAAAGTTAACATGTTAGACAAAAAAGATTCTTATCCTTCTAATTTATCAGGTGGACAACAACAGCGTGTTGCGATTGCAAGAGGTTTAGCTATGGGGCCAAGTGTTTTATTATTTGATGAGCCTACCAGTGCACTAGATCCTGAAACGATTGAAGATGTACTTGACGTTATGAAAAAATTAGCTAAAGAAGGTATGACGATGATCGTCGTTACCCATGAAATGGGATTCGCGCGTGAAGTTGCAGACCGTGTTATTTTTATGGCAGACGGAGAAGTCCTTGAAGACCGTGAAACAGTTTCGTTCTTTGAAAATCCAAAAGATGAACGTGCAAAACAGTTCTTAAGCAAAATTATCAATCATTAATTTTATAGGAGGATTTTTCAGATGAAAAAATCAAACAAACCATCTCTTTTTCTTCTCTTACTCCTGCCTGTTTTATTTCTTGCTGCTTGTGGTTCTAAAAGTGCAGCTGAAATAGATATAACAGAACGGATAAAAGAAAATCCGACCCTAACTTGGGGCGTAAAAGTCGATACCAATCTTTTTGGTCTTTACGATATTCAATCTAGTGAGATCAGAGGTTTCGATATCGATATTGCCAAAGCTATCACTAAAGAAATTACTGGAAACGCTGATAATGCAGAATTTGTTGAAGTAACTTCTAAAACACGGATTCCTTTATTAAAAAACGGAAACATCGATGCTATTATAGCAACGATGACCATCACAGAAGAACGAAAACAACAAGTAAACTTTACAGATGTTTACTTTGATGCTGGTCAAGCCTTGTTGGTTCCAAATGACAGTTCTATCCAAAATTTAGAGGATCTATCTGCTGAAACAACTGTATTGGCCGTTAAAGGCTCAACTTCAGCACAAAATATTCGTGAGTTGTCTCCTGAGGCAAATGTATTAGAATTAGAAAATTATTCTGAAGCCTTTACTGCTTTACAATCTGGCCAAGGAGATGCTGTTACAACAGATAATGCTATTTTATTAGGGATTATCGCGGATAACCCTGGCTACCGGTTAGCCGGAGGAAACTTTACTCAAGAACCTTATGGTATTGCAATAAATAAAGGACAAGATATTTTCTTACAAGAAGTCAATAAGGCCTTGGATACCATCAAAGCTAACGGCGTATACGATGAAATTTACGCTAAATGGATCCCTGAATTGGACTAATCATTTTCAAATTACACCCTATAAGCAGGAATTTACTGCTAAGAAATAATAAAGCGAGGTGCACCTATGCTAACGATCTTAACAACCTACTCCGATGTTTTAATCGATGGGTTTCTAAATACACTGTATTCAAGTATCATTGCCTTATTTTTCAGTCTGATCATTGGGACATTAATGGCAATCTTTCAATTATCTAAAACAAAATGGATCAAAGGTTTGGCAAATGCTTATGTTGAGTTCTTTAAGAATATTCCTCTTTTGATCATTGTGATGTTCTTTTATGTAGTCGTGCCTTTATATTGGTTCTCTATTGATGGTTTTGTAGCTGGTACGATTGGTTTAACAATCTACACTTCTGCATTTATTGCAGAAACGGTTCGTGCCGGAATCATGGGCGTGCCAAAAGGTCAAACAGAAGCTGGACTTTCAACAGGGTTGACTCAAAATGAAACGATGCGTTATATTATTTTACCGCAAGCCTTCAAAATCGTTATCCCGCCGCTTGGCAATCAATTTATTAATTTAGTAAAGAACTCATCTGTTCTAGCAATGGTTACAGGTCTAGACTTGATGTATCAAGGTGATCTGATCGCCAGTGAGACATTTAATACGTTTGACTCGTATATTTTAATTGGTTTAATTTACCTCATCATTACATTACCTTTAACTTACTTGATGAGTTATATCGAACGCCGCTTAAATGTAACATCTTAAAAGGAGGAGAAATCATTTGACTATTATAGAAGCTTTTTCATGGATGAACATCCGCTTCTTACTGGATGGACTTCTCGTTACAGTAGAAGTAGCCTTACTTTCCATTATTTTCAGTTTCATTATTGGAGCTATTTTAGGATTGCTTCGCTATATGAAAATTCCCGTTTTTTCGAAAATCGTCGGGGCTATCATTGACTTAATACGTAATTTACCATTATTATTAATTATCTTTTTTACTTATTTCGCCTTACCACAAATTGGTATTCGTTTAGATATCTTTTGGTCAGCCGTAGCTGCTATGACGATTTTTGAATCTGCTATGCTTTCAGAAATCATTCGTGCTGGTTTAAATTCTGTTCCTTCTGGACAGATGGAAGCTGGTCGTTCAACTGGATTAACTTATCTACAAACCTTGTGGATTATCATTATTCCACAAGCCTTTAAAGCTATGGTACCACCTATTGTCAGCCAATTAGTATCATTGATCAAAGATACTTCATTAGCAACCATTATTTCTTTGCCTGAGTTGACACATAACGCTAGAATTATTTATGGTCAAAATACCACCTATGTGATTCCAATGTTCATCGCTTTAGCGTTCTTCTACTTCATTGTTTGTTACGCATTATCAAAAGTAGCCAAACGTTTTGAAGCAAAATTATCCTAACCAAATAGCCGCTCACTAGCAATAATTTTAGTGGACGGCTATTTTTTTGTCTTATTTTCGGTTACGATAGAAGAAAGTTGTTTATGTTAGAAGACAGAAAGGACTATTTTCATGACTCCCTTTACAAACCGTGTTATCAAAATCATCCAATCGATTCCAAGTGGAAAAGTTATGACATATGGTCAAATAGCTGGATTAGCTGGAAATCCCCGCGGAGCAAGACAAGTAGTTCGTATCTTGCATTCAATGAGCCAGAACTATAACTTGCCTTGGCATCGAATAATCAATGCTAAAGGTGAAGTTGTTATAAAAGATGCTGAAGGAGCTTTTACTCAAAAAGACCGTTTATTATCAGAGGGTATCGCTTTAACAAAAGCTGGCAAAGTTGATTTAGCCTTTTACCGCTATACTCCGCAAATCGATTGGGACCTAGAAGACCAATAAAAAACGGATTCAACTTATACTCTTTTCTAGTTGAATCCGTTTTTTTATTTTAAATTATCAGTCTTAACAACTTTTGTACATAAAAACAGTTTTATTAGACATTTTAAACCCTAGCTTCTGATAGAAGACGTGTGCGGGTACCATTTTATCTGTTAGTAACGTAATATCTTCAAGGTCATTTTCTTTGCAGTAGACTTCTAAGTGACGCATCATTTCTTTTCCAATACCTTTTTGTTGATAACTTGGATGAATAAAAAATTCATCCACATAAACTTCCTCTCCAGACCAAAATGTGCGCTCAACACCGAATAAGACTCCCACAATAGTCGTTTTGTCCACAAAAACATAGCCAAATGAACGCATTCGGTGGATAAGCTCGGTTAAATGATTGCCAGCGGTCATTTTTGTCCACTTTTCATTCCAAGGCTCTCGGTTATACACAGTTATCAACAGTTCCGTACAAGCTTCTAAATCTGATTCTGTAAACTTTCTAATGGCCATCACGTTTCTCCTTTTTAAATTTGAGTTTCTTCAATAATGAGCATTTCATTCTCATCGAATTTCCAACTAGGTCCGTAAGCAACTTCCCAATAATAACCTTCTATATCTTGAAAATACCCACTATATCCTCCCCAACTTGTTCTCACCGGATCTTTTACGATTTCTCCACCATTCTTCTTTACGCGAGCCATCATATCATCTACTTCATTTTTTGATTTCACATTACACGCTAAAGTTATCCCATTAAATCCACGTTCTTGGATCATCGGAGGCGCTGCTTCATTAATATCCTTTGCTAATTCTTCGATTGGAAATAATTCTAACTTACTTCCTTGATTATTGAAAAAAACGATAGCTGGTTGTTCCGTCTTTTCGAACGTTTGAAAGCCGATACGCTTATAAAAATCTAAAGCAGCCTTCATATCTCTTACCCCTAGACAAATTAAATTGATTCGGTTCATTTAAACGTCTCCTTTTTTCTTTTATTTCCCTATTTAGTTGTTTATATAGATGACGAAAAGCTTATTTAAGCCTGATCACTTAAATAAGCTTTTCAATTATAAAGACTCAATTATAAATTGATCTTCTTTTGTCAATTCAAAATCAAACAATTCTAAATTTGACGCTTGTCGTTCTACGTTATGAGACTTTGGAATAACCACTACACCTCTTTGGATTTGATAGCGCAACAAAACTTGTCCCCAGTTTTTTCCATAATTCTCAGCAATTTTATTCAACTTATCGATTTGTTCTTGGGTTACTTTACTTAATGGTCCCCAAGCTTCTGGGACAATGTCATTTTTAAGCAGATAGTCAATCAATTCATGGTTCCAAGTATGTGGATTAGATTGAATTTGGTTTACTACTGGTTGAATACGAGCAAAGTTATGCACAGTTTCCAACAGTTCAATGGTAAAATTCGATACACCTATCGATTTAATTTTCCCGTTGTCCACAAAAGATTCTAATACTTGCCAAGTCTGTTTCAATTTTGCTTCATCTTCAATGGGTTGATGGATCAAATAGAGATCAATAAAATCTGTTTTTAGATTTTTCAAACTGTTTAGTACGGTTTGTTCTACTAGTTCTTTTGAACCAATATAAGCATCATCAGCAGGAATTTTTGTAGTGATATAAAATTCTTCACGAGGAATGCCACTTTCAAAAATTGTCTTTCCAACTCCCGCTTCATTTCGGTAAGAAATAGCCGTATCAACCAGTCGGTATCCAGCTTGAATAGCTGACTTCAATGCACTAAAGTCTCCATTCAATTCTCCATTGTATTGATTGCCTTCTTTTCCATAGGTGTTCGTTCCTGTTCCGACTACGGGTATTTCTATTCCATTAGCTAATGTGATGGTTTGCATTGGCTCATTCCCCTTTACTATTTCGTTGAATTCTTTTTCTATTCTCATACTAAGGATTTTTATAGTTCTAAGTCAAGTTTTAACAATTTTTCCCCACTAAATAATTTCTAAATAAAATTTAGCAGCTGAAATGTTTAGAACAAAAAAACATCCTGCCTCTTTGTTAGATAGAGACAAGATGTTTATAAACGATTTAGTTAATTTATTCAGCTACAGTTGTTTCTCCAGTTACAGTACCTGCATCTAATACTGCAGAATCCATTAATTCTTGAGAATCGAATGTAACATTTCCTTCAACTGTTGATTCAGCAAGTTCGAATCCTTCAGCTTTTACTACAACATCTCCAACAAATGTTCCATTTTGGATTTTAAAGTTTGGAGATTCAACAGTCATAGTTGGTGCTGTTAAGGTAAATTCATCTGTTACATTATGGTCATCATCTTGTGAGTACAAAGCTAATTTACGGTAAATATCTCCGCTTTCTTCACCTTTGTCATGGAAAGTTCCTGTTACAACAAGATCTTCAGATAACGTTACATCTTCTGTGATTGCATAGATCCAAGTACCATCTGCACTAAGTCCTGCCATTACATCTGCTGGATCATTACTAATAGATGCTGTTGTTACAACTTCTGTGCTTTCAGCAACTGAAGAAGCTGTTGATTCTTTGTCAGCTGTATCTTCATTATTTCCACAACCTGCTGCAAAAATGACAATTGATGCACAAGCTCCTAAAAATAGCGCTCTTTTTTTGTTTGATTTAATCATAATATATCCTTACCTCCAAATTTTTTTATGCGTTTCCAAAGCTACCAACACCATTTATTAAGAAGAATTGATCCGCCTTAACAACTACAAATATAGTGTACAACATCTTTGTGAATTATTCAACTTGTTTTGTTAAAAAATTGAAAAATAATCATTTTGTGACCAAAATTTGTATGAATAATTATTTTCCTCGTTGATATTTTTAAATTTCATTAATAAATCTAAGCTATTCAAGACTTAATTTCTTTTCCATCATTAAATTGAGTATCTTTTTCAATTTCTCCATTTCGATGGTAACGAACCCACTTACCGTCTTTACTATCATTGTTTAAGTGGCCCACTTGCCATAATTCTCCAGTTTTTCGGTAGAAACTCCACTCCCCTTGCATCTTCCCATCAAATGGACCCGTTGCTTTAACTTTCCCATTTTCGAAATAATGAGTACGTATCCCATCTTCAGTCAGTTGTTTTAGTTGACCGTTCTTATAATACCCTTCCATATTACCCCTCCTTGTGAATTAGTTTCAAATTCTCTTTAATAAGTACCTTTTAAATTAAAATGGCACTTACTTTCTTCATTTCTACTGTTGTTCTTGTTCAAAAATAAACGGACTATAAACTATTTCAATTTTTTTATCTAAGGTGAACGATAGGCTGTCTACAAAATGAGGCAATGAATGGATTCGAATGGCATCTTCTGATAAATCAATAACGATAGGTTCAATATTTCCAAAGTTTTTTGACTTGAGAATAACAGCAACTTTACCATCTTTATTATCCAGTATATCTACCTTATCACACAAATTTATTTTCCATCCTTTAGTTAGTTCATAAGTAGTTGTTCGTTCTTCTTTTTTCTTGGTCACTATACACTTCACTCCTCTAAAAGCCTTTTCATTTAGTATAGCTTAAATATTAATTAATCCCAATAATAAGTTACTCTTAAAATGATTGGTCCATCAAAAAGGCCCAAAGGTTAATTACATCTCACTTTTGGGCTTTTAGCTTATTTATTTATGAAATATATTCCAACACAAAATCTTGAACTTTTTTCTTATAGTCTTCTTTATTCTGTTCATATGATTCTGCATGATCAGCATTCGGTGCAATATATAGTTCTTTAGGTGATGGATTAGCTTCATACACATCATACACCATTTCTGTTGGTACAAATTTGTCATTTTCACCATGAATAAACAACATAGGAACGGTATTTTTTTTAATTTGTCCTACTGTATCAGCTTCTCCAAACCAGTAACCCGAACGAATCTTTGTTACTAAACTGGTTACAGGAATCAAAGGAAATTCTGGCAAATCGTACATATCTTTTAATTGATACGCCAATTCTCCATTTAGAGAGCTGTATCCACAATCTTCCACGATCACCTTAACATTATCTGGCAACTCTTCTCCACTGACATTCATGACCGTAGCTCCGCCCATACTGATTCCAAATAATGCCAATTCAGCATCTGTACCGACCTTATCAAGCATCAGTTGAATCCACTGCAAATAATCATTTCGCTCGTGCCAGCCAAAACCAATATAATCCCCTTCACTTGTTCCGTGTCCACGGGCATCCGGTACTAATACATTAAACCCCATATCATGATACAGTTTAACATACGGTGCCATTTGTTCTAGGTTTCCTGCATATCCATGGGCCAATATAGCTACTTTTTCAGAATTAGGATCGCCTTCAATATAAATTCCAGAAAGCTTTAAACCATCCTCAGATTCAATAGATACTTCTTCACGCTCTATCTTATCGTACCATTTCTTTTCTTCCAGCCATGGATCTTCTGGATCATAATCTCCGTCTACATCAGCTGCTTCAATAAAATCCTTTTGGTTGATGGCTACAGCTACATCATAGAAATAATTTCCTGCGAAACCCAAACCAATCACAACTAAAATTACTAAAACTCCTAAACTTATCCAAATTTTTCTTTTCATTTACTC
Source organism: Carnobacterium inhibens subsp. inhibens DSM 13024 (assembly GCF_000746825.1). Classification (NCBI taxonomy): domain Bacteria; kingdom Bacillati; phylum Bacillota; class Bacilli; order Lactobacillales; family Carnobacteriaceae; genus Carnobacterium; species Carnobacterium inhibens. Next base: position 2,235,027 of record NZ_JQIV01000006.1, on the reverse strand, counting down.
ACACTCCACTTTTTTGTTGATCGAACCATATAACCATTCAGTTTATTCTACCCTTTTCTTCTATCAATGTGTACAACAAAGACAAAAAATAAAAAGACACGCATTATTCGAACTGTTATACTCAAAATTGCTTACTAATCTTCTAAATAATTAAGCAGTTTAAGGGTTGTATTTCGATTCCTTATGGTTACCTTTTTATAGAATGTTTGGTGGGCCAGCTTCGAATAATACGTTTTACTGTAATTATTTTTAAAAGCAGAGGACCAAAAGATAGCATGTTTTCCTATATAGACTTTTTCATAAGTAGTATCAATAGCCGATAATAGTTCAACAATTTCTTTCTTATTTGCTGAAGGCAACAAAAATAACGCATTGTGTTTGTAATCTGCATCTTCTCCCCACCATGTTGGTATACCTGCTAATTCCATTTGGTATTTCTTACCAGAAATAATCACGATATCAACTGGAAAAGCAAAGTAACTCGCTAAGATATTTTGGCATTTCACCAAAATATCTTGTTCCGTTCCTTCTGCACTATCAACAATCAAATTGCCACTGTTAATGTGTGATCTGACATTTGTAAAACCAGTATCAATTAGATACTGCTTTAAAACACTCATTGGCACTCTATTTTTCCCACCAACGTTGACTCCTCGTAATAAGATAATAAATTGCATACTGCCAACTCCTTTTTCTGTTTAAACACTTAGTTAATAACAGATGGCTTTTTCGTAATCATTACCTTTTTTATGGTGTTCCCCATAAAAAATCAGCAACCGCTTTATCTACTTGGCTATTTTCATGCAGCTGACTATGAGAAGCTTGTGATCCAGTAACGATTTCCTCACTATAATTCATTTCATTTATTTGCATTAAGTGCCCTATGGATAATCCACTTCTAAGAGAAACAGTTCCATCTCCATCTGACCCATCTTGCACATCTCCAACGATATTCAACAATGGTGTCTCTTTGGGATACTGTTGGATGCCAGCAGCAAAATCACTATATCGCTGACTGATGACTAATGGACCATCCTGGATCAATGCATCAAGTGACTGCTCTTCATTACCTGTTACAAAATCATTAAATGGTGCTCCAATTGCAACAAATCGATTCACTATTGGCAGTGAATCGTCATCTCCGTATGTGACTAGATAGCGAAAACTGCTCACTCCACCCATTGAGTGACCAACTAGATTTACTTCTTCGATCTGATACGTTTGTTTTAAGTAGACTAAAACAGCTTTGATCCAATCTGCTTGATTCCATTCATTATTTTTATTGTCTGTAAATAGCACCTGAATCAATGGATTATCAGATTGGTTATCCCAAGTACCTGTATCCAAAACACTGCCATCCGGTTGAACCGTTACCGTTAAACTTTTTTTCCCCCAACCGCTTGTTTCAAAACGAGACAGCATACCACTAAAACTTCCTTCAGTTCCACCATAACCATGAATAAAGAGTGTTGGAATGGTCGTTTGATTTGTAGTTAATGGATCCGTTACGTCACTGCTGGAAGTACTAGGTTCACTAGGACTATTTGACTTCGATTCACTAGTTGGATCACTTTCTTTAACAGTTCCAGCTGTTTTTTCATTTCCACACCCTACACTTACTAAACTAAGCACTAGGATTAGGAAAGAAAAAAAGAACGTCTTTTTCATAGCTCTTTACTCCTCACTATTTTTTACTATACTACCAAAAATAATCTAATTTCCTTGAATTGGTCCTATTTTATTATTTTTATAATGTATCAAGATTAAAATCTTTCTTCATTATAATTCTTATCGCTTCCTTTTACTATTACCAATCATTGCAAAAAAAATAAACCCCTACTATTTCCATAGAACAGTAGGGGTTTATTTTTCACTCTCTTAGAAAGTCAATTAGTTATCCAGCTCAACCTTATATTTTTCAATTTCCGGTTGGTTTGCCCATACGAAATGTCCCTCTTTTATTTCTACAAAAGAAGGCTTTTCTACAGAATAATCGTGGGTGGATTCATCATAAACAATCAAAACTTTTTCTTTTTCTATTTGAGGATCTGGTATAGGTACTGCAGACAACAGAGATTGAGTATAAGGATGTATCGGATTTGTAAATAACTCTTCTGCTTCTGCTAATTCCACAATTACTCCATGATGGATGACCGCTATTCGGTCAGAAATAAAACGTACAACCGATAGATCATGAGCAATAAACAAATAAGTAAGATTTTTTTCAATTTGCATCTTTTTTAACAAATTAAGTACTTGAGCTCGAATGGATACGTCTAATGCAGAAATAGGCTCATCGGCCACTACTAATGTTGGATCCATAACTAAGGCTCTGGCAATTCCGATACGCTGACGCTGTCCACCTGAAAATTCATGAGGATAGCGAGTTAAATGTTCCGGCAGCAACCCTACTTCTAAAATGATCTCTTCTACTTTTCTGATTCGGTCTGCTTCATTTTCATAAAGATGAAAATTATGCAGCCCTTCTGAAATAATATAATCGATCGTAGAACGTTCATTTAACGACGCAGACGGGTCTTGAAAAATCATTTGAATACTTCGTATGATGTTCGCATTTTCTTTACGGGACAATTTTTTATTGATTTTTTTTCCTTCAAAAAGAATATCTCCATTCGTTGTTTCATTGATTCGAATAATGGACCTTCCAATAGTTGTTTTTCCTGAACCAGATTCTCCAACTAAGGATAATGTTTCTCCTTTATAGATATCAAAGTTCACATGATTAACCGCTACAAATTTATTTTTTCCTTCTCCAAAAGTCACTTCAAGATCTCTTACAGACAACAAAACTTCCTCTTTTGTCTTTACCTTTGTCTCATTCAAGAACTGCTCCTCCTTCCTTATTACTGCCATAGCCTGTATTTCTCACCATTGCTTTCATCTTTTCATTCAGGTTCTGAATAGCTTCCGGCATTTCTACTTTAGGTGAACGAGGGTCCAGCAACCATGTTTTAGCATAATGTTCATCATTCACTTTAAAGAAAGGCGGTTCCTCTTCAAAATCGATCTGCATAGCATAAACATTTCGTGGTGCAAATGCATCTCCTACTATTTCTTTATACAGCGACGGTGGTGTCCCAGGGATCATGCTAAGCGACTCTCCTTTAATACCTAATTGGGGCATAGAAGAAAGTAAACTCCATGTATAAGGATGTTTTGAATTATAAAAGATATCTTCAGCTGTTCCATATTCTATAACTTGCCCCGCATACATAACCGCTACTCGATCTGCAACTGAAGCTACTACTCCTAAATCATGAGTGATGTATATCGTTGCGAAAGAAAATTCTTCTTGCAAGCTTTTGATTAACGTCAATATTTGAGCTTGAATCGTTACATCAAGCGCTGTAGTAGGCTCATCACAAATCAAAATTTTAGGACGGCAAGCCAACGCAATAGCAATGACGATTCGTTGTCTCATACCACCAGAATATTGGAAAGGATATTCATTAAACCGTTCTTTTGCATTGGGGATTCCCGTTTTTTCCATTAATTCAATGGCTAGTTTTTTTGCTTCTCCATTACTCTTTTTTTGATGTTTGATGATCACTTCTGTAATTTGGGAACCGATTGTCCGGATAGGATTAAGGGAAGTCATCGGATCTTGAAAGACAGTTGCTATTTCAGCTCCTCTTATTCCTTCCCATTCACGGTCATTTTTTAGTTCTAATAAATTTTTCTCATTGTATTCAATTTCTCCATTTGCAACAAAACCGTTAGAATCCAACATACCAGTAAACGTCTTTGTTAGTACTGATTTCCCAGAACCTGACTCTCCAACTATCGCTAACGTTTCATTCTCGTATAAATCAAGTGAGATATTGCGAATAGCGGTTAGTACTCGATCGCGAACATTAAATTTAACAGTAATATTTTTTGCTGAAAGGACACTTTTTTCTTTTGACATTTTTCTACACCTCACATGTGTGTTCTAGGATCGGATGCGTCAGCTAATGTTTGACCGACAATATAAAGTGAAACGGTAACAAGAGCTAATACGATAACTGGTATCCAAAATAAATAAGGAAAATTGTTCATATTTACAGTATATTTTGAGATGATTCGTCCTAGAGAAGGAATATCAGAACTTAAACCCACTCCTAAAAAGGATAAGAATACTTCATAGGAGATGAAACTTGGCAAAGCACGTGATACATCCGTTACAATAACTGAAATAAGATATGGTAATATATTTTTTAAAATCATTCGATGCAAAGGTGTCCCTAAGCATTTAGATGCTAGATTATATTCACGGTCTCTCATGATCATGACTTGAACACGAATAAAATGAGCTGTCCCTATCCAACTTGTCGCACACATTGCAAACAGTAAATTCCAAAATCCACTACCAAATGCATACGATAAGACGATAACAATCAGCAAAGTCGGAACATTAGAAACCACGTTATAGATCTCAATCATAACACGGTCTACCGCTTTTGAGCTTCCCCAGACGGCTCCTACGACAACGCCCACAACTGTTGTAATGAGGGTTGCCAGTAAGCCAATTGAAATAGAAGTCCTGGCCCCTGCCCAAACAGCATCAAATAGAGATTGTCCATTTGAATCCGTTCCAAACCAATTTCCTTTAGAAGGCCAGTTGTAACGATTGGAAAAGTCATTGATGCCTTCCACATCCATAAAATCATACTGACTGATTAGTGGATGAATAAAAGAAAAGCCTAAAATGATAAGCAATACGATAAGCATGCTAATAGCAACTTTACTGCTGAAAAATTTTCTGCCTACTGATTTCCAATACGAATATTTTGGTGCATCGATTCTTTCAGACTTTAAAGAATCCAACGCTACAAATTGAAACTTGTCTGTATTTGTATTTTGTACCATCTTAATGGCCTCCTTTTTTCGATAATAAGCTGATTCTAGGGTCAATAATGGTCAACATGATATCCCCTAACAGGACAGCTAGAATCGATAAAGTAGTAAACACAAATAATAAACCAATAACCATAGGATTATTATGTGCAATGATCGCATCTGGCAACATTTTACCCATACCTGGAACTGCAAAAATCGTTTCTGTGATCGTTGCACCTTGGATGGTCAAAATAATGGTTCCCGGAATTCCACTCACGATTGGAATCATCGCATTTTTAAAGATATGTTTCTGTGAAATTTCTTTTTCAGATAATCCTTTAGCTTTTGCAAATTTCACGTAATCAGCAGATGCCTGATCAATCATAAATCTTCTGATCCAAATAATCAGTCCTGAAATGGATAACAGTCCTAAAATGACGGTTGGAAGAATATACGATTGAATACTTGCTGCACCTAGTGTCGGGAATGAATCTGGTAACCCGAAGAATGTACTTCCAATAAAGCGGAAGAAATAAATAAAAGCCAAACTTGGTACGGAGATAAGAATCGTAACTAATCCTACCCCAAATCGGTCAATGAGTTTTCCTTTATGGCGTGCCATCAGTACAGCCAATGAAATACCGATCGTATAAGAAATAACAACGGAAATCAAACCAGTGATCATAGAGATTTTGATCATTGACGGATCCTGATAGTTATCTTTAGATTTAACGTAACTATCGTTATAGCGTTCAGTTTCCAAACGGTCCAATGAATCTGGTGTTTTGTACTTTCTTGAATGCAGATCTGCTGGTGACTTTTCAGTCAATCCAGTTTCATAGGTGACTTCTTCTGGTTTTACCTTTCCTTGACCGCTAGAGATGACATCGGTCACACTTCTACCACTATATGTTGGATATGAAGTTCCTAGATTTAATTTGACAAAGTTCTGGTGAATAAAAGGGAAAGAAGAATCAAAGTAAATCAAATATTTAGATCTCGTTCCAGAACCTGTTAATGTTAAGCCAGCCGATTCAGTGTATTCAAACTTTAGATATCTAGGCAGATCAGGATTCTTTGGATCTTGTACCGCCCATGGATGGTCAATTTGAATCAATTTTGAATAAAATCGCCCAACTCTTTGCAAAATTGGAATTTCCCTTACAGCGTAGTAAGTTTTGGATATCGGCATTTGTTCCAGTTTCCAGCCTTTACTCCTATTTTGTTCTTGCCATTCCTCAAAAACTTGACTATTTTCTTCGTTCATAAGGGCAGCGTACTCGTCATCATCTTTAGCTATTTCCGAAATAATATCACTGCTTTTATAATAATCAATGTACCCCATACGTTTGTATGTACTATTTTCATAATCGACTCTTTCATCTGGACTTCCTTTTAAACGACTGTACACAGGATCACTTTGGAAAATCGTATATCTCGGCACTAAAGAAAAAATCATGATATAACCAATAGTCGTTACCAAAAAAATACTGATGATTGAACGAATAATTCTATAGAAAATGTATTTTTTCACTTTATTTCCTCCAGACCTATAACAAAAAAGGATTAGTTTTTATGCTAATCCTCTTCAGCATTCCTATTCATTTTATTCATAGATTTTTTTATTTTTCTTGATTCCGCTCATCATTCCATTTATCAAGAGCTTCTTGATATTGGTCTGTTGTTACAATGTCTTCTTGCAACTGAACATATTTCAATTTGTCAGCAGCAATTCCTGACCAGCTATATGGAGCGCTAAATGGAACAACCGTCGTTACACGCGGCAGGCCACCACCAGCATAGATTGGAACTTGAAGAGCATTGTTCAATAACCAAGCTTCAGCTTTAGCATAAGCTGCGTAACGTTCATTTTCATCTAAAACTTTACTCGCTTCATCTAATAAAGCATCGTATTCATCAAGGTTAACGGCTTCTTTTGCACTAGCAGTTACATCTTCACCTTCAACAAGTTCACTACCATCAAGTCCAAGAGTTGTAAGCATATCTCCAGTTCTTGAGTTGTAAATGTTCAAGTAAGTTGATGGATCTTGATAGTCAGGGCCCCAACCAGAAGCTGTAGAGATGTCAAAGTCACTAGCTATACCAGTTGTTGCTTGGTATGTTGCAGCCAAGTAAGCATCATCATTAAGCAATTGGATATCAACAACTACATTGTCAGTTCCTAAAGTATTTTCAATTGAGTTCTTCAATGATTTTGCACTATTCACATTGATTTCGCTTGTTTCCATAATTGGAATATCCAAATGGATTGGGAACGAAACATTTTCAGCAGCCAAAGCCTCTTTGGCTTTTTCTAAATGCTCAGCCGCTTTATCTTTATCAAAATACTCATCATGTCCATCAGCTAAATCAATATCTGCCCACGTTTCAGCATCAAGAGCTTGAAGTTCAGCTTCAACAGTATCTCCGTAATCTTTGCCGTCAATTGCTACAAACGTAGGAGGAACTAGTGTATTTCTTAAAGCTTCGCTTGATGTTTCTTCTCCCACACTTTGTGCATTATAAGAGGCACGATCAAAAGCAAATTGAATAGCTAGTCTAAAGTCACGATTTAAGATAGCAGCTTTTGTAGAAGATTTCTCTTTATCAGTCGTCTTACTTGTTGCGTTGTAAGATTCCCGATTCAAGTTAAATGACATATTGTAAGTCGTACCATTTGTTTGAGAGAAAGTTACACCATCTGGATACGTTTCTTGAACTTCTGCATAACCTGCTGAGTTAGGATAAACTCTAGCTAAACTCAAATTGCCTTCTTGGAAAGAAGTAAATAAACCATCTGGGTCACTTCCGTCATTATACGTATATTTCACATCATCAAGATGTACATTTTCGCTGTCCCAATACATTTCGTTCTTTTCATATTCGATAACTGATTTCGCTGTGTTATTGGTTAAAATGAATGCTCCATTATAGAGAATTGAATCTGGAGAAACAGAACCAAAATTTTCACCTTGAGAATTCAAAAATTCTTCATTAACAGGATAAAGAATACCGTAAGTAGTTTTTGAATTCCAATAGGATTCTGGAGTGTTTAATGTATACTCAACTGTGTAGTCATCGATTGCTTTAACTCCTACTGTACTGAAATCAGTAGTTTTCCCACTAGCATAATCTGCCAATCCTTTTACACTATCAGCTACTATGTAAAGTGTTTCTGAGTTAATATCGGCTGCATGTTTTAATCCTGTTACAAAGTCGTGAGCTGTAACTTCTGCATATTCTGTTCCAGAATTCGTTACCCACTTAGCACCTTCACGAAGTTTATAAGTATAGGTTAATCCATCCTCACTAACTTCCCAGTCTTCTGCAAGAGCTGGAATTAAGTTTCCTAATGAATCATTTTCAAGTAAACCATCCACAAAGTTTGTATAATGTACACTGTTGGTCTGACGACTCGAAAAAAGATAATCTAAGGTCGCAATATCAGTAGAGTAAATGTAGTTATAAGTTCCTCCTTCAACTACTGTAGTTGAATCAGTGCTAGCTTTGCTTTCATCATTAGCCCCCGCACATCCCGCCAATGCAAATGAAGTTGCTAGAAATAATAGTATTGTTTTTTTCAAATTTACTCCTCCTTTTTAATAAACTTCTAGATATTTTTTTGTTTAAAAGATTATTATTATGTGTTTAACCTACTGTTTTCAAAATAAAATCTAACAATTTTTTATACAGATAATGAGAACGATTAAAGATCTTAAATTTAGTATTAATTATTCCCCTTCTTTCTTCTTCTTTTTTATGTTTATAAAGTATTTATATACTTTCTCTAAACATGAAGTATAATCTATAAACGGAAAATGATAATCCTCATAGTTTTCTAATTATCCAAAACTCGTAGGGGGAAATAATGAATGCATTAGTACCATAGGAAAACCACTTTCCTGATTATAGTTAGAGTATGCTTTTTAAAAAACACTCTATATGTTTTAACTATTTCATCATAATAATCTAATTGTTTTATAATGTCAATAGCATATATGTAATTTATGTAAAAGTTCTGATAATTGTATACAATGATTATTTAATTTATTCCACCTCTTATAAAACACAAAAAAAACCTAAACATTATAAGTCTAGGTTTTCTCCTTTTTAAAAAATTAAGCCATTTAACGGCTCCCTCATTGAAGGGGCAAAAGCTACTCCCTTATGAGACCATTTTTGAAATAATCATACCAATCTTTTATCCTTTACAATTATTCTTGTTCAGATTTTAAATATCGGTATAAATTAAAGCCAAAACATCCAAACGCACCTATTAAATGCCTTTATGAATTGTGTCATCTCTTCGTCATCAATACTGACAGTTGCTCTGCGATATATTCAGAGCTGTGATGTTTGCCATCACGTATCCACCACATTAATATACCTAGGATCGAAGCCGCGATGATATCTTCTGAAATGATCACATCTTTTGTTGTCATTTTTTGCATACCACGCCTCACTTGCACTAATTCTATAATAAAATTATGGAGCTTCTTTTGAAAACCCTGTTCCTCAAAAAGCACGGATAAATACTTTCGATGTTGATAAAAGTAATCCAAAAAGATAAGCAGCTGTTCATCTACAGCCATTTTTTCTAAAGACAAGATTAAAGACAATTGATCAGACAAATCGTCAAAAATATCATATACGACTTGTTTCAATAAATCATGCATATCTAGATAATGTAAATAGAATGTAGCACGATTCAATTCTGCTTTTTCTGTTACTTTTTTAACGGTTAACTGTTGTATATCTTGCGATTCTACTAATAGCGCTATCAATGACTCTTTCAAAATACGTTTGGAGCGAACAGCACGCGGATCCTCTTTTTTAGCAGACATTTTAATCCTTCTTTCGTCTATTAAATATTAGCCTTTAAATATTTAGTGAATGTATCGGAAGGATCAAAAGCAAAATTAGATATCGTCAGTGTCACTCTTTCAACACTTGGATTTGGTCTAGTATTATTCGGATTTAGCAGTGCAGGTAATCGTGTTTGGGGTGATACACTAGTTTTAGCCTCTATTATCATAGGAGTTATATCATTAGTGTTATTTTCAGTACGTCAATTACGTTCAAGAGATCCATTCTTAAATCTACGTGTTTTTAAAAATAAAATCTTTACGATGACATCTTTCATCAACATTATTGTAACTATGATGTTATATGCAGATATGATTTTATTGCCAATGTATTTACAAACCGTACGCGGTTTTTCTGCGTTTGATTCAGGGTTATTATTGCTGCCTGGAGCCCTTATTAATGCCATTTTGTCTCCAGTTGTCGGAAAATTATATGACCGATATGGTGCGAAGCCATTATTCATTATTGGATTGCTTTTTGTTATTCCTTCAATGTGGGTCGTTACTAGTTTAACAGCTTCAACAACCTTTACATTCTTGATGATTCGTACGATTTTCTTACGTATTGGTTTAAGTTTTATTACAATGCCACTGAACACGGCAGGGTTAAATGTTTTACAAAAAGATCTTATTAATCATGGTACGGCTGTTAACAACACCGTTCGTCAAATTGCAGGAGCGATTGGTACAGCTGTTGTAATAACGATTTACTCTTCAAAAGCAACCCTTTACGCAGGTAATTTAGCAGCACAAGGTATAACAGAAAACATCAAGTCTTTAACATCCATTTTTGCTGCAAGTAAAGCCTACTACTTTATGACGATTTTAGCAGTTCTTGCATTGTTTCTTACTTTCTTGACACCATTGAAGAAACCTACTCCAGTCATTGAACAAATAGAAGACTTAGAGTATTAGTAAGTTGTTCTATTTTATGACTAACCCTAAGTAAAAGAAGAGCTGCTAGTTGAATACACTAGCGGCTCTTCTTTTACTGTATCAATTTTGATAGAGATAACGTTACTTTTTCTTTTTACCCACTGATTTAAACGCACGTTTCATAACCTCAAAAAAACTTAAAGACTTTACCATATATTGTGGATCAACATATTCTCGTATAGCTCTGAGAACTTCCTTAGGTTTCTTAGAAGAAAAGGTAAAAGTTCCTGATTTTTTCGTTTTAATCGCATACCGTGGAATCCATTTTCCTCTAAACATTACTGAAGCAATTACACTTTCTACTTCTTCCCAAGGAATTTGAATGAATTTACGTGGGTCACGGGAATTAAAAAATTCAAAACCTTGATCGCCAATCATAATTTTTCCGTAATCCGTCAATCCTGTAAAAGCGGTGGCATCTATTACCAAGTCTACCTTTTTATTAATTGATTCAACCATTCTATCCGCTCCATTTCATTTTATCCTGCTTAATTATTATAGATTGTTTCAAGTTCTTAGGTCAATAAAAACAGTAAAGATATGACCTAAAATTTTTTTATATATGAACTATTATTAGTTCACCAATTAAAAAAACTTTTTTACTTTTTTTATAAAAGCCATATCACACATTCAACTACATTTTAAAGAATAAACAATTAAATGAACGGATATACATCTCCAGCATGCTAAGCAACATACAATAACCTTCCAAAATATTGATTCTCACTAAAATTTTTTTTAATTAATAACTACTTTAGATCATTAAGACTTTTAAAGAATAATCAACTAAATACTCATAATAAAAGCCATAATATCGCTGTCTTTAACAAGTTGTATTTCACTATCTGTAGAGAGTTCACTAGCAATACATATAAAATTTTCCCTAAGTTGATAATATTCAAAATTGATGGCAGGGTTCCTTCTATCAAAGATTTCATCATTAATATAGAACAAATCTGTATAGGGAGCAGAATACCAATCCTCATTTAACAATTTACTTAAGGATTCTTTTACTGTCCAAAATATAGTTCTTAAAAATGGTTTTAACATAATCTGACATTGTTCACTCGACGAGCACACTATATCTATAATTTCTTGGTCAATTTGAAAACAAGACTCGCTATCAATCCCAACATTCTGATTTGAAGTTACAATAGCAACTAAATTATTTGTATGAGTAATAGAAAAATAGTCAGATTCAATAGAATCAGAAATAAAAGGTTTTCCATTTTCCCCCTGAAATATTTCACCAACGGGATGACCCTTTTCCATACAAAGCAAAATATAGGCCATTGCCACATTATACCGATCTTTTTTCTGATGAAATTGTATTGCATATTTATATCGAAGTGGAGCAAATTTTTGAACAAACTCTAAGACCGGTTGATATAACATGTCATTTGAAAAATGAATCATAACTTTCTTCATTTTTTTTTAACTTCTTCAGATGTAAGACGAAGCTGTTTTTTTATGAATAAACACGTCTCTTTTTCTATAAATAAATAATCATGTCCTGAATATACATCTTTAATTGAAACATCCTCAAAGATAGATTTGATTTGATAATCAGTCAAAGGTTTTTCTTCAACCATACTTCGAATAAAAACAGTAGGTACCAAAGTTTTTTTAACTTCATAATTAAATAAATCTTCAAAGACTCTATTGTTATTTTTAATCAAATGTTCAGTGGTAATATTTTTTTTACCAATTCCTTCAAAAATATGAGTTTCATTGAAGTATTTTCTATAATATCCATTTCTTTCTCTTTCTTGAGCTAACTCAAAATCAGACTGTTCCAAATAGAAAGGCGAATCAATAATAGTTAACTCATTAATGAATTTACTACTTTTCTTATTTTGTAATTGATAACAAATCTCACTTGCTATCACACCACCATAACTCCAACCCATAAGATTAAATGTTGAAATTTCTTTTTCGGGAGCAAAATCTTCAATAAGCTGTATGTAATACGCTGCTATATTTTCAACTCCATTAATTCTTTCACCAGTAGTAAGAAGATTATGTGGCTCAATAACATATATTGGAAATTTTGGTGAGTCTATATCACTAAATAATGGCTTATATACATCACTTCCAGTATTTCCAGAATGAATCACAAAAAGTGCAGGAGTATCTTTCATGCATTCATCTCTCATAACAAAACTATAAATTGGTTGAAATTGATTGTCTTGCTCTAAGAAGTTTGCCATATCATTAAGCTTCGTGTGTAAATGTAAATCAACAAAATTTATTTTTTTATTCAAATCTTGTAATATTTTCACACCTAGTTCCATTATTTGAAGAGAAGTTGCACCAAGTTTCTTAAAATCACTATCATGTCTTATATTTTTTATTTCAATATTTAAAATTTCACTCCAAGTATTTTTTAGATATTGTTCATTTTCTTTTTGTACACTAGTGATTATACGATTATCTTCTAACTTATTTTGATGTTCCCATAATTCAAGTAATTTTGTTTCATCTGTTTTACCATTACTATTCAATGGAAATTTTTCTAGTTGTATCATCCGAGATGGAACCATAACCGATGGTAAAAGATTTTTTATTTTTTGTAGAATAATTTCATCATTAACTATTTCTTTACTAGTGAACCAACAACAAATTTGATTTTTATTAATCGTTAAATGACTCTGTTTTAGATTTGGAATAAGCTCGCGAATAACTTTTTCTATTTCTGTCAAATCGATACGTACACCATTAATTTTATATTGGCGGTCACGTCTTCCATGATATTCTATATTACCATTCGGTAATATAGATGCAAAATCTCCCGTACGGTATCCTCGTATATTCTTTCCTAAATATTGAAAGTCAATAAATACTTCCTTTGTTGCTTCTTTGTTTAAAAAATATCCAATTGCAACTTGTGGACCAGAAATAAATAATTCACCAACTTGTCCGTCCAAAAGAACTTGGTGGTTATCACCCAAAATAAAGGCATTCATATTTCCTACTGGTTTTCCTAAGGTAATTTCTTGTTTTATTGGATCAATTTCACAGATAGTTGTAGCTCCACACTCTGTATTTCCATAGATATTGAAAATCTTATAAGTTACGTGCTTTAGATCAATATTTGGAAATCGTTGTCCAGATAAAGTTAAGAGACGTAGACTAGGAATATTCATTGTCCGAATCACAAGTTCACCAATTGTAGCAGTTGCATTCATAAATGTTATTTTATTTTCATTTAGATAGTTTTCCAATGAAACCAAATCGTGACGTAAATTTTCAGTAAGAATATACAAAGTTCCTCCGGAGTATAGTGTAGAGAAAAGTTCAATATAGCTGATTGCAAATGAATAGGGGGTGAAACATGCAACACGATCCTGCTCATTTAGTTGAAAAGATTTTTTCTGCCATACAACCGTATTCTCTACATTTTGTCGAGGTATTTCGACAGCTTTTGGTATCCCAGTTGAACCGGAAGTAAAATAAATGGCCCATGCATCTGAGGAAACATCTCTATCCTGCTCAATTTCTGTAAATACGTATTTTCCCTCATGTAATGAGATTATCATTTGAGCTTTTGCCAACTCTACCATTTGTTGCAATCTAAGTTTCGGTTGTGTAACGTCTTGAGGTATGAATGTGATATTCTCTTTAGTTAATGCAAGTACAATAATTGGAAAATAAACACTTCGAGGAATTTGCAAAACAACAACTTTCCCTTTTAATTTATGGTGATGTATTAATCCAACAACTTCGTCAATTGCAATTTTCAACTCAGAGTATGTCAATTGAATATGTTCATCCACTAAAGCATTTTCATGAGGATCTGTTTCTGCAAAGCTTAAAATTCTTGTCAAAACATCCATGTTTTTCATAATCAAATTTGTATATTTAGATTTAAATATACTTCTCCTTATATTTAAATTTGTGGGTAGCTCCCACATAAGCCTCAAATTATTTAATACACTTGAGATAGTACTATAGGTTAGTTTTTTCTCCATCACTCTTTATAAGAGATTGTTTGGTAATGAAATCTTTAGCCGCAGCTATTTATTATTTTGATGTAACATTAATGATTGATACAAGTAAAGTTAAAAATTTTTTGCCGGAAAAAATCAGTTAGAACCTTTATTTTCCATACGTTTTCATTTTATATTATTTTCCAATTACTTTTTCAATTGATACTCAATATAATTTATCTTTCAATAGATTAAACTCTTGATAGTTACTCTTTTTCCATCAAAAATACTAGAGTAAAACAAAATTGAATTAGACCTACCATACATATATAATTTGTCCTATCACTCAGGTTTATCTTTTTTCTAGCGATTGATAAGCGTTCGCAACCACTTGGCATAATTCTTCTCCGTAGTCGTATTTTTGTCGATGATGTAAAATTGCATTCAACAATTCTAAGTTTACTATATCAAATTCGTTTTTTGCAAAATAGCAGCTTAACTTGGGAAGTAAAGATTCCGGTGTTTCTCCATTCGTATCAATTCCGATGATTTTTGCTACTTCACTCTGTTGTTCATCAAATATCGTATTAGTAGCATTAGAAAGCACGGCTGCTAAAAATGCGTTATCCGCGTTTATATTTTTATTTTTTGCTAACTCATAAGCCTTAAACCCCATCTGGAAAGCATACTGGAATTGTGAAACAATTTCATTTAAATAATACTTTTCCCTTACCTCAGAACTTATTACTGCATTAATATTTTGCCTAGTTATAACAGGAAATTTTTTTTTCTGAATATAAAAACTATAACTACGTTTCAAAAACGGGTGAACTACGTAGAGATCAGAATCCCAAAGCCACTCAAGAAAATATTTACATCCTTCATCTAAAGAAGAATTTAAAGCACTAAGGAGGCCTTCTAAATATGGTGGATCACCATTACGATCCCAATGAATTTTATCAGCAAGGAAAACAATTTTCACAAGCGGAGATGCTTCATCTATACAAGTTGTATGATAAAGAATCGCATCTAATATATCTGTATTTTCAATGTCAAATAAAGCTTGTGCAAAATAAGCTCCTTGTTTTGCATGAATAAGCATTGGAATCTGATATTCTTCATCAGTTAACGCTATCCCAAAAGATTCTGCTACAGATATTCTATCAGAAGTTGGGATTGCACCACCTAAATCATGGAGACTGCCTGCAATAAAGGCAGTCTCTGGATTAATATTATTTTTTAATGCAAGTTCAAATGCCACTTTTCCTACTCCAAAAGCATGTAAGAAATTTTCAGTTACTGGTGTTAAGAATCCACGTTCTTTCATAGATTCTTCAATTCTTCAGTTAATAGCCCATACTTTTCATATCTTACTTGTTTTTCAATTCGATTGTCATCATCAACTAATACAACATAAGGCTTTACTTTTTTAGCTTCATTAATTTCCAATTGTCCATAACTCATAATAATGATTTTATCACCAACAGAAGAACAACGAGCAGTAGCACCATTCAAGCAAATCATACCTGAATTACGTGGTCCAGCAATAACATAAGTTTCAAATCGTTTTCCATTATTAATGTCAGCAATTTGAACTTTTTCATATTCAATAATGCCACTTGCTTCCATCAACGATTCATCGATCGTAATACTTCCTACATAATTTAATTCTGCTTGTGTAACTGTTGCACGATGGATTTTTCCTTTTAGCATTTCAATTAACATACAATTCCTCCTAAATTAATTCTTCAATTTTTATATCGATATTATTAATCAATTTCTTCAATATTTTTTCATAAATATCAGCGAAATATTGAACTCTTTCAGTTTGGAATAATGATTTAGAATAGTTAAAGTCAATATTTTGTCCCCAAACAAAAATTGTTAGATCACTAAATGCATCTTTTTCAGAAAGTTGATTCATTTCAGATATTTCATCAAACAAGTTCGATTGTTTTAGTGCTTCACCTTTAAATCCTTGAATACCGAAATAGAGTGTATTTCCTTTTAATTTGATGCCAATTTCTTTGATTACCTGTTCTAATGGAATATCTTGATTACTTTGAGCAGCAATAATTTTCGCATTTAGTTTCTCAACAAATTTTACAAATGTTTGATTTCCATCAATTGTCATTGTCAGTAAGAATTGATTAATAAATAGACCAATTAGATTTTCCGTCCCTGAAATATTTCGATTAACTGTAGGAATAGCAATTGAAATATTCTTTTGTTGGCTTACATGTGCAACCATTAGATAATACGTACTTAATAACACATTGTGTAACGTTAATCCTCTCTCTTTAACAATTCGAATCATTTTTTCATAAACGTCATCATTAAGATGAAGATAAATATCTCCACCTTTTTTAGTATCCACACCCAAATTTTCATCTTTAGATAGGTATATTCCTTCAAACTTTCCAAATTCTTTTCGCCAATATTCTAGCTGAGGCTCTTTCTTATCTCCAGATAAAAAATCGTGTTGACACTTCGAAAAATCTTTATATTGATACGGTAATTCAGGTAAACCCTTTTCAAAATAAAAATCTTCTATATCTTCTAAAAATAACGATGTGGACCACCCATCAAAAGCAATATGGTCTATAACACAAGTAAATTCTCCTTCATAGATATTTACCTTAATTGGTATTTCCTTCTTTAAATCAAAACTATATGAAAAATAGTTAGTTCGATCGATTTTATTACTTGTTACTACTAATTGAGTATCATCTACAATTTGGTATTTATCGTAAAGCTTTGTGCGTAGTACTTCATGTCGATTAACAGTAGAAATCACTGCTTGCTTCAATCGTTCGGCTTCTATCCCTTCTTTCAAACGGAAAAACATTTTAATATTACTATATGAATTTAATGGTGTTTCCATATACTTCTGCTGTGCAAAAGATAATTTTTGTTCTGAACATTCAAAAAAATCTTGTTTGCTAACCGTTAACTTATTCAGCTCATTATAATTTACTTTGTTTTGAAGAACTTGAGCAATTTCTTGCGTTGTTTTTACATCAAATATTTCCTTGATAGTTATTTTCTTATCAAATTCCTTTTTTAATATATTCACAAGTTTAATAACCTTAATTGAATCGCCACCAATCGCAAAAAAGCTTTCTAATACTGATACTTCATTAGTATTTATTTCAAGTAATTTACATATAGTTTGAAGTACAAGTTGCTCTACTTCATTTCTTGGTGCTATATACTCAACACCATTTTTATATGAAATAATTGGAAGCGTTCTTCGGTCAATTTTTCCATTAATTGTTAATGGAAACTCCTTCACGTGTTGATACCCCGCTGGCATCATGTAATCTGTTAGATATCGCGATAACACCTTTTCGATTTCAACACGTGGTATTTCTTTATCGCTTTGATAATAAACACCTAAATACTTGCTTCCTTCTTCTCCGAGCGCTAAAGCTAATACTTGCTTCACGCCATTTACTTTAAGCATAGCATTTTCAATTTCACCTAATTCGATACGAAATCCTCGAATTTTCACTTGAAAATCATTTCTACCAATTAATTCAAATTCACCATTTAGTAATACACGAACAACATCCCCCGTTTTATAAATACGGCTATATTCAGTAAGTCCCCAAATATTGTAAGGGTTTTTTACAAATGTGCTTTCAGTTAGATCTTCTTGTCCGTAATATCCACGTGATAGCTGTGGTCCACCAACATACAATTCACCTATCGCTCCATTTGGAAGAAGTCGCATTTTATCGTCTAAAATAAAATGTGAATAACTTTGAAACGGATTTCCAATATTTGAATAATTATCGTCTACCTTTTTCAATGAGGTCCAAACAGTTCCTTCCGTTGGACCATATATATTGATTAGATTAATGTTTCCAAAACGTTTTACAAAGGAATCATTCATCTTTTCACCACCAACTAAAATTGTAGTTAACGAAGTCGAAAGGATTTCTTTATCGTTATCTTGGAATAAATAACTAATTTTCCCAGGAGTTGATTGTAGAGTCGTAACATAATGATTTTTCATGAAATTCGGAAATTCCTCTGGTGTTCCTGTAAATAAGTTTACAGGTTTCCCTCGCAATAATTGTCCAAATACTTCTGTTCCAAAAATATCAAAAACATATTCCGAAATACATGCAAAATCAATCTTATCTGTTCCAGTTCGTTGTATTGAAATAAGAACATTTTCTAGATAGCAGATGAAGTTACGATGTTCAACCATCACTCCTTTAGGATGTCCTGTAGTTCCTGAAGTAAAAATAATATATGCTAAATCATCCGATTGAACAGAAATATTAAGATTAGTAACATTCTGAGAAAACTCTTGATTCATAAATTTTTCATCAATGAGCAGTTTCGATTTCACTTGTTCTTTAATATAATTGATTCTTTCATGCGGAAAATTTGGTGACATAGGTACATAAACTGCTCCAGCTTTTAATATTCCAAGAATAGCAACAATCATCTTCTCTGATTTCGATAGTAAGAGAGAGATTCGATCTCCTGACTTAATATCAAAATTTTCCATAAGCGTATATGCTACTTGATTAGCCTTTGAGTTCAATTCGGCAAAGGAATAATTAACATTAGTAGATTTTAAAGCTATTTCATCTGGATAAAGACGCACTTGTTTCTCAAATTCTTCTACAATCGTTGTATTAGGATATTCAGACACCCCAAAATCTGGGACAGAATCAACATAGTTAAATTCTTCTACGTCCTGAACCACCTGGTCAACCAAGTACTTCATAAAATTAAACATCTGATCAATAGTTTCTTCTGAAAATAATTCACCAGCATATTTCATGTGGAAGCTTAAAGATTTTTTACTTTCGTGTAAAACAATAGTTAAGGGATAATCTAATTTTTCTTGACCGGTCAGATTGGTAATTTTCAGGTTCTCTTCATTATTATCTTCTTCAGGTAACGGATAATTCTCATAAATGAATAGTGTATCAAAAAGGCGCATACCATTTGATTGCAACCTTGCAAGGCTAACATTATTATTCATCATACATTCATTATTAATATTTTGTAGATGTAAAAGCTGAGTTAAAATAGGATCATTTGTATGCACAAATTGTATAGGTAAAGTTCGGATATATAAACCAACACTTTCTTCTATACCTTCTATAGGCATACTTCGACCTGCATTTACGACACCGATAGTTGTTTCTTTTATTCCACCATATACACTCAACAATTTATGCCAAGCATATTGAGCTATAATATTTAGTGTTAAACCTTTATTTCTTGCTATATCAATAAGCTTAGTATATTCGTCACCTTGAATCTCATAAACTTTGTCTTTCGGTTCTTCTATTCTATTTAGATTTTCAAGTTTTGTTGTTCGACTTTCTTTTTTAAATAACCCACCTAAATCAGGATGAGCTACTTCTCCAAGATAATTTTTCCAGTAATTATTCGAATCATTTTTTGTTTGTTCAAGATATTTTTGAGATTTTATATATGCTTTATCTTCATTAATATAAATTCGCTCACCTTTACATAACTTGGCATAAACTTCATGAACAAAATTAAGCATTACTGGATTTGACCATCCATCCAAAATAGCATGATGATTAGTAAGGATACAAGTATAATGATTTTCATTATGTTTAATAAGACGTACTCTAAACAAGCTGCCAGCATTCAAATCGAACGATATCGTCCTTTCAAATTTAACAACCTCATCCACAGAAGTATCTTCCAGAATTCCAAAATCTAATTTTCCTTTTTTAGGAATTATTTGAAGAATTTCTCCATAATCGGTATTTAAAGACAACCGCAAGCTAGGATACTTACTTTGCGCAATTGACCATGCTTTCCGATAATTTTCAACGTTGATCATTTGTTCATAATCAAAAATAAATGAACAAATATATGCATCATCATTTGTATCATTATTTAAGGCATGAGAAACGAAGCCTTCTTGTAAAGTATTTGCTGGAAGAACTATTTCTAATTCTTGATTTTTTTGTAACTCATCAAGTTGTTGTTGTGAGACTACTTGATCAATATCGTCACTTGTTAAGTAGGTTCTTCTATAAGAGGAAAGTTCTGTTATAATATTTTCTAGCTCTGTTTGGTATAGTTCAGCAAATTTTTCTATTCCATTAAGTTTTCCACTTAATTCAAAAGTTAATTTCTTTTTAAATATACCTCCGTTAACAGTCAAATAGTCATTAAAAGCAAAATCAGTTGTTTCTCCTAAATCGCTATGAACAATTGACCACTCTTTGAGTGCACCATTATCCATTTGCCCTAAATAATTGAACATAACTCGTGGCAAATCTTTGGAATGAATACCAAATTTGGTACCATAACCAATTCCATAATCTTTCACCACATTAGTATAATGCTTTGTTTCTAAGATATCAGTTGAGATGGTTTGAGGATAAATAGCTGTGAACCAACCAACTGTTTGCTGAATATTTATATTTTCGCTTACTTCAGCACGACCATGTGATTCTAATTTAATGTAACTAATCTTTTGGTTATAGATTGATTTCAATGCGCGTGCAAAAGCGGTAAGTAAAACATCGTTTACTTGTGTATTATAAACTTGATTCACTTGGGTAAGTAACTTATTCGTAAATTCCCTATCAATGGAAATATTGACTTTCTTGTATTTATCTGATAATTCAAATAATTGGTTGTAGTTATTAAAATCCACAAAAACAAAGTCAGTATTCCTTTTTTGAATCTCTTCAGACCATTGGCGATAACTAGTTCCTTTTTCAGGAAATATATCCCCTTCGTAAAATCTTTTTAAATCTGAAGCAATGATCTGCCAAGAAACACTATCCATAATAAGGTGATGACAAATTACTGCTAAAATATTTTCGCTTCTCTTTATCACAAAGCGATAAAGTTTACCGTCAAGATTAAAGCTTTGTTGTATTGCTGAAAATTCTTCAGGAGTTTCAGCGAAAACTAGTTCAATTTCTTCAATCTTAGGTGTATAATATTGTTTTATTTCTCTAAAAGATATTCGAAATGCATCATGATAGTTGATTAAATTAATTAGAGCCTTTTTTAATCTGTTTAAGTCAATACCTTCTGGTAAAGAAATTGCAAATGCTTGATTAAAGTAGCCAGAATTATATTCTTCAAAGAACCACTCTTGAATTGGAAGTAACCTCACTTCACCAGTTAATTCACCTTGCTCATTTATTATTTCCATTTTTTTACTTTTACCAATAAGTAGTGAAATGTTACGAACAGTTTTTGCATCAAAAATTTGTTTAATTGTAATTGTTTGGTTTAATTTTTGTTTGATTCGATTACTTAATTGCATGGCTTTAATTGAATCTCCACCTAAATAGAAGAAACTTTCTAAAACATTAACATTACTACTTTTCAGGCCTAAAATTTCTGAAACAATTTCTTGAATTTTCACTTCAACTTCATTTTCTGGTTGAACAAATTCTTCTATTTTAATTTTTGGTACTGGGAAGGCTCTCCTATTCAATTTACCATTAATTGTTAATGGAAATTTTTCCATAAAAACAAAGTTACTTGGAACCATATATCCTGGTAGTTTTTCTTCAAGTTTTTCCTTTAGAGAATCTTCGCTTAGTGGTTGATCTCCAAGATAGTAGGCTACTAAACGTTCCTCAACTTTTAATACTACAACTTGTTGAACACCACCAATTTCTGAAAGTTTTGACTCGATTTCTCCTAGTTCAATTCTTAACCCATGGATTTTTACTTGAAAGTCATTACGACCAAGATATTCAATTTCTCCCGTATCTAATAAACGTACAAGATCACCAGTTTTGTAGACACGCCCTAATTTTGAATGAGTAAGAAATTTCTCAACCGTTAACTCCGGCTGATTGATATAACCTCGAGCTAATTGAACTCCACCAATTGCAAGTTCCCCTATAGCAAATTTCGGCAATAACTGATTAGATTTACTCAAAACATAGCACTTTGTATTCGCAATAGGCTTTCCTATAAGGATTTTTTCTACGGAGGAATTACAATCAAATGAAGTGACATCTATACTCGCCTCAGTTGGTCCATATAAATTATAAATTTGTGCATTTGGTACAAGTTTCTTAAACTTCTTCACACTACTTATATTTAAAGCTTCACCAGAACAAAACACATATTTTAAAGAGGAAATATCAAGTTTTTTTGAATTAGGTTCTCCTTGATATATTTCTAAAGTATCTAGAAATACATCAAGCATACTTGGCACGAAATGTACTACGGTAATGCATTTTTCTTTGATTTCATTTGAAAGATAAATGGAATCTTTATGTCCGTTCTCTATGGCATATACAATACTTGCTCCTGTTAATAATGGCCATACTTGCTCCCAAACAGACACATCGAATACATAGTTTGTCTTTTGATACACTTTATCCATATCCCCTATTGGATATGCTCCATTCATCCATTGAACACGATTACTTAAACTAGCATGCTCAATCATCACCCCTTTAGGTTTACCAGTTGTTCCTGATGTGAAAATGATATAAGCTATATCTTTCATCGAAGGTGTAATATTAGGATTTTTTTCACTTCCTTCATTGTAACCAGCAAAGGTCTCATCAATAATAAATTTCGCATTAATTTGATCAATGATATACTGTTTACGTTCCTCAGGAAACTCTGGCGAAATTGGAACATATGCACAACCAGCCTTTAAAATACCCCAAATAGCTATAGCCATTTTCTCACTACGTTCAAGAATCATTGGTATTTTATCTCCCTGATTAGCCCCATGTGTTAATAGATAATTGGCAAATCGATTGGTACGTTTGTTAAATTCATTATAAGTTAGCCTAGTATTTTTATATTCAATAGCAATTTGATTAGGTGTACGCGACACTTGCTCATTAAATAAATCAACAACGGTGCCATCTGGATAGTTTGATATTTCTCCTTTTGCAAAACTATCAGAAACGCCTAATTCACTTACAGATAAATTGTCGTTTTCAATAATTGCTTCCAGTATTGACACATAAGTCTTAACCATTGATTGAACTGTTGATTCATTAAAAAGATCTGTGCAGTAATTAAAATTAATAAAACCATTCTCAACTAAAACTGATAGATCATATTTTGCTGAATTAGAAAAAATATCTGTATTGCATCCGGCAAACAAGTCATTGTTAGTAAGTTCATCCATTGAAAAATCTTGAACACTAAACAATACTTGGAATATTGGATTTCGAGATGTGTCTTGAGAAATGCTTAATTTTTTTACAATTTGTTCGAAAGAAATATCTTGATTATTTTGAGCATCTATAATTGTTTTATGATTTTGTTGAAGCAGT
Organism: Carnobacterium inhibens subsp. inhibens DSM 13024; assembly: GCF_000746825.1. Classification (NCBI taxonomy): domain Bacteria; kingdom Bacillati; phylum Bacillota; class Bacilli; order Lactobacillales; family Carnobacteriaceae; genus Carnobacterium; species Carnobacterium inhibens. Next base: position 2,211,168 of record NZ_JQIV01000006.1, on the reverse strand, counting down.
ATAGTAAATGATGATTTTTCATCTACTACGGTCCTTACTGGAAGAGTATTGATGAAAAAGCCGATTAAATCTTCTGTTCCCTTATTATGTCTGTTTGCAAACGGTGTCCCTACAACAATATCTTGTTGATAACTAAATCGCGCAAGCATAATATCTAACACACTTAGCATAATAGTGTATAAACTAGTTTGATTTTTTTTTGCGATTTTTTCTAAAGATTCTTTCCACTCACCTTTAAAATCGATACAAATATCCGATCCGCTATATGTGAACTCTTTTGGTCGTTCGTAGTCAACCGGTAGATTGAGTGGTTCATAAGAGTCAAGGGTTTCTTTCCAATAGTTAGATTGTAATTCTAATAAATCTTTAGATAAATAATTTCTTTGCCAATATGAAAAATCTTTATACTGAACATTTAACGAAGGTAGTTCTTCTCCATTATATAGCATATTTAGTTCTCGTAATAAAAGTTCTGTTGACCATCCATCAAAGGCGATATGGTGGATATTTAGGACTAATTGATTGTCATATATGTTCACTCGAATTGGAATTTCATGTTCTAAATCAAAAGGCTTACTAAAAAATTCATTGACATCAAAAGGACTATGCGTAATTTTGATCTTTTCTGATAATATAACTTGGTGTTCATTTTTAATAATTGTACGTAGTATTTCATGTCTCTCCACGATTTGCAGTATTGATTGCTCGATTCTTTCTATTGAAATACCTTCAGCTAATTGTAGAATTAATGGAATATTATAAGCATTAAGACCTTTTTCAAATTGGTCAATAAACCACAAGCGTTCTTGGGCAAAGGACAATACTTGGTCTTCAACATTTTCAAAATTCGCTTTCTTTAGTTTTAAAGTTCTAGATTGTAATTTTGCTAGTGCACGAATATTTTTTGCTTCAAAAATTTGTTTTACTTGTAGATTTATTTTTTTTGCTAGTTTTAATGCTAGAATTGAATTTCCTCCAAGAGCATAGAAATCATCCAGTACAGAAACCTGACTAAGATTCAACAAATCACAAAAAGCTTTTGAAATTTCTTTTTCCCGTTTTGTTGATGGCTCAACATATTCATTATACTCAATTATGGGATCAGGCAATTTATGAAAATCAACTTTCCCATTGATAGTTAATGGGATTTCGTCTATCTGCACATATCCACTTGGGACCATATAAGATGGCAATATACCTTCAAGCGAATACTGTAAATCTCCTGTATAATAAGCAATGATATTATTGCCCTTAACAACTGCTAAACATTGCGAAACTGTTTCTTGTTCCAGTAACTTAGCTTCAATTTCGCCAAGTTCAATTCGGAAACCACGAACCTTTACTTGGAAATCGTTCCGACCAATATAAATCAAATCTCCAGTTTGAAGACGTTTTACTAAATCTCCTGTTTTATAAAGCCGTCCATACTGTGGATGCCAAATAAATGCCTTATTTGTTTTTTCATTATCACCAACGTAACCTCGTGCAAGACCTGCGCCTCCTACATATAATTCTCCAATTGCATTAGTTGGGACTTGATGATTTTCAGAATCTAAAACATAGGTTACTACATTCTTTAAGGCCTTTCCAATATTATTAGAATTCATATTTTGATTGTAAAATTTTACAGTAGCACAAACTGTAACTTCAGTTGGACCATAAGCATTTACCATAATTACTTTATTAGCTGTATATGATTGATAAATTTCCTGTGGAGTTGATTCACCTGCAACAATTAAAGTTTTAAGAGGTAGCAAATCTTCAGCACTTAAAATGGCAGGTGGCAATGTTGCAAGTGTAATTTGATTATCAATTATTATTTGCTTCAATAAATTGTAATCAGTACGTGCTTCTTCATTTAATAAATACGAAGTTGCACCTGCAAGTAATGTGTAGAATAATTCAAACACAGAAGCATCAAACACAAAATTTGCAAAGTGAATTGCACGAGTACTTTCATTAACGTCATATAGTTTTATTTGATTATAAATTGTATTGATTACACCTCTATGTTCAATCATTACTCCTTTGGGAAGCCCTGTTGTACCAGAAGTGAAAATGATATATGCCAAATTATTTTCTAGTATTGATACACTCGGATTATTTATATTTTTAGAGTTGACAATAAAATTGTCAGTAATAATCAATGGTGCATTAACTTTTTCAATAATATATTTTATCCTTTCTTGAGGATATTCTAGACTCATCGGTACATAGCTTGCGCCTGTTTTTAATATACCTAAAATTGCTATTACATATTTTTCACTTCGTTCCATCAATATTGGAATGTGCATTTCTGGTTTTATACCATAATTGTCAATCAATGTATGAGCAAATTGATTTGCTTTTTGATTTAAAGACTCATACGTCAAGATTTTGCCTTCATATACAATAGCCGAATTTTTCGGATAATTTGTTACTACAGTCTCAAAAAATTTATGAATCGAAAGATTAGGAAAATTTTCTTTTTGGGTATTGACAATCATAGAATTAAGTTCTATCTGCGAAATTAACTTTTCCGGTTCTTCAGCTATTTGTTTTAAGATTTTTTCATAAGTTTCAGCAATACCTTGAATTGTTTCTTCCTTAAATAATTTTGTAGCAAATGTAAAATTGACAATATTTTCTCGATGCATAACAGAAATATCAAATTTAGTACTGTTGAGATGAAGATCATTATTTACAGAAGTAAAAAGATCTATTTCTTTGATATTTTCAATGTCTTGAAAGCCAAACATAATCTGAAAAATCGGATTTCGTGATAAATCTTTTTCAACTTTCAGTTTATTTACTAAACGTTCAAATGGTAAATCTTGATATTTTTGAGCTGCTGTTATTTGTTCACTATTTGTCTCTAAGAATTCAGCAAAACTTTCATTAGGATTAACCTGTGAGCGTAATGCTAGTGTATTTACAAAAAGCCCTATCATATTCTCTGTTCCCTTAATGTGACGATTGGCTATCGGTGTTCCTAAAACAATATCTTTTTGGTTACTATAAGCAGACAAAAGAAGCATGAATGCACTAAGTGTTACACAATAAAGGCTTGTATCATGATTTCGGGCAACTTTATTTAGTTTTTCTATTAAATTTTTATCTAACTTATAGTTTAATTCTTGTCCATCATAATTAAATTGTTGAGGTCTTGAGAAATCAGTTGGAAAATCTAACGTTTCATATCCATCAAGTTTCTCCAACCAATATTTCTCTTGTTCATTCAAAGTAGCTTCATCTTGTGCTGTAATTTGCCACTTAGCAAAATCTTTATACTGAATTTCTAAAGGAGCTAGGTTTTCTCCATTATATAGTCGAGTAATTTCTTCTAGTAAAATGTTTGTTGACCATCCATCAAAAGCAATGTGATGAACATTTATTGCAATCATATTTCTGAAGATATTGACACGAATTGGAATCTCTTTTTCAAGATCAAATGAATATGAGAAAAATTCATTAAATTCAATTTCATTATGCGTTATTTTTATATTCTTATTTAGCAATTCTTGATGGAAATCCACGATAATAGTACGCAATATTTCGTGACGATTGACAACTTTTTGAATTGCTTCTTCAAGCTTTTGATAATTAATATCTTTACTAAGTGTGCCTAATATTGGAATGTTATACGCTTGTGTGCCCTCTTCTAATTGGTCAATAAAGAAAAGACGTTCTTGAGCATATGAGAGGTTTTGGTCCTTTATATTTTCGAAAATCTGTTTTTCAACATGACGAATTTCTTCGTTAACTTTTGCAAGATTTTGTATTGTTTTTCTTTCAAAGATATCTTTTACTGATAAATTTATCAAGTTTGCAAGAGAAATTGCAACTATTGAGTTCCCACCAAGTCGAAAGAAATTGGCTTTTATTGACACTTTATTTAGCCCTAAAACTTGACAAAAAGCTGATTCAATTTCTTTTTCTCGTTTAGTTTTTGGTGCAACATATTCATCTGTGTATACTGGTTCCGGTAAAGTTTGAACATCTAATTTTCCATTTATTGTTAGAGGAAATTCCTTTAGATGTACATAGAAGGTTGGGATCATGTATTCTGGTAATATTTTCGATAGCTGATCAAATAGGAACTCTGAATCAAATTTATTTTGCGCAACATAGTAAGCACCTAAATTATCTTGTTTAGCAATAACTGCTACTTGATCAATACCTTCAATTGACTGAAAACTTTTTTCAATTTCGCTTAGTTCGACACGAAAACCTCGAATTTTCACTTGAAAATCTTTTCTACCAAGATATTCATATGTGCCATTATTTAGAACCCTCACTAGGTCTCCTGTATCGTATAACTGACCTTTTCCAAATGGATTATCTATATAACGTTTTGTAGTTTCTTCTGGTTGATTTATATACCCACGTGTTACTTGATTCTCACCAATAAAAAGGGTTCCTATAGCGCCTTTAGGTAAAAGATGGTGATTATTATCAAGTACATAAGGATTAACTCCACCAATTGGTTTACCAATAGAAAGATCTGTTACATCATTATTTACAAAGCAAAGAACGGTAGTTTCAGTTGGTCCATAACAATTATTTAGTTGGATGGATGAATCAGCATATTTTTCAATTACTTCCATTGTAATAGCTTCGCCACCACAATGGAGTACTTGCATCGTAGGAACGCTTTTTAAATTTAACTTCGCTGCAAGAGAGGGTGTCATACCAATAGCATTTACTTTATAACGTATTAAAGTTTGAATCAATAAATCTATATCATAAATCAAATCGGTATCTAAAATTACCACGCTCTCTCCCATGGTAAACGGACGAATTAAATCATGAATTGAAGCATCAAAAACATATTCAAAAAATGCTCCATTAACCATTCCAGTTTGCATTCCAGACTTTTCCATTTTCGCAACTTGGATAACAAAATTACCTAAGTTTTTATGTGTAACCATGACCCCTTTAGGCGTTCCGCTAGTACCTGAAGTAAAAATAATATATGCTAATTGATTAAGTTCAATTTTATTTTCTGGGTTGCTCACTTCACTCGAAAATGATTGATTCATGAAATTATCATCAATCACAAAATTTGAATCACAAACATCTATAATATAGTCAATTCTTTCTTGAGGATATTTTAGGCTTACTGGAACATAAGCTGCGCCTGCCTTTAAAACTGCGAGAATCGCTATAACCGTTTTATGTGTTCGATGTAGTAGTAGTGGTATTTTCTGTTCTGGTTGCACTTTCATTTCTTCAATTAAGAAATTTGCAACTTTGTTTACTTCCTCATTCAATGCTGAATAACTCAAAATAACGTTTTCAAATCTTAGAGCCAAATCGTCAGGTCTTAATTTAACTTGTTTTTCAAATAATTCAATTACATTCTCATGTACTAATGTAGAGGTTACTTCTAAAAGGTTAGTTTTTTCCCCCTTAGCAAATATAGAAATATCAGATAATTTTTCTTCAGGATTATTGATGTAATTTTCAGTAGTAGACATGAATCGATTCACTAGTTTCTCAATTGTTTGAGTTTCAAACAACGAATTATCATAATTCAGAAAAAGATCCATACCTAGTTCAGAATCTTCAATTTCAAAAGTTAAACTAAATTTAGCTGCATCCGATTTAAAAGAATTTTTTTTTGCTTTACCATCAAAATAACTATCTTTTTCAATATTTTGATATACGTACATACAGTCAAAAAAAGGGTTTCCTAAATCACTTGTTGCTTGCAAGTCTTTTATAATCTCTTCAAATTGATAATTTTGATTTGACAATGCAGTCAATACATCTTCATTGATTTGATTAAGAAATTTTGATGCTTTCAAATTCGAATATGGACGAAGTCGAATAGGTAGAGTATTGACAAACATTCCCAACATCTTATCAGTTGCTTCATGTACACGACCATTAGAAACTGTGCCTAAGATGAAATCCTCAGAGTTATACATTTTTGATAGTAATAGACTTATTGTAGCGAAAATAATCATATACTCACTTACCTTATTTTCTTTCGCAAAAGCACGTATTTTTTTAACAAGATCACTTTCAAAAGAAACTTTTAATGTACTTCCACTAGCGTTATGGTTTCTCATTTTTTTATAGTCAGTTACTAATTCTAGTCGCTGATACCCTAATAAATAGTCAGTCCACCATTTCTTTTCTTTTTTCAAATTAAGTTGTGCAAACCAAGAACTATAATCTCTATAATGAAAATTATTACTTTCTAGCTTGTCGCCTCTATAAAGTTGATTGAGTTCTTGATAAAATATTTTTTCACTTGTTCCATCTGTAATTATATGGTGTTTATCAATAAATAGTGAATCATTTTGTTCTCCACATAATAAGTAAACTCTCATTGTTTGCCCTTTTTTCAAGTTCATTGGCTTTACTAAATTTGAAATTTCTTTTGTATATGGTATTATTTGAAAATCCAATTGCCCTTCAGGCATAACTTCCTGAATATACTGACCATCTATATTTGAGAATTTAGTTCGTAAAGATTCATGACGTCTAATCATTTGTTCCAAAGCATTCTGCATTTTGAGAGCATCCACTTTACTTAAAAAATCAATGACAGTCTGTTCGTTATAAGAAATATCTTCTTTATTCAATTCATTAAAAACATACATTCTTTTTTGAACTGGACTCATTGAATAAAAACTTTTGTTTAGAATAGGAACTAACTGAATCTCATCTATTTCATCAAGATTTTCTACTAAATTTACTAAATCTTTAATTTGTTGACTAGAAAAGATTTCTTTTGCTGTTAACTTTTTCTGTATTTTGTTAAAAATAATATTTGACAATTGCATTGCTTTTAACGAATTACCTCCTAAATGAAAAAAGTTATCTAATATACTTACATTATCTATTCCCAATAGGCTTTCTATTGATTCAATAATAACTTTTTCAGTATTAGTAATGGGCGCTATATACTCTTCTGTTTGTAAATTAACCTCAGGTAATCTCTTTCTATCAAGTTTTCCATTGACATTCAGCGGAAGTTGTTCCATCCAGATATAGATATGAGGCTGCATATATTCGGAAAGGTTTTTAGTTATATAACTCTTAATGTATACTTCTTCAAGTTTTTTATGGCTTACATAATAAGCAACAATAAATTGATCATTAATTCCCACAACGACTGCTTTCTGAACCTCAGGAATAGAAACAATTTGTACTTCAATCTCTCCAGGTTCAGTTCGAATCCCATTAATATTTAATTGAAAATCATTACGCCCAACAAATTCAAACTCTCTATTATTTAAATTTTTAACTAAATCACCGGTTCTACACAAAATTCCCTCTCCAAATGGATTAGAGATAAAATGTTTCTTTGTTTCATCTTCAAGCTTAAGATAACCCAACGATAATTGATCACCTGCCATATGAATTTCACCAATTTGGCCAATTCCTACTTCACTTAAATTTTCATCTAAAACATATGCATTCATATTTTCTAGATTAGATCCAATGTTATTGATATCTTTAATTGAGTCTATTGTCTTAGCAGTACCAGCATGAAATTCAGATTGACCATATACATTAATTAATTTAACGTTATTGTTATAAGTGTTGTAAAAGAGACTTTCAGGTATCTTCTCTCCAGCTACAGCAACTGTTTTTACAGATTCAATTTTTTTGAAGTCTAAGCTGTCTGCTAGGGATGGTGTACATTGAAAGTAATTAATATTTTTTCTATTTATATAATCTGTAAATTTCTGGATATTTTCAAGACAATTAGGTTCTGAAATTATTAACTTATGTCCATGTAAAATAGTGCTATATATTTGTGTTGTAGCTACTGAGAATACATAGTTAACTAGAAACAATGTATTATAAATTATTGTTGAATCAAAATTAAGATATTTCCAATAAGAATTGATATGATTAAAAACTCCTTTGTGTGTATGAAGTACTCCCTTAGGATTTCCTGTCGTTCCTGAAGTATACACAATATAAGCTAAATCATCTTGGCTAATAGAAATATTTAAATTTTGTTGATGTTTTTTAAACTTTTGTGTAATAAATTCATCATCAATAAGTAATTTTGCTTCAGTTTGTTCTTGAACAAACGAAATACGTGATTTTGGATATTGTTTTGACAAAGCCGTATAACATGCTCCAGCTTTTAAAACACCCAACATTGCAATAATTATTTTTTCATTACGGTCTAATAGCAAGGGAATTATGTCCCCATTTTTAATACCACATTTATCCACAAGGTAATACGCCAAAGAATTAGATTTGCAATTAAGCTCATAATATGTAAGTGATTCTTCTCCGAACTCTACTGCCACTTGATTAGGTGTTTTTATTACTTGTTCTTCAAAAGCAGCCACTATATTTTTTACCATAAATTTAACATCCTCTTTCCATATTTAGATGAAATACGATTAAAATAGATAATAAACATTTACATAAGTTATCAAAAACGAGTTCTATCCTTATTAGAATTCCATAAAAAGCCTGAACTAAATTAGCCCAGGCAATATCATTTATCCTATTTAATAAATATTACATCAAGTTAAGCAAGTGGAAGACAATACCCACTACGAATAACCCAAGAATGATAACGATTGGAGAAACTTTCTTCTTAAGCAACCACATACAGAAAAGTGTCAATAGTAATGCTGCTAAACCAGGAATTAAGCTGTTTAAGTTATCCTGTAATGTTGTTACATTAACATCATTCAAAGATAGGCCAGAAGCTTGTTGTTCCAAAGCAGATTTGACTCCTTCAGCACCAGCAGGTAATTTATCCCATTCGATATAAGCACCCTCGTCAAGCTGTACAGAAGATACCGTTGGTGTGAAGCTAATAGATACCCAGCGATTAACTAATGAACCAAGAATGAACATACCTAGAATTGAAGCACCTTTTGTAATATCTTGTAGTAACCCTCCTGATAAGTCATCAGTAATTTTAGAACCAGCTTTATAACCGAATTCTTGTGTATACCACATAAACGCCATACGAATAAGATTCCATCCAACGAAATAGATGATTGGTCCTAAAATATTACCACTCATAGCTAGAGAAGCTGCTAAAGCTCCAAGGATTGGTTTAATAGTAAACCAGAAGACAGGATCTCCGATACCTGCTAGAGGACCCATCATACCAACTTTAACCCCTTGAATAGCAACATCATCAACTGGAACACCATTTGCACGTTCTTCTTCAAGCGCTAAAGTAACCCCGATGATAGGTGAAGCTACATATGGGTGCGTATTGAAGAATTCCAAATGACGTTCAAGTGCAGCTGCACGATCTTCTTTAGTTTTATATAATTTTTTTATTGCTGGGATCATTGTAAATGCCCAACCACCATTTTGCATACGTTCATAGTTCCAAGAACCTTGAAGAAAAGTTGAACGCATCCAAACAGAAATACGATCTTTTTTAGATAATTTAATTCTTTCTGTCATTTTATTGTCAGCCTCCTTCTTAGTAAGTATCAATTAAATCGCCTAATGGATCACCTGTGTTTGAGCCTCCACCATTACTTGAACCTCCACCTTGTTTAGATAGAGTTAAGTATATAAGAGCAAGCGCAACACCAATAGCACCAAGGCCGATAAGTGTAATTTCTGAAATAGTAGCTAATACAAAACCTAATGCAAAGAATGGCCATACTTCACGTGTTGCCATCATATTGATAACCATTGCATAACCAACAGCAACAACCATACCACCACCGATAGCTAAACCAGCTGTTAACCATGTTGGCATAGCTTCTAGTAATCCTCTAACAGGGCCTTCGCCAATAGCCAAAATTAATGCAGCGGGAATTGCAATACGTATACCTTGCATACAGATTGCAATGATGTGCCACATTTCTACTTTTCTGAAGTTTCCTTCTTTTGCAGCAGCATCCATAAAGTGTACAAACGCTGTTGCAATTGTACGAACAATAATTGTTAATAATAATCCAGCAACTGCAAGTGGAACAGCAATCGCAATCGCAGAAGCTACACCAGCTTCGCCTTGACCACCTAAAACTAAAATAATTGCAGATGCAATAGATGCTAATGCAGCATCTGGAGCAACAGCGGCACCAATATTCGCCCATCCAAGCGCGATCATTTGAAGTGTACCACCTAAAATAAGACATGGTAATAAGTTTCCTGTAACTAAGCCAATTAACGTACAAGCAATTACTGGTTGATGAAAGTGGAATTGGTCTAAAATACCTTCCATACCAGCTACAAATGCTACGATAACGACTAAAATCATTTGAATAATGTTTAATTCCATGATTATTAACCCTCCGTTTTCTACTGATAATTAAATCATTTTTATTTTTTCAACTCTTCTTGAGCTTTCTTGATAATTCCATCCATATTTCCTTTTGAATCATTTGGAACTTTACGTACGTCAAAGCTAATTCCTGCTTCTTTCAATTTCTTGAAAGCATCAATATCTTTTTGATCAAATGCTAATACTTTGTTTGGTTGAACTTTACCAATTGAATGTGCCATAGAACCAACATTGATTGTTTCCAATGGAACGCCACCTTCAACAGCTCTAAGTGCATCTTGTGGATTTTCAAATAAAAGAAGTGCTTTTTGACCACCAAAGTGTTGATCGTCTTTTGCAAGTTCAATCATTTTTTCAACAGGGACAACATGTGCTTTAACACCTGGAGGAGCCGCTTGTTGAATTAATTTCTTACGAAGTTCATCTTTAGCAACAGTATCAGAAACAACTATAATACGAGTAGGTCCAGTTGTCTTAGTCCAAGCAGTTGCTACTTGACCATGAAGTAACCTAGAATCAATACGTGCTAACACGTATTGCATTTTTCCAGGAGCACCTGCATTAGAGGTTTGAACTGGAGCTGCTTTTGCTCCTTTTGGTTCTAATTCTTCAGGTCTAATTTTTATACCCTCTTTTGCTGTTTCAATGATATGTGCTGCAATTTCTTGCGCAGAATCCATTGACAAACGAGACGCATAAGCTTCAATTACCATTGGTAAATTTAATCCGGAAACAATTGCCCATTTTTCTTTGTGTTCTTCAAACAAAGTATTTGCTTGATTAAATGGAGTACCACCCCATAAATCAACTAAGAATAATACTTCATCTTGATCGTCAAAAGATGCAACTGCAGTTTCCATTTTAGCTTTAACATCTTCTGGGCCTTCGCTTGGCATCAAGGTTATAGCTTTAACATTCTCTTGTTCTCCAAAAATCATAGCGCCGGATTGCAAGATGCCTTCAGCGAATTCGCCATGGCTTGCTAGTATAATTCCTACCATATTTCTACCTCCTAAATGATTTATTTCTTACTTGCTAATTAGACACAACTTCCAGAAAAAATTTCTATAGTTTTGTCTGTATTTAAAACCAACTTTCCTACTACTGTAAAAGTTCCCTCCTATCACTATCTGATATTTGTCCTTCACTTATATAAAGCAAGTATCGTGCCAAGTTTAGTGTATCATTCAGAAAGGTTATCTTTTCAACAGGTGCACTCCTCTGAAAAAACAAAAACAATACACTAATTAGTGTATTGTTTTTTAAATAGGCTTATATTCATGTTTTATTTAGTGTATTATCAAAAAAACACTACACTCTTTTACCTTTTATTTTTTTAACTTAAACACCATAAAATCAGCACATCTAAAGTCCTCTTCAAAAGAAGGGTATTTCTCTAACATTTCTTTCGACGGCACAGGTTCTACCATACATTCTAAAGTAAAACCAGTTTGTATGAGTGTATTAATATATGTCATTAAAGTTCTATGGAAATAAACCATTTTCTCTGTATTTCCTAGTTTCTGCTCATAAGCTCCTTCGTAAAAATAATTATCTACATTCCAATGCAGTTTTTCTCCATTTTCTGTTTTTTCCCAACCACTACCCGGAGTAACAAAACAAGGATGCAGAATAGAAAAAACAAAGGTTCCTCCATCAACTAACAATCGAAACATTTCTTTGAATGTTTTTTTATAATTTTCCAGGTCATGTATGACCATATTGGACACGATTAAATCAAAACTTGCATCTTCTAAACTATGTAAATCTTCACAATTACCTTCTATATAATGAATGGATAATCCGTTGGGCGTTCTCTCACGTGCAATTTCAATCATTTTTGGAGAATAATCTACTGCTGTTACGTTAGCATCAGACTTAGCTAGCAATCTGCTTAAATACCCTTCACCACATCCCGCATCCAAAATTTTTTTATTTTTTACTGTTCCCATCAATGAAAATAACGGTGGGTTCAAAAAAATTTCTTTATGTACATCTCCTTGCTCTGTATGACTTTTTGAATAAGTTTCTGCAAAGTTGTCCCATCTTTTAATAGTATCTTCTGTCTTTATATTTTTCTTCATTAATTAGTTTCCTCCAATACTTACTGAATTTCATATTCTTAACTATCTCTTATTCTACTATTTCCTGTACATTTTACTACTATTCTACCTAATATAATCCTCTTTTTTAGCTACTAAATGACTAAAATATCATAAAAATTAATAGTATAGTAAAAAATTTGACACCTTTTTTTGAATGGTATATCATTCTTGATGTAAAATATATTTTACGTTAAGAAAGGGAAATTTCATAATGGCTAAAAATTTACGTTTAAAAGTAGCTCGTGCTCAATACGAACTATCTCAACAACAACTAGCAGACGCCGTAAACGTAACACGACAAACGATCAGTGCTATTGAACGAGGGGATTACAACCCTACAGTTAATTTATGTATAGACATTTGTAAAGTATTTGACTTAACCTTGAATGATTTATTTTGGGAGGAATAATGATGAAACAATATGATGAGTATCAAAAGTTCATGAGATATAAATATGGTTACTATTCATTTATGACTTTAATTTTGCTAATTGTATCAAATTATATTTTAGGACTCATTTTTGAAGTTCAATGGGCTCAAACAAAAGAGCTGGAAACAATTATCATTACCTTTATAACGGTTTTGTTTTTTATTAATATCAGTGTTTATCACAATGCCTATTTTCGTAAAAATGAAGATAAAAAAGGTTCTATTATTGGGCTTCTGTTTTTAGGGATATTTAACATTTTTGTTGCCTACCAATCTTTGGGTGTTTACCCTGAGGATTTCATCTTAAACGGAAAAATAGGAGAAGGATTGATTCAATTTTTTTCAGGCCTAATGTTTCTATCTATTCCTATTACTTATTTTATTAGAGATAAAATCGATAAGAAAAGATCCGCTAAAGAATAAACTTCATTAATCAAAAAGAAATTGAATTTGTGGAACTCATCTTTCATTATTATCATTTATATCAGGATAAAAATCAGACTAAAGACGGTCGCTGGTTTTTCGTAAAATGGTATACTGTTTAGTATGTACTTGATAGAAATAGAAAGAGGCGACCACTTTACATGGGAAAATTAAGAGCTAAACTTCAAAAATTTATGATTGGCAGATACGGCGTAGATAAGCTTTCTAACTATTTGCTATACGGAGGACTGATTATCCTCGTCTTGGCTAATTTATTTCATTGGTCAATTATTGGATTACTAGGTTGGGCAGCCATTCTCTTTGGTTACTACCGAGCATTTTCCCGTAATCGGACAAAAAGGTACCAAGAAAACCAAAAATTTTTGACCTTCACACGTCAGCTAACTAGAAGTTGGAATCAAAAGCGCAATAAATTTTTACAACGAAAAGTATACAAATACTATGCTTGTCCCAACTGTCATAAAAAATTACGTGTGCCGCGAAACAAAGGAAAAATCACTATCACTTGTCCGCATTGCCGTGAAAAATTCATCAAAAAAACTTAAGTTGCTAGCTTCTTATCAAATAGCAATTGAAAACTAGAAACCTACTACAGTCTATCTTCTCCGATAGACTGCAGTAGGTTTTTTCATAATGCAATAACGCCTCTTAAAATACAGTATTTCGACCCTTTTATTCATAAACACCTAATTTTTTAGCTTAAATTACACATTTTTTGTATAGATATGTTAATATATTAAAATAGCATTAATTAAATTAGATTAAGGAGTGTTTCTAGTGAGAACAACATATAAATTAGCAGCATCATTGAGTACCATATTCTTATTAAGTGCATGTAGTAGTAATGAAGATACTTCTAGCACATCCAGCAGTGATTCAACGAGTAACAATTCAGAAGGACAAGTAGTTCACTATAGTGCACCTACAGAATTATCAACTATGGATACCGCATTAATTACCGACATCAATAGCTCAAACTATTTAGGACATGTGATTGAAGGCTTATTGAGAATTGATGAAGAAGGGAATCCTGTACCCGCTATTGCAGCTGATGAGGGAACCATTTCAGAAGATGGACTTACATACACCTATAAACTTCGTGAAGATGCTGTCTGGTCAAATGGCGATCCCGTTACTGCAAATGATTTCGTATATGCTATGCAAAAATTAGTTGACCCAGATACGGGTGCTTCATATAGCTATTTAGCTGAAACGATTGTAAATGCGAATGAAATTATGGCAGGTGAAAAAGAACCAAGTGAATTAGGGGTTACGGCTAATGGCGATTATGAAATCACTTTTAACTTAACACAACCAACACCTTACTTTGAATTCCTATTATCTTTCACAGCCTTCTTCCCTCAAAATCAAGCATTTGTTGAAGAACAAGGCGAAGATTACGGCACTACAAGTGATGCACTATTAGCAAATGGTCCTTTTATTTTAGATAATTGGGATGGAACCGGATTGACTTGGGACTTAGTAAAAAATGAAGATTACTATGCAGCTGACGAAGTAACTTTAGATACTGTCAATGTACAAGTTGTCAAAGAAACAAGTACCGGCGTCAATTTATTTGAAGGCGGGCAAATTGACAACTCTCAACTGACTGGTGAAATAGTTAAACAATACGCTGATAATGAAAATGTTGTCGTTCAAAAGAAAGCCAGAACTTCTTACTTGGAATTCAATTGGGACAACGAATACTTGCAAAATGAAAAATTAAGAGAAGCATTAGGATTGGTTATCAATACCGATGATTTAGTGAATACTGTTTTAGCTGACGGATCTACTGAAATCAGTGGATTTTTACCAGCTGACTTTGTCACAAACCCTTCTACAGGAGAAGATTTCACTGAAGAAACTGACTCATTCCTTTCTTACGATATTGAGCGTGCTCAAGAATTATGGGAAGAAGCCAAAGCTGAATTAGGCGTGGATAATATTTCCATCTCTTTCGTTGGGGATGATGATGAAAAAAGCAAACAAATCAGTCAATACATCCAAGGTCAAATTCAAAACAACTTACCTGGTATTTCTGTTGAGTTGCGTAATGTTCCTAAGAAGAACCGTCTTGCTCTAGCAGACTCTCGCGACTTCGATATCCTTCTTACTGGATGGGGCGCTGACTTTGCTGATGCCATCAACTTTATGGATCTTTTATATAGTGATTCAGCATATAATGAAGGCGGCTATTCCAACTCTGATTATGATGCTCTGATCGATCAATCAAAAACAACAAATGCTAATGATGATGAAAAGCGTTGGGAAGATCTTCAAGAAGCGCATAAAATCTTAACAGATGACTTTGCCTTCATTCCTTTGTACCAAGAAGCAGAAACACAACTACGGAACCCGGCTGTTAAAGGAATCATTTTCCATTCAGTTGGTGTAGAATTTGATTTAAGTCGCGCAAGTGTTGAAAATTAATTAATAATAAAAAAGAAGATATTTCCTGAAGTGACGGAATTATCTTCTTTTTTTGATGCATAACAAATATTTTTTCTTCTAAATATAGAATGATTTGCTTGGCATCGGTTTAACTAGAACAAGTTTATCCATAAGCTTAGCACGCTCGATAAGGGTATCTGCATTTAGTCAAACAGCATCACTCAATCAAGGTATTTTTAGTAATTTCTTTTGGTATTGTCCCTTAGATTTGGTCCTTTCAATCAGAATTCTATTTTAAATTGAACGAACTGATACTCATTTCATTAACTCAAACGGAAAACAGCTTTGAGTTGATCGAATTATGGCTTATTGCGTCTACTCAAATGAAAAGTAGCTTTGAGTTGATTGAATTATGGCTTATTGCGTCTACTCAAATAAAAAATAGCTTTGAGTTAATTGAATTACGGCTTATTGCGTCTACTCAAATAAAAAATAGCTTTGAGTTAATCGAATTATGGCTTATTGCGTCTACTCAAATAAAAAATAGCTTTGAGTTAATTGAATTACGGCTTATTGCGTCTACTCAAATAAAAAATAGCTTTGAGTTAATCGAATTATGGCTTATTGTGTCTACTCAAATAAAAAATAGCTACAACCTTTGAATACTACTTATTCGTAATGTGCTATATTAATCCATTTAAATAGTTGTAACCTAAAAAGGAGGATTTATCATGAACGAAATAACATTTAATGAACTGATTGAACGATCTAAACAAATAAGAGCACGTTAACATGACAAATGAAACGGATTTAGAACTTAAAATGGGAGAAACCATGTGATGGTTGATTGTACAAGCTGAAAGTTAGATAAGTTTTTGTCTACTACAAAAAAGATTAGCGAAATAAAACTATTTTTTTAGTGATCCAACATTTTATACAAGATCCATTTTTAAACACAAAAAACTATTGACACCACAACAAGTTCCTTTTTGGATCTTTGCTGGTATCAATAGTTTTCTTCATTATATTAACTAAAAGAGCAGGCTCTTATCAGATGCTACTCAGTCAAATAAGCTGTTCTGAAGTGGAAATAATCTCCATAAAGATGGTATTGGATTCCTTTTACTTTCGGATTAATCAAGTAATTTGATGCGCCTTGGTATAACGGAACTTGAGCTGCATCTTCTTCAAGTAAAATGGTTTCTGCTTGCTTGTAATCTTCAAATTGTTGATTCACATCATTTGCGTTTACCGTTTTTGCATCTGTCACTAATTGATTAAACTTCTCATTTTGATAGTTGCCATAATTATATGCAGAACCATTTTCATATAAAATGAAGTAATAACCTAAGTTATTATCACCGGCGATCCATCCAGAAATAGACATGTCATAATTTGAATCCGCACGTGTTTGGTTTACATTGTTTTTAGGTTGTTTATTTACTGTAACTGTTACGCCATCCAATGTTTCTTGAATCTGGCTTTGTACATATTCCGCTGTTTGAGTATTTGTGTAATCTTCTGCAACTAATAAACTCAATTCTATAGAATCTCCTAGATCTTCTTTTGCTAGATTCCATTCTTCCTGCGCTTTTTCAACATCGTATGTCAAATACTCACCGCTGTACTCTCTAAAATCAACATCCGTTTCCGGGTTTCGATAAAGATTATTCGGAATCAGTCCATTAAGTGCTACTGATCCATCATTTAGAACCGTGTTGACTAAATTTTCTTTATTAATAGAATGGGCAATCGCTTTTCTTAAATGTTCATTCGCTAAAGGCGTTCCTTCTTCTTTATTAAAATCAATAAATGTATTTGCTATATCATTATGAGAAACCAGCCCTTCATTATCTTGATATTGCGCTACATATTGACCAGTAATTTTAGTTAAATCTAATTCTCCTGCATTGAACAAATTAATACCAGTCTGATCTTCTTTGATCGTATTGAAATCAATTTTTGTTAATTTCACTTCATCAGCCGCATAATATTCATCATTTTTTTCTAGTGTCCAAGTCTCTTCACCTTGTGTCCAATTAGATAAAACGAATGGACCACTATAAATCGCATTTTCGCTAGAAGCTGCATAGCTGTCAGCTTGCTCCTCAACGTAAGTTTCATTTTGTGGAGCTAGCCAAACAACCGAAATCAATGTTAAGAAAGATGGCAGAGGTTCAACTAGTTCCACTTGAAATTCGGTATCGGATAAGGCTTCAACTCCTAGTTCTTCAAGCGCTTTCTCTCCTGTACGTACTTCCAGTCCATTTACAACGCTATCCAGTAAATAAGCATTTGGAGCAGCTGTTTCAGGGTTAGCTAGTTTTGTCCAAGAATAAACAAAATCATGAGCAGTAATGGGTTCTCCATTACTCCATTTAGCATCATCCCGTAAAGTAAATGTATAAGTTCGTCCATCTTCGCTGATTTCGGCTTCTTCTGCAGCTAAACCTGGAACTGGGTTGCTATCTTCATCCAAACGGTATAATCCTTCATATAAATGTTGAATAATCGTAAAAGTATTTTTATCAGTCGTTTGTATTGTATCAATACTCGTTATACTTGCTGGAACACTGACGCTCAATTCTTGCTGTTCCGCTAAACCATTTCCGTTACTTTTTGTTTCTGAATCTTCTGCAGTTCCGTTTTGTCCACAAGCACTCAAAACTATTATTGATGCTAACGCAATAAATCCTTTTGTTATAGATTTAAACATTTATTTTCCTACTTTCTATTATAATTTTTTTGATGATACCTCGTTTTTTGAATATTGTTTCCCCTGCTTGCTCTCCCTCCTGTCCTCACAATAAAAAAAAGCTTTCTGAACACAGAACCTCTAAAAAAGAACAAAAAAAGTCCTCCCTTCATATGCCGAAACATATGAAAGAAGGACGGAGATGTTAAATCTACACGTGGTACCACCTTTTTTCGCAAAAACATTACTATTTTTGCCTCAACCAGTACGCTTTAAAAATTACTTAAAAGTTATACTGTTCCACTGTAACGGGAGGACCCGTCTAATTTTAAAATAGCATCAACTGCTACAATCAAATTAGCCACTCCGAGACCATCTTCGAGTAGCATTTCTTTACCTGCTTTCACCTTACCAGGTTCTCTAAAAAAAGAAATGGATACTTTACTCTTCTCATCATTGTGTATATTTTTATCGTTCGTTAGTGTTCGTATGATTATCCTATCATACTGGACCTAAAGAAGTCAATTGCCAACTAATGAGAGCCTACCATTTTGAAAAAATAAGCGTATTGCTAGTCTTCTACAGTAAACTGAGCTTTATGAAGTTTAGCATAACTTCCACCTTTTTCCAGCAATTCCTCATGTGTGCCAACTTCTAGAATATGTCCTTGATCTAAAACGATGATCTGATCAGCATTCTTAATAGTAGATAATCGATGGGCGATAACAAAACTTGTGTGCCCCTCCATCATTTGCAAGAAAGCAGATTGAATTTTTTGCTCCGTCAATGTATCTACAGAGCTTGTTGCTTCGTCCAAAATCAACATATCCGGATTGGAAATCATCGTACGCGCAATCGTCAATAATTGTCTTTGACCTTCTGATACCTTTATTCCACTAGCTCCAATATTTGTGTCCAGCTTTTCAGGTAACCGAATCACATATTCATACATATAAGTTTTCTTCAATGCGTCATAGATCATTTCATCTGTCGCTTCTTTATTTCCATATCGTAAATTAGCGCGTAAAGAACCATCAAAAAGCCAAGTATCCTGTAATACCATGCCAAAACTCTGACGTAAGCTGTCTCGTGTAATAGCGCGAATGTCGGTTCCATCAATAGAGATACTCCCTGCATCAACGTCATAAAAGCGCATAAGCAGATTGATCAATGTAGATTTTCCAGCACCCGTCTTCCCTACAATCGCAACTGTTTCTCCCGCATAAACTTTCAAGCTAAAATCAGTAATCAAAGGTTGGTCTTTTTTATACGCAAAATCGACTTGCTTAAATTCCACTACGCCTTTAGCATTCGTTAGAACCTTTGCAGTTGTTTCATCAGGTTTTTCAATCGTTTGCTTCATGATGTCATAAGTTCGATCAAGTCCAGCTATTGCCAATTGAATTTCTGTCGTGATTCCGGAAATCTCAATAAACGGTTTTGTAAATTGTGTCGAATAAATCGTGAAACTAGAAATAATTCCGATCGTCACACCAGTGTTTCCATAAATAATCAATAGCCCACCTACTAAACCTACCGCAATATACGCTAAGTGATCCACAACTCTTGAAAGAGGATTCGTTAAAGAAGAAGCAAATTGTGCTTTTTGTCCTTCTACATATAGCCGTTGATTGATGACTTCAAATTTTTCTTGAGAAGATTCTTCTTGTTGAAAAGCTTTAACAATTTTTTGATTTAGAATTCTTTCATTAATAAACCCAGATAATTCTCCCGTTATCCCTTGTTGACTTTTAAAACGATACTGAGAGGTTTTCGCTACAAACCACATCACAAAAAAGATAACAGGTGTTGCAACTAATACAACTAATGTTAGTATCGGGCTTAAAACCATCATAAAAATAAAGGCAACCACTAATGTCGATACACCGGAAAATAATTGCATCAGTACAGAAGCCACAGCTACAGACACATTGTCCATATCATTTGTAAATCGACTGACAATATTTCCATGAGCTGTTTGATCGTAATAATTTAATGGCAGTTGGTTTAAGTGGATAAACGTATCTTTTCGTAATTCTGCGATTGACTTGTAAGCGACTCGATTCGCTAAAATTTGGATCAACCATTGGCTAACCACTGTAACCAATAAAATTCCTGCTAATAAAAATAGCGTTCGATATAAAACAGAAAAATCCACTTCCCCTGCTCCTATTAACAAATCTACTCCGACTCCTATATAATAAGTCATTAAAACAACCGTTACCCCGCTAACTAAACCAAATAAACTGGCAAATCCTAATTCTTTTCGATACGCAGTAAGGTATGGCCAAAACAATTTGAATCCTTTGGAAGATATTTTTTCCATCTTAAACCTCCTCCTGTGAAGCAACCAATTCTTGATAAGCTGCAGAATGTTTTAACAACTCTTCATGTGTTCCAACAGCTGAAATTCGTCCACTATCCATCAACAAAATCTGCTTGGCTTGCTGCAATGAACGGATACGTTGTGAAATAATAATAACCGTACCATTTAAATCATTTTTTAATGCTTCCCGCAAATCTAAGTCTGTTTGATAATCCAATGCAGATAACGAATCGTCCAAAATTAATAACTTTGGTTTACTAACGATTGCACGTGCAATCGTTAACCTTTGACGTTGACCTCCAGAAAAATTTTTCCCATTTTCCATTACAAGAGTGTCCAACTTACTTGGCAACTTCTGGACAAATTCTAAACATTGTGCTGTTTTCAACGCTTCCCAACATTCGTCATCCGTTGCATCCGTTTTTCCCCACTGTAAGTTCTCACGAATCGTTCCATGAAATAACACCGCTATTTGCGGTACCATTTTAATCTGTTTGCGCAATTCATTTAAGTTCCACTCTTTGACATCTAGTCCCATAAAATCGACAGTACCGGCACTGGAATCATAAAAACGTGGGATTAACTGAGTCAACGTTGACTTCCCGCTACCAGTACCACCAGTGATGCCAATAACGGTGTTATCCTCTATCGAAAAATCAATATCCGTTAACGAAAGGCCAGCATCTTTACTATAACGAAAATCAACATGATTAAATTCAACCAGCGGCTGATTGAGTTGCTTCTCAATTTTGCCATTTTCTGGAGAAACTAGGCTTGGTTCAGTATCTAACACTTCATTTACTCGTTGCCCTGAAGCATATGCGCGGGTAAAGATAACGACAAGATTTGATACTACGATCAGTGCAAGCAACATCTGATTCATATAGCTAATCAAAGCTAAGATCTGGCCTTGTTGCAGTGTTCCTTCATTAACAGAAAAACCACCTAAGTATAATAGAGTAATAACCCCTAAATTCATAATTAATGTCGTACTTGGAGATAATAAAGCAGATATATTGGAAACTTTTTCGTTAATATCGGCCAATTCATCTGTCGTCTTGGCAAAAACCTTAGTATCCGTTTCTGTTCGGGCATAAGCACGAATCACGCGTACACCGCTCAAGTTTTGTGCAATCAGCTTATTCACTCTATCCAAACGCTGTTGAACTTTTTGATACAAAGGAACAGCATATCGAATAATCAAATAAAGTATGACACAAAAAATGGGTAGTAATAGAAGGTAAAGCATGCCTAAACGTGCGTCAATGATAAAGGCCATCAAAACAGATCCCACGCTTAAAAAGGGAGCTCGCACGACAAGACGAATCAACATAGCCAAAGCCAGCTGTAATTGATTAATGTCATTGGTCATCCTTGTCACTAATGTATCTGTTCCAAAGAGATTGAGGTCATCATGGGAAAACTGATTGATTTTTCTCATCATTTGATTACGCAATTCCGTTCCAAACCCTTGTGATGCAATAGAAGAAAAATACTGACAGATCAGAGCACAAACTCCCCCAGCCACCGTCAGTAACACCATACATCCTGCCATTTGCCAAATGCGTGTACTATTTCCAACGGCTATTCCTTCATCAATCAACATTGCCATCATTAAAGGTAAGAGCAATTCAAAGAAGGCCTCTAAAAATTTGAAAAAAGGTCCTAATATAATTTGTTTCCGATATCTTTTGGCATAGTGTAACAAGCGTACCAAACAATCACATCCTTTATTTCTACTAATGTGTATTATTATAGCCAAAAAAAACTTATGAAAAAAGGCAGTCGCTCTTTTCATAAGTTTTTTCTTTAGTTCTTCAAATTTTCCTAGTACTTTGGTTTTGGTTTATTCAATACTAAAATAGCCGAAAATACTAATAACTAAGCTGCAAATTCCTGCAATTAAAAACCAACTATTTATTCCTAGTAAATCAGTCATAGGTCCAGCTAAAAGCAATCCAACTGGCATTGCGATAATCATAATACTTCCATAAAAACTGAAAAAACGCCCCAATTTTTCTGCAGCAATCTCTTCTTGGACATAAGCAGTAAAAGGAATTGAGAATTGATTTCCAAACCCACCCATTAAAAATGAGAATAAGGCAAACAACCAAAATCCAATCAGGCTACCTGATGTAGCGCCTGATAGTACTGTCACTACGCTAATGCCTATCAGTCCATAAATACTCTGCTTGAGTTTATTCTGTTTTTTATTGAGCTTTCCAATAACTACAGCTCCTAAAAGCATGCCAAACGCATAAACAACTTCGATGATCCCCCCGAAAAGAGCGGATAATTGAAAGTGGTTCGTTGTCATTAAAGGAAACAGAGAAGAAAGCGGCAAGTAAAAGAACATGACAAAAACGCCAATAATAGTGACTTTTAAGATATTCTTGTTTTGAACAAATTCTCTAAACCCTAGCCTTAACTCTTCGAAATAAGATGAAGTTTCTCCAGAGGCCGTAATTTTTTTAATTTTTATTCTTCCGATAATACCGCAAGCGATTATTGCTCCTAAAGTATCGGTCAATAAAATGACCCACAGCGGCGCTATAGAATAAAGAACAGCCCCAATTACCGGCCCTAACATATAGGCACCTGATTGTAAAAATTGATTCCAACTATTAGCTTCTACTAATTCATCTGCCGGAACTAATGTTGGAACAATTGCTTGAATGGCAGGTGTATGAAATACACTTGCCACTGCTCTTAAGAACAAAGAAACTAAGATCAGTGTTATTTGTGCCTCAGCTATCACAATCGAAAGGGAAAGAAAAAGAGCAACCAGACCAGTAAACAGGTCAGCAATAATAACGACTTTCTTTTTATCCATTCTATCGACCCAGACTCCAGCAAAAGGACCTATGATCAGTTGAGGTAAAAAAGCAAAAAGCCCTGCTATTGATAATACTGTACCTGAATTTGTTTGACTTGCCAGCCACCACATCAAGGCAAATTGAACAGCTGAACTGCCAATCAAGCTAATGGATTGGCCTAAAATTAATGGGACAAATTGTTTTCGCCAATTTTTTGTTTGATTTTCCATTAAAGCGAAACTCCCTTCACCAAAGAGAATGCTTGAACTACTATTTTACCTAAAACATAATCAGCAGCCACTCGTTTTTTATTGCCAAATATTACTTTTATATCTTTTAATCTTATAGATAGATTTTTCATCATTTTGCACTCCTTAAATTAGGCCGTGCACTTAACAGATTTTTGGGTACGCAAAAAAGAGATAGATTTCTATCTCTTTTGACAATTTTCATATCTATCTTTTTAGATAAATAGAATTTGAAAAATGGACAGACTGCTCCCCTGTTTCTGCTAACATAACAGGACCTTTTGAATAATAGTATTTAATTATTACTTCAAAAGGTTAAAACGCAATCTCATAGATGCTGTCATTTTCCAAATCCTCCTTTGTACATTCCTATTCGTATACTAGATATCAATCGAATAAATCCATATCTTTCTACCAATGTCTCATAAAGCTTAAAGGAATTTTTTCAACTAGTCAAGTTTCGTTCTCTTTTGTTCCTCAAGTAAAATAAACAGCTTATATCATATGGTAATTTGTGATAAAAAATAAATTATGTTATCCTAATAAACATAATTAATAAACTTAATAAAGGTAGTTTGAAAGGATGGAAATAAGTGAGAACACAAAGAGAAAGAATGTTAGCGGGAGATTTATACATGGCTGGCGGTCCTGAATTACGTACAATGATTAATAGAAGCAGACGTTTAATAGACGAATTTAATCATTCAACATTTGATGAAAGATCTAAACGCGTAGAAATTATCAATGAATTATTTGGGCAAACTGGAGAAAATGTTTACATCGAGCGTCCGTTCCGCTGTGATTACGGGAGTCATATTACAGTTGGAAAAAATTTCTACGCTAATTTTGAGTGTATCATGCTGGATATCGCATCTATCACCATTGGGGACAACGTTATGTTTGGGCCAAGAGTCGGCGTCTATACAGCTGGTCACCCAATTGATCATGAAGTCCGTATTTCTGGGTTAGAATTTGGTACACCTATAACAATCGGAGATAACGTTTGGGTCGGTGCAAGTACCGTTATCAATCCTGGTGTAAATATTGGAAATAATGTTGTCATTGGTTCAGGATCTGTTGTCACTAGAAATATTCCAGATAACGTGGTTGCTGTCGGAAATCCTTGTCGAATATTGCGAACGATAACCGAAGAAGATAAAAAGTATTGGACAGATTTAAAAGAAGCTTACAGTGAAGAAATGAAAGATTAACCAGCAAAAAAGAAGGTGAAAAATTGAAATCCCACAAACCTAGAAATATAAAAAACCATAATCTAAATGTCCTTCGTAGCGTGTTAAGAGAAAATCGTTCTTTATCTACCAAGGATCTTTCAGCGATTTCTGGACTAAGTGTGGTTAGTATCAATAAGCTATTATCCGAGTTGGTGGAAACTGGTGAGGTAACCATACAAGAAAATCCAGCAATTACCGGTGGAAGACGTGCTTCAATTTATCAGTTCAATCAACATTTCACTCATTTTTTAGTTATTCAGTTTACGGAAAAAAATCAAGACATCATTGCATTATTTCATGTATGCAACTTATTTGGTGAGGTGATTGAAGAGAAGGAATTTACAAAAGATGAATTGATTTGGGATTTGCTTAAGCAAAATATTTCTGTCTTTATTGAGAAAGATCCTTCTATTAGCAGCATTATCTTTGGCATACCTGGTGTAGAAATTGAAGATAAACTCAAAATAATGGATTTTGAACCTCTATCTCATCTTAATCTGCGCCAGCTTGTGCAAGAAAAGTTTGGTATTCAGGTTATAATAGAAAATGATATCAATGCTGCCACATTAGGTTACGCTGTTGAATTAAATACATCAGATGAAATTTATGTTTCACTTTATTATCCAGAAAATTATCCTCCAGGTGCTGGCATAGTTTATGACGGAAAATTATTTCGCGGCAAACATGGCTTAAGTGGAGAAATCAAACACCTGCCTTTAACTAGTAATAAAGACATTTTTCCAAAGCCAAAGGAAGTTTTAGTGAAAAATATCTATGAAGCACTTCAAGTGGTTATTAGTATGTACGATCCTACTAGAATAGTCATTTATACCAACCACTTAGATTTTTCAAAGGATGATTTGGAAAATATCAGAATTGAACTTACTCAAGTCTTTCCTTACTTTGAACTTTCTGATTTAAGGTTGGCTGAAAGCTTTCAAGAGGACTATTTACGCGGATTGATTCATTTAGGACTTGAAAATCTCATTCATTATATGGAATAGAAAAGAGGAACTCACTATGATCAAAGCAGTCGTTGTCGATATGGATGGAACTTTTTTGAATTCTAAGCACGATTACAACCGGGAATGGTTTAAAGAGATCTATCAAAAACTTTCAAAGCAGAATATTCGTTTTGTAGTAGCTAGCGGCAATCAATACGCTCAATTAAAATCATTTTTCCCAGAGTCACATGAAAACATTTCGTTTATTGCAGAAAATGGTGCCTTGATCTTTGAACAAAACACTTTAATAAGAGAACATCATTTCGAAATCGATCTTGTTGGTCAGATCATCACTTATTTAAAAAGTACACATCCAGATGTAGACATGATTCTTTGCGGTATTGCTAGTAGTTATATTGAAAAAAACACATCAAAATGCTTTAAATCAATCGCCCAAACCTATTACCATAAATTACAAGAAGTAGATCATTTACAAAATTTTTGCGAAGATAAGTATGTGAAGTTTGCTCTCAGCGTACCCGTTAGCCAAACAGAACAAATTCAAGACTCTTTACAAACTTATTTTGGTCATCAAATCGTTGCTGTATCTAGTGGTCATGGGAGTGTAGACATTATCATTCCTGGAAAACACAAGGCAGATGGACTAAGCTTTTTAGCAACTAAATGGGGTATTTCTCCAGAAGACATCGTAGCTTTTGGAGACGGAAATAATGATGTAGAAATGCTTCAATACGTTGGACATAGCTATGCTATGGAAAATGGCTCCTCATTAGTAAAAGAGGCCTCAAAAAATTTAGCGCCTAGCAATGACGAATCTGGTGTACTGCAAGTCATTGAAAAATATTTATAAAGAAACTCTCTAATCTTTTATTTATAAAAGAACTAGAGAGTTTTTCTTATTCTTAGGTACGTGTACAACAGCGACGATAAAAGGTTAGCCCATTCATAGTCGCTGCATTTTTAAAGCAGTAAATTTCCCTAATCGTTTAGTTAATCCTTTTACTTCTACTAGGTTTATTTCGCTCCACATTTTGAATGGCTTTAATGATTGTGTCAGTTTGTTGCTATTCTTGGCTCAGAAATTCAGCATCAATGACATTTTCAGTAGTCTGCTGTAAAGATTCTTTTGAAAGTTGATTTCCTTGAGAGCTGTTAAGAGCATGCTGACTCGCAAGTTCTTCTGTATACTCATCCAGCTGATAAATCCTAAAGTGGTTTCTTGAATCAGTATTTTCATTTTTAATACCTGTATACTGCATGACTGTAGCATCCCATTTAACATTTTCAATAGCTTTCTCTTCTTCTGTCATTACAAAATCAAATGAAATCATTCCACCTAACATATTATTTTCTGTTCCAGTCGACATCGCAGACAGAAAGTTGCCTAGTGAGTACACGACCAATGTTTGATTGCCATTTTTTCCTTCTACCCACTCAACAGGTTGAATCACGTGAGGGTGGGTTCCAATCACAGCATCTACTTCTAAGTCCGCGAATAATTGTGCATAGTCTTTTTGAAAATCATTCGGTTCAAGCATATGTTCATCGCCCCAATGAGCAGACACGATAACGAAATCACTGACTTCCTTTGCCCGTTCGATATCTTGAGTGATCAAATCTTCGTCAAAATAATTCAAACGGTAAGACACATCCGGTTCAATTCCATTGGTCCCGTATGTATAGGCTAGAAAAGAAAATGTTACTCCATCCCGCTCAATGACGGGTATCGTATCACGCTCTTTTTGAGAATCAAATACTCCTGTAAAGACCATATCTTCTTGTTTGTCCCAGATTTCCAAGGTATTTATGATACCTTGTTTGCCTTTATCCAATGAATGATTAGATGCTCCATTGACTAAATCAAAACCTAACTCATTTAGATTACCTGCCATGTTACTAGGTGTATTAAACGTTGGGTAACCAGAAAATCCGAACTCATCTCCGCCAATCAATGTTTCTTGATTAATAAAAGCCAAGTCGACCTTTTCAATATCATCTGACACGTTCTCAAACATGGGTTTAAAATCAAAAGATCCGTCTTCTAATTGCGCTTCTTCAAAAATTACATTATGAATCAGATTGTCTCCCACCCCTAGAAAAGACACTCTCTTTTCTTCATTTCTCTGTTCTTCAAGATTACCAGATGATTCACTTGTTGAAATAATTTCTGATGAAGTTTCCATCGGTTCTTCAACCTTTTCATTTCCACAACCGCTTAGTAACAACGCTGCTAACAAAAACCCTATTTTTTTCATTTTCTTCCTCCAATTTATGTGTCATATTTCAAACCTTTTCTTTGTATTCTATGTAAATGGCAAAGTAAATGGCAAAATGTTTTTTTCTATATAAAATAATCGTAAGCGTTTTACACCTTAATGTAAAGTTTGATGAATCTTCTTTCTAATGAATTACTGTATGAAGATTCTATGCGGCAGTTCAAAAAAATTTTATCATTAAAATCAGGCTAAAGTCTGTCGCTGAACTTATTCCAAAATGGTACACTATTTAGTGCTATCCTTATGGAAGACATAGAAAGAGGCGAAAAATCAAATGAACAAAATGAGAACTCGTATTCAGAAATTCATGATTGGCAGATATGGTATAGATAAACTTTCAACTTATTTGCTTTACGGAGGTTTGGCTGTCGTTGTCTTATTTAATTTACTAAATTGGGAAATTGTTGGTTTACTCGGATGGGCAGCAATCATCCTTGGCTATTATCGAACATTTTCACGCAATCGGACAAAGCGGTATCAAGAGAATCAAAAATTTCTAACCTTTACTCGCCAACTTGTCAGAAAATGGAACAACACACGAAATAAATTTTACCAACGAAAAGTTTACAAGTACTACTCTTGTCCTAACTGTAAAAAAGAATTACGTGTTCCACGTAATAAAGGAAAAATTAATATCACCTGTCCACACTGTCACGAGCGTTTCATCAAGAAAACTTAACTGAGCAATTTTAAAAAAACAATACTTTAGAAACAGAACCCCCATTTCACAGTTGTTTGGGCTTTTCCAACAACTGCATAATGGAGTTCTGTTTCTTTTGCTATTAAAACTATTTATACCCATAATAGCGTTCTCTGCTAGTCGAACAGCTTGACTTCTAAAAATCTTTGAGCTAGCATAGTAATTGAAATGAATAAGACTTCTGTTAGGTGAGGCTCCTATATGGAAACACGCTGCTGCCCAAAAACGTCGAGAGACACCAATGGGTCAACAGGAATGATCGAATTAAGGTCATTTTTAACGTAGCTGATGAATAATCTACGCCATATAGTGCTAAAACTCAACGATGGAGAAAGACTAAAGTTTTTTTGATGTGTAAAAAACTTTAGCTAAATATGGAATCGTTTATTTGGAATGGACTTTCAAGCATATACTCTATCGTTGAATAGAGTGTATGCTTTTTTTGTTGTTTTGTTTACAAAAAAAGGTTTTTATCCTGATTTTGAAGCTTGGGCTTATCATATCATATAGTGTATGGTTTGAACAAAAAAAGTGAGGTGAGTGGTATGGAAAAAAGTTCCAGTAATGATAGTCCAGATGATGATTTTTGGAGAATAAAAAAAGGAATAAGCAAACCTGCCATGAGCCTCTTCTTGGTTAGGAAACTCATGCAGTAAGCCTTATTTCTTCTGGTAAGACAAAGGAGGAAATAATAATGACAAACAAAAAGAAGTCTATTTATACAGAAAAAAAATCTAAAAACAACCAATTGAAGGAATTAGGTTACCTCAAAGAAGAAGCTGTTTTAAAACAACTGAAATCAAATGCATTAGGATTAAGCAATCAGGAAGCGGAAAAACGTTTAGAAGAATTTGGGCTAAATGAAGTAGCTGTTCAAAAACCAACGCCTTGGTATTTATTGTTGCTTCAAGCCTTCAAAGATCCTTTTATTTATGTTTTGACTCTTTTATTAGTCGTTTCAGCTGCCACTAAAGATTTTGAAGCCAGTATTGTGATGGCTATGATGATTTTATTCAGTGCTGGCCTTCATTTCATTCAAGAATACCGTTCTCAAAAAGCTAGTTTAGCTTTGAAAGAACTGATTGAAACGACTTGCGCGGTGACTAGAGATGGCGTAACAAAAGAAATTCCAATCGATGAAGTGGTTCCTGGTGATATTGTCACTCTTTCAACTGGAGATTTGATTCCAGCAGACTCTCGTTTGATCTGGGCAAAGGATTTATTTGTTAATCAATCTTCAATGACTGGTGAATCCATGCCCATTGAGAAACTTACTTCTCTAAAAAAAGAAAAAGAAGATTCACAGTTGACCGCTTTAGATCTTCCTAATTTATTGTTTATGGGTACCGATGTTTTAAGTGGCCAAGGTAAAGTTGTTGTTGTAAAAACTGGCGAAGATACTCTCTTTGGCGATATTGCTACTCAATCTTCTAAGTCTAGAGGCGAAACGAGTTTTGACCGTGGAGTAAAAAATGTGAGTAAACTATTGATCAGATTTATGTTGGTTATGGTTCCTATTGTCTTTTTGATCAATGGAATCTCAAAAGGCGATTGGAGCGAAGCTTTCTTCTTCTCAATAGCCGTAGCCGTTGGTCTGACACCAGAAATGTTGCCAATGATTATCACCAGTAACCTCGCTAAAGGCGCGATTACGATGTCTAAGAAAAAAGTAATTGTTAAAGAATTAAATGCCATTCAAAACTTAGGTGCTATGGATGTTTTATGCACCGATAAAACAGGCACCATAACGGAAGATAAAGTTATTTTAGTGCAACATGTTAACCCAGTCGGAGAAGAAAGTGAGCGCGTTTTAGAATTAGCGTATATGAATTCCAATTACCAAACCGGTTGGAAAAACGTGATGGATCATGCTGTGATTGAGTACTTCAATGAGAATCGTGAAGAAAATGAATTAGAAAAAATCGAGAAGATCGATGAAATCCCTTTTGATTTTTCAAGACGACGCCTAACAGTCGCTGTTAAAGCAGGCGATCAGCAATTGATGATCACGAAAGGCGCCGTAGAAGAAATGCTGAAAGTTTGTCAGTATGTAGAATTAAATAACGAAATTATTCCATTAACACCTGAACTACAAAAAACGATGGAAGAAGTCAGCATCAAGATGAATAAAGAAGGCATGCGTGCCCTTGGTGTTGCGTATAAACAAAACGTTTATGATTCAGCTGTCTATTCCATTAAAGACGAGTCTGATATGATCCTTGTTGGTTTTATGGGATTCTTAGATCCGCCAAAACAATCTTCTATCACAGCTATTAAATCACTTCATAAACATGGTGTGAATGTAAAAGTATTGACTGGCGATAATGAGATCGTTGCTCAAAAAATCTGCAAAGATGTCGGAATCCAAGTCGATCGAGCAATCCTTGGAACGGAACTTGAATCCATGACAGATACTGAATTGATGGACGCTACAGAAAAAGTGAATCTTTTTGCTAAATTAAACCCAACTCAAAAATCCAGAATCATTGGATTGTTACAACAAAAAGGACACACTGTTGGATTTATGGGTGATGGGATCAATGATGCACCAGCATTGAGAACCGCTGATGTAGGTATTTCTGTTGATACTGCAGCCGATATTACTAAAGAAGCCAGTTCAATTATTCTGCTGGAAAAAAGTTTGACGGTTTTAGAAGATGGCGTTTTAGAAGGTCGGACTGTTTTTGGAAATATGATGAAATACATCAAGATGACGATTAGTTCAAACTTTGGAAATGTGTTTAGTGTCTTAGTAGCTAGTGCCTTTCTACCATTCTTACCCATGCTTTCGATTCAACTCTTAGTACAAAATCTTATTTATGATGTTGCGCAATTAACAATTCCTTGGGATAAAATGGATCCTGAAGACTTAATGAAACCTGCTAAATGGGGAACGTCAGATTTTTTGAAATTTACGTTTAGTATTGGTCCCATTAGTTCTATTTTTGATATTCTAACCTTTATTTTAATGTGGTTTGTTTTCCAAGCCAATACCGTCCAAGATGCTGCACTATTCCATACTGGTTGGTTTGTGATTGGCTTGATCACTCAAACTGTTGTCGTACATGTTATCAGAACGAAAAAAATTCCATTTATCCAAAGTAGAGCCAGTTT
The DNA here is from genome assembly GCF_000746825.1 of Carnobacterium inhibens subsp. inhibens DSM 13024. NCBI lineage: Bacteria > Bacillati > Bacillota > Bacilli > Lactobacillales > Carnobacteriaceae > Carnobacterium > Carnobacterium inhibens. The sequence continues at coordinate 2,179,202 of NZ_JQIV01000006.1, read as the reverse complement.
AAGCGTAATGTTATCCACACTTGGTGTGATAGTTGCTGCTGTATTGATTCCAGGCAGCACATTCGGAACATTTTTTGACTTTGTAGCACTGCCAGCAACTTATTGGAAATGGATGATACTAATTGTCTCAGCTTATATTTTGACGACTCAAGTAGTCAAAATGATTTATATTAAGTTCAATAAAGAATGGCTGTAAGAATACAAAAATACTCGTTAACCTTATTCATATAAAGGTTAACGAGTATTTTTTGCCTTACGCCTCTCTTACAATCTTTTCACTAATAATGTTTTAACCATTGTAGACTAGCTCTTTTTCTTAGTAAAGTTTGTGAAAAATCAAGAACATAATAAATACGACATTGTATTTATTGTGCTTAAGTTAATTTTTATGAAAAATCAGATTCACTTTTTTATATGAAATTGATAATACAAATGCAATATTTACATAACATAATCGTTTAAGAAACTTCGGTTACATCAGTTTTACTTTCATATAATACTGCATCAATCATTAATGTATCATACTCAATTTGGTAAAGTTCCAATAATTGTTTTATATAGTTCATCTTTCTCCAATTTGAAAGTGAAGAGAAAACATATAATCCCGGAAGTATTTCACTATTTACTGCATTTGGACTATCTGAAAACATTCCTTCCAATCCTGATTGGCTTTCTATTTTCGACAGGTCCATTAAAGGATTTAAATTAATATCAGCTAACTGTTTGATTATATTTACATAAAAGTCTTTCCAAGAACTGATTGGTTGATATTCATCAGATATGAAACTGTATCCTTTAATTTGATAATTAGTAAAGTGTTGCTCTCCATCATAAATAATCATAGACTTTTCTTCATATGATGGTATAAATTCTGTTTGAGGATAAGGCCAGATATTTAATGCTGTCTGAATTAAATCTTCTGTACGCTCCAGTATTTCCTTCTCGCCCCAATTAGGTACATTTGCTGTTAACCTATTAAGATTAACAAAGTGACTATCTTTAAATCCCTTTTCCATCGTTTGCTTTTCACCAAAAGATTTATTACTGTATTTAGAGTTATAGCCTGTTATTGTCAAATTACCAATTGAATGTAAATAGGTATCATGAATTCGCTTATAATCAGGTCCTAAATCATCAATCCATTGACGACTTAATCTTTGAGGCATGATATGTTCAATACTATATTCTTGATTTTTTATTCCATCATAAATTTGTAAAGCTTCAAAGTGATCATAGTTTTCTAATCTTTCGAATAAGTAAGTTCTAAATACCGAATTTGCATTGTATAGATCCCTTGAACTTAAATTTTCTCTAACTTCTTCATCTATTGGAAATTTCCCTGTATTAGTTTTTGACATCAGAAGATAATTAATAACATCTGAGGGAACAATACCTTGATTTTCTTCTTTAGCTAACATTCTCTTCATATCACGATAAAGTACAGATATAATTTTATTTAATGCATTTGATGGTAGTTTTGTAATCATTCTTCTTACGATATAAGTTTCTAATACTCTAAATATTTTTGTTACTTCCTTACTACTTAATTCATTTTGATTATAATCATGTAATATGGCCATCAAGAAAGGACGAACGACTGTTACTTGCAATTCATTGAAACGATTTAATATTTCATTTATTTGCTTAACACCTGTAGCTGTATCTAAAATTTGTTTGTACGCATAGGAATAACTAGATAATTCATCAAAAAACTCCTTTTTCTCTATGCAGCTATCTTGATAAAAATCAGTAAATGCTTCATAAACTTTTGATATATTCGGATACTTCCCATTTTTTATAGTTAAGTAATCCCTGAAAAAAGAACTTAATTGGAAATGCGTGCGTTCTTCAATTGGTTCCCAATAATTTTCAAATAAAAAATTCTGTGAATCTTGTTTCTCGTTCATCAACAAGTAATTTCGAATCTTATCAGCATCGGTTAAGTCTACACCAGTTGAGTTAAGACTCTCGAAAATTAATTGAGGATCATCATTTGGTGAATTTAAATTCACTACCATTACTTGTAGTTTTTGAATTGAGTTCATTAACTGATCCAAATTAATTGGTAAACTCTCTAACATTGAATAAAGAAATTCATAATTCATTGTAATATTCGAGTTCTTAATAAAGAATTTCTCATCATTAAATAACTTTTTATAAGCTTGATAATCTCTTGGATTAGATTTTAATTTGAATTTATCAACATCTCTACTAAAACTATCGACTAAAAATAAGTCATTTATATTTGTCGGATTAATTCTTTCTCCTTTTATTTCGTTTTTTTCCATCCAATTTTTCATTGCTAACAGTAATAAAGAAGTGGTTGTTAATCGCTGCTGTCCATCAATTACAATAATATCTTGTGAATAATCACCAGGTTTAACAACAATACTTCCAAAAAAGTGAGTTTCTTTATTTTCTTCTTCTAGAGAAATCAGATCTTCAATTAATCTTCTACAATTTTCTTTTTTCCAATCATAGTTTCTTTGATAAACTGGAACGATAAATTTAGTTCCACCTCTTAAATATTCAGATAAAAAACGTACATTTCCTTCCATAATAAACCTCCATGTTAAAAAACTTTTTAGTTTAATAATAACAAATATTTCAGTGTTATCTATGTTGAAATAAATTCATAGTATCTATAATATATTTTAATTTTCACTTTTCATCGAACTTAATCTACATTAAAAAAGTGATCCTCCTTTAGGTTGTCCAGCTTTAATATACAGATGATATTCTTAAGACTAATAATATTATTTAGTAGAATTCTATAACACAATATCTATAACCGGATACTACTAAATATATCATTAGATACTCTCCTATCGAGCCCCTCCACCGCCTCCACCACCGGCACCTCCACCTCCACCAAAGGAAGTTGAGCCACCAGTACCTGATACTGCTGATGAAGAACTTGAGTGGAATCCGCCACTCTCTAATCCACTGGACCAATTGTTTCTAAACCCTGTTACACCATTCCAATACCAGTAATGATAGATGAATTGATTTTCGCCAGAAATATTATCTGGATTCGGAATCATTTCCTTAAACTCTTCTGTTATTTCTTCGCTTCTATAGTACAACGTATTCCAGAACAAAAATTCTTCAAAAGAGAATGGGTTAGTGTTATCCGCAAAACCTTCTAAATCGATTTCTTCTAAATAATTATCAAACTGAACTAGACGGTCAAATAATTCATCGCCTTCAGGACTGGCAACAGCTACCTCATGTTTGGCACCCCAAACGTCAACTTTTCCAAATGAAATCAGGCCTTCTTTTTCTAGATACTCTTTTGAGTAATCAATCAGATAATCGGCATAAGTTCCGACTTCTTTGGCATGTTTTTTAGCCCATTTCTTCATGTCATTATCTTCAATGAATCCACTGCTATTTGAAGCATCTAATAACATGATCCATAATCCCGTCTCATACTTCGCTTCAGGATTTGTTTCAATGTTATCCACAAATTCTTTGAATGATTGTGGATAACGTACACGCTCTTCTACAAAATGAATGATTTCTATTTCTGTATCGTAATCATCACCAAACAACGACTTATCTTCAGCTGTATGAATTAGGATCCGTTCTTCTGAAGACCATTTCAGTAAATAGGCTGAGAAGTAATCTTCAAAATAGCCTTTATCGATGTCTTGCAATAAATAAGCGATACCTGCAAAATCATCTCCATGGTAAGGAATCTCTTCTAATACAGTCTCACTATTTTCTTTGATTCTTTCTTTTCCAGTACGCATTTGTCCCGCTTCTTCTCTCGCTTTTTTTAATTTTTTAGAATATTTGATAATAAAAGCTGTGATCCCTCCACCAGCAATCGCTATTAGAGAACCAATAATGATTGGAACTGTAGCAGAAGTAGCTTCATCGTTATACGCTGAACCATTCATAGCCATTTCACGTTGCTCTTCGGATGTCATCCCTACACTGGCTTGTGTAGTAAACATACCTTGCGGGAATTGTAGCAAAGCCGTTACATCTTTACTATCGTCAACTTCTTCCTCTGCTTCCCACACAATCGTGTTTCCTTCTAATTGTATATCCCCTTCAAAACCAAATCCCCAGAACCGGACATTTTCATCGGTAAAGGGTTCAAATCCAGTAATTTCAACCGTCAAATTTTCTGCTGGTATGTCAGAAAACGTATCAAAATTCCATAGCAAACCTTGTCCATCTTCCAATTCACGAACTAAATTTGATAAAGTATACGTTACTTCATAATTGTTTTCTCCATATTCGCCAATACCCCATATGAGTTCTAATCCATCATCTGTCACTACAGTACCGTATTGGCCAGCTTTTTCTTCCAATGAAGCATCTAGATTCCATGGTTCCATCACTTGATAACCAGCTACTGAAAAATCAAGTAATTGAGAATCTTGCAGATCATCCAACACGATATATAACTCAGTACCATCATCCATATTCATCGCTCTATGCTCTGTGACGATTCCAGATCCGTCTTCTTGCAGTTCAATTTCAATCTTCATATCTGATAATTCATTTTCAGCAAAAACTGTTTCACTAAAAGCGAAGCATCCTAAAAAAGCTCCTCCAATACCTAATCCCTTTTTCATTCTTTTATTCATCCCCATACCCCCTAATGTTGAACCCTCATGCATTCACTATTGATTATCTGATTTTAGTATACCAATACCGTTCCATTCTAGGAAACGATTTCCTTAACTCCTTTAAATAAGTTACTCGTAAAAACTAGTTTGTTTGTCAAATAGGTATTTCTTTCAAAAAAAAAAGAAAGCTTCTAGTCAGTTCCATAATCATTCGTATAGTCCGAATAGCTATGGAACAAAACTTAAGCTTTCATATATTCACTATTTACCTATCTTCATTAACCTTTAGTCACAAACCCATTTGCCATCAATCATATTACAAGCAGCAGCATCTGTTCCCATTATGGTTAATCCTTTTAATTGGAAACCTTCTTCTTCAGCAATTTGTTCAATCGTTTGTTCAATCACTTCTTGCGGTTGTGCTCCGCTGATTAAATATTTTTGATTCACCACTATAGCAGGTGCTCCTTGAATGCCATAAGCTTCTACTTTTTGTAAATCTTCCATAATTGCTTGTTCCGTTTCTGGATTCTCGAATTGCACTTTCCAATCATCAAAATCAACTGAAGTTTTCTTTACTACATCTTCAATCACTGTCAAATCTGAGATATCTCTATTTCCTACAAACAAAGCCTGTTGCAAGCCATCAAATACAGCCCAATACGTGTCTTGATCCGCAATCATTCCAGCAGCTTTTGCAGCTTTCAATCCATTTTTAGATGTTGGAAATAAGAAATCCTGCTCTTTCATTCCTTCTATATTAAAACGATGTTCGTCATCATTTTGATTGGCATTTTCCCAATGATGAATTACTTCAGGTTTTACTGCTTCATGCGAACCAAATTGCTGAATAAACTGTTCTTTCTCCCAGCCTAAAGCAAATGAACGATGGATGATTTCTAGTTTTGGATATTTTTCAGCCACTTTCCTCATGCGATAAGACATTGGAAAACAAAAACTGCAAATCACATCATGGAAAAATTCTACTTGCATGTCAACACTCCTAATAGTTATTTTTTATTGGTTTAAAGTAATTTGACTTATTAAGTAATCCTCATTTACTTACTAATTGTAAATTAAATAAATTGCATTATCAACTTCCTATTTCATCATCAAACAGATAGGCTTATTAGCTAATAAATTAGTTGCTTTACTTTAAAAATTTGTTGGTCTAGTGGCAGTTCTCCATCAAGCAATAAATCTGCAGTTGAAGAAATAAATCGCTCATGAGCCTTAAAAATAGGTCTGGCAAAGTTTAAATAGTCCTTAGACCATTGGATAATTTCTTCAGATGTTCTCTCTTGATAGTCTCTTACTAACTGTCTAGCAAACGTGATATCCAAAGGCGTTTTAATGTAGACTACTTTATTGATGTAAGGTCTAAGCATGTCATGTTGATAGCCATAAGGAAAGTCAATGAGGATGATTGGAACTTTATTATAAGAAGCAAAAAAATCAGCCATCAGTAGGCTGATGTCATGTTGATTCACATACAATTCAGGATTATCTAAGATATCACCTAGTTGAGGTGTCGTATCTAGCTTGTCTAAACTATAATCATCAAATGAAATAATAGTGCTTAATGGAATTTCTTTATGTAATTCATTTATTAACGTAGTTTTTCCGCTTGCTGTTACCCCGCTTATGATTATAACTTGGCTTTTATCCATAAAAATCCTACTCTCTTTTGACTTAATAAATTCCCCACACGATTACACAATTATTCACTAGTTAAACTAATTGCTATTTTTGTTTTTTAAACTCTTTTCTTTATGTATATCAACTTAATCAGAAACTATTAGTTTATTTTTAAAATTCTATAGATAAATTCCGCCATATTTTATCCCATTCTTTGTCTTTAATGCGTTCAACATATATTGAATGAAATTCGCTATTATTTTGATAAAAGGGTGTAGGCTTCACCTTCATTTCAAATAAATCCTTTATTCCATAGGGAGCCATAATTTCAAGATCATTATTGCAAAGCCTCACAGCTACTGCAGTTGAAGTTTCTGGAAAATGGGCAACACCATCATACGTTGAAGTAAAAGAATCAAAGCCGCTTTTCAAATGCATACGGGCTTGATTTTTTACTGACCAAGGTTGATTTGGAAACAAAGCTTTTAACTCTGCTTCCAACTGCTTTTCCATTTCCCAGGAAATATCTGCAGTATCAAAACAAATAACATCAATATCATTTATAGACGTTATTGTATTATGCAAACTATCCCACACTTTATTTCGAATAAGCCCCGCACATACCCAGGCATCATTTACCTTTAATTTCTCAACTGTTTCTAAAATCGATACTATGTAAGTGTCCTGTTTAATCATTTCTATCAATTGTTTTTCGTAATTAGTCACGTTGATCACCCCTTTACTTTAAGTTAATTAATTTAGAAAAATATAGTTTTGTTAGCCTATTATTATCTACTTCGTTTGATAAATCAATAAAGTACTCTCTCTGCCACTCTTGAGTCTTTATTGCAGATTGATTTAGCTCATTCACCCAAGAAGGGTAAACCCGTATTGCCATTTTTCCTTTAGAATTTCCAGTTCTCAAAACTTCTTGTTTAAGTAATATAGATTTTGGGAAAATAAATTGTCCTTGTAATTCATTATCTATAACCGAAATTATTATCTTTTCTGGGCTTTCATCGTAAGAATAGGCTTGATTTTTATTAGTATCATTTTTCTTCCAGAAAACTACAAAATACCCTTTTTTACTTGGAGTCAATTTAGCTAAGCGACTCCGATAGGTATTGTCTGCAATACTAAAGCTAATGCCCTCATATTCATAGTTATGATTCTCCTCAGATAGAGCTGTAATATTAGGTTTTCCTAGACCAGTAAGCATATTGTTTATTAAATTTATCGACTTAAAACTCAACACTTTCCCTCCTCTTTATCTGTTAGTATAGACTATTTTAAATTTTTTTCAGAAAAGTACTTAAAGTATACCTAATTTAGATAGTGTTTAAAGTTTTTCTTACGTTTAGCAACTGGCCGTAGTTCTATTTTCTTTTATTGTATACTATTTATAGCAGGACAATAAATTGGTATGTTCATTTACCTTACTTCTGAATGTTTAGTAATAGATTGAATTGAATAATTAACAGCTAGTTTTGGCCTAATAAAAGTTGGAGGATACTATGGACGAATCTAATGAATTAAACAAGGAAACTACAAGTTCTAAAACAAATAAGATGATTGAAGGGACTTTTTGGTTAACTGTCGGAAATTTTCTTTCTAGATTTCTTGGATTAATTTATATTATTCCTTGGTATTCTTGGATGGGGGAACATGCAAAAGTATCTAATGGACTTTATGGAATGGGTTATAATATATATGCTATATTTTTATTAATCTCCACGGCTGGAATTCCTTCTGCTGTAACAAAACAAATTGCTTATTACAATTCATTGGATGATTCCGAAATGAGCAATCAGTTCTTTTATAGTTCTCTTAAAATAGCCACCTTTATTGGAGTCATAGCTAGTTTTGGTATGTATCTTTTTTCGCCGATAATTGCAAAAAGTTCTGGTGGTGGTCAAGATTTGACAGCAGTCATCAGATCCTTAAGTATTATTGTTATTTTTTTTCCTAGTATGAGTGTTATAAGAGGTTATTTTCAAGGAAACCAACAAATGAAACCTTACGCTGTTTCGCAAATTTTGGAACAAATAGGAAGAGTCATTTATATGCTGCTTTCAACTTTTATTATTATGAAGGTATTAAACGGAAATTATGTTACAGCAGTGGTTCATTCAACGTTTGCAGCTTTTATTGGTTTAATAGTAAGTTATGTCTATTTATTATTTAAACTACATAAAGAGGCACCACTTAAGGGCATATTTCTGCAAAATAAAAAGTCGGAAATTAACTCTAAAGGGTTATTAAAAGAACTGCTACAAGTATCGATTCCTTTTATCATTGTGGCCTCAGGTATTTCGCTTTTTAAATTAATTGATCAATTTACATTTTCTAGAATCATGAATCAAATTTCTACTTATTCTGATATGCGCTTAACTGAATTATTTGCGATTTTCAGTACAAATCCTGATAAATTAACGATGATTGTAATTGCCTTAGCTACATCGCTATCAAGTGCTGGTCTTCCTCTATTAACAGAATTTTTCACAAAAAAAGACAAACTTTCATTATCAAAGATGGTGACAAACAATATTCAACTTTTCCTTTTTATCACCCTTCCATCTATATTAGGAATGATTTTATTAGCAAAACCTCTTTACACGCTATTTTATGAAGCAAGCAACTTAGGGACAAAAGTTCTTATACAAGCTTGTTTAACTGGATTTATCCTCGGTTTTTATATGCTAAGTTCAAGTATTCTCCAAAGTGTTAATCAAAATAGATATGCCATCTTTACCTTACTTATAGGAGCTATAGTAAAACTGATTTTACAATACCCATTAATTTCAATTTTTGAAGTTTATGGTCCATTACTAGCTACTGCTATTTCATTCGGAATAATTTGCATCTTAAATCTAAAAAAAATAATCAACATTACTCATCCAGATATTAAGCTGCTGCTCAAAAGAACTGTTTTAATTTCTTTTTCATGTATTCTAATGCTTCTTGTTGTATTGCTTGTAAGAAACTTTCTTTATCTATTTTTGGATCCTGAACGTAAAATGCATAGTTTTCTTATCGTCACCTTTGCTGCCATTATCGGAATAATTACTTACATGTTTTTATCTTTTAAAACTGGTTTGGCTGATAATCTTCTTGGCTTCAATGCAAAAAAATTAAAAAATAAGTTAAAACTATTTTCAAAATAATATTGAAAATTAATGTTGCTGATAATACCAAAGTTATAGTCAATTCTTCATTGAATAAGACCCTGAAAAAGTGCTAAACTATGCCTATAACTTTCCGAAAATTTTATACTAATGAGGATGAGATTTACTTGAAGAACAAAAATTACAAATTGAGAGCTTTTATTTTTAATCCGATTACCGTAGCTATCTATGCTATAGGATGTTATTACTTATGTTCACTTGCTCAATACGGCGGAGTTGCTCAGAAAGCTCCCATTATCCTAATCATTTTTCTTAGTCTGTTTATTTGGGTTGGCTGGGGTCTTTATTGGTACATATGGAAAACCAATAAAAATCAGTCCACTTCTCCCCGCTCTATAAGACGTAGTAAATTCCTCTTTCTGTTCAGTGTGAATTCATTCCTTTTGATCACACTTGCATCGGGTATAAGTCTTTATCAAAGTGGCACAAATTCCCAAGGAAGATTAGCATTTGTGATCCAAGACTATTTGAAATCTAGCGATGTTCAATTTGTTCACAATAATATCTACAAAGATGGTTTAAATGGCTTATTTGAAGATCTTGAAACGAAGTATGATTTGCCAGAAGAATTGTATGTCAGTAATCAAGTTGAATTGACCTTTAATAAAAAGGGTGACATTACTACTTTATATAGCTTTTTGTACGGCCTAAACGATGATGGCGAGACAGAAAGCTTTTTGATCGATTATGACAGTTCAAAAAGTGATGATCTCAGTGTGACTTTGAATGGAAACGTCAATCCAACCTTTGAGAAAACGATGAGACTTCAACCGCTGTTAGATGCAATGGAAAATCTTCCAATAAAAGAAACGGTTAAATATTGGGATGAAGAAACCCTTGGCATCTATTATGCTGGTTCCCGCAGTTGGGGATACAATACTGAAGGGATTCTTTATTTTGATGAAAAGGGAGATACCTTTCCAATCGAAACAGCCTTCAATGAAATTATTGGCTATACGATTTCTGTTTATACCCCAAATAACAACACGATTACACCGGTACGTTTTGTTGACTATTCACCAACAGTATCTCCTGCACAAATTGGAGATGTTCCAACCGATCAAAACATGAATGACAATGAAACGTACTTTTTGACTGAAAAAACTGGTTATCAATTATTCGTAGTAGATGCTGCGTTAGGCTCACGTTTCTATACCTTGAACAAAACCACAGATGGTGGAAATACTTGGGACGTTATTAATTCTGATCCATTTGTAGGACAACTTGGGGTTTCATCTGGGATAACTTTTATGGATGAGAACCTTGGTTTTATTGGATTGTCCCACAGTGGAGGCAGTTATGCAGATCTCTATCGAACAACAGATGGTGGTGCCACTTTTGAAGAAGTCGAACTACCAATGATTGAAGTTCCTTTAACCGATACAGAGAAGTATGCTCCTTTTGACTTTCCTGAAATGCCTTATAAAGAAAGCGACAGTCTTTTTATTCAAGTAAATCAAGGACAAGACGGCGATTATAATGGCGGTAGCAAAGGTCTGTATCAATCCAAAGACAACGGTGAAACTTGGATGTTTGTCGGAGAAGTTTAACAAAACGACTATAAAAAATGATATCCACACTTTTCTTTAAAGGTGTGAATATCTTTTTTTATAGTTTTATCAGTATTAATAACTTTTGATTTTAATTTATTTTCCTAAGAATACTATGAGTATCATATAGATTTAATAATGTGATGCTTATAGTACTTGCGAAAAACTTTAAGTGCCGTATGGATCAAATGAAATGATGCTTATGGTGCTTAAGTATACTTTTAGGACCGTATAGGACAAATAAAATAATGCTTGTGGTGCTTAAGTACACTTTGAGTACCCTATAGCACAAATAAAATGATGTTTATGGTACTCAAAAACAATTTGAGAATCATATGGATTTAATTCATTATTCATTTGGATATCTGTTGTAACTTAATCACTTTTGCTAATATACTTTTTAATATTTAATTTATTAAGATTCTCTATGCTATAACTATTTGCTATGAAAGAGAATAATTATATAACCTTACGACATTTTTCATTTTCGTTTTTAACTTTAATCATGACCTTAACCAAATACTTTTCTGGATTTTTTTCTGCAACTTCATCAATTATGTATTCCTCATAGGCATCCCCATCAATCTCATAATCCTTTTCTGCTAGACCATCCAACATTTTTTGATACAGTTTTTCGGTTTTATTATAATCACAATACTCATACATAACTGCATAACATCCTCCAGGTTTTACACTTACCTGATTTTTATCTTCAGTCGATCTATTGATATAGAAATAACTAAAATTTGAAAACTCGCCCTTGGCCAATTCATTTTTTCCAATAATCGCTCCTATTGGAAAACCTTGGACAATTTGTTGTTGGTCAATAAGTGAATAGAAATCAATGAGGGCTTCATTGTTTTGTTGATTTATTTTTTTACCGATTAGTATCGGTTTCTTTTCTTTCTGGATAAAAGTAAGTTTTCCAACAGTTATTACGTCTGCCAACTTTGTTAACTCTATTCTTTTTTCCAACATATCTTTGTATTGCTGTAACGTACTAATTTTTTTATCAATCTGTTTTTGTTCTTCTAGGAACAACGACAGCATTTTTTCTGGAGTTCGTTCTTGTAAATAGATTTTTATTTCTTTAATTGATTTCCCTAATTCTCTTAAAATATAAATGACACTAATAGTATCTAATTGTTTTTCTTCATACATTCGGTACCCTTTATCTGTAACCATTTTAGGTGAGAACAAATAAATTTTGTCATAATAAATCAGGGTCTTTCGACTGATTCCAGATAAAGCTGAAAACTGACTAATGGTTAGATATTCCTTTTCCATATGATTCCTCTCTTCCCATCCACAGTTTCTGAAAATAAAACTTGACTGTATAGTTGCTATACAGATTATACTGCTATTATTCGCTTATTTCAAAGCATCGAGCCCGCTCTTATGCTATCTGAAGTAAGTTTATACGCATAACTAAAAGGGGACATGAACAATATGCATTTATTTTTTACATTTTTAAAGAAAAACAAACTGCTTGTCCTTGCTACAAGTAGCTTAATTTTACTTCAATCCGTAGCAACTCTATTCATCCCTTATCTAATTGCTCAACTCATTGATAAAGGTATTTTAGAAAAAAATACCAACGTCGTTTCTTCTATTGGAATTCAGATGTTGCTTACTATTCTTGTAGGTGCTCTTGTTGGGGTGCTTGGAAGTTACTACACTTCTGAAATTGCTTCACGTTTTGGAAAAGAAACCCGTAAAAAGTTATTTAGAAAAATACAAGATTTGTCACTAAATGACACTAATAAAATTGGTGTGGCCTCTTTAGTCACGAGAACGTCTAGTGATGTTGTCAATATTCAAGAAGTAACTTTATCTCTCTTTCAAATGGTTTTACCGAGTCCATTTATGGCAGTCATTTCTATTGTATTGGCTTATCGGATTTCCCCTATGATGACGGTCATTCCACTTATATCCATCCTTATTTTTATCGGTGTGATTACTGCCGTAATGTTTAAATCCACTCGCTTGATCAATAACATTCAGAAAAAGATGGATAAAATGACAATGCTTGTTAGACAATTTTTTAAAGGCGTAAAAATTATTCGTGCATTTGATAACGCTGAATATGAAAAAAATAAAGTTGATGGTAGTTTTAATGATTTTGCTGCTAACATGATTCGGATCAATAAGTACTTTGCCTTTCTAACACCTGTTGCTTTTAGCCTGAACGCCCTTACGATGATCCCTATTATTTGGGTGGGGAGTTCCTTAGTTGCAGACAACACCATTCAAGTAGGTTCCATTACTGCCGTTATCGGGTACTCAGTCATCACAATGTCTTCATTTATCATGACCGCTTTGATTATGTTTAACATACCTAGAGCAATCGCATCATTAAATAGAATTCAAGAAGTACTGACACTTCAGCCAGAAGTGGAAGATGATAGTCAGTTAAACGAAAAAGTAGATGTTACTGTGCAGCCTGCTTTGTCATTTGAAAATGTAACGTTTCAGTACCAAGGTGCTGACAAATCAGTCCTAGAAGACATGGATTTTTCAATCAACACAGGTGAAGTATTGGCTATCGTTGGTGGAACGGGATCCGGTAAAAGTACGATTGCTAAAATCCTTTTACGGTTCAATGACATTCAAAAGGGTCGCATTTTGATACACGGTACAGATATCAGCAAACTTTCTCAAAAGGACCTTCGTTCATTGATCAGCTACGTCCCACAAAGAGCATTTTTATTTAGTGGAACCATCCAGGATAATATTTTAGATGGGAATAAAGAAGCTACGGTTAATGAATTGAGACATGCAGCTCAGGTTGCTCAGGCCTTACCGTTTATAGAAGAACAGGATCAGCAATTTAATGCCTTGGTAGCTCAAGGGGGAACCAATTTTTCTGGAGGACAAAAACAACGTTTGGCAATCGCACGTGCACTGATAAAGAAATCTCAGATTTATGTATTTGACGATAGTTTTTCAGCACTGGATTATAAAACAGATGCGAAACTAAGAGCCGCTTTAAAACCAGAATTGAAAGACGCGGTAACGTTAATCATTGCCCAAAGAATCAGCACGATCATTGATGCTGATCAAATCATCGTCTTAAACGAAGGGAAAATTGTGGGTAAAGGAACCCATTCAGAATTAATTGAAAAAAATCCTGTTTATCAAGAATTAGCTAAATCTCAAAATATGCTGTCTAAAAGCGAGGTGAAAGAAAATGTCTAAAAAAGAACAAGTGCTTTTAGAAGAACTAGACTCAGAAAAACCAAAAAATCTAAAAAAAGCCGTTCATTATTTTTTCGAACTGCTAATGCTTCAAAAAAAGAAAACCATTCCAGCTATTCTTTCAAACATCATTGGCACATTAGCCTATGTTTCGATTCCTTTAGTTACAGCTCAAGCTATTGATGGACTAATTGAAGCTGTAAAATTACCGGGTACTTCAATGATGGAAAGTATTCGAGCTGCAATCACGGGACCACTTTTAATCTTATTAATCATTGCTGGAATCATATTTATTTGTAATTACTTCCAGGAATATTTAATCGCCTCTGTCAGCGAAGAGGCCAGTCTAACCTTACGAAAGAAAATAACAGCTAAACTAAATAAATTGCCTTTAAATTTTTACGATCAAACACAAGTAGGCGATCTATTAAGTCGAACGACAGCCGATGCAGATAAAGTAGCGAACTTTATTATCATGAGTTTTAATCAGTTTATTAGTTCAATCATCATTGTCATTGTTGGGTTGAGTCTAATGATTTATGTTAGCGGCCGCTTATCCTTGATTATTATTTGTATGATCCTGGTCAATATTATCGTCACGAAAGTCATTTCTAAAAAGAATCAAACGTTATTTGGCGACAATATGTATACCTTAGGAAAATTAAGTGGCGCTACGGAGGAATATTATTCCGGAAACACGATTATTAAAGCTTTTAATAAACAAGAAGAAGTCATTCAAAAAGCCGATCAATTAATCGACGAACAATATAAAGCACATAAAAAGGCCCAATTTGTTAACTTTGCAATCTACCCTATCATGAGAAGCATTACTCAATTGGCGTATATCAGCAGTGCCTTAATGGGCGCTACTTTAGCCATCCAAGGAACGATAACAATCGGATTGCTTCAAGCTTTTCTACAATATGTCAATCAAATTTCAGATCCCATTACAGAAGCCTCTTACGTCGTGAACATGCTTCAAGGTTGTTTAGCAGCCATTGAACGGATTTATGAAGTTTTAGATGCAGAAAATGAAGTTCCTGATATCAAAAAGGCTAACGTGATCGATAATCCACATGGTCAAATCGAATTTTCGCATGTCAGTTTTGGCTACAACAAAAACCAATTGATTATGAAAGGCGTTAATTTTATTGCAGAACCCAAAAAGACAATTGCTATCGTAGGTCCTACGGGTGCTGGGAAAACAACACTTGTAAACTTATTGATGCGGTTCTATGAAATTAATAGTGGGTCTATTTTATTTGACGGGATCGACACGAACACCCTAACCAGACATGATCTAAGAAAACAGTTTGGTATGGTGTTGCAAGATACGTGGTTGTTTGAAGGAACCATTGCAGAAAATATTAGCTACGGAAAAAAAGACGCTACTCGAGAAGAAGTTATTGCCGCAGCTAAAAAAGCGCAGTGTGACTCGTTTATCCAAACGTTACCAGAAGGTTATGACACGATTATTTCGAGTGAAAATAATATAATTTCTCAAGGACAACAACAATTGTTAACCATTGCTCTGACCATATTATCAGATCCGAAAGTCATGATCTTAGATGAAGCCACTTCAAGTATCGATACTAAAACAGAAATTAAAATCCAACAAGCGATCGATCATCTCATGTTGGACAGAACCAGCTTTGTGATTGCTCATCGATTGTCGACGATTAAAAATGCAGATCTCATTTTAGTTATGGATAAGGGAAATATTATTGAAACTGGAAGCCACCATGAATTGTTAGAAAAAGACGGCTTTTATGCTGATCTTTATCAAAGCCAATTCCAATCAGCATAAGTCTGTTAGAATTATGTAAAAAGTGAATACTGGACAAAAGAGCTAGAAACAGTTTTTGTTTCTAGCTCTTTTCGTTAGTTCTTATTTTGAATAAACATCAACATCGTCCGATTCAATTTTTCTGTCTCATCATGAAAAATCGCATGGCCGCTCTTTCTAAAGTGCACGACAATAGTTTTAGAAATCAATTGAGTCATTTCTTCCACCACTTCATACGAACAAACAGTGTCTTTTTTGCCATGACAAATTAAGGTCGATACCGTAATTTTTTCAAGGTCTTCTCGTACATTCTCATCTCGCATAGCCAGAGCTGAAAGAATCATTCCATAAGAAGAAGCCCCAAATGCCAAATTTGTCAGCCAACCTTTATAGGAGACTAAGGTTTTCTCATGAAACAGCTTTTTAATAAAGTCTTGGATTAGTTTAGGACGATCAACTTGAATTTGTTCAACCATGGCTGTGATTTCTGACTTTTTAATCCCAATGGAGTAAGCAGGTTTCTTAGCAAATTGCGGAACTGCTGCACTGATTAAGATCAGCTTTTTAATTCCAAATCCCTTATGGCGAGCCATGTACCTCGTGGCAACCGCTCCGCCCATTGAAAACCCCACTAAAATAGCCTCTTCAATGTGTAAGTCTTCTAAAACGCTCTTAGCATCGTCCGCAAGTGTATTGTAGCCGTAATCTTCAATCACTAAATCTGACTCACCAAACCCACGAAAGTCGATTCCAATCATGCGATACCCTCTAGGCAAAAAGTAATTGTATTGGTATTCAAACATCTGATGATCAAACGGCCATCCATGCAAGAAAACAATTGGCTGCCCATCTCCTACATCTTCCACTGCAATAGACGCATGATTCGTTCCCTTAATCATTTTTTTCATCTTAGTTACCTCCTACTACCTTCTCTACCTAAGTATAATAGAAGAGCTTCTTTTTTTAACGGGATAAAGCTCAGAGCCTCTCACCAATTTATCGGTTTTAGCCTTTATTCCTTACTCATGTAGACTGGGCAGACATCTTAGAATGACTAGCGCAATTTAATCTCCTATTTTTGACAAAAAAGTTTCCTCGTGAGATGCTTTACTTGTAATAAAATCAGTCTATGAAGAGAATGGAGGATTTTTATGCCAACAATGGTTTTTGTAAATTTCCCTGTATCTGATGTCAATCGCTCTGCTGCATTCTATGAAAAATTAGGTTTTACTAAAAATAACGAATTCTCAAACGATGAAGCTGTCGCAATGGTTTGGGATGATCACTTTTGGATTATGCTGCTGAATCACAAATTTTATAGCCGTTTTCTTAAAGATAAAACAATTGCAAATACTCAAACTACTAGCAGTTCTTTAATTGCATTTAGTCTAGAAAGTGCTAATGCAGTCAAAAAATTTGCTGAAACAGCCAAAGCCAATGGCGGTGATTTCCATAACGTAGACATGGGAATGTCTGAAGACCAAATGTTTGGACTTGAAGTACAAGATCCAGACGGAAATACCTTGGAGCCCAGTTGGATAGCAATATAGCCATAGGATAAAAACCGTCAGAGATTTGCTCTGACGGTTTTTACTGTTAGACAAAATTTTAAGATTCGTAGCGGATAAATTACTTTTAAGGTTCTTATTCTCCTAACAACTTATCAAAGGAAAAAATATCGGTAGCTACTTGGGCAACAATCCCTAATTCGGCAGTCGTAGCTTTTTCGACAAAGGTCACGGCTCTTTCTTTTGCCATAAAATCGAACCCTTTTATTTGCATCGCATTGATTGTTCCATGGATGGTATGATCCTTCGATAAAGGAATAAACCCTGGTCTACTTTTATTGGTGGACGTAATTGGACACACTTGTATAAACCCAGTTGTGGCATTGTAAGCATCTGAGCTAAGAACTAAAGCCGGCCTTTTCTTTTGAATTTCTCTTCCAGCACTAGGATTAAAATTTATCCAAACGATATCCCCTTGTTTTGGTGTATAATCATTAATCGAGTAAATCATATTACACTTCTTCTCTTCCAATTAATTTTTTATCCTCGTTAAATTCATCCTCAAATCTTAAAGTTTCGTTATTTTCTAGAGCTTTTTCAAAAATATTATTTACTTTAGGTACATAAGTAATACTTCCTAATTCACCTTTTACGGCTACATATTCTTGATCTGGTTGAAGATTGAACTTCGTAGGGACTGTTAATACAATGGCATTTCCTTGTTTTCTAGTCTTCATTATGCTCATCTCCTTTATTAGTTCACCCATATTTTACCAAAACCTAATAGTAAATACAATGTATTTACTATTAGGTTTTGAAAACTAAAAATTTCTCTCTTGCTTTCAGTTTGATATTAAAAATCGTATAATACTCTAAAAGAAATCTTTATTCCGATTGGTACTTTTCTAATTTCTCAATCGGATAATTCAAAAGAAAGGGCTAAAAATACATGGCACAAGCAATTTTTTCAGAAAAAGGATTTTATATTGAAAACCCGGAAGTAGACTATGAATATGCATTGAAAGATGCACCTTTTCAGACTCTTTATGAGCAAAGTTTTTCTACAGAATCAGTAGAAACGGATGTCTCGATTGCTTATTTAATCAATGTAGCGCAAGAGTTTGTATCTGCGTTAAAAAATGACGGAGAAATTGAAGTGACTCGTACCTTTCGTTTCCCTTCAGAAACGGTTTATCAACAGCTTATGAACAAGGCTCCTTTTGTTACAGGCTATGAATTTATTACTGTTCAATGGTTGAAAGACGTTCATCAGGAATTAGCAGCGATTTTTAGTGAAGAGCTGAGTCATCTTCAAAGCAGTGTTTCTGAATATATTCAATCAAAAAACAGGTCCTTAATTGTTGCGGGCAGAGTTTACTTTCACTTGGTCGAAAGCAAACAAGAAGGCTTTCCTTTCGCTTTTCTAGCTACTTATGCTACTAAATACCAAGACAAAGTCAGTCACATGCCGCTAAAAAATGCACTTGCAGAATTCAATGATTCTTCCGAGATGCTTTCTTTACTATCTGCTGTTGGACGGGTAGCTAATGAGTCTGTTTTCATCTCTCAATTGGTCGAATCCGGAGAATTATTTTCGCCACTGAGATTCAACGAAAACGAAGCTTATCAATTTTTGAAAGAAACGCCGCTTTATGAAGAACAAGGAGTCATTTGCCGCATTCCTGATTTTTGGAAAAAAGAGCGCAAAACAACCATTAAAGTGACCATTGGAGATACAAAACCGAGCAGTATTGGAATAGAGGCTCTGTTAGAGGGCAAACCTGAAATCTATCTAGGTGAAGAACGATACTCAAAAGCAGAAATTGAAGACTTATTGCATCAAAATGAAGGATTGGCTTTCTTGAAAGGCAAATGGGTTGAAATCAACCACGAAAAACTGCAGCAGCTGTTAACAACTTATGATACGAAAGAAAACAGCGAATGGACCTTGTTTGATGCTTTGCGGCAGCAACAACTTTCTGACGCTGAAGAAAACGACTCTCTGATTGAAACAACGAATGGCCAATGGCTGCAAACCGTTTTCCAGCAAATGATCACTCCTACTCAAATCAAACAAGAACAACCTGCAAAATCTTTTCAAGCAAGTTTGCGGCCGTATCAGCTAGTAGGATACAACTGGTTAAACTTTATGCAAGAACAGACTTTTGGCGCCTTATTAGCAGATGATATGGGCTTAGGAAAAACGGTTCAAATCTTGGCTCTGCTAGATTCTCTGCGTCAAGAAAACAAACGGGCTCTTTTAGTTATCCCGGCTTCTTTACTGGAAAATTGGAAGAAAGAAGCTGCCCGCTTTGCACCCCATTTACAGATACAAATTTTGCACGGAAAGAATACCTTCGTTCAAGATGTAGAAGCTGACTTGTTTATCACGACGTATGGCATGGTTGCTAGAATGGAAGCACTCAAAGAAGAACAGTTTGATCTTCTAATTTTAGATGAAGCCCAAGCCATTAAAAACCCGGGAACTAAGCAGACTAAAAGTATCAAAGCCCTGCAAGCCAACGCAAAAATCGCGATGACCGGAACGCCAATTGAAAATCGACTTTCAGATTTATGGAGTGTGTTTGACTTTTTAAATAGCGGATTGTTAGGATCAAAAGCAGAATTCGCAAAACAAATCAAAAAAGGCACCGACTATGGAGCGTTACGCCAAATGATCTCGCCATTTATTCTTAGACGGCTGAAAACTGATCGACGCATTATTTCCGATTTGCCGGAAAAAAATGAACAGAAAGAATACGTTTCGCTTTCCAAAAAACAGATTGCCTTGTATAAAGGACTTCAGCGAGATATCGAAAAATCGATGGCAGAAACTGAAGGAATTCAACGAAAAGGTTTAGTATTAGCGGCTATTTCTAAATTCAAACAAATTTGCAATCACCCAGACCAGTATTTAGGCAATCAAGAATTCAAACCAAAACTCAGTGGGAAATTTGAAGCCTTACAGAGCATTTGCGAAACGATTCGTGACAAGCACGAACAAGTCTTGATTTTCACACAATTTAAGGAAATGTGCGAACCGCTCAATGTATTTTTAGCAGAAGTTTTTGGCCAATCGGGGTTGGTCTTGCACGGCGGAGTTCCCGTAAAAAAACGCGGTGAGCTGGTTGATCAATTCAACGATCCTGATACGTACACACCTTATATGGTACTCTCTATTAAAGCTGGCGGTGTCGGTCTGAACTTAACGGCTGCAAACCATGTCATCCACTTTGACCGATGGTGGAATCCAGCCGTTGAAAACCAAGCAACCGATCGAGCATTTCGAATTGGGCAAGAAAAAAATGTCTTTGTGTATAAATTTGTGACTAGTGGAACGATTGAGGAAAAAATCGACGAACTATTAACAGAAAAAACACAACTTTCTAATGATTTGATTACTGAAACAAGCGGCGAGAATTGGCTGACAGAAATGAGTAACGATGACTTAAGGAATCTCTTTACTTTGGAGGTGAATGACAAATGAGCCGATATGGTTTTTATGAGTATGAAAGTATGGCCGAAAAAAAGGAAAAAGCTGAACGTAAACTGACGACCTATCAAAGAAAGCATCCTGACGCTCAGCCTATTTTGCTTACAGGTACTAAAATCGCCAATTCTTTTTGGGGAAAAGCGTGGTGCGATCATCTAAAACACTATGCGGATTATGATAACCGCATCAACCGCGGACGTTCGTACATCAAAAATGGTTTTGTCTTTGATTTAACGATTGAAAAAGGAATCATTCAAGGAGTTGTCTGCGGCAGCAGCTCAAAATTATATCAAGTCGACATTGCCATCGATCCGATTACGGATCAACGATTCGTTCACCAAATCGGCGGACACATTGAAAGTTTAGAAGCACTGGCAAATGGCCAATTCCCTAAAACACTCGCTGAAACTTTTTTGACCAACGAGAACGGCTTGTTTCCTAATCTAAACGAAATCAACCTCTCTTGCGATTGTCCGGATTGGGCACATATGTGCAAACATATTTCTGCAGTCCTTTACGCTGTAGGAGCTAAATTGGATTTGGACCCATTGCTTCTATTCGAATTGCGGGGAATTGATACAACGGCTTTAATCAAAAAATCCGTTGAAGAAAAAATGACGACATTATTAGAAAATGCGCATACTGCAACATCTAGTCGTATTATTGAAGACGATGCGATTATTGACCTTTTTGATTTATAAGGGCTGCTTCAATGTAGAATACAGCCTATCCAAACTACCATATATGTAATAGTTTAGTGTAATTTACAGGTAAAAACATTTTGAGCGCCATATGAGTTAACTAATAAAATGTTTACGGTAGGGAAACTTACAATGACTACCGTATGAATCAACTATTAAGATGCATACAGTAGGCAAGCTTACAATACCTACCGTATGGATCAACTACTAAGATGCATACAGTAGGCAAACTCACAATGACTACCATATGGATTAACTACTAAGATGCTATACGGTACGCAAACTTACAATGACTACCATATGGATCAACTACTAAGATGCTATATGGTAGGCAAACTCACAATGTCTACCGTATGGATCAACTACTAAGATGCATACGGTAGGCAAACTCACAATACCTACCATATGGATTAACTACTAAGATGCTACATGTAGGCAAGCTTACAATGACTACCGTATGGATTAACTACTAAGATGCTATATGGTAGGCAAGTTCACCATACCTTGTGCTGCACCGGTAATGATTACTACTTTTCCTAATAAATGATCCATGAAAAAAATCTCCCTTTAAAAACAAATTTGTAACAGGATATAGTCATCTATAGTATTTACATTTAATAATTAAATACTTTTTCAACTAAATATCAATCCATTCAAACTTTGTTGCTTATTAGGAGGGTATAAAATGTCAATATATTTTTTTTATTTTCATAGAAATTCAATGGTTTGTTTACCTGAAATAGGGTTAACATAGGTGTGACAATCCACTTCATACAATTCTTTAATGACCGCTTCTGTTAAAACTTCTTCTGGTCTTCCTTCTTTAATGATCCGTCCATCTTTCATCGCATACAAGTAATCTGTAAAGCGTACAGCTAAATTCAAATCATGTAAAGCTGCTAATACACCAATAGGTAAGGAACCGACTGTTCTTAAAATACTCAATTGATGTCTGATATCCAAATGATTAGTAGGCTCATCTAAAACTAAAAATTTAGGCTGTTGGACCAACGTTCTACCTAATATGACCCGCTGTTTTTCTCCACCTGACAATGATAAGAAACTCCTATCCGCGATTTTTTCCAAGTCCAGTTGAAGAAGAACCTGATTAACAATTTCATAATCTAAAGCATTGTCTCTCTCCATCAAACCTTTATATGGTGAGCGTCCGAGTAATAACATGTCACGGATGGAAAAATCAAAATTGATTTCGTGAAACTGCCCCACAACACCTAATTTTTGTGCGAGCTGTTTATTTGAAAGATCTTGAACATTTTCATCACCCAGAGTAATGACTCCCTTACTGGGTTCAAGTAGTTTAGAAACACTTTTCAATAAAGTCGATTTCCCACAGCCATTCGGTCCGATCACACCTACAAATTGGTTTTTACTAACGTGCAAGGAAATATCTTCTATAATCTTCTGAGAGGCAATAGATACCGATACGTTATCAATCGTTAAATTCATACTTACCCTCCAAACTCATAGCCTTTTTTCACAAAAATATAAATGAACAGTGGTGCACCAATTAAAGAGGTCAAAATACCAATAGGCAATTCAACAGTTGGCAGGATGATACGAGACAAAATATCGCACCATACCATAAACAAAGATCCCGAAAAAACTGATAACGGTAAAAAGTACCGATGATTTGACCCGACTATCCCACGAACAATATGTGGGATGATCAACCCTACAAATCCAATCATTCCAGTATTTGCCACAATGATCCCAGTTAGAACCGACGTAATAACAAGATACAATTTACGGTAAAATTTCAAATTTACCCCAAGCGTAATAGCTGATTCATCGCCTAACAACATAAGATTCAACGTCCGTATTTGCGTTAAGAAAAAGAGCAAACAAACCATGACAACGTTGGCTATCAAAGGTAGCTTGGACCAACTTGCTCCGACTAAACTTCCCATCATCCAAAAAGTAACTGAACGAATCCCTTCCGCATCATTAGCGATATAAATGATGAAATTGGAAAAGGCTGTAAAAAGGGCATTTAATACCATCCCGGATAAAATCAATTTGATCGAATTCATTTGTCCAGTAGCATTCGACAACAGTAAGACTAGCAGAGCCGCTGTCACAGCACCTATAAATGCCCAAAAAGACAAACCAAACTGAGCCAAGATACTGGTTCCACCAAAGCCGATCATGATAGCAAATGTTGCACCTAGAGAGGCTCCAGACGAAATGCCTAAGATATAAGGATCTGCGAGTGGATTCTGGACCGTTGTCTGCATGACCGCACCTGCTAAGGATAGTCCCATACCTGTGAGCATAGCTAAGAGTACTCTCGGAAAACGAATCTGCCAGATGATATTTTCGAAAGAGTCAGAAGAACCTCCCGGTAAGTTATCAATCCTTCCACCTGACAAATTTTTAAGCAGTATCTGAAAAGATTCTTTTAAAGGCACTGCAACTTGTCCGATCGCGACACCGATTCCAACCGAAAAAATAATCAATACAATAAGAAGGAGTAAACACATATAAAATAACTTTCGTTGTTTATCGATGTGGTTCATCAGCTTACTCCCTCCTACTATAAATTAATTTTTTGACTGCATTTCAGCGCTGAGTTGTTCCATACCGGTTAAAATTTGGTACCCATAACTCCAGAACTGATTGTAATCGATCGTATAGATACGGTCTTCCTTGATCGCTGTCAGGCTTGAAAGTGCGTCATTTGCTTTCAAATCAGCTAAGCTCTCTTTTGGATCACGTCCACCCGTATAGTTAACCAGCAATAATACATCTGGATCAGCTTCCAATAAGGCCTCCACACTGATTTCTCCCGTTGTATCTGCAAATGTATTTTCTAAGCTCATATAGCTTAATGCATCGTTTAAATAAGTGTCTGCTGCACCACTGTAAATATCTACGTTAGTACCTTCTGCTCCAAAAATATAAGCATAATCAAGTGTTTCCTGTTTATCAGGAATGGCTGCGACGATCGCATCCATTCGCCCTTGCACATCCGTTGAAAATTGTTGTGCCTTCTCTTCAACCGTAAATAATTTTCCTAAATGATCAATATCTGTATAGAGATCATCAAAAGTTGCGCCGGTCGTTGATGTCGCTTGAATATACGTCTGAATACCCACGTCATTTAATTCTTCAACTGTTCCTGTTCCCCATTCGGCATTGGCAAACAGTTGCCCACGCCCCACAACGATATCCGGATCAGTACCTACAACTAATTCTTTTCCTACGTATCCTTCTGACAAAACAGGAATGCTAGAGAAATCTTCAGTCACCGCTTCATCCCCTTCACCGTATAAGGCAGCTACGCCTACAATGTCTTCAGCTAATCCAAGTTGGATCAGCAACTCCGCTGTTCCCTGATTATTGGCCACAATCGATTTTGGACTAAATTCGTAAGTGATTTCTTTTTCTGAAAATACCGCGCCTTCTGACGATGCAGTGTAATTATCCAACGTTAATGGAAAAGTTGTTTTTTCTGTCTGTTCCATTGACTGTTCATTCGCAGCTGTCTGTTCTTCAGCAGCATTTTTTTCTCCACACGCCCCTAGCAACAAAGTTGAAGCTGTAATAAGACCTAAGTATTTCATTGTTTTTAGTATAGTCATTTTTTCATCTCCAAATACGGTTTATTTTTTATTCACTATCCGTTTATTTCTATACTTTTGATCTTTTAATTATTGTCTAAAACCAGATAATTAGATAAAACAATTCTAACTTTTAAATTGATAAGCATCTTTATTTCTAATTATATGATTGAATTTTGTTAAAGTAAACAGAAATGTTAAAACATTCACAAATAAATAGAATAAGAATTACTATTTGGATACTTTTCTATTGGTTCATTCAAAAAAATCCATTTAAACAAGCTGAATTCATAAGAATTCTAAATCCTATTCTAACTTAGTTAACTTATTATTTTTTTCACTTGCGGACACTATTGTCTCTTTTTATTGAACAATAGATTTGGGACAAAACGAATTTTAAATTTTCATAAGAGAAATAATTACTTTTCCAAAAGCAAGTGTTTTTGGAAATCCTCTTTATGTGAAAATAAAAACTCTAAAACCCCAAAAAAGGAATAATGTGACTCTCACTTCCATTTCTGATACAATAGCTCAGTCACGCTATTTCTCAGAGAAACTATATACTTGTTCGGATTAGGTCGATTTTTGAAAGATAGTCAGACTCTTGTATGCTAAACCAACTTAATCCGAAACACATTCACAAAAATTAAATGCATGTATAACATGCCGAGGGAGATCCATTTGTTATTTAATGAATTAGAATTGAACCAACACTTGTTGCGCGCACTGAAAGAAGCAGGCTATACGAAAGCAACGCCTATCCAAGAGGATGCCATTCCGCATCTGATGAACAACAAGGACTTGTTGGGTTGTGCCCAGACTGGTACTGGTAAGACAGCTGCCTTTGCCTTACCCATCCTTCAAAATATTATGGAAGAAAAAACAGTTGGAAAAGGTACCATAAAAGCCTTGATCCTTGCTCCTACACGTGAGCTTGCTATACAAATCGGTGAAAGTTTCCAAACATACGCTAAATACCTTCCATTGAATATCCAAGTAATTTTTGGCGGCGTTTCCCAGAATCCTCAGACAGCCACGCTGAAACGCGGAACGGATATCCTGGTCGCGACGCCAGGCAGACTATTAGACCTTATCAAACAAGGATTTGTCAAGTTGAACCAGGTTGATTTCTTCGTCTTGGACGAAGCCGATATGATGTTAGATATGGGTATGTTACGTGATGTACGCCATATTATCCGCGAATTGCCTAAGAAACGTCAAAGCATGTTTTTTTCAGCAACGATGCCGAATGAAATCGAAAAACTTGCAGGAACCATTTTATCAAACCCGGTAAAAGTGGTGGTCAATCCGGTTTCATCAACTGTTGAAGTCATACAACAAAGCGCTTATCGCGTAGCCAAAACCGACAAAACTAACCTACTTATCTATCTTTTGAAGAATACGCAGGTTGAGCGCTCCCTAGTCTTCTCCAGAACCAAGCATGGTGCCAACAAAATCGTCAAAAAACTTTTGCAAGCGGGTCTTTCAGCCGAAGCGATTCACGGCAACAAGTCCCAGAATGCGCGTCAGCAAGCTTTAGAAAACTTCAAGACCATGAAAACCAGCGTTCTCGTAGCGACAGATATCGCAGCCCGTGGTATCGATGTGCCTGAGCTTTCGCAAGTTATCCAATTTGACTTGCCTGAAGTTCCAGAAACCTACGTTCACCGTATCGGCCGTACAGGACGCGCAGGGCTAAGCGGAAAAGCTATCTCTTTCTGTGATGAAACAGAATCAGACTTGTTGCGCGACATTGAAAAACTTAGTAAGAGAAAAGTTCCAGTCATAAAAGACCATCCTTATCTGTTGAAAGAAGGCACTCAAGCACCAGCACAGCAAGCGAAAAAAGCAGTTGCCACACGCACTAATGGAACACGCCCAAAAAGCAAACAAGGTCGAAGAGGCGGTCAGAAAGCCGCACAAAGACCTCGTGTACAAACGAAAAACACGTAAAGTAACTGGTTGACAAAGTCACCCTCTTTTACATCGGTAATGACTTAGGTGAAGCAGAAGATGGTCAAGTACGCTTCTTAGAAATATTGAATGCAGTATTTATGAAACAATGCTATAGCAAATCAATTACAGCTTCACATACTTGTTCATTTGTTTAAGCAAATGAACAAGTAAACAACTATCACAACGACAAAAAAGCTGGAAGCATTCTTGTTTCCAGCTTTTTTATTTAACTCTTGAATTAAGAAAACATCGATTAACAGTTTGGATAGTCATTATAAAATCAGTCTGTTATGGAACTAATTTCTTCTTTCTCTAGTCGTTCAAAATCTAGAGTAAATAATTACGACAGCTCCCTAATTTAGATACTAAGATGGAAATTTATTTTACTGATGCAGCTTCATTATTTTTATTGTCATCAACAAAGTTTATTTCAATTTGTTTGCCTAGAGAGTGAGCTATATCTTTCAATGTAGAAAGTGAAGGTTCCATTTGGGCATTTTCAATACGTGCAATTGTTGAACGGGATTTTTTTACTTTTTTAGCGAAGTTAGTTTGATCCAGCCCTGTTTGTTCTCTTAAGGAAAACACCATATCTGCTAAATCAAGTTTCAATTGTTCTTCTTCAAAAGCTTGTTTAAATTCCACACTTTCAGACAGATATTTTTTGATTGCTTCACTATTCTTGCTCATCTTCATTCCGTCCTTTTCGAATAGAATCTTGTAATTCAGTGTTCTCTACTCGATCTATCAACGCCCGAAATTTTGCTTCAACTTTAACACTTAAACAATTAGGATAATCATCGAATTCGTTTCCTTATTCAATTGAAGATTTTACCATATTACTTTTCATATTATTTCCACAGTTGATTTAGCGCATACGCTACAATTTGTAAATTGTTGAATTTAAAATCCATCAAGAATTATTAGAAAAAGACAACTTTTATATACAAAACTTTATCAAAGTCAATTCCAAACAATTTAAAGTTAATAAAATTATGTAAACAAGTGACTCCTGAGCGGATATTGAATATCAAAAAGAGGCTGGGAAAAAACTAGCCTCAAATAAAAAAATCGTAATGAAATAATCAAAATTCTGATTGTTTCATTGCGATTTTTATTTTTGACTGATTTTTTGTAAAAAGCATCCGCTTTTCTTCTAGCCTCAAGGGCTAGTTTTGTAAGATTCATGCTCATAAGCATGATCCCGATGTCATTATGAACGGCTTGCTTGCCTCTGACATGGGTTCTGCGCATGCCAAATACACCTTTCATACGACCAAAAACAGTTTCTACGTCAACTTTTCGTTGTGCGTAGATAGCTTTGCCACGATCGCTTTCAAGGTTCTCTTTTGCATGCTGCTTGAATTATTCCCAGTTATAGTTGACCGCTGTCTGGCGTTGGGCACCTTTGGGTGTCTTGGCTAGTTGCTTGCGTGTCTCGTCCAGTTGTTCCACATCAGCCTTGTATACTTTAAATTGTCTGCGGAAACCATTCTTATCATTTTGCGTACTATAAAACGGACGTCGTCTAAATCCGTATAAGCATCTTCAATCTCGTCATAATCCCAGTTGGCGCGGTGTTTAGGGTTAGAGCGATAGGCTTTACTGTTCTCTTTCTGATACATGCCGTATGGGATGAGCGGTACTTTCTGAAAGGTATCCATAACCGCCTCGTAATTTTCTTCACTGCCATAGCCGGCGTCTGCGGCGATGTATTTAAATAAATCTAACGTTTGAATGGATTCTAAAAAAGGGATAAACGTGCGTGTATCCGTCGGATTGGAAAAAATATCATAGGCAATGACAAACTGATTGCTCGATGCGACTTGAAGATTATAACCCGGTTTTAACTCACGGTTCTTCATCGGATCTTCTTTCATGCACATGAATGTTGCGTCTGTATCTGTTTTTGAGAAACTGTTGCGGCCTTCAAACGTGGCGTTTGCTTCTTCATAGCGTTGCTTACGCGGCAAGAAATCTTTTTCGCATTTATTTCGATGTTTCTTGAGGATGCGACGACGTCGCTTCTGTTTCGAACCACCTTTTGGAATCACTTTTTCTTCTGTAATCGCAGCTTCAACGGCCACAAGTTCTTTGTCCAGGGAAACGATTATTTCTTCAATACCTTTCGAAGTTTTTAATATCTCTTCCGATAAAGCGAGGTTTACTTTTGCCTGGATAAGTTCATCATACAATTCCAAAACGTTGGCATTGAGTTTTGCTTCATAGCGTTCGATTGCTTTCTTCCAAGTGAAACTATAAATATTTGCATCGGCTTGTATCTTTGTACCATCGATATAGAGCGCGTCTTCGTGAATCAAGCCGTTGTCACTTAAGAGTGTTGTGAAAAGAATGGATGCATACTTGATGAGTTTTGATGCGTGCTCGCTTGAACGGAAGTTATTGATTGTCTTGTAGCTAACAGAAGTATCGCCCGTTAACCACTTCATAGGAATGGATTCTTCATTCATCTGTTCCATTTTGCGTCCAGAAAAGGTTGTGCGACTATAGGCAAACAAACACATCTTTAAAAGCATTGCAGGATGAAAGGCAGGGCGTCCCGTATGAGACGTCTCTTCAAGAAGAAATTCCGAAGGAATAGAATCGACAAAACGGCTAATGAGGCGGGCTTCATGATCATTCGGGATTGTAAAATCCAATTGTAGTGTTAAGGCCGTTTCCATTGTGTTATAATTTTGATACATAGTGAGTCACTCCTTTGGTTTTTGGTCGTACTTAAATTATAAGGTATTTGGCTCACTGTGTCTTTTAAAACGATAAAAATCCCCAACTCTTCCAAAATGAAAGAGTTGGGGATTTTCTTTATTCAGAGACTGAGTTTTTTCCCAGCCCCTTTTTATTTAGTTATTATTTTGAATAGACATTAGCATCATTCGATTCAACTTTTCTGTTTCATCATGGAAAATCACATGTCTATTCTTTCTAAATAGTACGATAACTTTTAAAAGTCAGTTGGTC
Source organism: Carnobacterium inhibens subsp. inhibens DSM 13024 (assembly GCF_000746825.1). Lineage (NCBI taxonomy): Bacteria > Bacillati > Bacillota > Bacilli > Lactobacillales > Carnobacteriaceae > Carnobacterium > Carnobacterium inhibens. The sequence continues at coordinate 2,149,041 of NZ_JQIV01000006.1, read as the reverse complement.
CCAATCTTCCACAATTTCATACGAAAAAAATCACCGTTTTCCCCGTGGCATAGCAATAACAGAAAGAACCATCCTATAAAAAAACTTCCAATGCAAAAGTTAGAGGAATAATCATATTTTTTGCGATAATTATTTTTTTGATTTATTTTTTCCAAATGACTATTCCTAGAAGGGTATTAGTTGATGCTAAACCATAATTAATCGAGCAGTTAATTGAGAAAATAAAAATAAAAAATCACATCAATTATTTCAATTTTATGAATGTATCTATTCGTTCACGAATTACTTCTATGTCGTCAAAATTGATATCTGAACTAGTTATTGAGTATTCCAGCATAAACAGTCCTGATTGAGTATTAATAAGCTCTAAAGGAACATATTCTGCTTCTGAATGAACTAAGATTGAATGCATCATTACATTTTTTATAAACTCATCTACTATTCTTATTTTTCTTCCGGTTAAAGCATATTGCCCTTTTTTGTCAGTTGTTAAAACCTCCCAATTTACCAGTGTTCCTAATACTGTCAGCACTCCCTTATTGACAGTTTCTGTCATACCGTATGAATTGTGAATCTCTCTCATAATAGTTTTTGATTGAAAAATATCATTCATACGAACATATTTCCCAATAACAGTGATTGTATCTGAAAAAAATGGAAACGAATAGAGTGTCATCAGAATTTGAAGAGCACTTTTTTCTTCAATCGAAGCTTCAGCGTATTTCTTTAATACTTCTATCTGAAATTCACTTAATGGTTTTTTGCCATTTCCCCACACTTTTGTAAGATTATTCAATGCTTTTCGTCTAAAAGTATTTCCAGATATAGATTGTGATAATATCTCATCTAGTATTTCGTAAGCATCTTTTGGAGAATATCTTAACATCAATTCTGCAGCTTTATCTAATTCTTCGTACATCATCACTCGAAATAAACCGACTCTTTTTTTCATTTTATAATTCATCCCTTTTTAAAACTGTCACAAATGGAACAAATACTTCTTCAATATGGGTACCACCATGAGTCATTATTATATCATCTTTTGGAACAAATGCAGCCTTTTCACGAGCAATTAAGGGAAGAAATTTTTCAGGTAACGTTGAGCTATCCCACTTCATTGTTGTCTCTTTATGACCTTCAATTGTACTACTTCTTAAAATTTCATCATCATATGTTCGAACTCTTTGTCCACGCCCCGTTGCTAATACTCCTTGTTGAATTTGACCAATACCAACAGCTTCAATATTTCCATGATCCGCAGTTATAAATACATCGTAATCAAGAGTTAATAAATCATTCAACATTGATTCAAGATACCCACGCTCTAGCCAAATTTTTAATTCAGATTGAACCGTTGCTTGACCTTGTCTCGCACCGTGCATGAATTCATCAATAACATCCACAACACAACCATAGATTTTCGTTCTATTATACTTGAATTCCAGCTTCTCTTCTTTATAAGGAAGGTGTCCTAAACCTCTTTGATACTTGATTTCAGATACAGCAAATCCTTGTTTTACCCAAAATTCTCGCCAATGATGCGGTTCTTTTGCTGTCGTATCAATACTTTTGGAGTACTCAGTAGGTCTTTTCCCTGAGAATATCGCTTGTCGAGATACTGAAGTAATACTAGGTATCCATGCCATTATCGAGTCTGTTTTCATTTTTATTCTTTTAGTAATTAACCATTTTTCAATCAAAGACCACTGTGTAAAACTCATGCCATCCATGACTATAAGTGCCTGACGCCTTTGGGTTTTGTTCACATTCCGTGCCATAAATGACGTTATCTGATTGACGTAATTCGGTTGTTTGAATGCAACCATTGACAAGTTTTTATCGAAATGATTAACTATGAACTCTTGAAATTCTTTGTTACTTTCAGTCACTAACTCCTCAAATTCTCTATCCTGTGGTTTGTAGAGTCTTTGATTACCGATAGTCTTACTTATCAATCCCCAATCTGAAAACATTTTTTTTGATTTTTTAAATATAGTCAAATCGTTTTCAAAATCGTAATTTTCTTGAAATTGTACCGATATGTTTTCTATAGTAGTAAATTTTATATCTTTAATAAATTGTTTTGTTTTATCATAGCCCATTCGTAAATTATTACTACTTTGCACCTCAAACAGACGTTGCCATTTTTTAGAATCTATCTCACTTACTGCTTTACTATCTAGAAGAGGAAATATATCATAGATTCCAATAGATAACTGAAATGCTCTATCATAGACATCCCAAGGAATTTGTTCAAATCCATATTCCACCAAACGGACTACCAAAGTTCCATCGTAATAATTTCTGAACTCACTTTCATATTCAAATCGAAAATGAACCGGATCACTGTAGCTAATTAAAGAAATCCCATTCTCTTTTAGAAGAAGCTGTATTTCTGCTTTTTCTAAAAGACCGTCATCATCTTTTATTAAATAAACAGCTTGTCGTGGAAATTTATCTAATATTGCTTGTGTCCAGTTCATTTTTATCATCCCTCTACATCTCTGTACGCATCTGCGCGTTATCGAAGTACATCAAAAGTTTATCATCTTCTTGAATTATCTTTTCAGGTAAACGTTCCCCAATAGTTACAATTTTTTGATAATCTTTATCTGTCCATGCTTTCTTAAAACCGACACGAATTGCTTCAGTGCGGAAGAACTTAAGTTTTTTCTTACTATTATCAATTTCTTCAACGTAGCGATTAAACTCGCGAAGCAAATTTTTCTCCCGAATTTTTTCCAAATCAACTTGTTGATTTGGATTTGGTACATACCAGCGATTCATTGCCCGCTCTTTTAGAATCGAATCTCCATTATCCAAGCCACGCAAATCGTGATATGCTTGAGTAAGATATGTTCTAATTTGATTAGGAACTACTCCTCTTCCATCATACATAAGAAAATTTTGAGCTAACAATTCATCTAACTCAGGTAAATCCTCATATTTAGTAATGTGTTGAATTTCCTTCATAAAAATTGGATGAATATCTTGTCTGGTCTTAGGTTTTTTCATTAATTGTTGTCTTATCCATTCAATTGCGCTATTTTCATCAGATACAAAAAGTTCTAATTGAGCAAAATGTTTAGCTAAAATTCTTTTTTTGTCAAACTCTATAGCTTGCTCTTCTAAAAAAAACATACCATCTCTAAATTGATATCTTTCTGAAAGTTCTCTTTGAAATTCTGCTGAAGACAAAGGTATTGAAAGACCATTTTGAACAAAATACGCAATAAGCCTGTCAAATAAAATTCTTGGAGTCCTCTCAGTAGAAAAGTGAATTTCACCTCCATTTACCTTAGGTAAAGCGAGATTCGCCAAGTGCTGATCAATAAAATCCCACATAAGTATGCTATTATTATTTCGATTATTAACAAAGTTTTCTCTTAATTTTTTTTGAGGCTTGTATGCTGAAATTACCAAATCTTGTTTCACAGCTACTGTAGTGGTAAGTGCTTTAAAGGACCCCTGTTTTTTATCCAATGAAGAAACATTGGCAATCACAAAACCCGCTCTCTCCAATGCTTCTCTTATTGAATTCCAAACACTGGCTTGGGAATTACTGAACTCTACAGTAATCCATCGATTAGATTTTAAAACTCTAAACAATTCTTTGAAACACTGCTCCATAAGCTTTTGATAGTCAAGTAATCCTTTACCTTGGTACTTATTCATTATTGCTTCTTCATTATTATTTGTGAACAGCTTCATCCACGATTCCGAAAAAGAGTTCAATTCAGAATACATTAAATTCGCTCCAAATGGCGGATCTACAAAAATATAATCAATACTTTCATTCTCTATATTCTTTAAATCTGTCGTACTTTGATTAGAAATAACCGATGAGTTATATAAAGAGTCTATAGTCGATACCATATTTTTTAATTTTGACTGAATAGCATCTAGCATAGGTCTTTCGCCATTTAAACTAGGAATATAAAACGTTCCACTAACAAAACCAAATGAAAATATGCCACCTTTATCTAGCAATCGTGGTATATTAACTTTCACCATTTTTGTTGAATAAGAATTACTGCTTCTCATCACATTTAACAACTCTGTAAAAAACTTATTTTCTTTTATCAACTCATAATATTCTGACATAACCACTAAATTTCGTTTCGTATAAATTTGATGAACATACTCGATACCATTTCGTTTTAGGCGATCAGTTTCGTCCCCTTGAACAACTAAATCTTTAGGAACAAATCCAGAAATTTTATACTCATTAATTTTCATCTGTAAATCATTGTCAAACTTTTCAGGTCGCTTGTTATATCTCGTTTTGCCAGAAGTATAATTTATTAGAACCTGAACCTGCTTTGGAACTTTCAAGGGGCGTTCAAGAATCGTATCGTACTCCATAGTAAAAACTTGAGTCATTTTTTTCTTAGTTACTTCGGCATTGCAATTCGGACAAAACATTTCTTTGCGCATTTTTTTTTCGTGTTCGTCAACTGAAATATCCCAAAATACAATTTCATTTGAACAGTTATAACAAGTAAACACATCACTCCAAACGGAATAGTTAATCGGAACTCTCTCTCCAAATGAATCAACGGTTTCGAACATCCATTCTGTCTTTTTTTTCAATTTTCCTATAATAGATCTGGCTACTCTTTGGTACTCAACTTCATCTAAATTATTATTATAACTCTGTGAAATTAATGAAGCTGCTGGGGATAAATCAGTCATAACTGCATGTCTTTCCCCAACTTTTGAAATTTGTTTTTTTTCCTCATCAAAAACATTACCACTTTCATCAACGTAATATCCAAGTTTTTCTATTTCTTCTTTTGAGTTTGAATATTTTGTAGCAATACCTGTCATTCCAGTCCCTGAAAACCCATCAAGCACAACATCACCTGGCTCAGTGTAATGAAGGATATATCTCATGACTGCTTTGTGTGGGACTTTAGTATGGTAACTGTGTACATTATATATTCTATCACTTTTACCCTCACTAACATCTGCTGCAAATGGTTCCCGTTGATAATAGAGTTCATTTTTATTTTGATTTCTCCACTCTTCGATGAAATCATGAATCCATGGGTTTGGGCATGCTGTATAGTATGGTGGATCAGACAGCGCAATAACGTCTTCATCTTCTCCAATAGGATATCCTTCGACTTTCTTGAGTTCTGAAAGTTTTTTTCGCAGCTCATTTCGAAAATATTCTCGACGTTCATCATGATTTTTAAATTCCATACCTAATACAACAACTTTTTCATCTTTACTATTAAAATCCATCGACATTTGTTCATTATTAAAGGACATTTTCTCACCTCTTAAGCATAATTCTTATTTTTTCCTTTTCTTTACCTTCTGTAAGGTCTGAAATTAATTGACGAATACGAACTTCCAATTCATTTATTGACATAGGGCTACCATCCCCCATTACTTGTATCAATTGTGTTTCTGTAATTTCAACTTTTTCAAAACCTTTAAATAAATTATTCACTATCTTTAAGAACTGAGAACTTACTGGAAAGACAAGTTCTTTGGTATTAATAAACTCTTCAATTTCTTTCTTTTCATCACTATTAAGCAATTCTCGATTTAAGATTATATTAGATTGTTCAAGACCATTTATTAAAATTTGCATCCAATTATCATAAATAGTCGTTAAATTATCATTTGAGTTCCGAATAATTTCTTTCGAGCGACGATCTGACTTTCCAATTTCAAAATTACAATGTTTACAAGTCGGGACCTGTTGTAATTCACCTTTTGTTAGTGTGAAACAAGTTCTTGATAAACGCATTTCATTAACCCATTCATCTAGTTGTTGACCTGGTAATATCTCTACTTGATTGTTTAAGACTCTCAAATTTTGAACTTCCACAGAATTTAATAAAGCATCACGCTGGATCTCTTCCTTACTTGTTAACCGAGATTTTTGGTGAAGTTCATAATATTCATCAATATAATTCAACTTAATGGCTTTCAAATCTTCCATTTGTTGGTTGTAATTTCTCCCTGCTTTAACAGCCTCAACAACTTTGTCAATTGATTTTTGTACATTTTTAGACCAATTACTTTCAAGTCCGTAATTGTATGTTGCTTGGGTAATATAACCAACTAATGTGCCAACTTCATCGACATCTTTTTTCATTTGTTCAATCGACACAAGTAGTTCTTTGTTCTTACGTTGTTCACCGATTTCAGCTAAAGTAATAGGGAAATTCTTCATCTTTGCAACACTATTATATCGTTGGATCTTCTCACAAAATTCTTTATATGACGCTAATCGATTGATATAATCTTGCTTAGTATTAGCATCCATCACTTCATTACTTGAGATACTAAAACCATTTTTGACAAGTTCACTAATTTTAAGTATATATGTTACTTCCTCGATAGCCTTCGAACTTAGACGTTTGATGAATCCCTCTAAAACTTTTTCATCAAAGTTGGGTGTTTGCTCTCCAAACATGTCTAATATTGCATTTATCTCCTCTATTGGAAGCCCAGTAGGATTCTTAATATAATCAAAATTCGAAAGAGTTTCGATATTCATCATAGCAAACTCACGGTAATTCATCGCAGTAAAATTATTACCTGCAACATTAACTTCTAACTTGCCTGATGACAAGAGTGCGCCAATAATTACGACAATCAACTCCGGCTCCAATTTATACTCTATGGAAAGTCGACGATCTCCTGAACCACGCAAAGCATCTTGATTATATATTTCCTTACTGTTGACTACTTTACCATGCCCCCTGCTTGCAAGTAATTTAAGAATCCAACGTGAGTAACCTGAATTAGCAATCGATTCATTTGTAATATTTCCCATATCATCTTCCATTACTAAGCCATTGAGAATAGCCTCACCAGTTTTCGTTTTACGACCATTTAAATATTGAAGCGCATCACTAGCAACAGTTTTAATATTTTCACTTGTCAAATAACCTGGAGAAAACTTTTTGAAAGTTGGATACTCAGAATATTCTTCTTCAAAAGCATCCGTCAAAAATTCAGCAGAGGCATAGTTTACTAATGCTTTCAAATTGTCTTCCGCTGGTAAAAACATGCCAAAATCAGATAAGTATCCTTCTTTTCCCTGATAAATAATTTTGAACGCATCAACAAAATTCTCATGAAGCCATTTATTTAATTGCTTATAATAGGCGTCGAACTTATTCTTAAACAATTGCTTTTGTGCCTGAGTAGTCTCAATATATTGCTCTTTTGCGGCTGCATATTTACGTAATGTATTGGAAAAAAATTCATCTTGGGTATTTAACTTGAAAAACACTTCATCTGCTCGTCTTTCATTCTTAAAACTAACTTCATCGAATGGGCGAAGCATATAGATATAAAAATCACGTTCTGGTTGTGCTGTAGAACGCTCATTCGGAGAACCAAGAAATAGATATCCTTTCCGCATTACTCGCTTATGTTCCCAAGGAAGTTCATGCTTCCAAATCTTATATCCAGAAATATAAGTTAAATCGTTCAACGCAATCGCATTTTGTAGTAAATCAAAATAATAACGGTCCATTGTATCTGCCTCAATAATTTCTGCGCGATCCGAAATGAGACTATCTACGTCAATGTCCTTCTTCAAATCCAAATAATATTGAGCATTGATATCATTAATTGAAATATACTGATAGCTTACTGTCTCCATAATTGTCTTGATTGCAACATCTATATTAGACTTTAAGAATGCTGCTGGATCGTCATCTTCTAGTAACATGTCCATTGCCCCTGGAACTGTCAGAAAAAGGTCATCCTTTAATTCATCAGAAGTCATGCCAACTTTCGAATAAATATCATCAGTTGTCAAACGGTCAAGCGCCATAGCATTTACAATGCGAATAGACATTTTTTTATAACGTTGCTTGCTTGTCGGATACGTGCTAATAATTCTATCCTTTAATATTGCTACTTTTTCCATTACTTCTCTAACTTCTGGAATGGTTTTATTAGATGGATCTTCTTCAATATAAGTCCAATAACTATCATAAGAAACCAGACCAGGATCGTCTGCAGGTACTTCTTGATTAATAATCTTCTTCATTTCACTGGAGATAGTTTTTAAAGCTATACGTTTCTCAATATTATGAACTTTTTCAAAAGTAGCTAAGTATGCTGGATGAATTGGAAATAAATTAACGTACATATCCATGTTTTCACTCAATCGCTCATAGAGACTAGAGAATGTTAATAAATGTTCACGAATTTTTGCTTTTTGGATATCATCCTTCTTCAAAAGACGTTGTGAAATAACATATGCGATATCCTCTTTAACAATTCGAACCTGCTCAAATCGTTCTTTTACACGGCGTAGTGAATCAGCGACATAAGCGAAACGCGGATTATCAAAAAGCATCTCTTGAATACCAGCCATAAACCGGAAGCGACTATCATAAGCTACTTCTCCCATTTCACGTAAAAATCCCAAGTCTAAAGTTAACTCAAGTTCTTTGCGGCTACGTAAATAATCTAAAAGTTCATCTACAACTAGCAGTAATCCTTTTTCTGGGTATGTTTCATTAAAGATTGCCATCATTTCAAGCAACCATTCTTTATTGTTTGTAAGTTTAGAGTCATCTTCAGGAAATTCATAAATAACGCCCATCTCAGCAAATCCTTTGATTAACTGAGATATAATGATATCTTTTAGGGGACGGTTTACACCACCAATTTCGAAACGAACAACTTTGAACTGCCCTTCTATTTCCTTGGCATTTTCAGCAACTTTCTCATTTGAAATGTATTTACTCGACCCTTCATGTTCTGCAATTGTTGAAATCACACTCATTAAATGAGATTTACCACTACCATAATTTCCCACAACTAAAAGGCCTTTATTGTCTTCTGGTTTGGTATATTGCAACTGCTTGAAAACCACCTCATTGATTGTTTCAGCCATACGATCTGAAATAACAAAAGTTTCTAAAAGATGAATTGCTTTATCTGTACTATTAGCATCTGTTAGTTGAATAACTGAATCTATCGGTTCAAAACTCACTAAATCTTTATATAGCATCTTTACACTCCTTATTGGATGACTGTCACATCCGCTAATTCTATTTTTTTATACTCACTATGTCCTAGTTTCCCATAAATCAAATAATTATCCTCAATAGGATAACGCCAAATAATAATCACAACTTTATTTTTACTTAATTGTTTAAATAAATCAAAAATATCTAAAGATAAATCGGGGCTCATAAGTAATTCAAAATAATCAATCAAAATGGCGTAATTATTGACACCTTGGACAGCATCTGTAATAAACTCCGAAGAATAACTCCCCCATGAACGCCTATTTATATTTATTAAAATCTTACTGAGTGGTAAATTAACAGATAAATAAGCTAATTGACTTAATTTTGGGATATTTTGATTTCGCTCCATTTTTATTATAGCTAATTTTTCATACTTTGAAGAAAGTTGCTCCGCTAATTCTAGCAATATCTCTTCTGAAATAGTTATCATTAGAATAGCCTCCAATCATTAAAATAACTAGTATAACATTCCTCACTATTTCTTTATATCATTACCACGCATTTCTAAGTTGTTTCTATAATCCATATATATAGTATACCCTTTTGTCCTAATGATTTTATATTTGAGTGCAACTCTTGTACACGATAAATAGTTGATACTAAAAGCTATTAGTTACGGATGGTTTATATGACTGAAGATTTTCGATTTTTATGGTTGTGACAAATTTAAAAAATAATAAACCTTTATTCGTCCTTGAAAAAAATAGATCACAATAAGTAGAACATTTTATTGATGAGAAGCTTAATTTTTTCAGATTATTTCACAGCAATAGAAGTGACTCAAATTTATATAAAGAAGTAGTAATATCATCTATTAAAGCACTTTAACAAATATGAAAAAGTATACTCCTTTTACTTCTCCGGAAATACATTACTATAAAAACCGAATTTTTTTCTACTAATTTGCTAAGCAGAAGATGGTACTTATAATAGTGCTAGCAAAGACTCCTATCGATTAACTAATGTTAGTTAGGAGTGAGGGCATTTGAAGAAATAATTTGAGTTTTAGTCTTAAATATTTTTTTTAAGAAGATTTCAAAACTATTTTTTATAATTAAGCATAAAAAAAGGATGACGAATTTGTAGGTTAGTACATTTGTCATCCCACTTTTCCTACTAATTAAACAATTCCTTCTACATGAGATAGCAAAGAAATCTGTTCAGCTTCAACCTCTCTTTTTCTTTGCTGCAGGCGAGCAATAAGTTTACTTTGTACAGAATCGAAAAAAGCGTCTTTTACTAAATTATTCCATTTTTCGGCGTCTTTTTGCACATAATATTCTTGTAATAATTTAGGAAGAATATCTAAATAAACAAGTAATAACGTTTGTGCTTTTAGTTGGTATTCATCAGACAAATCTTCATAGTTTCCTGAATAAGCATCAACTTCTACAGCTACTACACCTTTGTCATTAAGCCTAATTTCTATATTTTCATGACCAGTATATTCAATTCTTAATACTATTTGTTTCAATAAATTGCTTTCTAAAATGAATGATAAAGTACTAATTAGATTTAATACAGTATCTCCTTGTGCAGATAATTTATTTTCATCTCTTGTTTCACCACGAACTCCAATAATACTGTTAATAATCAAAGATTGTTCATTTTGATTTGAATCAGTAAAAGAAAACTCACTATCTTCATCAAAAACAGCCTTTACAAACCACATAAATGTATCATCAGTAAATGATAATTTATTCTCTATGATTTCGTTTTTTGTAGTATAGTTAAGTAATTTTCGTAGTAATTTCAATGCATCAGAATTTCTATTAATAATATATTGAATTTGAGTCCCATCACTATATATGATTATAAGCCCTCTTATAGGTTGAGTTCGTGCTTCAATAGGAGCCATACCGGGAGTTATAGAATTCATCGAAAACTCAATCACATTGTAAAGTATTTCTCTATTATCAATAGTCACTTTTTGAGTAGTATCAAATTTTTGTTCCTTATTAAGATTAGAATAACTCAATCCGCCTTCACTTAATAAACTTTCATTATTAGACATAATTAAATCTACTGATTCTTCTATATTTTTTGATAATGTATCTGTCCATGCTGTAGTTGAAAACCATGCCATACTATTTCCTCATTTCGTAAATAATAATTTATTTTGTTCTAACTTTAAATTTTTTCTTTTAGAGGTCAAAGTAGTTTCAACATAACTATCTACTTTCGTATCATTTTTTATCACACTAAACCCTAATTCAATAGAATCAGCCATACGTTCTTTTTTTTCATTATTAAATATTTTTTCTAAATCTATTAATATACTCCTTTTATTTTCGCTAATTTCATAATATTGAGCGTATTCTGGTATATATTGCGCAGTGACCTGTATAGGCAGAACAAGTTTTAGTTTAGACTTGAGAAATTTTCTAGGAGTACCAGTTAATATTATTTTAGAGAAAATCCTTGCGGTATCTTCTTTAAAATAACAATAAACAATTTTTTGTTCTTGATAGTCAGATTTATTAACTGAAAACTGAATGTTTATTATTGAAGCTTGCTTTTCAAACCAAGTTATTAATGAATCTATACACTTAAATATTACTGCAAATATTCCTGAATAAAATGTTAAACTAATTCCATAAGCTTTATCATCTGGAATAAAAGATGTATTTAATGGAATTACATAAGTAAAATAAGCAGATAATAATGTTACCACCACAGGGGAGGTTGTCATTAAAATGTTCCATGTTTTTTTCAAATCCATAATTTAACATTCTCCCAAATTACTTCATTCAAAAAGATAATTTCTTCATCAACTTTATCATTTCCACCAATTTTTACCAATCCATTAACAGATAGCGATATATCTATAGGTTTATCATTTTTCCTATACTTAATTCTAATGCTTTTAATATCAACAGATTGCTTTTCAGACAAGAAAGACAACTCATCCATAAGATTTATAAAATAATCACGATCTCTGTTTACAGAACTAATTAGTAACTCTAACTGATTTTTATAATCATTATCTTCCTCAAAAAAATCAATTGTGACTATTTTTGCTTTTTTTTCAATAAAAAATTTCCTCAGTACCTTAAGCATAATATCTGATGAAATTATAATTTGACTGTATCCATTATTCATGGTGGATCGTACAAAAAAATAATAATCTTTTTCTAAAATTTTAATAATATCTAATCTAGAATTTTTATTATTTATAAATACTTTGTATTGTACCAATTCCATAAGCTATTCCTCCAAACTTATCGTAATTAGTATAAAAGATTTTTGCATATATTTAAAGTCATTTCTACAATGTACAATTGATTCAAACAATTCTAATAATTTGTATAAATTCTAAAGTGAAACGCAACTAACCATAATATATATTAGCCTACACTGCCTTCCATCTCATAAGCAATCAAACGGTTCAATTCCACTGCATATTCCATTGGGAGTTCTTTTGAGAAGGGTTCGACGAAGCCCATGACGATCATTTCGGTGGCTTCTTGTTCAGTCAAGCCACGACTCATCAGGTAGTATAGTTGTTCTTCTGAGATTTTAGAGACTTTGGCTTCGTGTTCTAGCGAGACATTGCCATTGTGGATCTCATTGAATGGAATGGTATCTGACTTGGATAAGTCATCCATGATGATTGTGTCGCATTCGATATGGGAGATTGATCCGCCTGAGTTTTTGCCAAAAGTGACTTGTCCACGGTAATTCACTTCTCCACCGTCTTTAGCGATTGATTTTGAGACAATCGAACTTGAGGTGTTTGGTGCATTATGAATCATTTTTGCTCCGGTATCTTGGTTTTGCCCAGCTCCTGCCATCGCGATCGATAGCATGGTTCCTCTGGCTCCGCGTCCATTTAACTGGATACTTGGGTATTTCATCGTTGTTTTGGCTCCAAGGTTGCCATCGACCCACTCCATAGTGGCTCCTTCTTCGGCTACAGCGCGTTTGGTTACCAAGTTGTATACATTGTTAGACCAGTTTTGAATCGTCGTGTAACGGCAGTAAGCGTCTTTTTTGACCACGATCTCAACGATGGCTGCATGCAGACTACTAGATGAAAAGGTTGGTGCAGTACAACCTTCGACATAATGCACACTAGCGCCTTCATCCACAACGATCAATGTCCGTTCGAATTGGCCCATTGCTTCATCGTTGATGCGAAAGTACATTTGTAGTGGCACGTCACAGCGTACGCCTTTGGGAACATAAATAAACGTTCCACCAGACCAGACAGCAGAATTGAGTGCTGCTAGTTTGTTGTCTGTTGCGGGCACGACTGTTCCAAAGTGTTCTTTAAAGATTTCTGGGTATTCTTTTAGCGCTGTATCGGTATCGGTAAAGACGATGCCCATTTTTTCAAATTCTTCTTTCATATTGTGGTAAACCACTTCAGATTCGTATTGCGCCCCAGCCCCAGCTAGATATTTGCGTTCAGCTTCTGGGATCCCAATGCGTTCAAAAGTTTCTTTGACTTTATCCGGCACATCTTCCCAGTCGCGTTCGGGTTGATTACTGACGGCCTTGTAGTAGGTAATGTTATCGAAGTCAATTTCTGATAGATCCGCTCCCCATTCAGGCATCGGTCGTTTATTGAAATGATCGTAGGCTCTCAAACGGTAATCCAACATCCAGTCTGGCTCTTGTTTGCGTTTTGAAATTTCTCGAACGGTTGACTCCGTTAGTCCTTTTCCCGTTGTATAAACAGATTCCACATCATCATGAAAACCGAATTGATAATTCTCGCGTTCTGGTACTTCTCCCATTATTTTTCACTCCTTGCTTTTCCTTCATCAGGCTTCTTTTCAATCAATGCTTTTTCAAGTGCTTTCCATGATAATGTGGCGCACTTGATGCGGGCAGGGAATTTTGCGACACCATTCAATAAAGCTGCGTCCCCTAACTCTTCCAGTTTTGGAACGTCTTTGCCTTGCACGAGCAGAGAGAATTGATCTGCTAAATCTAATGCTTCAGAAACGGTTTTCCCCATCACGACATCGGTCATCATACTGGCGCTGGCTTGGCTGATGGTACAACCGCTTCCATCAAAACGAATGTCTTTAATCAAATGATCTTCGACGACCAATTGCAGTTGTAGCACGTCCCCGCAAGTCGGGTTAAGCAACTCAATCTGAGTCGTTGACTGCTCCAATTTCCCATAGTGATGCGGATGGCTGGAATGATCGAGAATCACTTGCCGGTATAATTGATCTAATCTAGATAGTGCCATGATTGAAAAACTCCTTTGTTGCCAGCAATGCTTCGATAAATTTATCCACATCTGCTGTCGTATTGTACAGATAAAAACTCGCTCGAGCGGTTGAATCGGCTGATAATCTGCGCATCAAGGGTTGTGCACAATGATGGCCAGCTCGAATCGCTACCCCTTCCATATCCATGGCTGTTGCCACGTCATGTGGATGAAGTCCATCCAAGTTGAATGTCACGATACCGGTTCGTTTGGCTGTATCTTTTGGCCCATATATCGTTAATCCTGGGATTGACGTTAGTTTCGGCCATAAATAAGCCATCAAATCTTTTTCGTGTTCATGAATTGACGTCAGTCCAACGGTTGATAAATAATCGATGGCTGCGCCTAATCCAATGACTCCTGCAATATTAGGGGTTCCTGCTTCAAACTTCCAAGGCAATTCCTTCCACGTACTGTCTTGTTCATCCACCATAGCGATCATTTCCCCGCCAAATTCAACGGGTTCCATTTGTTCCAATAAGGAGCGTTTCCCGTACAACACACCAATACCCGTCGGTCCGACCATTTTATGTCCACTAAGGGCATAAAAATCAGCATCCAACTCTTGGACGTCCACTGGCATATGCGGAACAGCTTGCGCTCCATCAACCACTAATACAGCTCCTATTACATGCACTACTCGCGCAATCTCTTGAATGGGGTTAACGACACCAAGTACATTAGAAACATGAGCCAATGCCACGATTTTAGTCTTCTCGTTTAATTGAGCGTGGAAACTCTCCATGTCCAATAAGCCTTCTTCTGTCAATTCAATATACTTTAATGCAGCTCCGGTTTTATTAGCTAACTGCTGCCAAGGGATCAAGTTTGAGTGATGCTCCATCACTGAAATCAGGATCTCGTCTCCTGACTTTACGTTTGCTTCACCGTAGCTTTTGGCTACCCAGTTCAAACTGGTCGTGGTGCCGCGGGTAAATAAGACTTCAGCTGATTCATTGGCGTTGATAAAATGTTGTACTTTTTCACGCGCTGCTTCGTATTGAGTGGTTGCTCGCTCAGCCAAAGTATGCACGCCGCGATGGACGTTGGCATTGGCTTCACGGTAATACATTTCAAGAGCAGCCAATACGGCTGTTGGTTTTTGAGTGGTTGCAGCATTATCTAAATATACTAACGGTTCATCGTTCACAATTTGCGTGAGAATCGGAAAATCGTTTTTCAATTGTTCGGCTGAAAAACTCATTTGCTTAACTTCCTTTCGATCGTATCCACTAATCCGTCACGTATGACTTTTAACGGTATCGCTGCGATAACGGAACCTAAGAATCCTCGAATGACTAAGCGTTCGGCTTCTTGTTTCGGAATGCCTCGACTCATTAAATAATACAGGTTTTCCGGATTTACTCTGCCTACACTGGCTGCGTGTCCGGCCGTCACATCATTTTCATCAATCAACAGAATCGGATTAGCATCTCCTCTAGCGTGTTCAGACAACATCAAGATGCGGCTTTCTTGCTGGGCATCTGCACCTTTTGCGCCTTTGATGATGTGTCCAATACCATTGAACGTTAGAGTAGATTTTTCAAGGATCACACCGTGTTGTAGAATATGCCCAATCGTATTGCGCCCATAATTGGTGACACGGGTATCAATGCCTTGAATCTGTTTGCCCATACTGATAGCCACAACTTTGACTTCGCTGTGCGCCCCTTCTCCGATCAGATCGGTATCAAAGTCGGCAATCACGTTTCCAGCATTCATAACGCCGATCGCCCATTCGATCGTCGCATCTTTTAGTGCATGTCCACGACGATTAATATAGGTAGTAGTTGTTTCTCCGATTTGATCGACTGCTGAGAATTTCACTTTCGCTCCGGGGTTGGCAATCACTTCCACAATGATATTGGCTGCATTTTTTTCGGTTCCAATCGTTTCGTATTTTTCGACATACGTAAATTCGCTATTGGTATCCGCAAAAATCAAGACGTGCTTGATCCAACTGTTTTGGACTTGACTGTTTTGCACAAATAACGCTTCAAGCGGTTCATCGATCACAACATTTTTAGGGACATATAAAAATAAACCACTAGTCATAAAGGCCGCATGAAAAGCCGTCAGCTTGTCTTCATCGTGTTCAACAGCCAGCTTCATGTAGACCTTTTCCACTAAATCAGGATGCTCTTGCAAAGCCGTAAAAATATCGGTAAAGATTACACCTTGTTCGATGTACTCCATCGGCAACTGCTCCATCACGGTTTGGTTGCCAACTTGGATCACTCGCGGTGCATCGCTATCACCCGTTAAAAAATCTTCTGCCAGCATAATCCCTTCTTCATAGCTGAATAGATCCGGCACTTGTAGCAATGGCCAGCGTTGGTATTTAACTCTTTCAAAAGACGGCAGCTCTAAAGAATTGATTTTGGTTAACGCTGATTTTCTAAATTCCATCATCCACAACGGTTCTTCATGCATCAATGAAAATTGCTGAACAGAGTCAAGATAATCTATATAATTGGTCTCTTTCATCTTGATCCTCCTTAATCGTCTTCCAACACAATATCTAAGCCTAGTTCATCACGGATACCTTTGTAGCCTTCCGCTTCAAGACGCTTCGCTAATTCGGCTCCGCCAGTTTTGACGATGATGCCATTCATCATGACATGCACCACGTCTGGCGTGACATAATTCAATAAGCGCTGATAATGCGTGATGATCAATGCCCCAAAATTTTCACCGCGCATCGCATTGACGCCTTTTGACACGACTTTTAGTGCATCAATATCTAGCCCTGAATCGATTTCATCCAAAATAGCAAATGTTGGCTCGATCATCATCAATTGTAAGATCTCATTGCGTTTCTTTTCCCCGCCGGAAAAACCTTCGTTTAAATACCGTTCAGCCATTTCTTCTGGCATATCCAATACTGCCATCTTGTCGTCTAACTTTTTGATAAAATTCATAACGGATATTTTGTCGTCTTCTGGTCTTCTAGCATTGATTGCTGCACGCATAAATTCCGCGTTCGTGATTCCAGCAATTTCACTTGGGTATTGCACGGCTAAAAATAATCCTGCTCGAGCTCGTTCATCAACGGCCATTTCTAAAACATTTTGGCCATCTAATAAAATCTCACCTTCTGTAACGATATAGCTCGGGTGTCCCATGATAGTGGCGGATAAAGTTGATTTCCCCGTTCCATTTGGTCCCATGATGGCGTGGATTTCACCTGTTTTCATTCTTAAGTTAACACCTTTTAAAATTTCTTTGTCTTCAATCGATACATGTAAGTTTTTCACTTCTAATACGGACATAGCTTGGATTCGCTCCTATGCTTTAGAATTTTTTCACAAATGATACTTCTTTGGAGTTACTGTCTTTCTTACTTTATATTTTAGACTAACCCTCTTGCTTTCGCAATCTTATTAACAAATGCTCTGAAGTTACTTTTCTGCTATAATCAGGTAAACTAAGAAAAAAATGAAGCTGGCAGAACCAGACCTGTTCTTTGAGTGTGCTGTGTTTTAGTTGTACTGCTTTTATTAATGAAAGGACGGATCATTTATGAAACCATTAATTGGAATAGCCGGAAATATTTTATTGAACAATGCCGACCTGAATGGCTTACCAATCACTTACACACCACAAGGATTTGTTAATGGCATTCGCCAAGCTGATGCTATACCGGTTGTTTTCCCCATCAGCGATCCGGCTGAAGCTAAAGACTATTTATCGAAAGTAGATGGACTACTATTAGCTGGTGGACAAGATGTGTCGCCGTTATTATTTGGCGAAGAACCCAGTTTAAAGTTAGGCGCGACCAATCCAGCACGTGATGCATTTGAGATTGCACTTGTAAAAGAAGCGATCCATCAAGAAAAACCAATTTTTGCTGTTTGCCGCGGCCTTCAACTCGTGAATGTTGCTTATGGCGGAACGCTGTATCAGGATGTATCGGATTATCCTGACTTGACCGTTCAACACATTCAATTGACTCACTTTGAAACCGGTGCTCACACGATCACCATTGATCCTGAAAGTAAGGTTGGAAAGATTTTTGGCGATCAATATGTGGTCAATACGTATCATCATCAAGCCATCAAAGAATTAGCTGAACCCTTTAAAGCTGTGGCTTGGAGTAAAGACGGCTTGATTGAAGCCTTCGAAGCAAAATCACCCAACCAAAGTATCGTAGCCGTGCAATGGCACCCCGAATTAATGATTCCGTACGATTTGATGATGCAGCGTTTATTTACAGACTTTGTCAAACGCACCATCAAAAAAATGAATTAAGAACAGGCTTCAGGCGATACCACAGCTCTTTACAAGCAAAACCGTTCATTCCAGAAGAATTTTTTTTACTGTACACACTTATTGACAGAGAGCCAAAAAAGCTCGTTCCGTTTCTTTCCTTCACAGCAGTAGTCCTTCTACTCTTGTGGGACAGATCATGAATGAGCTTTTTTATATTATAAACTGTTGCGGATCAATCGTTGTATTCTTTTTTTCAATTCCAAAGCTTCTTCTTCAGGCATTTCCGGCAACTTATGACTTGTCGCAGCTGTAGAGATGGTTAAAGACATGACGCCTAATTTTTTAGCTAACGGCCCAACATTGGATTCGATATTTTGAATGCGGATGATGGGGATCGTGATTCGTTTTTTTATAAAAATGCCTGAGATGAAATCAATCTCATCCATTCGATAGTTTACTCTCCAAGACCGATAATGCCACGTTGGCAATACATAAATAGAGATAAATCCTCCAACCAGAGCCAAAGCAATAGTAATATAGATACCTTCTTCCGGCAATGGAGTATGGGGCATGATTTGGTAAAAAAAGTTATACACCAGTGCAACAATGACCATTGGAATGCTGTTCATAAACCCTCGTATCCGCCATAATTTTAAAACTAGAGGATCCAGCTCTTTTTCAGGCTCCATGCTGTTCACTCCTCTCTTTTGTCATGAACCAATCAAATAACCGCTCACAGTCGGCTTCTTCGATAAAAGACAATTCTTTACTCTGGGATGTATCCCCTAAAGCACTAAAGACTTCTACTTTTCCCAATTGACTTCTTTTTAAAAAGGGATTTTGTTTGACCGTTAAATTTAAAATACGGTCTTTACGCAAGTACATGATCTCGGTCCCTAGGAAGGTTATCAACTGAAAGGTCACTTCTTCTGTGGATAAAGCATAACCCGTTTTTTTGTAACTCCGGTAGCCATACAAAAGTGACAGCAAGCTACCCACTAACCCGATCGTCCATGCATAAGGCCATAAAAAGTAAGAAGCTAAAGCGGCTGCAATGATCCAGAATAGCAATGGAAATTGTACAAACCGTCTAAACGAACGAATGGGGATAATCGTTTGAGCAGGCTGAAAGTTAAACTGCGGAATGATTTCAGCTCTTAACGCTGCAAGTTGATCTTTTTTTACCAGCGGCAGCAACAGAATTTTTCCTTCTTCAGTCATTTCACTCACAGAATCTTTCTTATCCACTTCATCATCACTTGTGATGCCTACCCAAAAGGTTGTATAGCCCGTTAGTTTTTGCAGCCAGTTCTGTTTCTCCCACACACTTTGAATATTGCCTAAAGCAATCGTCTGGCTTTTAACTTCGAGTAGTCCCTTTTCAATGGTCACGTGATTTTTTGTTAATTCGACTTTGTATTCAAAATTCTTAATAATCGAAAGCACTGTAGCTACAACATACAATAGGATAAACAGCAGGATACCGATGAAAATAAAAGAGGCAATCGCTGTTTGACTGAAGATCGTCCCTGCTTGATTAAAAATTGAATCAGGAATAAACTCTCCAAAAATGTTTACTGCTCCTACCATTAGGATCAGCCCTTTAAAAACAGTTCCGCCCATAAAATTCATCTTAAGGATATCTACTAAACTCATGGAATACAATTCTTTTGTGACTCCTGCTTCTTGCAAGGAAAATCCACTGTGTCGATCGATCTGCTTCTCTTCACGTTCCTCATTGCTATCCCTGTCAGCATCAAATGATGTTTCTTTAAGGTAATGCAGTTGGTTCGCCAACTTTAATGCATCTTCTTTAGACAACGCATCTAATGTGATCCCTTTTCCAGGAGTCTTGATCTCCAACTTTGTGACATTAAAAATACGATGAATCAAGTTTTCACTATAATCAATGCTTTGAATCCGACTAATTTGAACATCTTTTTCTTTTTGAATAAATAATCCGCTTTTTACCACAAATCGATTTCCTGCGATCCAAAAAGAGGTCCGTATGTATCTTAAAACGTCCACTAGGTAGGATAAGCCAAAAATCGTAAAGAACAGTAGTGGCAAAACAAAGCCAAAACCTTCCATGTCGGGGCCGGTAAAAGCAAAGAAAAGAATCGGCAAGATAAAAGAAATCAACCGTTTATAGGCTTCTGTAATAAGAGTCAATGGATGCAATTTTTTTTCATTATACATCTGATTTCACCGCCTTTATCTGTTCCAGCAATTGAATTCTTAACTCTTCTGCATCTTTTTTCAACAACAATGGAATCTCATGCCCTGTTCCTGCCGTAAAGACTTCGATCATTTGGATTCCATATCTCTTAGTCAACGGTCCTTCTTTGACGACCACGTGTTGGATTCGCTCAATTGGGATCACCGTTCTCTTTTTAAAAAAGAGACCATTCATAACTTCAAGATGAAGCGCATGCATTTCGTAGCGTACAGCCTTTAGCTTTAAATAAGGCAATAAGAATAGACTCAATAAAAAGTCAGTGATTGGCAAAACAATCCAGATTGCCATCAACCAGATTGGCCAATTAAATCTTATAGTCAAAAACATTAAAAGGACAAAAACAGCTAAGGTAAAAAAACTTTCAATAATATCTTTTGTTCGTTCATAGCGAATGGCACGTTTGTCTAATTTTTTCGCTGGCATATCTTTATACATATTAATCACTCCCAACCATTATCCTTTCTTTGAGTGTATCATTATCTTGAAAAGAGTACTATCTTAAACTTGGTTTTAAAGATATAAAAAAAACGAGTGAGAGATCCACTCGTTTTTTTTGCACTGATTATTTTAAACAGCTTTTGTTTGTGTCGTAGAAATCGCTTCTTCCATTTCAGTATTTACTGCATCTTGACCTTCCGTTTCGATCTTGTAGGCTTTGTTATCAACCAGTTTAAAGAAAGGGTAGTAGATAACGGTACTGGCAGCGATTTGAATGATTTGGAAAACGGCGCCTCGCCAACCACTAACCAAGAATCCTGCAATAACTGGTGGTGTCGTCCATGGTATATTGGCACCATTCGTTATTGGAACGAGTCCGATCGACATAACAAAGTAAGTTGACACAGCCATAAGAATCGGAGTAATCAAAAATGGAATCAGCATGATTGGATTCAATACGATGGGCAATCCAAAAATCAAGGGTTCATTGATATTAAACAAGGCTGGTCCAAAAGCTAATTTGCCTAATGTCTTAAACTGTGCAGATTTAGCCATAACTAAACAAAGTATGGCTAATCCGATTGTTCCACCAGCGCCTCCTACTTTTATGAAATTTTGATAAAATTGATAGTTTACAATATTGGGAAGTGTTTCTCCCAAACTGAAAGCAGCAGCATTTTCTGCTGTTAGTGATAACCAAATTGGTTGCATAACTGCACCAACGATATTAGAACCATGGATCCCAAATGACCATAATAAAATTTCAAAAATGACAATAACCAATGTCGCTGGCAATGAACTGCCTAAAGCAGTCAGTGGTGTTTGTAAAAATTGGAAAATAAACGTTTGAGCTGTTTCATAAGAGCTAAAGCTAAACCCGATACGGATAAAATTAAAGAATAAAATAACAAATAATGCCGGTATTAAAGCTGTAAAAGATTTGGCTACATTTGGTGGAACAGATTCAGGCATTTTGATGGTCCAGCCTCTTGCAACTACCCAACGAGTGATTTCAACAGCAATAATGGCTGTGATCATCCCTACAAATAATCCACTGGCTCCTAAATTATTCATCGGAATGCCAATTAACCCATCTTCTGTAGAAATAGTTGGTGTTAAAACTAAGAAAGCCACAACTGAAATTACGATTGCTGCTAAATCGTCTAGATCATAGTATTCAGCTAATGATTTTGCGATACCAAAGATAACAAAAATTGTCATGATGTTCATGGTCATATCATACGGTACCATAAAGTAAGTCGTCCAATTTTCACCTAATATAGAAGCCATAAAATCTGGGTACCCAGCTATAGGTAAGTTAGCGAACAAAAGAAAAATCGAACCTAAGATCAAAATAGGCATAGCGCCAAAAAAACCTGTCTTTATAGCAGATAAATAGCGATTTGAATCCAACTTATAGGCAATAGGTCCCATCTTATCTTGAAGAAATTCCATTATTTTATCCATTATCTATTCTCCCTCCAGTTAAAAAACGCTTACATATTCATTTGAAAAATAACTTACCTATAGTGATAGATTGAAGTCAATATAGGCAAGCATTGTCATCAGTATTTCTTACATCTTATTACTTAACCATTTGAACAGGTTTTTTTTAAGTTGCTTTCCATCAAGTCATCAACATAACTAACTGTTTCTGGTTGATCAACTTCTATTTCTTTGATTTTTTCTGCAAATTGCGGCAGATGCTCTTTATGTGCATACAGCATTTCATCAAGAATCGTTTTTGCAAGCGTGCCGCCTGGTACTAAAGGATTGATCGTAAAGGCCTGCAAAGCTGCTCCATAATTGCCTTCAATAGCTGCTCGAATCACCGTTTCTTCCATAGCTTTCATATTTTGAATGATGCCGCGTGCTGCTGGAGTAAATGTGCCCCAGTTATAAGGTTCTACTCCATGAGCAGTAACGGCTCCCGAAACTTCTACAATGCTATCATATGGTAAATCATCAATCGTGCCGTTGTTTTCTGTTGAAACGACCATATCTGTTCGTTTATCATTTTGGATAGACGCAATGATCTCACAAGCTGCATCACTGTAATGAGTACCGCCCCGTTGAGACAACTCTTCAGGTTTATAATTTAGTGCAGGATCTTTATATAATTCAAACAATCGTGCTTCAGTAGCTTTTACAACTTGAGCTCTTGTTTCACCGTTTTCAAACTCTTCGATAGAGTGTTTTAACATCTCATCTTCAATGTAATAGTAACGGTGGTATCCGCATGGCAGCATACCTAAGTCTTTGATTTGTTCGTAATGGAATTCAGCGTCATGGATATTTTTAAAGTCAGTATTTTCGCCATCTTTATGAGGTCCATAAATCATATCGATCAGTTCAGCGGTTCTTTCTTTCCCAGTCTTATCCCAAACACGATGCCAGTGGAAATGATTAATCCCAGCGAATTTAAAGAACAGTTCATCTTCTGGTATACCTAATTTTTGTGAAGCTGTCGAACAGTGTCCAATAGGAACATTACATAAGCCAACAGTTTTTTTCCATCCTCCATGTTTAATGGCTGCTTCAGTTACTATACCTGCTGGGTTTGTGAAGTTGACTAACCAAGCATCCGGACAAACTTCTTTCATGTCCTTAATGATATCTAGAATAATTGGAATGGTTCTGAAAGCTTTAAACATCCCACCGGCTCCATTTGTTTCTTGACCTAATACACCATGTGATAAAGGAATTCTTTCATCTTTGATTCGTGCATCCAACAATCCAACACGAAATTGTGTCGTAACGAAATCGGCATCTTTCAAAGCTGTTTTTCTATCTAATGTCAGTTCGACATTCCAATCTAAACCGGCAGCTTCGATTTGACGCTTAGCCATTGCGCCAACAATTTCAAGTTTTTCTTTTCCAGCTTCGATATCCACTAAAACGATATCTTTGATTGGCAGTTGATTCTTACGTTTGATATACCCTTCAATTAATTCTGGAGTATAACTTGATCCTCCACCTATTGTGACGATTTTTAATGCTGTTTTCGACATTTAATCTTCCTCCTAATTAAAACGTTTTCATTTCTTATATTTACTATAGTTTATGTAATGCATTACATGTCAAGCACAAACTTTTTATTTATCAAAAAGAATTTTTCGATTTTTATTCGCTGTGTTTTACGTATTTTTTCTGTCCATCGTTTGGTATACTGATTACTATACAACCGTTTACAGAAAGAGGTTTCGAAATGACGAATATGAAGGATATTGCAAAAATTGCTGGTGTTTCCTCTGCTACCGTTTCAAGAGTCATTAACAATAATGGTTATGTCAGCCATATTACGCGCCAAAAAGTCGAAACCGCTGTCGAAAAGTTAGATTACGTTCCAAACAGTCAAGCGATTTCGTTGAAAAAAGGAGCGACCAAAACCATTGGCATCATTGCGCCAAATATTACCGAGACCATTACTGTCTTAGTCAAAAATTTTACATTAGCTGCCCAAAAAAAAGGGTATACGGTCATTCTCTACTTAACTGAAAATGATCCTAAAAAAGAATTAAATGCTTTAGAGTTGATGCGCAGCAAGCAATTAGACGGTATTTTTCTGATCATTCGTTCGAACGATTGGGCAACCATTGAATCGTACACAAAATATGGTCCTATCGTTACCTGGCAAAGAGTTAAATCCTCTTGTATTCTATCTGTCTTTATTGATCAGTATGATGGCTATCTTTTAGGCCTTGAATACCTTTATGCTAAAGGGTGCCGCAACATTATTAATTTATACAGCGATATTCGTCGCTTGAATACTAAAAGCCGAATCAAAGCGTATGAATATTTTTGTAAAAAATACGATTTAACCCCTCATTCACCCGGACAGTTCAATGATATCAATAGTATTCAAGATGGTGAACGTATTGCGCAATGGTTAGCCAAACAAGTAATCAAGCCTGATGCCTTCATGACAAGCTCTGATGCTGTTGCAGCTGGTTTAGTTTCGCAAGCAAAACGTTTAGGGTTCTCAGTGCCTGAGGATTTTTCAGTGATTGGTTTTGATAATATTGAAATTTCTCATTTATTAGATATCACTACCATTGATTATTCCATACATAAGCAAGCTGAAAACGCATTTAAAATGATCAATAACGATTTAACTTTACAAAAGTTAACACCCGAAGAATTGGCTTTTACTTTGATCGTGCGTAAAACAACAAAATAAAGCAGCACTTTGTTTGAAGCTTGAAAGCCACGAAGTCTACAGTCTTTGAACGGTCCTCTGACTTTCTACAAGTATTGCCGTCTATTTCGGAATAAATTTAAACCAATCGATTTAACTTAGCTACCAACAAAAAAAAGTAAGAAGCCATTTTATCTGCTTCTTACTTTTTATTTACGTTATTCTGTTACAGGAACAACTGCTCCATCCCATTCTTCTATGATGAAATCTTGTACTTCTTTAGATTTCAATGTTTCTACTAATTTCAAAATTGCTGGGTCTTCTGCATCTTCTGAACGAACGGCAATAATGTTTGCATATGGAGAAGATGTGCTCTCAATAGCAACAGAATCATCAATTGGGCTAATATCTTGATCTACTGCAAAGTTTGAATTGATTGCGATCAATTCAGCTTCGTCTTGTTGGTATAAAGTCGTCATCAATGCTGGGTCATTTTCGTATTCAAAAACTAAATTTTTAGGATTTTCGTCAATATCCTCAAATGTTGCTGTTGTCAGATCTACGCCATCTTTCACTGTTACTAGACCGGCTTCTTGGAATATACCGATTACTCGCCCCCAGTCTGCTTGGTTGTTGCTGACTAAGACAGTTGCGCCATCTTCTACATCTTCTAAACTTTCATAACGTTGAGAAAAGATAGCTAAAGGTTCGATATGAATACTTCCTGCATTCACAAAATCATAACCGTTTTCTTCTACAGCTGCATCAAAAAATGGAATATGTTGGAAATAGTTGGCATCAATCTCGCCTTCATCCAATGCTACATTTGGTATCACATAGTCATTATAAGTAGTAATATCCAATGTGATTCCTTCTTCTTCAAGAATAGGTTGAACAAATTCAAGGATTTCAGCATGTGGAACGTTGCTTGCCCCAATTTTTATCGTTGTATCTTCTGCATTTGATCCATTGCTTTCTTCATTTCCATTTCCACAAGCCGCTAATGTAACAATTACTCCTGCTGTTGCTAATGCTGATAAAATTGTCTTCTTTTTCATCTCTAAATCCCCCTGTTTTATCTTTCTATTTTTTAGTGCTTTTAAATCCCCTATTTATACTGCGGTCGTGCTTTTCTATCAACTCATGAGTATGATTCCTTCTTCATAGAGCTGTCTAACTTGTTTTAGCGTTTATCCACTTTTTTAACGATCACATCGCCAATGGCTTGGATGATAAAAACGATCACTAAGATAATCAATGTTGCGACTAACACTACGGTACTTTGGTTTCGTTGGAACCCATCAAGATAGGCTAAGTTTCCTAATCCACCAGCACCGATAACACCAGCCATCGCTGTATATCCGACTAAAGAAATAGTTGTAACCGTAATGCCAGACACAATAGCTGGCAGACTTTCTGGAATCAATACTTTATAAATAATTTGCCATTTGCTGGCCCCCATTGCTTCAGCTGCTTCAATTACGCCTTTATCGATCTCACGAAAACCAATTTCAACTAACCGTGCAAAGAAAGGTGCTGAAGCAATAATCAATGCTGGTAAAGCGGCAGTCGGTCCAGTAATCGACCCTACGAGTGTTTTGGTTACTGGAAGCAACAAGACGATCAAAATGATAAATGGAATGGAACGAAAAACATTGACTAAAATTGCCACTAATCGATAAAGTACTTTAGCAGCCACAGTATTTTTTCCATTTGTTTCATATAACAATAATCCAAGTAATAAGCCTGCGAAAAAGATGATGACAACTGAGCCGATCGTCATTCCAATCGTTTCAATCGTTGCCTCTTGCATTTTTTCCCATTTAACTTCTGAAAAATCGAGGTATTGTGATAAAACACTGGACCCTAGATTAAGCTTCGACAACATGTTCTACCACCTCTACTTCTACTTGGAGTTTTCTTAATTCTTCAATAGCCACTTCAATTTTTTGGCTTTCACCCGTTAGTTGGACATAAAGCGAACCAATTGCGCCATCTTGTGTTTGTTGAATGTTCCCTTGAATGATGCTTAAATCGACGCCATCTTCTCGAACGATTTTTGACATAATTGGCATCTTGGCTTGTTGGCCATGGAAGGTTAAATGAACAATTTTTCCTTCTGGGTATTCAGCCAATAATTCTTCAAAAATCATATCAGTATCTTCACTATCTGGATTTGCATCTTGGCGGATAAAGCGTTTAGTTATCTCTTGTTGGGGTTTCTTGAACACATCAATCACTGAACCTTCTTCAACGATTCTCCCATTATCCATAACCGCTACTTTGTCACAAATTTTACGGATCACATGCATTTCATGCGTAATCAATACAATGGTTAGATTCAGGCGTTTATTAATATCCAATAATAGATCCAAAACTTCATCCGTTGTTTGTGGATCAAGCGCGCTAGTCGCTTCATCACAAAGCAGTAATGTTGGATCATTGGCTAAGGCTCTAGCGATTCCGACACGTTGCTTTTGACCACCTGATAGTTGAGAAGGATAAGCTTTCTCTCTTCCTTCTAACCCAACTAAGCGAATCAACTCTTTTGCTTTAGCTTCTCGCTTACTTTTTGGTACATTGGCAATTTCGAGCGGGAAAAGAACATTTTCTTCAACTGTTCTGGACCATAATAAATTGAAATGTTGAAAAATCATCCCAATTTTTTGACGTTCCTTTCTAAGTGATTTTCCTTTTAGTTGAGAAATAACATTTCCTTCAACAGCAACAGTCCCTTCGGTTGGTGTTTCTAAGCCGTTAAACATGCGTACTAATGTACTTTTCCCAGCTCCAGAATACCCCACGATTCCATAAATCTCACCATTCTTGATTGAGACATTGATATCTTTTACAGCTGTTAAACTCCCTTGTTTTGTTTGAAATACTTTTTTAATACCCTTTAATTCAATCATTTCAGTTATACCTCCTGTTTCATTTAAACAAAAAAACTTTCGTCCTTATACTAAGCCTATTGCTTACTATAAGGACGAAAGTTTTGCATTTTCGTGTTACCACCTTAATTTGTCAATTCATCACTAAATCAACCTCATTCAGTACTTAAGTCTTTTTCAACTTTTTTATACTGTGGCACGTTATCGGGTGCACCCGGAATAGGCTTATGCAAAGCATTCACTTATTCTGCTCAAAGACCATCTTCGGTTCAATATCCATTACCTATTTTCAGCAAACAAGGCTCTCTATAAACGGTTATTACGAACGTACTCTTCTTATCATCGCGTTATTGATATTGAACACATTTTAACAGAGCATTTTTTTTCTGTCAACTTTAATTCTTAAACTTCTGCTGACAATTTTTCAAAAGCACCTGGTTCTACATCTTTCACTTCAAGAATCCAGTTATCTTTTTTATCTGTACTATTTAACTTTTCAGGATTATCCGTCAATTCTGTATGGAATTGAACAACGATTCCAGTTAAAGGAGACAACAATTCTGTAACAGCTTTTGCTCCTTCTACACCTAGCAATACATCATTTTCTTTGACTTCAGCTAGTGTGTTAGGAAGTTCTACAAACATGACTTCACCTAGATCGTCTTGTCCTTTTTCTGACAATCCCATACGGTAGTTGTCGCCTTCTTTTAAAATCCAAAGGCCGTTTTCGCTGTATCTCATTTCTTTTTCCATTTTAGTCGCTCCCATTCTAGTTTTTAGTTTCTTTTCCCCAAGCTGCTTCATAATCCGGCTCTTTAAATCCAAGAGTTGTTCTTTTTCCATCTGTTAAAAGAGGCCTCTTAATCAACATACCATCTGTAGCCAATAGAGCAGCAGCCTCTTCTATATCCAAATTTGGAACGACCGTTTTTAAGCCTAATTCACGATATCTGTTTCCGCTTGTATTAAAAAAACGGATGACAGGCAACTTAGACTGCTCAATTAAATGGATCAAGGTTTCTTTTGTTGGTGGAGCATCGATCATGTTGATTGCATGATACTCTACCGCATGTTCATCCAGCCACTTTCTTGCTGCTTTACAAGTTGAACACGTCGGGTGTTGATAAAGTTCAAGCATTACGTTCACTCCAGTAGGTCTAGTTCGTTATACTAGCTTTTATTTAAAGTCTTCATCTTCTTCTGAGAACATGTAACTACGGTAATGGTACCTCATGGACATGATCAGCCCAACACCCATCATATTCCCAAGCAATGCTGTTCCACCTTGAGAGATAAACGGCAATGGAATCCCTGTTAAAGGAAGTAATCCAATACTCATACCGACGTTTTCGAAAACATGGAATAAGATCATCATGATAACGCCCGTTGCGATATACGCATAAAATTCATTTTTCGTATCAAAACAAATGCGAATCATTTGATAAATCAATAAAAAGTAAATAAAAATCAAAATACAACTGCCGAGAAAACCAAAATTCTCTCCAATCGTAGAAAAAATCATATCTGATTCGCGAACGGGTACATAAACTTCTGAAGTTCCAAAACCTTTACCAAACATTTTTCCTGAACCAATCGCTTTAATACTTTGAATCAGTTGGTAGGATGCACCTCCCGAATCTCCATAAGGGTTCAGCCAAGAATCTATTCGAGAAAATTGATAAGGTTTAAAACCTAAACGCAATAAAAAATCGCGATTGTACACTACAAGAACGAGCAATGATGTACCAAGTGCGGCAACACCTGAAAATATAGGAAGAATAATTTTCCATGTAATTCCGGAAATCAATATTAAACCAATAATGATTGCAATAAACACCAATGTTGAACCTAAGTCATTTTGCATCATTACAAGTACCAAGGGAGGAACAGATGTTAAAATTATTTTTCCTAGTAATAAGAAGTCAGCTTTAGGGTAATGAGTTGAGTAATCGCCGTTGTGTTTTGTTACAACACGAGCCAGCATAAGAATAAAGGCAACTTTCATGATTTCCGAAGGCTGGAAGGTTAGTCGACCTAGCTTAAACCAGCTTTTTGCTCCGGTACTTAACTCAAGAGACCGATCATAAAAGAATAATACCAGCACTAACAGAAAGAGCCCTACACCATACGCTATTGGAGCAAGTTTCCACAACTGCTCCGAATCAAACTGCATAATCACGATAATCGCAACTGTACCCACTACGTACCAGATGATTTGCATCAATGTAGCACTGATCCCAGAGTTCCCAGTTAAATAAGTGGTTGAAAAGATAGTCGCAATACTAATGATTGCAAGCAACATGACGGATAAAATAATTCCGTAATCTATTTTTGTTTCTTTATTTTCTGTCATTTTTTAAAATTCTCCTTGTATCCTATCTATCAAAAATTTCTTTATCAAACTCAATCCATTATATAAGAAATCCTCCCTAAAAAAAAGGCTTCTCGTCTTTCTTAGAAAAAACTTACAGTGCTACTCTATTAAACCTGTATGTAGAAAAAAGAAAACTGAGTTTAGACTCAGTCTTCTTTTTGTTTTTCTACTGTTTTTACTTTAACTAATTTTTTGTGTTGAATCGAATCTGAACTGTCTGGATACTCTTTTTCTTTATCTTCTTTTTCAGCTTCATCCTTTTCAAGTTTCGCTTCATTGACAGATTCACCGGTTTTGTATTCGAAATAAATCGTATTGATCAATCCACCCATTAATAAGATCATAGCGGATAGATATAGCCAGAGCATTAACACAATGAATACTCCAAATGTTGCACTAGCAGCTGCTTCTCCTCCAGCATATTTAACATAAAGCGTAAAGGCTTGAGATAAGATCAACCAGCCTGCAGTTGCAAATATCGCTCCTGGAAGAGCATATTTAATATGCAACCGATGATTCGGTACTAAAAAGTAAACCATTGTAAGAACAAGAATCAAGACAACTAATAAAACCAACCATTTATAACCAAATACTTGCAGAACAAAGCCTAAATCGATTCCAACAAAGTCTTGAACAAACAATAGGATCTGTTCACCAAAAACAAAGATGAAAATCAATGCCCCTACAATAGCAACTATGGCTAATTGAACGAGGAAAGAGACCAAACGAACAATAATAAAGTTATTTCTTTTTTCGACTCCATAAACATCATTAAGAACATTTTGTAAGGCATTGAAGGCTTTACTTGCTGACCATAACGACGTGATCAGCCCAATAGAAATTGCTCCTCCACTTGAACTGCTCAAATAGCTTTCTAGAACTGGAGCTAAAACATTGTAAATATCTGGCGGCACAGCCGTCTCTAACATAGGTAGGATGTCTCCAGCGCTTATAGGAAAAAGCGGGATAATATTTGCTACAACCAATAGAATAGGAAATAACGATAATAAAGTAAAATAAGCAAGTTCTGCTGCGTTTGAAGAAACTTCCGCTCGCGCCCAATTGGGTTTTGCGACTTCTACGAAAGTTTTGAGTTTATCTTTGAAAGAAACTTGTTTTGCATTCGTTGTCAAAACGATCACATCCTTTATATTATGTGTTATGTATAGAAAAAGCATAGCACAGATAGATTTAAAAAGCATTTAGGACGCTCTTTCACAAGAATATAAATAAAAAAAGGTCAATCCTAAAAAATAGAATTGGCCTTTTGAATTACCTTACAGGATACTAAATAAATAGACTTAGTTAGATTTGGTGTAAGTTGTATTCCATAACTAATTTATTTATGCCTTCATCAACAGTTTTAACTTTAGATTCTGTTCCTGAATTTGTCGTTACGATAACCGATTGACCTTCAACTTGTTGCAATTTGCCAATTTTTTCATCATTCACATAAAGCTCTAACTCAGTGAAACCTTCTTTATTATTTGGGGTTTCTTTTACTTCTACTTGAATTTTTTTATTTCCTTTTGCCATGCGAATGCTCCTTTTGCAGTTAGTTTCTCATTTAGTATACTGCATTTTTGAAAAAAATTCATTGATTTATTCATCTAAGCTGCTTTCAGTTTCATAAAAATTAGCGAATACTTAAATAAATGATGTCAAAGCTTCTTGATAAGGAAGGTTTAGTGATTCTGCGACTTCTTTTTGAGTTACCTTTCCATCCATCACATTAATACCTGTATAAATCGTTGAATTTTCTTTAGCTGCTTTGACTACTCCTTTATTCGCAATCTCAACGGCATAAGGAATGGTTACATTCGTTAAGGCTAATGTAGATGTTTTAGGCACAGCGCCTGGCATATTTGCAACAGCATAATGGACGATACCGTGTTTGACATAGACCGGGTCATCATGTGTCGTAACTTCTGAAGCCGTTTCAAAAATCCCACCTTGGTCTACTGCAATATCTACAATAACCGATCCATTTTCCATTGATTTAACCATTTCTTCTGTAACTAATGTTGGGGCTTTTGAACCAGGAATCAATACTGCTCCAATTGCCAAGTCAGCTTCTTTAACAGCTTTAGCAATATTGTATTCATTTGACATTAATGTGTTGATCCTGTTTTCAAATAAATCATCTAATTCTTCCAGACGTTTCGGATTCACATCTAAAATAGTCACTTCTGCTCCTAATCCGATAGCGATTTTAGCAGCATTCGTTCCTGAAACTCCACCACCAATAATCGTTACTTTCCCTTTTTGAACTCCAGGTACACCACTCAACAGTATTCCTTTTCCTTGATTGACGCTTTCAAGAAACTCTGCCCCAACCTGTGCAGCCATTCTTCCGGCAATTTGACTCATAGGGGTTAAAAGTGGCAATGTGCCATCTTTTCCAGCCATCGTTTCATAGCCGATAGCTGTCACTCCAGCTTTCATCAATTCTTTTGTTAACTCTAGAGATGGAGCTAAGTGCAAAT
The DNA here is from genome assembly GCF_000746825.1 of Carnobacterium inhibens subsp. inhibens DSM 13024. Taxonomy (NCBI): domain Bacteria; kingdom Bacillati; phylum Bacillota; class Bacilli; order Lactobacillales; family Carnobacteriaceae; genus Carnobacterium; species Carnobacterium inhibens. Next base: position 2,116,013 of record NZ_JQIV01000006.1, on the reverse strand, counting down.
AAGTGAAAAGTATCATGCCTTCTTTAAAATACTGATACTCACTTGGGATAGGTTCTTTTACTTTAATGATCATTTCAGCATTACCCCAAATTTGCTCAGCTTCTTCCAATATAACGGCACCTGCTAATCGGTATTCTTTATCAAGAAAACCAGCTGTCTCTCCTGCATTTTCTTCGATCACAACTTCGTGCCCATTTTCTACAAGACTTTTTACACCGGCTGGAGAAATGGCCACCCGACTTTCATTATTTTTAATTTCTTTTGGTATACCGATCTTCATAGTGATTTCCTCCTATTTTTTACTACCTGTTCTACTTCTCTATTACTATTGTAACGCTGAATCAGACAGAACCCAAATTTTGACACTTTTGTTTTTTTCTTCTTATTAATTTAGCTGTCTATATGCTATTAGACATATTTTGTCCACATTACCTATTTATTTATAGTTGTCATTGAAAAAATATTTTCATTTCTTAAGGAATATTATATAATCAATTATCGTGATTGTGGAGGTGGAACTTGTGTTAATTGATATTAACGATAATTTTTTCAATGAGTTACAAGAAGTTTCAGATTCGCTAAATATAACTATTGGAGAATACTTAGAAAATCTTCATGAAAAAAACCAAAAACTGAAAATGATTTTATTAGAAGATAAAGAAGGCTTCGAAAAATTCTTAAAGGAATACCATGTTATTTTAGATGATTTAGTTATGCTTAATCCAGAAGCTTTAGCCATTTTAAATGAAAACAGTAATCCTGAAATTATGAAACCTGTATTTATTCAACTTTTAAAAATAGCTAATGGGGATATTAGTGTATTAACTAAACTATATGATACTTATCTTGAACAGTCTCAAACAGCTTTGGATTTTTCTACGGCAGACTAATTTATAATTGAATGTTAAAAAGATCTACAAATCCTTTTAACCTAATAACGATGATTGTATTTTTTTACAGTCATCGTTTTTTCTAAACAATTTATCAGCTTTTTGTTCCATCCGTTCAATATTGTTATTAACCGAAGTAAAAAAACATACCCTAGGAGGAAATTAATGGCGCTAAACAATCCATCTAAAAAGAAAAAAAGTAAATTCTATAACAATATGCTTTTAGCAGGAGGATCTATTTTTACCGGGATAGCGATTGGTATTTTTGCTGCCGTATTCTTTCCATTCCTCAACTTTGAGATCAACCTATTTGCCTTGATTGGTGGTGTACTATTCTTCTTTATTAGTTTTTTCATACATATTTTACTTCATGAAACTGGTCACCTTATCTTTGGATTATTAACAGGATATACCTTCGTCTCATTTCGAATCGGTACGTTAACGATCATAAAAGAAAAAGGCAAATTAAAACGCAAACGATTCCATTTACCAGGGACCGGTGGACAATGTTTGATGTCTCCGCCAGACTATTCTACCGACCACTTTCCATTTGTCTTGTATAATTTGGGTGGAGTTTTCATCAATCTACTCTTTTCAGTTATTCCCTTGATCCTTACTTTAACTATTGAAGGTCTTTCTCTACCAGTCTTATCTTTATGCCTGTTATTCGCTGGTTCAGCCTTACTCACAGCTTTAACAAATGGTATTCCTATGAAAATAGGCGGAATGCCAAATGACGGATACAATCTTCTTTCCATCCTAAAAGAGGAAGAAAATAAAAAAGCTTTCTTTATTCAATTAAAAGTAAATGCACTAATGACAGAAGGCTCACGCTTAAAAGATATTCCTTTAGAAAACATTCAATTAAAAGGAAATCCTCAATTCTCTAATTTATTAGCCATTTCTGTTTACCTGTTGGAATACAATTGGTATTTAGACAATTTAAAATTAGGTATTGCAAAACAAAAATTAGATGCTTTTCTCCCTCACTTAGAAAACTTGCCATTATTTTATAGACATGAGTTAAATTGCGAGCGTTTATTTTTAGTATTAAGTGAACAACCACAGAATCCAAATCTAATACAAGAAATATATGATGAAGATTTACAGCAGTTCATTAAAAAGACTCCTTACTTGCCAAGTAAAAAACGCCTCATGATGGCATACGAAGGGTTCTATTGTAAGAACTATCAAAAAGCTATAGACTACTACGAAGAACTGAAAACAACTGCCTCCATGTATCCTGTAAGGGGAGAAGCTGAAATGGAATTAATGTTAGGCGAATGGATTAAATCAAAATTGGTATAAATAGTTAAAAGCGGAATAGCTAAAAAAACTAATCACATGTCTATGATTAGTTTTTTTAGCTATTCCACTCTTTTTTTGGCTGAGATACATTGTGTTTGGAGATTCCCAAACGAGAAAAAGCTCCTAAATTCTAACAGTATCACCTCAAAAGGTTGTTTCGATTTCCATTCATGTACTCTTCAACTATTTTTTTGCTTACCATTGGAGTATCTCCAAAAGTCGTATGTGCAAGTACTGCATTCGAAATAACAAAGTCCACAGAACGTTCATCGGACCAATTTTCGATGAAACCTGTTATGATACCAGAAGCAAAAGCATCTCCTGTTCCTATTCTGTCTAGGATTTCCAATTTATATTCAGTACTAACTGAAAAGCCCTTATCGCTTCTAATAAATCCTTTTAATAACTGTTCTTCACCTTTATTTTCACGCAATGTTCCGGTAAATAGTTTGATACCAAATTTCTTTACAAAAGTTTCACTGACACTATTTAAACTTCGTAGTCAATAATATATGGATACTTATATGGATACTTATTTGTATCATATATGGCATACGAGACTTCAATCACTTCATTAAACGTACTAATTGTTTTTCTGACCCTTTTTAATAAGTGTGTATGGTCTATCTTTAATTTTTCTTTTATAGGTTCTTCAATTTTTACGACTTCAAAACTATCTTGAAAACGACTAACGTTTTTATCAAATTCTGCTAACCATTTATATAATGAAACCCTTTCTGTTTGCTCCAAGGCCTCAATACTTCCTAAAACAGGAAGGAAATGTTCAAAATAAATATAAGGTTCCCCATTCAAATAATAAATTCTGGTTAATTTATATGACTTTTCCTTAAATGTTTTACGTATAAGATCATCTTCATTTATAGTTTGTACTTCTTCAATAGATAGTATTTCTTTTTTCAACGTGTTGCCGCTTAGTTCAATAATACTCGAAAAAGAAGCTGCTTTAGGAAGTTTGTTAAATAAGCGATCGCTTATGACTGTCGTACCTTTCCTCATTTCCATTTCATTCCTAATTCATTAAAAACATTATAATGTTTCCATAAATATACCAATATTAAGCGGTTTATTCAAAAAAAACTCTTTACTACTTATTGTCTAGTTTTTAATATAGGGAATAAAAAATTAGACAATACCGTAATAAATTTTGACCCCCCAAAAAAAATCAGATGTGTATTGACTTAGTGTTAGAAATTCATATAATAAAGTAGTCATATTAAATCGAATAAAAAACTGCTCATAGGGGAGTAGCAAGCACAATTTATTGTGTGGTTAAATCAACTAATATGCGTTACTAAAACGCTGGTTTAACATCAAATTGCAAGACCTATGTATAAATTTTGTTATAAATTTATACATGGGTCTTGTTTTTTTTCGACGAACAATTGGAGGAATAGATTAAATGGAATCTAAAGTTGATTCAACACAGAAAAAAAAACTGACGATTGGCGGGTTATTTATTACGCTTGGCGTTGTCTATGGAGATATTGGCACCTCTCCACTATATGTAATGAAAGCACTCATTCATGGTAATGACGGGTTAGCAAATATATCAGATGAGTTTATTTATGGATCTTTATCTCTCGTATTTTGGACGCTGACCTTATTAACAACGATCAAATACGTCAGTATAGCTTTAAGAGCGGACAATCATGGAGAAGGCGGTATCTTTTCTCTGTATACACTCATTAGAAAAAAAGCTAAGTGGTTGATTGTCCCTGCGATGATTGGTGGAGCTACGCTTTTGGCAGATGGGATTTTAACACCAGCTGTCACAGTTACAACTGCTGTTGAAGGGTTAAGAGGAATTCCCTCTTACATAGAGCATTTTGGCTCTAGTCAAAATACAGTTTTGTTGATTACAATTATCATTATTAGTTTTTTATTTATGATCCAACGATTTGGTACAGAAGTGATTGGACGTCTTTTTGGTCCAATTATGTTTCTTTGGTTTTTAATGTTAGCTGTTCTAGGTGTACTCAATACATTAGGAAACTGGGATATTTTAAGATCCTTATCGCCTTATTATGGGATAAAGCTCTTATTAAGTGAGGAAAACAAATCAGGCTTTTTAATTCTTGGTAGTATATTTTTAGCAACCACCGGAGCAGAAGCTCTTTATTCTGATTTAGGTCACGTAGGACGAAAAAACATTTATGCTTCATGGCCATTTGTAAAATTAAGCTTACTACTGAATTATTTTGGTCAAGGTGCCTGGTTGTTGTCTGTAAAAGATAAACCGTCTTTCCAACATATTGAAGAAATAAATCCTTTCTTTGAAATGATGCCAGCAAGTTTCCGGATTATTGGCGTAGTTTTTGCAACATTGGCAGCCATTATCGCTTCACAAGCGTTAATTTCCGGATCATATACGCTTGTTTCTGAAGCCATTAAATTAAATCTATGGCCGCGTTTACAGATTATTTATCCAACAAATACGAAAGGCCAGCTTTATATTCCTGTCATTAATTCTATTTTATGGGCTGCTTGTATTGGTGTAGTCCTCTACTTTAGAACCTCTGAACATATGGAAGCAGCTTATGGATTAGCCATCACAATCACTATGTTGATGACGACAATTTTACTGTACAATTATTTGATTTATCGAAACGTATCTCATTTCATCTCGCTTATTGTCTTATTCTTCTTTGGCGGATTGGAAACAATGTTCTTTTTATCCAGTGCAACCAAACTATTTCATGGAGGATTTGTAACAGTTCTTATTGCACTTATTATCTTAAGTATTATGGTAATCTGGCACAAAGCTTATGTTATTGAACATAACGTCGCAAAAGAGGTATCTCTTGTTGATCATGTCAGTCGACTAGAGGCCGTAAAAGCAGATTACAGCATTCCATTATATGCTACTAACCTTGTTTATCTGACCAGCAAATCTAGACCTGGGAAAGTCGATAGTGAAGTGATGTATTCCATTTTTGATAAACAACCAAAGCGAGCAGAAGTTTACTGGTTTATTAATGTTGAAGTTACTGATGAACCAAGGACTATGGAATATGTGGTTGAGAATTTTGGAACAGACTCCGTGATAAAAGTTAAGTTACGTCTAGGTTTCAGGATGGAACAAAAAATCAGCACGTATATGCGACAAGTTGTTATTGATTTAATGAAATCGGGCGATATAAATAAACAACCACAAAAATGGTCAATCAATGAATTCAATCGTAATGTAGGAGACTTTTGTTTTGTGATTGTTCGAGAAGAGTTATCCACAGATACTGAACTTTCGGCTTTAAATCGTTTTATTATGCAAACTAAATTATCTATAAAAAAATTAGCTGTCTCACCGGTTAAATGGTTTGGTCTGGAGTACACCGATGTAAAAATTGAACATGTCCCCTTGTTACTAGGCAAACGAAAAAAAACTCGTTTAAAAAGAGTTTACTCATAGAAAATAACACATATATAAGGTTGTTTATTGACTCGTTCATTGTATCTGGCTTTTCTACAATAACTATTTCTCGACTTGAGACAAACGATTTAATCGATCTAAACTCAAGTCGTTGCATGTAAAAAATAAATGTCTGACCTTTGAAAAAGGTGAGCAGAATGTGAGCAAAGGTATGAATTTGCAATATAATTTAATATTATTGGCCAAAATAAAAAAACATCAATAGTGTTGTTAGATCACCATTTTTTAGCACCTAATTAAAAAAATAAAGCTATTCCAAGCAATTCAATCAAAAAAAAACGTGCAAACATTGATTTAACAATGTTTGCACGTTTTTTAAATTAAAACATTTTATGGAAGCGAGGGGAGTCGAACCCCTGTCCAAATATATCGGCACCTAGACGTCTACGTTCATAGTTGTGCAATTAAGGTTTCGCGCAGTACTAGCCACACAACAGGCATCATACGTTGCTAGTCTGATGATCTCTTCTAAAACTTACAGACGGAAAGGTTTAGCGTATCCCACTGATTATAGGACCCTTGCTCGAGCACATGGGCGATGCCGAGAGGATCTACACTAAGCTGTTATTACGCAGCTAAAGCGTAAGAGTTATTATTGTTTTTAGCAGTTATATTTAACTGTAACGTTTTAGCGTAGCCGTAACCTACGAAACGCGATCCAAGCTCGACCTATACCTGTCGATTCCGTAACGCTCCCTAAGTGGGATGTGTCTACAGAAGGATGATCGTTTTTAGTTCATTAATCATCTTAGTTAACTCTCTAAGAATAGTATAACACAATTTAACAAAAAAGAAAATACGTTCGCTTCGTGTGCTGTCATAGGGCTTATCTTTGACAAACCATTCTTCATACTTTAGTGTTAAGAGGCTAAATGAACGTTGGTTGACTTACATATTTTTAGCTATTAACCTATTTGGAGGAGTATTATGACTAACAATAATCATCTTGATTTCAAAAAATTACTTAAGATTTTCTTAATAACAGCAGGACTCACCTTTTTATTTTTCATCTGTCTTGCCATCTATTTTACAGTTACAGATTCTGAAGATGAAACCGATTCTGGACCGGCTACTTCAGAATCCTCAGCAACCTCACAATCCGTTGAAACTGTAGCAGGATTAACTGAAGGAGATAGCACTTACCAAGAAGTCTTTAACGACTATGAAAAATCTTATGTCTATTACATCAACATGTTTGGTACTCAATTAAGTAATTATGAAAGTGGGGAAACGACAAAAGAAGAATTGGCAACAACTAGCACAGAGTTTAAACAAATTCTGAATCAATTCTTGACTACCACTTCTGAAACGACCACTGAACAATTTAATGAAAGTAAAGAACTTGCTGTATCTAGTGCATCTGACACGATTTCAGCTTTAGAAGGCTTAGAAACGATCATACAAACTGAGAATACCTCAAACTATGAAAATACAATAGAAAATATGCAAAAAGGAATCAATAAATTTAATCAAAGCCAAGAAAAATTTATGGATACTGTTAAAACACTTACTAACGAATAAGTTTCTATACCGTTTTGCAATATCCTTTTAATGTGCTGACTAAAGGAGAATGCCAAATGAAATTAACAACCGATTTATTTATTCAAGAGTCTGTTGGAGCTGCTTTTAGCCAATTAAGTATTTAATTAATCAATGTATTTTTATATACAGTAAAGCTGACAGGAAATTCGTTTCCTATCAGCTTTTTAAAATTTATGTATCTGCCATTAATCTTTTCAATACTGCTTTTTGAGCATGCAATCGATTTTCTGCTTCATCAAAGACAACTGAATGGCTTCCATCAATCACTTCTGTCGTTACTTCCTCCCCACGATGTGCTGGCAGACAATGCAAGAAAATGAAATCTTCTTTTGCATATTGGATAAGGTCTACATTTACTTGGTAATCCTGAAAAATGGATAAGCGTTTATTTGCCTCTTTCTCCATTCCCATACTTGTCCATACATCAGTGACCACGATATCAGCTTCTTTGATTGCTTCGATCGGATCATCAGTAAATTGAATATTCGCTCCGGTATGCTCACCCTTCTTTTTAGCCTTTTGAAAAATTTCCTCTAAAGGTTCGTATCCTATTGGGCTTGCAATATGCATATTCATACCCATAATTGCGGATCCTTCCATCAAGGAGTGAGGCATATTGTTGTTTCCATCTCCAATATAAGCTAATTTCAGCCCTTTCAACTTTCCTTTTTTCTCATAAATCGTCATCAGATCCGCAAGAACTTGCATCGGGTGATGTTCATTCGTTAACCCATTTATGATTGGCACAGATGCATGTTCAGCAAATTCTTCAATAATTTCATGTCCAAAAGTACGAATCATCATTCCATCTACATAACGTGAAAGAACTTTAGATGTGTCCGCAATACTTTCTCCTCTTCCTAACTGGATATCTTTAGAACTTAAAAATAATGCATGCCCGCCTAGTTGAGTCATTCCTACTTCAAATGATACACGCGTTCGTGTAGAAGATTTTTCAAAAATCATCCCTAACGTTTTCCCATGTAAATAAGGATGTGGAATCCCAGCCTTGGTTTGTTCTTTCATAACGATTGCTTCTTCGATCAGTGATAGAATTTCTTGTTCTGTTAAGTCTGCTACTTGTAAAATATTTTTTGTGTTTGATTTCCTCTTGTTTTCTATCAAAATAAATTCACTCCTCACTTTCTATTCAATTTATTGGTTTATTTTCTCTTTGAATTTCTATTAAGACCAGTTCTAATTTTTGAAAAAAATATTCGATTTCTCTAGACGTAACCGTTAACGGTGGCAAAATACGCAAAACAGAGTCCCCAGCTGTCAAGGTCAAAACGTGATGCTGTTGTAACATCGTCACTAGTTTTCTTGCTTCCACACTTACTTCTATCCCAATCAGAAAACCAAAACCTTTTACTTTAGTAATGACACTGTACTGATCAGCTAATTGATTTAATTGTTCTTTGAAATCAGCTGCCTTTTGTTTCACTTCTTCCATAAAACTTGGCATAGTCATTTCAGTTAATGTGGCTAAGCCGGCTGTAGCAACTAATGGATTTCCGCCGAATGTTGTGCCATGTGTTCCTGGAGTAAATGATGCTGCAACAGTACCTTTTGCCAGCATTGCACCAATTGGAAAGCCAGACCCTAATCCTTTTGCAAGTGTCATCACATCAGGTTCGATCTCATAGTGTTCATAAGCAAATAATTCCCCAGTTCTTCCCATACCTGTTTGTACTTCGTCAACTATCAAAAGAATATCGTTAGCTTTACAGATAGCTTGTAATGAATGCAGCCAGTCTTTTTGTGCAGGGTTGACTCCTCCTTCGCCTTGTACCAGCTCCAATAGTACTGCTGCCGTTTTACCGTCATGGATCTTTTCTAAATCAGAGTCTTTATTAAATGCCAAAAATCTTACATCAGACATTAAAGGATCATATCCAACCTGAATTTTTTCTTGTCCCGTCACAGACATCGTGGCGTAGGTTCTTCCGTGGAAGGACTGTTTGAATGAGACTACAGCTGTTCGTTCTGGGTGTCCTTGGTCTTTTGCATACTTACGAGCGATTTTTAAAGCAGCTTCATTTGCTTCTGCTCCACTATTACAAAAAAAGACTTGATCAAATAGTGACTGCTGGATAAGTGCTTCAGCCAGCTTTGTCTGAGCAGGAATCTCATATAAATTGGAACAATGCCAGAGAAGTTCTAGTTGTTGATGGACTTTTTGACTAACTTGTTCAGGTACATGCCCAAGATTACAAGTAGCAATACCCGAGGTAAAATCTAAATAAGCTTCATTTTTATCATTCCATACATAGCTCCCTTTTCCTTTAACAATTGTAATTGGAAAACGTGCATAGGTAGCCATCAAAGCTGGTTGTTTCTCTTCTTTAGCCATACATCACTTCCTCCTTATAGACAAATTTTGTTCCTACTTCATTTCCTTTTAAATAGCTTGCGATGTCTTCGGGTTTCAAACCATTCAAAATAACAGCTTGATTCATCTGATTAGATAGACTTCCAAGTGCTGAACGAACCTTTGGAATCATCCCATCAGTGATGACTGCCTCTTCGATCAGCTTTTCGGCTTCTTGTTTTGTTAAGGAAGGATGCACTTTTAAAATTCCTTGTTCTCGCTCCATGACTCCTGGAACATCACTAATAAAAGCAAGTTTTCCACCTAAGGCTTTTGCTATTGCAGAAGCTGCCATATCTCCATTAATGTTGTAGTGTTGTCCTTTTTCATCCATTCCGATAGGTGAAATAACGGGGATGATATTGTTTTCGAGTAAATTCATTAAAAAAGCGGTGTTTACTTCAGTAACTTCCCCCACAAATCCAATATCTTCGGTTGCCTGGATAGGTCTTACCTTTAATAATCCATGGTCAATGCCGCTTATACCGATAGCTTGCAAGTGTTGGATCTGACATTGAGTAACGATTTCGTTATTGATTGATCCGCTTAATACCATTTTTACTACGGTTAATACTTCTTGTGTGGTCACACGTAATCCATTGACAAATCTAGTCGGAATGGCTAGTTTTTCTAATAATTGATTGATCATTGGACCTCCACCATGGACAATTACCGGATAGCATTTTTTTGTTTGTTGCAGCTGGGCTATTATTTGATAAAAAGACGCTGGTAATTGGTCTTGTATACTTCCGCCAATTTTCATGATCAAGATATCCATGTTTTCACCTCACGTCCGATAAGATGAATTGATCCGAATGTAATCATAAGTTAAATCGCATCCCCATGCTGTCGCTGAGCAGTCGCCTTGCTGCAAATCGATCGTCAGCTTTAATTCATCCTTTACCAATATAAGCATAACGGCTTCTTCATCAAATGGAACGCCCATTCCATTTTCAACAACCGGTATATGGCCAAATGCTACTTTTATTCGTTCTGGCTCTATTTTTTGCTTGCTGTATCCTATAGCTGAGATGATTCTGCCCCAATTGGCATCCGATCCATACATAGCGGTTTTTACTAAGTTTGAAGAAATAACCGTTTTAGCAACTGCTCGAGCAGCCTCAATCGTTGTCGCTCCTACAACTTCCACTTCGATTAATTTAGTAGCACCTTCTCCGTCACGAGCGATCGATTTAGCCAGCGTTTTGCACACGTAGTGAAAACCTTGTAAGAATTTAGTCCATTGTGGGTGCTCTTGCGTTAAGGTTTGATTGTTTTGGGTTCCGTTTGCTAAAGCAAGGACCATATCATTTGTACTCGAATCTCCATCAACAGTAATCATATTAAATGTTTGGTCTGTAGTTGACTTTAATGCTTGTTCCAAACTTTTACTGTCAACAACAGCATCAGTTGTTATGAAACCAAGCATCGTGGCCATGTTGGGATGGATCATGCCAGAACCTTTTGCAGCTCCACCGATCGTAATTTTCTTTCCATCAATTTCCATTTCAATGGCTAAGTGTTTTGTCTCAATGTCTGTCGTTAAGATAGCTCGCTCGAAGTTCTCTGCTTTTTGGCAAAGCGGATCGTTCAAATATTGGATTCCTTTCTCGATAGGAGCAAAAGGTAATGGAACACCTATGATTCCTGTAGACGCAATCGCTACCAGATGGGCTTCAATTCCTTTTTCTTTAGCTACGAGTTCAGCTGTTGCTTGAGCTTTTTTCATCCCGTCTTCACCTGTGCACGAATTAGCATTGCCAGAATTCACGACTAATGTTTGAATTTGTTGCGCTGTATCTACATGCTTCTTTGTCAATTTAAGAGGAGCAGCCTGAAAACTATTCAAGGTATAAACACCAGCAGCTGATGCAGGAACAATTGAATGGATCCAGCCAAAATCAAGAGCAGCTTTTCGCAGACCTGTATGTACGCCACCAGCGGTAAATCCTTTTGGAGAGGTTACATGACCATCCTCTAATAGTTGAAATGTTTGTATGGATTGTTTGATATCGGTTAACATAGTTTATCTCCTCACTTTTTTAAGGGTATATTGGACTGAATTCTAATCCTTCTTGAATGGGCCAGTCATTCATTAAATTCATATTTTGAATGGCTTGTCCTGCTGCTCCTTTGATCAAGTTGTCTATGGCTGTAACGATAATGACTTGATCAGAACGTTCATCTACATGAATACCTATATCGACATAATTGCTTCCGATAACTTGTTTTGTTTGTGGCATTGATCCAATAGGATGTAGACGGACAAAAGGATCATTGGTATAAAAATCTTTGTAGAGTTGCCAAATGTCTTTGGTAGTCGTTGGTTGTGTTAAAGGAACATACATGGTGCATATCAATCCTCTAGTCATTGGTACTAAGTGAGTTGCTAACGTTACCGTTACCTCTTTGCTCGCCTCTTTTGACAGGTAGTACTCGATTTCAGGTGTATGTTGATGCTTGCCAAATTTATAGGGGACAAGTGAATCATTCATTTCAGAGAAATGAGTCATTCGTGAAAGCGTCCGGCCTGCTCCTGATGTCCCGCTTTTTGCATCAATAATGATTCCTTTTTTTGATCCTAATCCTGTTTTGATGATTGGGATCAACCCCATCAAAGCAGCAGTGGAGTAACAACCGGGATTAGAAATAAAAGTTGCCTGTCTAATTTTATCTTTGTAAATTTCTGCTAAGCCAAAAACAGCATTTTCTTGCATGTCACTTGCAACAGCTTCTTTTCCATACCATTCTTCATAGTCTTTTTTTAATAACCTGAAATCTCCGCTTAGATCAATACACTGCAGGGATGTTTCTAGAACCTCTGGAACCAGTGATTTGCTGATTCCTGCCGGTGTAGCGAAAAACAAGATGTCTACTGCTTTTTCAAGGTACGAAAGGTCGTATTCCATTAACGGTCTTTCTATAACTTTAGTTAAATGGGGATAAAGATCGCTTAACCGTTCTCCATGATGAGAATGGGAAACAATTTCAGTAACTTCGACCTTTGGGTGATTTTTCAACAAGCGAATAAGTTCTAACGCACCATAGCCTGTTGCGCCAACAATTCCGACTTTCATCAATTATTAACCTTCTTTCACGTAATTTTAATTATTCCCATTATAACAAACAGAAATTTTTATGCAATATAAAAGAATAAAATATTTATTTTATGCAATTATTAATTGTTTAATGTATATAAATTGTATAATCAATGTATAAAATTTCGGAAAAAAGAGCCGCTAGCATGATGCTAACGGCTCTTTTTGAATAAACTTTATTTAATTAAATCGTAAAATTCTAATCCTTCAACAATTCCGCCTTCAGTATGGCTAGAAGTAATGTAATCTGCTGTATTTTTTACAAGATCTATTCCATTTGCCATTGCTACACTGTAATCAGCATGAGTCAACATTTCTAAATCATTCGGACCATCTCCGAATGCATACGTAGGAACGGTATCAAAATTCATCAATTTAACCAATTCTTGAATACCTGTAGCTTTTGAATTGCCTTTCGTAATGACATCTATACTGTAAGGTGTATTTCTGTAAAATGACAATTCGGGAAACAGCTCTCTAAGTTGATCATCAATAGCCGTATCCATTGTTAGAATCAATGCCATCAGCACTTCTTCATTTAAATGAATTTCTGCATCAACAGGTGGTCTTTTAGAGTGAATAAAATTATACGCACTCTCAACTTCTTCTGAAGTATGTGTCACTCGAATTTTATCACTTGTATAAAAAGCAACAGCTAGACCACGCTCATCAGCTGCCTGTTTCAAGCGAATCAACAACTCTTGCGGCATTTGACTGCGGTAGATTTCCTTGCCTTCATACATAATGTATTGACCATTCAACGTGATAAAAGACTCAATGGGTGTTGTATCGAGTACATGTTGAATTTCAAGTGGACTTCTTCCTGTTGCAATAAATGGAACTCCACCGTTTTCTTTCAACTTTTCTAAAGCAACAGTTACTTCTTGATCTACTTCAGATTTATTATTTAACAATGTTCCGTCTAAATCGAAAAAAACTAACGTTTTTGGCAGTACCATATTGATCTCCTTTTTGTAAATCTAATATTTATTTAGTTTTCTAAATTTTTAAAGTGCCCCACTTCGTTATAGGCTTCTAAATGGTATCTTCCGTTGTAGTATTTAACCACTGAAACACTTGCATTTAATAAAGGTTGTGGGTTTTCTAGTTCTGGAACCAAGTTATTCAGTAAGTAACGAATTGTATTTCCATGCGCTACGATCATAACTTTATCACCTGTATCACGGTGTTTATCGATTAACTTAATCAACCCTTGTTCGACTCTTAACCAAAATGTTAAAAAGTCTTCAGCGTCATGATATGGATCTGCTTCTTTAAAAGCATTCATCTGCTCAGGGATAGACGTTTCAGCCCACATCTCAGCTACACTTGAGTAACCCATTAACTCATTCACTTTTCCCCATGTTTCATCTACATCATTTCCTTCAAAAGAACCAAAGAAAACTTCTCGAAACTCCGGCATAGGATGCAGCGTCATTTCTTTTCCTTTTTTATTTTCTTCTAAAATAATGGTTGCCGTTTCAATCGTACGACTCAAGTCAGTTGTATAAGCAGCATCGAATGCTACATCTGCTAATCCTCTTCCACTGCTGCGGACATCTTCTCGTCCTTCAGGTGTTAAAGGTGTGTTAGACCAACCTTGCATTCTTCTATAATGATTAAAGTATGTTTGCCCATGACGGACAAAATAAAAAGTGCATCCTTCTTCCATAAAAAATCTCCTCCAGTACACTATTGGTAACTATTCTTTTCTTATCCTTCTTAATTGTACCAAAAAAGCCGAGAGATATTGTAACTATCCGTTTAGTTTTACGTAAACATTCTGTTAACCCATTGGTCATTACTTAAGAACAGTATGATTTTGTCTAGTTTTTTCAATAATGTCCCCATTACGGTAAGCAGCCAATAGTGCATTCAAATCGCTTACTTGCTTAGTCAATTCTTTGCCGACATCGGTTTCTCTTACTTTTTTCCGATCTAGTTCTCGGTCGATAACTCTTCTTGTAGACATGATATCTATTTCGTTTTCAATTGCCTCACTGACAGAAGTAAATGGTTGGTGTGAGACTAAAACCATTCCATACGAATTGTATAAAAGTGTATACCCTGCTAAACCAGTGGTACCTTGGTAAGCTTTTGAGAATCCACCGTCGATCACAATGATACGTCCATTTGCTTTAATTGGATCTTCTCCACGCTTTTCTTTCACTGGTGTATGCCCATTAATGATGTGACCTTTAAGAGGATCTAATCCAAATTCGTTCAGAATTTTTTCACATGTTTTTTCATCATTTCGCATCTTGTAATACGCATTTTTCTTTTCTTCATGTGTAGCTTTATCGGCAACATAATACCGTTCGAAGGTCGTCATTTGGTCTTTTCCAAAAAGAGAAGAGACCGGTCCCGTCCATAGATACCAAACATAATCTAAATACTTTTCATTATCTTTATGATCTTTATTTAAATATCCTTTTCGTAAAACTTCTTCAAATTTATCCAACAACTTTCTGCCGGCATACTGTTCTCCTTGAATCTCCATCCCCATAAATTCTCCATCTTCAGTCAATGGCATACAACCATGGAACAATAAATTATCATTATAGGTCAGATACATACTGCCTTTGCGATATAAGTAAGCAATATGTTTTTGAAGCCGTTCGCAGTTTTTAAAAGCTGTAACCAGTTTTTCAACTACTAGTTCTTCTTCTGGTGTTAAGGTATAAGGGTCAGCTGGATCAATCGTCGGAAAATTTGTATTTAATAAAGGATACTCTGTACCTTTGATTGTAATGGTTCCTTTTTCGTAATCGATATCGCTTAACAACAAGCGGTGATCTAATTGGAACTCAGAGTGACGCTTGATAATTTCTCCTTCAAGTTTAAATTGGATCACTGAGATTGCTTGATGCATTTTAGTAATTTGACGTACTTCATCTTCAAAATAATCTTCTTTATCAGGGTCTATTTTAGGATAAAAACAGCTGTTCAAGTCTTCTGGATAAGTCATTTCGGCAAATGTAAGCAATTGGCGTAATGAAATGCCATAAGCATCTTCAATAATTTCTAAATTATCATAGCGAGCACTGATCCGTAGAACATTTGCAATACAAACCGCTGATCCACTTGCCGCTCCCATCCACAAAATATCGTGATTGCCCCATTGAACATCAACCGAATGGTGTTCTATCAAGGTATCAATGATTTTATCTGGGTAAGGGCCTCTATCATAAATATCACCGACTACATGGAGCTGATCTACTACAAGACGTTGAATAAGATAAGAAATAGCTGTAATAAACTCAGACCCTCTATCTAATAAAATAATACTGCCAATAATTTCACTATAATAATCTTCTTTGTTAGTATAGCCATTTCCGTCTTTGGATAACAATTCTTCAATGATATAAGCAAATTCATTGGGCAAAGCCTTACGGACTTTTGATCGCGTGTACTTGGAAGCTACGAATACACATAATTCAATCAAACGTGACAACGTCAACCTATACCATTCATCTACTTCTTCTTGATCTTCGAATTCACTACAGACTAAACGAATTTTATTTTCTGGATAATAGATTAATGTTGCTAAGCTGTTCATTTCTTTTTGACTTAAACGATTATGAAAAATTTCTTTGATTTTCTCTTTTATATTGCCTGATCCATTTCTTAGCACATGTTGAAAAGCTTCATATTCTCCATGAACATCGCTAACAAAATGCTCTGTACCTTTAGGCAAATTCATAATCGCTTCTAAGTTAATAATTTCAGTAGTTGTGTCTCCAATAGTAGGATATTCTTTAGCTAATAAATTTAAGTACTTTTTAGTTAAGTCCATGACTCTCACCCCTTTATAATGTATACCAAATCATTATATCATTTTTTTGCTTTGTGCATTCTTTTTAGTTCTAAGGCCTTTCCTTTAGAGTTATCACATTTTTTAATAGAGCTATAAAGTAATAAAAGGGCCTAAGACAGTTTGTCTAAGACCCATTTAGTATTTGGTTAGCCATTTGCTACTGCATCGGCTATATCTGTTTCCATTTTTTCAGGTTGAGTTGTTGAGCCAAATCGTTTGATGATTTCTCCGTCTCGACCAATCAAGAATTTAGTGAAATTCCATTTGATTTTTTTATTACCTGTTTCTGAAGTCAAGTATTGATAAAGTGGATCTGCCTTTTTTCCATTTAATAATATTTTTTCGTGTAGTTGAAAGGACACGCCAAAATTTTTCTGACAAAAGCTAGCAATTTCCTCTCCTTCACGAGGCTCTTGATTCATGAACTGGTTTGAAGGAAAACCCAATACAACTAGTCCTTGATCTTTATACGTTTGATACAATTTTTCCAAACTTTCTAATTGAGGAGCCAGCCCACATTCCGTTGCTGTATTCACAATTACTAAAACTTTTCCTTTGTATTTTGATAGTGAAACTTCTTCCCCACCAATTTCATTCACCGTATAATCATAAACAGACATGAGTAGTCCTTCTTTCACTTTTAATTTTTAAAAGCCATTCATTTCTTAGACTCACTTTACATTACTTACTTTATCAAAGTCAACAGTAAAGACTTTGATAAAGCAGCATCTATTATCTTGATCTTAAGGCACGATCTAACTCGCGTTTTTGATCTTTTCGTTTCAAATCTTCACGCTTATCGTATTTTTTCTTCCCTTTAGCTAACCCAATCAATACTTTTGCATAACCATCTTTTAAATAAACTTTTAATGGAATCAATGTGTTTCCGCTAGATTTTGTTTCTCCTAGCAAACGCATGATTTGTTTTTTATGCATCAATAATTTTCTCGTTCTTAATGGATCATGATTAAACTGATTACCTTGTTCATAAGGACTGATATGAACATTGTGTAAATAAATCTCACCATTCTGAATCTTAGCATAGCCGTCTTTTAAGTTGATTCGACCTGCTCTAATAGACTTGATCTCTGTTCCTTGCAATACTACCCCAGCTTCTACTGTATCTAATATTGAAAAATCATAGCTTGCTTTTCTATTTTGTGCAAGTACTTTACCTGAACCTTTTGGCATTTATAATAGCCTCCTAACGCATTCAAACTTCGTTATTTTTTCTTTTTAGGTTTCTTCTTTTTCGCTACATCTTTGTAAAAAGGTTTGCTTTTCTTTTTATCTTTTTCTTTTGATTTCGGTTTGTAAGCAGAAAAACTATCTCTTGACCCGTTTTCTTTCCCGCGTCTTTGACTATTTCCACGACCTCTGCCTTGCGTTGAACGTTTTGGTCCATCATATTTAGGCGCATCTGGATCTGGGACTAATTCAAAGTCGATCTCACGTGTTTCAGGATCTGCTTTTGTTATTTTCACTTTAACTTTTTGACCGATGCGATAAACCACACCAGTTCGTTCTCCTACAAGCATCATTTGTTCTTCGATGTAGTTGAAATAATCGTCTTTCATATTTGAAATATGAACCAGACCTTCAACCGTATTCGGCAATTCAACGAATATACCAAATTTCAAGACTGAACCAATGATTCCTTCATAGATTTCGCCAACTTTATCAGCCATATACTCTGTTTTCTTCAATGCATCTGTTTCTCTCTCAGCATCAACAGCACGACGTTCTGCTTTTGACGTTTCGACTGCAATATCCGGTAAACGATTTGCCCATTTTTCTTTTTGAGCAGAACCCGTTCCGTTTTCTCCATAAGAACGGATCAAACGATGTAAAATCAAATCTGGATAACGGCGAATCGGAGAAGTGAAGTGAGAATAAAATTCTGCACCTAACCCAAAATGACCTAATGGCTCTACATCATATTTGGCTTGCTTCATACTTCTTAACATCATTGTCGAAACAACTTGTTCTTCGGGTTTTCCTTTTACGCTGTTCACTACTTTTTGCAAAGTCTTAGGTGAAACATCCTGACTGGTACCCTTTATCGTGATTCCAAATGCTGTAACAAACTCCATGAATTTTTGCATGCGGTCACTATCAGGTTGTTCATGGACACGATAAATTAAAGGAACTTCCATTCTAGTAAAATGTTCAGATACTGTTTCATTAGCAGCCAACATAAAAGACTCAATCAATCGTTCCCCTACGCCGCGTTCTCTTAATACGATATCTAATGGTTTGCCTTCAGGATCAACGATAATTTTTGCTTCTTTTGTATCAAAATCAATAGCACCACGAGACTTGCGTTTTTTCTCAAGTGTATGATGCAATGTTTCCATTAATTCAAACATGTCTACTAAATCACTGTATTCTTCACGTGTTACTGGATTTTTATCTGTCACTATTTGATTGACTTCTGTATAAGTCATTCGTTTCGTTGTTTTGATCACACTTTGGAAGATTTCATGTCCCACGATTTCTCCTTCAGGTGTAATTTCCATTTCACAACTCATAGCTAGACGGTCTACATTAGGATTTAAAGAACAAATCCCGTTAGACAAACGTTGCGGAATCATTGGTATCACTCGATCTGTCAGATACACACTCGTTCCTCTTTCAAATGCTTCAGCATCTAAAGGACTATTTTCGGTTACATAGTAGGAAACATCTGCAATATGAACACCAAGATGGTAATTTCCATTATCTAATCGTTTCAATCCAACTGCATCATCTAAGTCTTTTGCATCTTCTCCATCTATCGTTACCAAAACTTCATTTCTTAAATCACGGCGTCCCGAAAAATCCGCTTCACTAATTTTCTCCGGAACTTCATCCGCTTGTTGTAATGCTTCTTTTGAAAATTCAGTTAAAATACCATGTTTGTATACAATCGTTAAAATATCGATTCCTGGATCATTTATATGTCCTACGACTTTTTTAACTAACCCTTGCATACTTCTAGGAAATTCGTCATCTGGATACAAAGTAATCTCAACAACAACAATGGATCCGTCAACTGGTTTGATGCCCTCTGCTTCAATAAAGACTCTAAAATCCGTTATTTTTTTATCTTGAGGGTCAATGTATCCATACAAACCTGTTTCTTCGATTCCTTCTTCACTGTAAGCATAAAATTCACCCACTAATTGAGTAAAATTGCGTTCCACAATCGCTTTTATTTTTCCTTCTGCACCTTTATCTGACCACGGTTCCGCAGGTTTAATAATATCGACTGTAACTTTATCTCCATCTAATGCATAGTTGGTCATATTAGGCGGAATATAGATATCTTTGTCTTCATCCTCAATTGCTACAAATCCAAATCCTCGATCACTAGCTCTGAAAATACCTGTTAAGACAGGATCATTGCTTGGTAGTTTAAAATGACCTTTTTTATTTAAAAATAGTTTGCCCTCTCGTTCCATTTCAGCTAATGAACTGACAAGTATTTTAAAATCTGCGGCACTAGTCATACCCATTCCTTCACTAATATCGCTGACTTGAAATGAAACTTTCTTTTGTTCGTTCATAAAAACTAAAATAGCTTCTTTTAGTGTTTTTTTGTCATTCATTTTTTATCCTCCATTCCAATCTAACTGTTTTAAAAAGCTGCTGACATCTGTTTGCAACGCTTTACGATCTACACCCACGGTTACAGCATGTTTACTGTCTTCATACCAATGAAAATCTACCACAGGAGCTTGTTTCAATGACTCTTTAAAAGCTATAGAAAGCTCCGGGTTGATCATTTCGTCTTGACCAGCTTGCGCGATAAAAACTGGTTTCTTTATCTCACTGTACTGATTTCCCATTGATTTGGTTAATTCGTTTAATTCAGTTAATTGATTTGTTAATTTACGTTCTACTTCTGGCATCCGGTCATTTATCTCTAGTTCCGAATAACCTGCTTTCTTTTTCATTATTCGTACTAATGTTAAAAATGCTTCTTTAACATTATTTTCACTGTGAAAGTTTACAACTGGTGAACAAAATGTTCCACCTGCCACTATCGGTTCACTATCAACCAGCATTTTTGTTGCGATTATGCCGCCTAAAGATAACCCAAAAACGGCTATTTCTTGATACCCTTTTTCTTTTAGGAAGTGGATAGCTTCTTTTGCATCTCTTACCCAATCTTTTGGAGATGCTGCTAAAATATCTTCGGGATCATCTGTTCCGTGCCCATTAAATAAAGGCGCATAGACCGTATAATTTTCCTTCTCTAAGGCTCTTGCCAACATTCGTACATCATTGGGTGTGCTGGAATACGCATGCATCAAGATTACTGCTTGAGGACCCTTTTCAAAAAAAAATGAGTGTATTGCCATTTCTACTCCTCGTTTCTTGTAAGTCTTTATTCTACTATTTTACTGTAAATCTTCATTTTTTCATACTCAAACACTATAAACGACTTTTTTAAAAAAATTACCCTATTTAGTCTGGATAAAAATATTTTTTTTAGAAAAAAAAGCTACCTGAAGTTTTCAGGTAGCTTCACTAAGTTCATTAATGAATTGCTATATAAGCAAGAGCAAGTGCCAACGCAAAGAATAATATTCCGAGTACTACTGTAGCACGTTGCAATACTGCTTCAAATCCACGTGCTTTTTGTTTCCCAAATAACTGTTCAGCCCCGCCAGTAAATGCACTAGCAGCATTGTTTGTTTTTGTAGGTTGCATAGCGACTACAATAATAAGTAAAACTGAAATAATTAGTTCAGCAATTAAAAGTGTATCGTACAATTTCATTGCCCTCCTGTCTACCGTTTCTTCTACCCCTAACTCTAACATAAAAAATAGTAAATTACTAGAAAATAAAGAAGTTCTTCCCTAATGATTTGCTACTATTTAGTTACTTTCAAGATCATGGATAAATAAACCACTTAACAATTTCGGTTCAAACCAAGTTGATTTTGGAGGCAATACTTTTCCACTATCCGCAACTCGTATCAATTCGTCGATTTTTGTCGGATACATTGAAAAAGCTACTGTAAACTGTCCATTATCAACAGCCTCACTTAATGCTTCCATTCCTCTGATTCCACCAATAAAATCGATTCGTTTATCTGTTCGAATATCTTTGATATCGAATAATGGCGTCAAGACATATTCTTGTAAAAGCGAAACGTCCAGCCCTTTTACTGGGTCATCTGACATAAAATCTGGTTTTATCGTTAATTTGTACCATTCCTTTTTTAAGTACATTCCCATTGTTTTTGTCTGTACCGGTTTATAACTAGAAGATACTTTTTCAACATCAAATTTATTCGCTAACTTTTCTAAAAAATCTTCTGGAATCACTTCATTTACTACTCGATTATAATCTAAAATAGCCAATTGCGATTTTGGAAAAAGGACAGCTAAAAAGTAATTAAATTCTTCTTCAATTGATGCATTAGGAGATGCTTCTTTTCTTTTTAAAGCTACTTTAACAGCTGATTCTGTTCGATGATGCCCATCAGCAATGTACAATTCTGTTACATTTTGTTCAAATAGTTGTCTTAACTGATCAATAATAATTGATTGATCAATTACCCATACTTTATGTTCAACAGAATGGAAACTAGAAAAATGATAAACAGGCGCATGGTCTGCTACCCATTGTTCAATCAGTGTATTGACGGCTTCTTCATCCCGGTAAGTTAAAAATATTGGACTTGTATTCGCATCTGTTGCATCGACGTGCCGAATGCGGTCCAATTCTTTTTCTTCACGTGTAAATTCATGCTTTTTGATATTGTTTTCTAGATAATCTTCAATCGATGCACAGACTACTAGTCCCATCTGTGAACGTCCATTCATGGTCAATTGATACAGATAGAATTGTTCCTGCTGATCCTGTACCAGCCACTCTTTTTTTAAGAACTCTTTTAAATTGCTTACCGCTCTTAGATACACTTCTTCTGCATATGGAGAGTTTTCTTCAGCTAAATCTATTTCTGCTTTATCAATGTGTAAAAAAGATTTTTCATTCTGATCCCCTAGTATTCGTGCTTCTTTTGTGCTCAGCACATCATAAGGAAGAGAGGCTATGTCTCCGGCATACGTTGGTTCTGGACGGATAGCTTTAAAAGGTTTGATTTTCACCATGATTTCTCCTCCTACTTTATGCTCTCATTTTTTATTACTCGAACGCTTAAAATACCTGCGACACTTTTTATTCTATTCACGATATCCATTAATTTCTCTTCTGGAATAGATTCGATATCAATTAATGTATATGCATAATCTCCGCGGCTTTTATTCATAATATTCACGATATTTACACCATATTCAGCTAACCCAATAGACATCTGCGCTACCATATTGGTGATATTTCGATTAATAATTGCTAAACGAAGTGGAAAATTAAGAACCATCTCTACTGTCGGAAAATTGACAGAATGAACGATGTTTCCAGTTTCTAAGAAATACTTTAATGTCTTTGAAGCCATTTTGGCACAATTGATTTCCGCTTCTTCGGTTGAAGCGCCTAAATGAGGCAACACGACCACATTATCCATCTCAATCAGACGCTCATCAGCAAAATCGGTCAAATAGCTTTTTAGTTGTCCATTTTTAAGAGCAGAAATAACTGCATCCAGATCTACTAATTCGCCGCGAGCAAAATTCAATAAAACGGCTTCCTTTTTTATTAAAGCCAGCTTCTCAGCACTAATCATTGCTCGGGTTGAATCTAACAGAGGAACATGGACAGTTATATAGTCTGAAGTTGTCAATACTTCTTCAATAGACAGTACCCGTTTTACCCTGCTAGAGATACTCCAAGCCGTATCAACTGAAACATAAGGATCATAGCCAACAACGTCCATCCCTAAACGATAAGCATCATTTGCTACCATCGCACCAATTGATCCTAAACCGATAACCCCTAATTGCTTGCCTGCTAGTTCACTTCCTACAAAGCGTTTTTTTTCTGCCTCTACTTTTTTATCTACATCTGGTCCTTCAAGTGTTTTTACCCACTCTACACCTTCAATTATTGGACGAACCGCTAATAACAGGCTAGCTAATACCAATTCTTTTACCGCATTTGCATTAGCTCCTGGTGTATTAAAAACAACGATGCCTTTTTCAGTGCACTCTTGTATAGGGATATTATTCGTACCGGCACCCGCACGTGCAATGGCCTTTAACTGACTTGAAAACTTCATATCATGAAGATTTTGACTTCTTAGTACTATCCCATCCGGATCATCCGTTTGATTTAATTGATAATTTTCTATATTAAACTTTTTTAGGCCTTCTTCTGCTATAGCATTATACGTTTTAATAGTGTACATCTTATACTCCTCCTACGTTTGCTTCAAATTCTTTCATAAAAGCAACCAATGCTTTTACACCTTCTAATGGAAAAGCATTATATAAACTGGCTCTCATTCCACCTACTGAGCGATGACCTTTTAAATTCATAAATCCTTTACTTTCAGCTTGTATGATAAATAATTTGTCCAACTCTTCTTTTCCAGTCAGAAATGGAATATTGGTCAAGGAACGTGACTCTGCAGACACTGGAGAACGATACAATGTTGAGTTTTCAATAGCTTCATAAAGCAATTCAGCTTTTGTTCGATTAATTTTTTCTATCTCTGCAACACCGCCTAATTCTTTTAGCCACTCAAACATTAATTTTGCAGCATAAATCGCAAAAGTCGGCGGCGTATTGTACATAGAACCATTATCTGTTTGAACTTTATAATCCAACATTGCAGGTAACTGATTCTTTTGCTCCATTAAATCCTCACGAATAATAACGACCGTCAAACCAGAAGGGCCAATATTTTTTTGAGCACCAGCATAAATTAATCCAAAATCAGAGACATTGTAACTGCTCGATAAAATATTAGAAGACATATCCGCAACTACAGGAACATTTATATTAGTTGGAATGTTCAAAAAAGCCGTTCCTTCAATAGTATTATTCGTTGTTATGTGTAAATAGTCATATTCTTTATCAACTAAAGGAATAATAGGATTTTTAGCATAATGATTTTCTTTAGAACTAGCAATAACGTCTACTGTTAAGCCTTCTACTTTTTGAGCTTCTTCTATGGCTTTTTTAGACCAGCTTCCAGTATCAACATAGGCTACTTTATTTTTCCCTAAATTTAATGGTACCATCGTAAATTGCAAACTCGCTCCACCTTGAAGAAATAATACTTTATAATTTGAAGGAATTTCCATTAATTCACGTAAAAGTGATTCTGCATCATTTATAATGGATTGAAATAAAGAGGAGCGGTGACTCAATTCCATTACCGACATACCACTGCCTTGATAAGATAATAAATCTTTTTGAATGATTTTTAATACAGGCACCGGCATGATAGCTGGTCCTGCTGAAAAATTGAAAACTCGTTCCATTTTAATCCGCTCCTAATAATGTATTATAAAAATTAATCTAATTTTAATTATACCAGTATTTTGTTATTTAAAAAGACAAATTTGATTTTTTTATAACTGAGCAAAAAAAAGAACGGTATAGGAACAACTTTACCCCTATACCGTTCTTTTTTTTAATTATTTGACACATTCTCTAAGATGAATGTTAATGGAAAGAATGGTATTATCTCTTAGATTTGATCCATTCAACTGGTATCCTATTCTAAATTGGTCGAACTAAATCGTATTGCGTCTACTCAAATGGAAAACGGTTCTGAGTTAACCGAATTATAGCTTATTGCGTCTATTCAAACGGTAAACGGTTCTGAGTTAATCGAATTATGGCTTATTATGCCTACTCAAATGAAAAACGGTTCTGAGTTAACCGAATTATAGCTTATTGTGTCTACTCAAACGGAATACGATTCTGAGTTAATCGAATTAAAGCTTATTGCGTCTACTCAAACAGTAAACGGTTCTGAGTTAGTCCAATCAAGGTTCAATACCCCAACTTAAATAAGATTCTCCGTTGAAAGCGACAGTAATTTCCCATATCATTGTCAAATCGGTCCATTTTCGAAACAGTTGGGCCTCTTGCAACAAGACGGTATGATAAACTCGCAATAGTTTATCGTGCCTTTGTCTGTTTAGTGGCTATTTTCCTTTCGTCAAACTAGTATTAAAACATACTCTAATCTATCCACACTAAAAGTCATAGATCCATTTATCCAAAATGACTGCAATTAGAATAAACAAACCTATTTGACTAGAGGTTATATCATTTTTTCTTTTTTCAATAAATCCATCATATAAACTTTACTGTCCGCTGCTACTTTACGTATCTCTAACTCGATTCCTTGATTGCTTAAATACTTCAAGTCTTTTATATCTTGGTTATTCACTGCAACGGCATTTGTGATCATCTTTTTCCCCTCTGAAAAACTCATCCCACCAATATTGATGGATTTTAAGACTACTCCACCTTCAACTACTCTTCTAGCATCATAAGGATTAGTAAACAATAACATTGTTTTGAAACTATCAAATTTAGGGTCATTAAAAATGGCAATCATTTTATCAATCGTAATAACGTTTGTATGAACACCTGGAGGAGCAGCTTGTTTTAATAATGTTTTTCTTAACATATCTTTTGCGACTTCATCACTTACTACCAAAATTCGGTTTACTTTTGTTTCTTTTGCCCATACGGTTGCAACTTGACCGTGAATCAATCGATCATCAATACGAGCCAATCGAATTTCCATTGTCATGGTAAATCATTCTCCTTATCATAGGTTAAAATTATAAACAGCTTATACCATTCTTTCTGGTCTATATACTGTTTTTATATGAAAACTTCATGCCCATTTCACTGTATCTTTTTTCAGCATTAAGGGAACAACAAGTATAAAAAGAGCATTGACACACTGTTTTTTGTGTATCGATACTCTCTTTATTCTGTGTTTAATCCGTCTTACTGTTCATCGACTATTTTTACAATATAAACTATTTCAGAGTCAGGAATAGTTATATTCAATTGGTTTTCTAGTAATGAGTTAGCTTCATTAACCGCTTGGTAATAAATCGAACTTTCATCGATCGTTTCGCTTGATTTGCTAAGAGGGTCTCTAAACAATACTCGTTCAATAACACCAGCTACATGCATTAAAAGACCTATTTGGACACTGTTGCTAAGTGTTTTATCTAATTTCTCTTCAATAACTTCAGTGTAATTCCAAAGAATATCAATAAACTTACGCGGATTAAGGAAGGTAAAGTAAGTAGCTAAATACTCCTCACAAAGTTGTTTTGTATCCATTGATTCAGCATAATTTCCTTCAGCGTATTGATAGTCTAAGATCACTTGTCTAACTCTTTTGTCCCCTGAAGACTGGAACAATTCTTCTAATGTTAGATGCGGAGCATCCAACGTTGGTTTAGCCACTCCAGCGGTAGCTAATATTTGATACTCTTGAGCAATTTTTTGCACCTCTTCATCCATACCAATTAAAGAAATCGTAAAAATCTCAATTGTTTCATCAATAAAATCTTCCAGCAGACTTTCCATACGTTCTTTTATTCTGACAGCTGTTCCTTCACCTGTAGAACAAATCGTAATAATTGCTTTTGGTTTATTGATTTCTTCTTGTCTAGTTGGCGATAAAACAACTAGTTTATCTTCAGGAAGATTGCTGTATCCTCTAAAGTTTTTTAAAGACCAATAAATTTCATCTAGCTGGTTATCCATTAATGAGGTTTTACGTGCAGCTTCTAGTACAAGAGGAGTTGTCACCATATCTAACGTTTGCACCGCTATATCTGTGTCTCTCATAGCTTTCACGCCAAAAGTCGTCAAGGAACCCATATCTACTAATAATAATACACCTTTGCCTGCATCAACATTTTGAATTGCTTCTAACACTAATATATAGGCTTGTTGCGGACTCATATCTAAAGGCATATCTACAGCAGCGATATTTTTTACATCTAATAATTTAGCGACAACTTGAACCATACTTGTAGCTGTTGAACGTCCGTGTGCCGCAACAACAATACCTACATCGCCTAAGTTGTTTGGCTCTTTTAAAGACACTAGCAACATCGTTAGGTACCAACATTCCACCTCTGGAACAATGATTTGATAGTTTTCTTTCATATGATTCTTGATCATAATAGCTACTTCGTATTCTTTTTGATAACTTAAAATCAACTTATCTAATTCACTATTTTGTTTTATTTGAACAAAGCCTTCTTTAGATCGCTTGATAAATGAACTTAGATGTAAACTCATAGCATATAAAAAGTTTTGTTTGAAATGGTATCCTAAATGTTCTTCGGCCATTTTCCAAACTTCTTTAGTCAATGTAATAACTTCTTGTTCCACAATATCTTTTAAGTTCTGCTCGTTATTGGGAGACAATTGATTCGTTTTATAAAAAGATTTTAAATGAAGATTGATATCAGTGGTAATAAAGTTCTCAATGTCATCTTGATTTAACCCTTCATCTTTAAGCATCACAGCTTTATCGCCAATAATCTCATATAAATTAAAAGGCAGTTCGTAAGAATCTTGATCCAAAATATATACGGAATCTTTAGGATGAATGACCATCAGCGGTTCGAGATAATTAGAAATCTCATTCAATTCCTCACGGTTCCGGGCAATATTGATCAGCCCTTCTTGCAGTTCTCCTGTTAATCCTTCTATGTTGATCAGCATTTCTTCAGTATTGTCCATACTATTTAAAAATGCTTTGGCACAAGCTAATTGAATACTGGATTTCAGCTGACCAATGTTTCCATAAGTTACACTTCCCAGCAAAGCTTTAACAACATTTTCATCGACTACGATTCTTTTGTCAATGCGTTTTGCTTCAATCGACAACAGTAATTTAAGCAATTTGACTCGCTCATTTGCTGGACGATCATTGAAAGCTGGCAACTGAATTGTAACAGGAATACGTCTTACAAAGGTCTTTAGTAACGCTGAATTCGGGTCTTCTGTTGTTGCACAAATAATTCTGACTTTAGCGGATACCCTTTTTTCTGTTTCTCCCATAGGCTGAAAAGTTCCTGTATCCATAAAATAAAACAGCATTTCTTGACCTTCAGGAGGTAACCGATGGATTTCATCTAGAAACAACATATTGTTATCTGCTTTCAACAGCAAACCATCTTTTGCTTCTGTAGCTCCTGTATAGGCCCCTTTAGCATGCCCAAATAAATGGGACATCAATAACTGCGGGTTTTGCGAATAGTCTGCACAGTTAAAAATAATCAAGGATTGATTTGGTTCGATAATTCCTTTATCTTGCGAATATTGATACATCGCATTAGCAAAGAAAGTTTTTCCTGAACCAGTCGGCCCAATAATCAAACTGTTTAATCCTTTTGGCGGATAAAATATTGCAGCTTTTGCTTGTTCCATTTGATTTTTTAAGCTTCCATTTGAACCAATCATGTATTCAAATAAATTATGATCATTTTTTCTAGCATCCTCTTTTTGTTCTAATAAAGGATCTTTTTTGATCAATGTTTCATCTTTATAGGACTTTACGATCGTAGTTAGTGGTTTCCATTTTAAGCAACTGCTGTCAACATATCGCACAGGTCTGCCTTCAAGTTTTGTTATTTTACCTTCGCGAACTAAAAGGTTGAGTTCCTTACTTACGTTGTTGCGAATAATATTCAATGCTTCAGAAATTTCAATTGTCGTAATTCCTGAACCAAACTCAATCTCATCACTCGTAAGGTTTTCCGTGTGCTGTTTAACAAACTGATAAACTAAATCTTTTCTTTTCATTTAGTTACCTGCTTTCTTATAGTGTCAATCGCTTACATTTTATCATAAATAGACCAATTTGTATCACAAATTTTGATACAGTAAAAATTGTGTATCAAAATTAAGATTATTGTTCATTTTTTGTTCACTTTTCATAAAAAAAACCGTTTATCAGTTGCGTTGCCTCAACGGATAAACGGTTTTACTTTTTTAAGAATTTACAAAACTACATTCTTATTTATTTTTTAGGTTGTAGAAAGCTTGTAAGCCTTCGTATACAGCTAAGTCGCCTAATTGATCTTCGATACGTAACAATTGGTTGTATTTAGCAATACGGTCAGTACGGCTTAATGAACCAGTTTTAATTTGACCAGCATTTGTAGCTACTGAGATATCAGCAATAGTTGAATCTTCAGTTTCACCAGAACGGTGAGAGATTACAGCAGTGTAACCAGCTTTTTTAGCCATTTCAATTGCATCAAATGTTTCTGTTAATGAACCGATTTGGTTAACTTTGATTAAGATTGAGTTACCAATATTTTCTGAAATACCTTTAGACAAGATTTCAGTGTTTGTAACGAATAAATCGTCACCAACTAATTGAACTTTATCGCCTAAGCGTTCAGTCAATAGTTTCCAACCATCCCAGTCATTTTCATCCATACCATCTTCGATAGAAAGGATTGGGTATTTGCTTACTAATTCTTCCAAGTAGTCTACTTGTTCAGCAGCAGTACGTTTAGCACCATTTTCACCTTCGAATTTAGCGTAGTTGTAGATACCGTCTTCGTAGAATTCTGAAGAAGCACAGTCAAAACCTAGATAAACATCTTTACCTGGTTCAAGACCAACTTTTTTGATTGCTTCAAGAATAGTTTCTACTCCATCTTCAGTTCCGTCAAAACGAGGTGCAAATCCACCTTCATCCCCAACAGATGTTTCTAATCCGCGAGCTTTTAAGATTGATTTCAATGCGTGGAAAATTTCAGCTCCCCAACGTAATGCTTCTTTAAATGTTGGAGCTCCAACTGGTAAGATCATGAACTCTTGGAATGCGATTGGAGCATCTGAGTGAGATCCACCATTGATGATGTTCATCATAGGAGTTGGCAATACTTTAGTATTGAAGCCTCCTAGGTATTGGTATAAAGGAACATCTAGGTAATCAGCAGCAGCACGTGCTACAGCGATAGAAACACCTAAGATAGCGTTAGCACCTAATTTAGCTTTGTTTGGAGTTCCGTCTAATTCGATCATTGTTTTGTCAATTGCCATTTGATCGCGAACGTCAAATCCAATAAGAGCTTCAGCAATAACGTTATTCACGTTTTCTACTGCTTTCAAAACACCTTTTCCCAAGTAACGAGATTTGTCTTCGTCACGTAATTCATGTGCTTCATGTTCTCCAGTTGATGCACCAGATGGTACCATTCCACGGCCAAATGCTCCGCTTTCTGTGTAAACTTCTACTTCGATTGTTGGGTTACCGCGTGAGTCTAATACTTCACGAGCTAAAATATCTGTAATAAATGGCATTTAATTTCTCTCCTTTGAGTATACAAAATTTTTAGTGCCAGGGCTTTGCCCATAGCTACATTTTAGTGAGTTTGACCGTCAATTGCAAACACTTTAAGTTTTATCTTGCCGGTTTATTTTTCTAAACTTATTTACTTGAATGAATATGGGAAGTCTGCAGCTTTCTTATAGTCACTTTTTTCAAAAAGTTTAGTTTGATACGGTACAAATTTTATTTTTGAATCAAAGATTCTCCAGTCATTTCAACTGGTTTTTCAATGTTTAACAAGTCTAGCATTGTTGGTGCAATATCAGCTAAACGTCCATCTTCACGTAATGTAACGCCTTCTTTAGTTACGATTACAGGAACAGGAACAGTTGTATGAGCAGTATGCGGTTTACCCTCAGGTGTAGTCATTGTATCTGCGTTACCGTGATCGGCAAAGATAATAGCATATCCGCCTTTAGCAGTAATCGCATCAATCACACGACCTAAGTTTTCATCAACAGCTTCAATAGCTCTGATTGTTGGTTCAAGCATACCTGAGTGTCCAACCATATCCGGGTTAGCAAAGTTTAAGATAATCGCATCGTGTTTATCCGCTTCGATATCTGCCACTAAAGCATCCGTTACTTCATAAGCACTCATTTCAGGTTTCAAATCATATGTTTCCACTTTTGGAGATGGAATCAAGATACGATTTTCGCCTGGAAATTCTTCATTACGTCCACCATTCATAAAGAAGGTAACATGTGGATACTTTTCAGTTTCCGCAATACGCAATTGTGAAAGGCCTTTATCTGAAAGAACTTCACCAATAACATTTTTCAATGCAACTGGAGGAAAAGCTATTTCAGCTTTAATGCTTGGATTATACATTGTCATCGTAACAAGTTTAAGATTTTTAGCTCTTTGTCCACGATCAAAGAATTCCCATTCGTCATCGGTAATGGCATTTGATAATTGAATTGCACGGTCAGGACGGAAGTTGAAGAAAATGATAGAATCATTGTCTTGTAGCGTTGCTACAGGTTTTCCGTCTTTTTCAATAACTGTCGGCAATACAAACTCATCAAATTTTTCATTATCATAGCTTGTTTGAACGGCTTCTAGTGCACTAGTTGCTTTTTCGCCTTCGCCATGAGCAATAGCGTTGTAGGCTTTTTCAACCCGTTCCCAACGTTTGTCACGATCCATTGCGTAAAAACGTCCAGAAATAGTTGCAATTTCACCTGCTCCGATTTCTTTGATTGCTTCTTCTAATTGTTTAACATAGTTAATACCAGAATTAGGAGATACATCACGTCCATCAAGGAAAGCATGAACATAAATGTTCGGCACGCCTTTTTCTTTAGCTGTTTTGATTAATGAAATCAAATGATTGATGTGACTGTGCACTCCACCATCTGATAATAATCCAAACAAATGTAAATTAGATTGTTGTTTAATTGTGCTGTCCATTGCATCACTCAAAACAGGATTTGTTTGGAACTCACCGTCTTGAATTGCTTTGTCAATACGAGTTAAGCTTTGATACACAATACGTCCTGCTCCAATATTTGTATGCCCTACTTCAGAATTCCCCATTTGACCTTCTGGAAGACCTACATCTAATCCAGAAGCTTTTAATGTGCTATGAGGGTATTTTTCTAATAGATGATCAAAATATGGTTTTTTAGCTTGAGCTACGGCATTTCCCATAACTTCATGACGCCATCCTAATCCATCAAGAATAATGATGGCTACTGGTGCTTTTGTCATTATTTAACAGCCTCCAATAACGCTAAGAACGATTCTGCTTCTAAACTTGCTCCTCCTACTAAAGCTCCATCAATATCTGATTCAGCCATGTATTCAGCAATATTTTCAGGTTTTACACTACCACCGTATTGAATACGTACTGCATCAGCAGCATCTTGAGAAACTTCTTTTGCGATTGCTTGACGAATAACTGCACAAGTATCATTTGCATCTTTAGAAGTAGAAGATTTACCAGTTCCGATTGCCCAGATAGGTTCGTAAGCAATGATTGATTCAGCTACTTGACCTTCAGTTAATCCAGCAATTGCCGCTTTAACTTGTCCGCTTACCCATTCATTTGTTTCTCCAGCTTCACGTTGTTCTAACGTTTCACCACAGCAAATGATTGGAACCATACCATTTTTGAAAATAGCATGTGCTTTTTTATTGATCTCTTCGTCTGTTTCGTGGAAAAACTCACGACGTTCAGAGTGACCAATGATAACGTAATTTACTCCTAAGTCTCCTAAAGCAGCAGGACTAATTTCTCCTGTAAATGCTCCAGCTTCTTCAAAGTAGCTGTTTTGAGCAGCGATTTTTAATTCTGTTCCTTCTGATGCTTTAACTAAAGATTGTAAAAATAAAGCAGGAGCTCCCACAACTGAATCTACTTGTTCAGAAGAAGGGATTTTTGTTTTAACTGCTTCTACAAATTCAGCAGCTTCAGCAGCTGTTTTATTCATTTTCCAGTTACCGGCAATAATTGGTTTACGCATAACTAACTTCCTTTCTCTAATTGAACTATTTTATTTGTCTGAAATAGATGCTACACCTGGAAGTTCTTTACCTTCAAGGTATTCTAATGAAGCTCCGCCACCTGTAGAGATGTGAGTGAATTGATCTGCAAAACCTAATTGCATTGCTGCAGCTGCAGAGTCTCCTCCACCAATAATTGTTGTTGCTTCAGTTAAATTAGCGATTGCTTCACAAACACCAACTGTTCCTTGAGCAAAGTTAGACATTTCAAATACACCCATTGGTCCGTTCCAAACAACTGTTTTAGCACCTTGTAATTCTTTAGTGAATAATTCAATTGTTTTTGGTCCAATATCAAGACCCATTTGATCAGCTGGTACAGCACCATCATGAACTTCAGTTGGTGTGTCATTGCTGAATTCTGGAGAAGTAACAGAATCGATTGGCAAGACTAATTTGTCTCCACCTTTTTCGATCAATGTTCTAGCTAATTCGATTTTATCTTCTTCAACTAATGATTTACCGATTTCGATGCCTTTAGCAGCATAGAAAGTGTAAGTCATTCCGCCACCGATAAGAACTTTATCAGCTTTGCTTAATAAGTTTTCGATAACACCAATTTTATCACTAACTTTTGCTCCACCTAAAATAGCCACAAACGGACGTTTAGGTTCATCAACAGCGCCACCGATAAATTTGATTTCTTTATCCATTAAGAAACCAGCAGCTGATTCAAGGTTTGAAGCAACTCCTACGTTAGAAGCATGTGCACGGTGAGCTGTACCAAATGCATCATTAACGAAAACGTCGCCTAAGCTTGCCCAGTATTTGCCAAGTTCAGAATCATTTTTGCTTTCTTTTTTACCATCAATATCTTCAAAACGTGTGTTTTCAAATACTAATACATCACCAGCGTTTAAGCCGTCGATAGCACTTTCTAATTTTTCTCCACGTGTTTCAGGTACAAATGTAACGTCTTTTTCTAACAATTCGCTTAAGCGTTCAGCGACTGGGCGTAAACTTTTGCCTTCTTTATCTTCTTCAGTTTTCACTTTACCTAAGTGAGAGAATAAAATAACTTTCCCACCTTGTTCAATAACATATTGAATAGTTGGTAAGGCTGCTTGAATACGGTTGTCATTAGTAATAACGCCGTCTTTCATTGGAACATTAAAGTCTGCACGCACTAAAACTTTTTTACCTTTTAAATCTAAATCAGTTACAACTTTTTTCACCATTAAAGATTCCTCCTGTATCGAGCAATTATGTGTAAATACTAATCTTTGAAAAAAGAAAAGCGAGGAAGCGCGCTGCCTCCCCGCTTTTATTATTTTCTATCCTAATTTAAGTCTCTTTTAAAGATTAACCTAATTTAGCAAAGTATTCTAAAGTACGAATTAATTGTGAAGTGTATGACATTTCGTTATCATACCAAGCAACAGTTTTAACGATTTGTTTGTCACCAACAGTGATAACTTTAGTTTGAGTTGCATCGTATAATGAACCGAATGACATTCCTAAGATATCAGAAGAAACGATTGCGTCTTCAGTATATCCGTAAGATTCGTTAGCTGCTGCTTTCATTGCTGCATCTACTTCTTCAGCAGTTACTTTAGTTTTTAATACAGTTTGTAATTCAGTTAATGAACCAGCAGCAACAGGAACACGTTGTGCAGCTCCATCTAATTTACCTTTTAATTCTGGTAATACTTCACCGATTGCTTTAGCAGCACCAGTTGTATTAGGAATGATGTTAGCTGCTGCAGCACGAGCACGACGGAAGTCGCCTTTTGGATGTGGAGCATCTAATGTGTTTTGGTCACCTGTGTAAGCGTGGATAGTAGTCATTAATCCTAATTCAATACCAAATTTGTCATTTAGTACTTGAGCCATAGGAGCTAAACAGTTAGTAGTACAAGAAGCACCAGAGATAACTGTTTCAGAACCGTCAAGAGTTTCGTGGTTTACATTGTAAACGATTGTTTTCATGTTACCAGTAGCTGGTGCAGAAATAACAACTTTTTTAGCTCCTGCTTTGATGTGTAATTCAGCAGCTTCTTGAGTAGTGAAGAAACCAGTACATTCTAATACGATTTCAACTCCAAGTTCTCCCCATGGAAGTTCTTCTGGGTTACGGTTGCTTAAAACTTTGATGTCTTTACCATTAACAGTAAATGCGCCATCTTTAACTTCAACGTCACCGTTGAAACGTCCTTGTGTTGTATCATATTTTAATAAGTGAGCTAGCATTTTTGGATCTGTTAAATCGTTAACTGCTACCACTTCAATACCTTCTAATTCTTGAATACGACGGAATGCAAGACGACCAATACGTCCAAAACCGTTAATACCTACTTTAACTGTCATAAATAGATTTCCTCCTTTAGGAATCGTACAATATATTTATTTTAAAGGGTTATCCCTGTTAAAATCTCATTAGCAGCACCCTCATCTGTGATGAGCCAAGTATGGCGAGGTGCTTTTTTCATGTGGGCTTCAATTGCTTTAGCTTTGGATTTACCGCCAGCTACTGCAATCACATTAGCAATATTTGCTAAGTTTTTCGATTGCATCCCAATGCGTGGTATTTTATAAATCACTTCACCAGACTGATTATAAAATTCTCCAAAAGCTTCTCCAACTGCAGCTTTCTTTTTAATCAGAGCTAGAACTTCTTCGTTCATTCCTCTGCGTTCAGCCATATGCATGGCGTCTCCGATGCCATATAAAACACAATTAGCATCATCAACCATCTTAAGAGTCCTTTTTATTCCAGGTTCTTGTAAGAGTGGTTTGTATGTTTCTTCGCTTACTTGTTCTGGTACATAAAGAACACGGTTTTCACCGCCAGTTTTTTGGGCCATTAAAGCGCTAATAGAATTCGCTTGAATATCAACCGATTCTCCTAGTCCACCTCTAGCCGGGACAAAAATCAACTCTCTTTTTCTTGAAAGAGTTTCATTCATTTGACTTGCTACTTCAGCCATAGTCGTACCGCCCATTACTGCAATAATATTATTGCCTTCCGGCAATAAAAAATCTAGAGCTTCCAATGTAGCATGGCCTATTTCCTCACGTAACTTCAGTTGATCATCTACGTCACCTGAAATAATTACACAGTGTTCGATCTCCAAATAAGAGGCAAGTTGTTTTTCTTTCTCTTTCATTCCCAATAACTGACCCATTAACTGGTCTAATTGGTGGTAAATGGTTTCACCCTTTTCAGTTAATTCCATTCCCATTTTTGAAGTTTTTATGAGTCCTTGCTTCTTTAATCCTTCTGACTCTGTACGTAAAACACGTTCAGTGATTCCCATACGATCAGCTAAGACTCTTCTGCCTACTGGACCCAATAAAAAAACATTGCGCAAAATGTGGTAACGATTCTGAAGTGTATACATGATATCTGGAATAACTTCTTCGATAACGGATAATACATTTTGCATGAGCGACCTCTTTCTACGTTGGTCGCTTTGTGACCGCGTTAGTCGTTCGGCGACCCTTGTTACTTAAAAAAACAAGAGAATCAAAAATGAAAATCAAACTATCAGTTTCCTGTTTCTGTTTTTTCATCATTCTCAATAGCATCCAAAAGGACACTATTACCATCTCTCACACCAGTAATTGTAACAGTAATCCTACTATCTTTCAACTATTAAGTTTCTAAGTTTTTCATTAAATTCTTCATAACTAATTGTGAATAAGATAAGTCTTTTTCATAGTTGATTTTATGCTTTTTACTCAGATTCCTAAAGACGTGAATCAATCATTTCTTTTAGTTCGTGTTGTGTAATATGTTCATCAAAAATTTGTTCTTCAATAAAAACTGTAGGAACAAACACAACATTTGCATTATTAGCTTCTTTAATAATTCCTTGAGCCTCTAACTCATTTGTTTGTTTCTTCAATTGCCTTTTCTCTTCAACATAAGTTTCAATCTCAGACAACTCTTCTAAGCTGCCCCACTCGTCTTGATGTGCAAAAAAATAATCTATTTCTTCGAGAGCTTTTGTTGGATTTGAATAATCTAAATACTGATGAACAACATTACCTTTTTTTAAACTTGGTTTCTCTTTATCAAAATGTTTAATGATGCGTTGGACTTTTCCACCTTCTACGTATTCTGTTAATAGGTCTTTTGAATCTGCATACCACATTTTACAATAAGGGCATTTTAAGTTAATAAATTCAATAACTTTAACAGGTGCATCTTCATTTCCAATTTTTATTCCATCTGTTGTATTTACTTTGTCTGCTTTAATAGTACTAATATCCACAAAACATCCTCCTTCGATTGCTTATTAACTTCATTATACAGATAAGCAACAATCAATTAAATGAATTTGTCTTATTTTCGTTACACCCGAAGTGGGAATGAAATCACAATCGTTTAAGGACGGGTCTTTTTTTACACGTTTTAGAACAATCATTTGGAAACAACAAAGAGGTTAGGACTTTTGCCCCAACCTCTTTGTCTTAAATACATAAGTTGTTTATTTTATTTAACTTAATGATGAACTGTTTTCCATAATTTCATCAATCAAACCATATGCTTTTGCATCTTCTGCAGACATATAGTTGTCACGGTCTGTATCACGTTGAATAACTTCAATAGGTTGACCAGTACGTTCAGATAAAATTTTGTTTAAACGTTCACGCGTTTTTAAAATGTGACGAGCAGCAATTTCGATTTCTGTAGCTTGTCCTTGTGATCCGCCTGATGGTTGATGAATCATGATTTCAGCATTTGGTAATGCGTAACGTTTTCCTTTTGTACCGGCTGTTAATAAGAAACTTCCCATTGATGCAGCCATTCCCATTGCAATCGTTTGTACATCAGCTTTAATAAAGTTCATTGTATCAAAAATTGCTAATCCGGCAGTTACGCTTCCACCTGGAGAATTGATGTAAATATAAATATCTTTTTCAGAATCTTGTGCATCTAAAAATAGCAGTTGAGCGATTACAGCATTTGCAAGATCATCGTCAACTGGACCACTTAACATAATAATGCGGTCTTTTAAAAGACGAGAATAAATATCATAAGCACGTTCACCTCTGGATGACTGCTCGATTACTGTAGGGACTAAGTTCATAATTTGCTTCCTCCTTAAATGTACATTCCTTTATTGTGTAACTAAAAGACTTACTCAACAAGTTACTAATTGTATTTTACTCTTTTGGTCAATAAAGGTCAATTTTTTTTGTTTGTTATTTTTTTGGAAAAATAATTAAATTACTACTCTTAACACAAAAGTTATCCTTGAAGACACTGACACAATTAGATGACTCTCAATTAAATTCTTACGCTTGCATTTATTCTACTAAAATAGGTTTCATACGATTAAAAAACAAATCAATTATGCTACCTTTATGCGATAATCAATTTGTTTTTAACGGTTTATTTATTATAGAATTTGACTAATAGGTCAACAAAATAATTATAACATAAAAAAATAATTCGAAAATTTTAAAGCTTTTAAATGAAAAGTACAAACCTTTATCCATAGTATGATTGGTCTGATGATAAGAGAAAAACAAAACAGAGTAGATTTAAAAAGAACTTCTAAATCAAATGCGTAGGAATTCTTTCTCTATTCTTCAACTGCTCAATCTTTCATCTTTAAACAAAGGCTGTCTCTCTTCTATTCTCCTAAAATATCTCGATTCTTTTCTTCAAATTCATCTAGTAATGCCCGTGCTCCATTTGTTGTTTCGGTTTCCATTAACTGTACTCTTAAATCACTCGCTCCGCGAATGCCGCGAACATATATTTTGAAAAAGCGACGAAGAGGTTTAAATGAACGTGGTTCATCAACAGTATACTGATCAAAAAGATCTAAATGCAATCTGAAAAGCTCCAATAATTCTTTGCTGCTATGTTCTTTCGGCTCTTTTTCAAAGGCATAAGGGTTATGAAATACACCTCGCCCAATCATAATGCCATCTACACCGTATTCCTCAACAAGTTTCAACCCTGTTTCACGGTCCGGAATGTCTCCATTAATGGTTAAAAGTGTTTGTGGAGCAATCTCATCACGCAATTTTTTGACTTCTGAAATCATTTCCCAGTGAGCATTGCCTTTACTCATTTCTTTTCTTGTGCGCAAATGGATAGAAAGATTGGCAATATCTTGTTCAAAAACATGTGTCAACCAATCACGCCATTCATCGATATTTGCATATCCAAGACGGGTCTTGACACTTACTGGTAACCCTCCAGCTTTTGCTGCTTGAATTAAATCTGCAGCAACTTGAAAACGGCGGATTAGTCCACTGCCTTTTCCTTTTCCTGCTACATTCGGTACTGGGCATCCCATATTGATATCAATACCCTTAAAGCCTTCTTCTGCCATACCAATACTCATTTGACGGAAATACTCTGGCTCGTCTCCCCATATATGAGCGACCATTGGTTGTTCATCTTCTGTAAACGTCAAACGCCCACGTACGCTATCCCGTCCTTCTGGATGACAGTAACTTACGGTATTCGTAAATTCTGTAAAAAACACATCCGGCTTGCCTGCTTCACTCACTACATGACGAAAAACAACATCCGTCACATCTTCCATTGGTGCCAATATAAAAAACGGACGCGGTAAATCTTGCCAAAAATTTTCTTTCATTTTTAATAATCGATCCTTCCATAACGGGATATTAAATCATGCTTTCATCCCAAAGTAAAATACACAAACTATCTAACATTTCAATAACGATTTTTCAACATTTGGAATTATACATTCATTTGTAGGATAAGTCCAATTCAGATCATCTTGTTACTATACCTTTTATTGTCATATCTTATCTTTCGAAATAACAGGCAGTAGAACGAACCAACATAAAAAAAGATCCGAAAGTCGTAAGCATTTTTACGAAAATCGGGTCTATGCTCTTCATTCCAGCATTACAACACAGATCTAATAAAGTTTTTGATCTAGCTAGTGCTGTCTTATTCTATTCGTTATTATGCAACTCTCCTATTAAACGGGTGAGGTAATAACTTTACTTGGCATCCTTACATGCCCCCTGAGGGAATCGAACCCCCATTTTAAGAATCGGAATCTTACGTGATATCCATTACACTAAGGGGACTCTACACTAATAACTTGTTAATCGTTCAGCTTTATACTTGCTAAAGTCAAAAACATCAACTATTACAGTGTAGCCCAGTTATAATGAAAAAACAAGAATAAGTTCTAGACTGAAAAACTTATTCCTACAATTTAATAAGTTTATATTTAAGTGATTACTGTTGCTCTTGTTATTTCTGTACTTCTTAGTTTATCTGCCATCTCATTTAACTTACGTAAACGATGATTGATTCCTGATTTGCTGATTGTCCCACTAGGAATCATTTCACCTAATTCTTTTAATGTTACTTCTGGATATTCTAAACGAACAAGAGCAATTTCTCTTAGTTTCGTAGGGATTTTATCCAATCCAATCATTTCGTCGATATACTTGATACTTTCAATTTGCTTACTGGCAGCATCAATCGTTTTATTTAAATTAGCATTCTCACAGTTGACTAAACGATTAACTGAATTCCTCATATCTCTGATGATTCGAACATCTTCAAACTTGAGCATCCCACTCGTTGCTCCAATCAAAGCCAAAAAGTCTGCAATTTTTTCTGCTTCTTTCAAATAAGTGATATACCCATTTCGTCTTTCCAACGTACGAGCATTCATATCGAATTGATTCATCATTTGACAAATATCATCATTATGTTCCTCATAACTTGAATGAATCTCAAGGTGGTAACGACTCGTTTCTGGGTTATTAACTGAACCTCCTGCTAAAAAAGCTCCACGCAAATAAGATTTAACTTTTTGCGTATTTTCCATTATTTCATTTGAAACATGACTATGCAATGACATCCCGTCCATAATAGACAAATCTGACAGCACTTCTTTAGTACCATGCTTTAATCGTACAATATAAACATTATTTTTCTTTAATTTCATTTTTCGACGAACAAGCAATTCACTTTCAACATCAAAATGATCTTTTAATAACACATAAATTCTACGTGCAATAGCTGCATTTTCAGTTTGTACATTTAAAATAAACTTTTTTTCGACCAAACTAACTGTTCCATTCATCCGAATCAAAGCAGCCAGTTCAGCTTTAGCATGTTCTCTATGCACTTCTAATTGAGTTAATTCTTTTTTCACTTCCGAAGCATAAGACATATAGGAGTCCTCCTTTCTTTTTATCTTAATAATTAAAAACTGTTTCGTTTTTCCACGCGTCTATTATCAAAAGCCAGCTTAAACAGTTCATCTACCACTTTTGTTCCATTATGAAAAACTCCTTGATCTCTTAATTCAAGAAAATCATCTGAGATAACAGAGGGCACTTCTTGAGCCAATCCTTTGAAGTCATGCGCTACTTGCACTAAGTATTCATTGTACCGTTCTGTATCCATGTAATTTTCTGGAACTTCCCCAATATTGACCAGTACAGTATCAATGAATTTTTTGTCTAAATGTTGATGCAATACACATACATGATCTGCATCCGTAAAGTTCTCTGTTTCGCCAAGTTGAGTCATAATATTACAAATATAGACTACTTTTGCTTCTGTTTCCTTAACGGCTTGTCCTAAATCATCGATCATCAAATTAGGCAAGATACTAGTAAATAAACTTCCAGGTCCCAACACGACCATATCAGCATCATGAATAGCAGCCAATACTTTTCTAGAAGCTTTAGCTTTATGATCATCTTCTGTGGGTGTTACATAGACTCGCTCTATTTTTTTTCTTTCTTTAGCAATTTTTGATTCTCCAGAAATCTTAGTACCATCCTCAAAGATAGCATGCAAAATCAATGCCTCTTCTGCTGCTGGGTATACGTGTCCATCTACCATCATCATTTTAGATAACAATTGAATCGCTTCAAATATACTGCTTCTCATTTCAGACATGGCCGCAATGATCAGGTTTCCTATTGAATGACCAGCTAAAAAGTGGTCATTTGTATCAAATCGATATTGAAAAATATCTTTTTGGGCAGAGGGAATATTCGAAAGTGATACTAATACGTTACGAATATCTCCAGGAGGAACAATGTTAGCATAATTTCTTAACGTTCCACTGCTTCCTCCATCATCAGCAACAGTTACGATAGCTGTTACGTCAGCATTTTTTGATTTTAGTCCATTTAGAATTACTGGTAATCCCGTACCTCCACCAATAACCACTATTTTAGGGTTATTCTTTTTTCTTTCTTGTATCATGAACGATTCACCGATTCTTTAACCTTCCCTTTATCACGATGCGTAATGTGGACAGGATACCCATCTATTTCGATTTTTTGTGCAATACGTTCTACTAAAGCTACGGATCGATGCTTTCCGCCGGTACAACCAATAGCGATAGTCACATTGTTTTTACCTTCTTTTTTATATCCTGGTAAAATATATTCCAATAAATCTGTAAATTTGCGATAAAATATTTCTGTTTCTGGTTGTTTCATTACATAATCATAAACTGGTTTATCCTGTCCTGTTAACGGTCTTAAAGTATCAATGTAATGAGGATTAGGTAAAAAACGAACATCCATCACGACATCTGCATCAATTGGCAAACCGTATTTGAATCCGAATGATACCATTTCAATTCTAAACAATTCTGTATCCACCGTTTTAAAATTACTATTGATTTTTTCTCTTAATTGTCGCGGTGTCAGCTTCGTTGTATCGATAACGATTTGTGCTCGACCTTTTATGTCTTCAAGTAATTCTCTTTCTTTCTTTATCCCTACTATAAGACGTCCATTCATTGCTAATGGATGTGTCCGGCGTGTTTCTTTGTATCGTGAAACTAGTTCTTCATCGCTTGCATCTAAAAACACTATTTTTGTTGTAACAAATGAGGTATTATCCATTGATTCTAAAGCTGTAACAATCTCTTCAAAAAAAGCTCTTGAACGCAAATCGATTACTAAAGCAATTTTTGTTAATTTTCCAGACTCTTTAACTAATTCCCAAAATTTAGGCAATAAGCTTGGCGGCATATTGTCCACACAAAAATAACCCATATCTTCAAAACTTTGCATTGCTACAGTTTTACCTGCTCCACTCATTCCAGTAAGAATGACTAATTGTAGACTATCGACCATCTTATTCGCCTCTTTCTTTTGGTTCTTTCATTTCCATCTATTCTATTATATCATGCCGGGTGTGTCGTGTATAG
The DNA here is from genome assembly GCF_000746825.1 of Carnobacterium inhibens subsp. inhibens DSM 13024. Taxonomy (NCBI): domain Bacteria; kingdom Bacillati; phylum Bacillota; class Bacilli; order Lactobacillales; family Carnobacteriaceae; genus Carnobacterium; species Carnobacterium inhibens. Next base: position 2,072,643 of record NZ_JQIV01000006.1, on the reverse strand, counting down.
TTATCTATGCCTTTTCGTTAAAGCTTAATTAATCTTTACGCCTTTTGCACTCGCTTAGATCAATAAACCTGATGAAAAGCTCTTTTCACATTGATTGCGTAGTTAGAAAAGGCCCAGAATATAAAAAGAGGTTGGGAACTGTTGTCCCAACCTTTTTTTATTAACCTTTTCTATTCGTTTACGATTGAACGAATACTTTCTTCAAGTAGAATTACTTTATTTTCAATTTCAACCCCTGAGTCATCACAGGCGCCAATATAAAATTTGATTTTCGGCTCCGTTCCAGAAGGACGAATAGCGATCCAACTTTCATCCACTAACTTATATTTCAATACGTCTGCAGCTGGCATATCAATAGTTTCTACCGTACCATCTTGTAACGTACGCTTGCTGGATGAGAAGTCTTCTACATACTGTACTGCAATACCAGCAAATTCTTCAGGAGCTTCTTCGCGGAATTTTACCATTAAAGCTTTAATTTTTTCAGCTCCTGTAATTCCTTGCATACTGATTGAAATTGTTTTTTCTTTAAAGTGGCCATAGTTATGGAAAATTTGTTTCAATCCATCATATAACGTGTCACCTTTTTGTTTATAATAAGCAGCTACTTCAGCAATTAGAACCAAAGCTTGAATGGCATCTTTATCACGGACAAATGGTGAAACAAGATAACCATAGCTTTCTTCAAAACCGAATAAGAATGTATGGCTGCCATCTGTTTCATATTGTTTGATTTTTTCAGCAATAAATTTGAATCCTGTTAATACGTCTACCATTTGGATATTAAAACTTTCAGCAATTTTTGTAGGCAACTCACTTGAAACAATCGATTTGAGTACTGCTCCATTAGCCGGCAATGCCCCAGCTTTTTTTTGGGCAGTCAACAAATAATGAAGCATCAAACTAGCAATTTGGTTTCCAGTTAACACTTCGTAATGCCCTTCTGCAGTCTTAACAGCTATTCCTAAACGGTCAGCATCTGGATCTGTTGCTACTAAGACATCCGCATCAATTTCTTTGCCCAATTTAATGGCATATTCAAATGCACCTGGTTCTTCTGGATTAGGAGATTCAACAGTAGAAAAATTAGGATCTGCTTCCGCTTGTTCTGGAACAAGATAAATCGACTCAAAACCAGCATTTTTCAATGCACGTTCGCCTAACATTTTTCCAGTTCCATGAAGTGGGGTAAAGACTAATTTCATTTCTTTACTCATTTCTTTAACTAACTCTGGGTTAACTGTAACGCTTTGTACATTTTTTAAGTACTCGCTATCTACATCTTCTCCAATCATTTTAAGAAGACCTTGAGATTCCAGCTCTTCTTGAGCTAAAACTTCAATTTCAAGCATATTTTCTACGCTGCGTACATATTCTGTTAACGCATCTGCTTCTTTAGGAGGCATTTGCCCACCATCTTCACCATATACTTTGTACCCATTATATTCTGATGGGTTATGGCTCGCCGTAATCATAATGCCAGCAAAAGCATTTAAATGACGAACAGCAAAAGATAACTCCGGTGTTGGACGAAGACTTTCAAAAACAAAAGCAGGAATTCCATGTGCTCCAAGTGTTCTTGCAGCTTCCATAGCAAATTCTGGCGACTTGTGTCTTGAGTCATACGCAATAGCAACTCCGCGTTTTTTGGTTTCATCTCCACGGCTATCCATAAAACGAGCTAATCCTTCTGTAGCTTGTCTAACTGTATAAGCATTCATCCGATTAACACCAGCACCGATAATACCCCGCATACCGGCTGTTCCAAATTCTAGAGGTGCATAAAATGCATCTTCTAACATATCTGGATTTTCTTTTAAAGATATTAATTCTTCTTTTAATTCAGTTTCTAAACCATTAAAATTTTCCCAAAGTTGATAAGTATCTCTCCAGCTCATTTTAATTCACCCTTTACTTAAGTATTTTTTTGTCGTTAGTTAACGCTTCCCTTTTAAGTATACCACTTCTTGCTGTCCCTTACACACATTTCCCCTTAAGCTATTTGCTTCTATGTTCATAAAAAAAAACGAGATTTCTCTCGTTTTTTTAATGAGACTATTTATTTCTATTCTTACAGGACTGGATGATTCCTTTTAGTTCACTACTTTTGTTGCTAAATTTTCTTTTAATTTTTCAACATAATGGAAAACGGCATTACCTGCTAAACTACCATCTCCTACAGCAGTTGCTACTTGACGCAATGGTGTTAAACGAACATCTCCTATTGCAAAGATCCCAGGTTGTGAAGTTTCCATAGTTTCATTTGTTGAAATCCATCCTTCTTCATCTGTGATACCTAAATCTCTGAATTTGTCTGTATTTGGTAAAATTCCTACATAAATAAATGCACCATCTGCTGCAAATTCTTTCACTTCATTTGTATGAACATTTCTGATTTTAACACCTTGCACTTTGTTGTTATCTCCGTAAATGTTTTCTACTGTAGAATCCCAAATAAAGTCAACTTTTTCATTTTTAAAAGCACGTTCTTGAAGAATTTTTTGGGCTCTTAATTCATCACGACGGTGAATAATCGTTACTTTTTTGGCAAATTGAGTTAAATACGTTCCTTCTTCAACAGCAGAATCTCCTCCGCCAACAACAACCAACTCTTTATTACGGAAAAATGCGCCATCACAAACAGCACAGTAAGATACTCCACGACCGTTGTATTCATTTTCACCGCTGACATCTAACTTACGGTGTTCTGCACCTGTTGCAATAATGATCGAACGTGTCTTAAAGACTTTTTTTCCTGCAATAATAGTTTTGTATTCTACCCCTTGTTGAATTTCTTGTACATCAGCATAAGCATATTCAGCACCAAATTGTTTAGAACCTTCAAACATTTTTTCAGATAATTCTGGTCCTAAGATACTATTGAATCCAGGATAATTTTCGATTTCTGCAGTATTGATCATTTGTCCGCCGGGTACTCCACGTTCTAACATAAGCGTAGACAAGTTAGATCTTGAAGCGTATAAAGCAGCTGTCATGCCTGCTGGGCCGCTTCCAATAACGACAACATCATAAATTTTTTCTTCTGTTTCCATTTTATTAACCCCTCATTTCCCTTAATCATTTCATCTTACTTTACATCTTTCTAACTAAAATTACTACACATTTGCTTACAAATTAGAAGTAATTTAATCATTCAATTAGAATTCATTTAATTCCATTTTTAGTGTCTCTTGCAGTTCAGTTGCTTCTTCAAAAAAATCACCGTCCGGGTCAAGTGCAAGGTATTGTTCTACTAATACCAATGACTGTTCTAAATCTTCTATAAAAGCATAGTTGTTTGCTTGAAAATAATAAGACTCTGCAAAAATATCGCCGCTATTTTCAATCAAATCATCTAAGATTTCAATAGATTCATCGTAATTACCGGTATGTTGATAGCAAATAGCTAACTGACAAGAGGCAAAAATAGTCTCTTCTTCATTTTTAGACAAGGTGACTGCTCGCGAGAAGTATTTTTTTGCACGGTCCATTTCATTCTTTTGAAATGCTGCTATTCCGCGTTTAAAATAAAACTCGCTTGTTGGAATAACTTCTATGATCCTTGCTTGTTGATTTTCTATTTCAGACATGTGCAATCCTCCTCTTGGTGAACATTTGCTTATCAGTATATCATATAGAGAGCTTTTTTAATAGGTCTTGTCCGTTAGGGTAAATGCAAAAAAAAGATGAACCGCTATGCGTTCATCTTTTTTTGTTAGACTATCTAATTTTATTCGTTTTCTAATTTCTTGCCCAATTCAATAATGTATTCATTTAATGAATCTTTGATTTCTGGATGTTTTAATCCATATTGGATACTTGTTTTTAAGAAACCGAATTTGTCTCCGACATCGTAACGAGTACCTTTAAACTCGTGAGCAAACACGCGTTGTGTTTTGTTCAAAGTATCAATTGCATCTGTCAATTGGATTTCATTTCCAGCACCTGGTTCTTGAGTTTCTAAAATATCGAAAATCTCAGGAGTTAATAAGTAACGACCAATGATTGCTAAATCACTTGGTGCATCTTCTGGATTTGGCTTTTCAACAAAGCGACGAACGTTATACGTAGACTCATCAACTTGTCCTTCGATGTCGATAATTCCATATTTAGAAGTTTCTTCATGCGGTACCTTCATAACTGCGATGTTAGATGCATGTGTTTTATCGTATCCATTGATCAATTGTTTAGTTAATGGAACTTCATCTTCCATCAAGTCATCTCCAAGCATGACCACAAAAGGTTCATTTCCAACAAATGCTTTAGCTTGTAATACCGCATCGCCTAAACCTTTTGGATAAGATTGACGAACAAAGAATAGATTTAATCCAGTTGTTTCTTCAACTAGTTCTAATAATTCCATTTTACCTTTAGCTTTTAGATTTGCTTCTAATTCTGGATTAGAGTCAAAGTGATCCTCGATCGGACGTTTGCTTTTCCCAGTAACAATCAAAATATCTTCAATTCCTGAATTGATGGCTTCTTCCACGATGAATTGAATCGTTGGTTTATCTACAATCGGCAGCATTTCTTTAGCCATTGCTTTTGTTGCAGGTAAAAATCGTGTTCCTAAACCTGCTGCCGGGATAATTGCTTTACGTACTTTTTGCATAGTTTTAATTCCTCCAATATGATTATAATAGTGCGCCTCTCTTGAATTAGGCTTCTGCTTTGCCGTCTCGTTGCATTAAAGAAGCAATTGTATCTTCCACTTTAGCTCCATTATACAACACTTCGTAGATTGCTGCAGTGATTGGCATTTCAATTTCTTTTTGTTTGGCTAATTCATAAGCTGCTTTAGTTGTTGCAATGCCTTCTACAACCATTCCCATGCTTTCAAGAACTTCTTTCAAGCTATTGCCTTTACCCAGCATATGTCCGGCTCTCCAGTTTCTAGAGTGGACACTAGTACATGTAACAATTAAATCTCCGACTCCACTCAATCCAAGAAACGTAATGGGATCAGCTCCAAAAGCTACACCTAAGCGGCTTATCTCAGCTAATCCTCTAGTCATTAAAGCCGCCTTTGCGTTATCTCCATAACCTAATCCTTGAAGTGCTCCAGCCCCTACTGCAATGATATTTTTTAAAGCTGCACCTAATTCAACACCAATGATATCTTCATTTGTGTACACTCTAAAATAGTCATTCATAAATAAGTCTTGCACCAGTTTAGAGGCCTCTTCATTTGTTGAAGCTGCAGTGATCGTTGTTAAATCTTTAACTGCTACTTCTTCCGCATGGCTTGGACCAGATAAAGCAACTACTGCTTCTCTTTTATTTCCAGGAATTTCTTCTTCTAAAATTTCAGAGATCCGTTTGTGACTAATTTGCTCTAAACCTTTACTTGCATGAACAATGATAGTTGGTTTTGTTAGAAGAGGAGCAATTTGTTTAGCTACTTCTCTAATAGCTTTTGTTGGAATCACAAATACAATCGCATCTGCTTCTTTTATTGCTTCTCTGATATCATTTGTTGCTCTAATTTTCTCAGCTAAAACAACAGAGGGTAAATAGAGTTTATTGGTATGTTTAAGATTAATTTCTTCAGCTTGTGTTGCTTTATGGCTCCATAAGCAAACATCGTTGCCGTTTTCTTCTAATACCATTGCTAAAGCTGTTCCCCAAGAACCAGCTCCTAAAACTGCTACTTTCTTTGACATCTTATTCATACTCCTTCAGCTTGTTCATTTCTTTTTTGTTTTTACATTCTTTTTTTGTTGATTCATTCCATCTAAATAATAAGGAACAGGCGGATAGTCTCTTCTTCTATAAATCCATACACTAAGCGCAGCAACAAACAATAGTAATGATAGAGCTTGTGATATACGTATGAAATCAAAAAGCCATAAACTATCTGTCCTCAAACCTTCAATGAAGAAACGTCCAAATGAGTACCAAAGTACATAACTTAGTGCAACCTCGCCTTGTCGCAATAAATGTTTTTTATTCCGTAACACAACGATTAAAATAAAACCTAGCAAACTCCATAAAGATTCATAAAGAAAGGTCGGATGGTAATAGACCCCATTGATTTCCATTTGATTGATAATAAAATCAGGCAAAAATAAGTTTTCTAAAAATGTTCGCGTCACTTCACCACCATGTGCTTCTTGGTTCATAAAGTTTCCCCAACGGCCCATAGCTTGAGCCAGCAATACATTAGGTGCTAAAATATCCAACATTAACCAAATGGGAATGCCTTTCTTTTTTGTATACCAGTAGACAGTTAGTCCACCCGCGATCAGTCCACCATAAATAGCTATACCGCCATTCCAAATGGCAATAATCTGACTTGGATGTTCCAGATAATAACCTAATTCAAACAATACATAATACAATCGTGCTCCAATAAAAGCTAAAGGAATTGCCCAAAGAGCCATGTCTACAATATGGTCTCCTTCTATACCTCTTTTTTCAGCTTCACGTGTACTCAGAAAAATAGCTGCAAATATACCTGTAGCTATAATAATTCCGTACCAATATACATCAAGCGATCCAAATGAAAAGGCAATTGGATCAATCGCCCCTAAAATATTATTCATTTATTAATCTCCAATCTTACTGTTCAGTTGAATTTTTTTTGATCAGTTTTTCTAAATTACGCTCAAATGTTTCAGTAGCATTATATCCCATAATTTTCGCTCTGGTATTCATTGCTGCACTCTCAATAATGATGGCTAAATTCCGCCCTGTCCTAACAGGAATAGAGATTTTTGGAACATCAACTTCTAAAATACGTTGTTTTTCCTCGCCGCTTCCAAGTCGGTCATACGTTTTTTCTTTATCCCATAGCTCTAAGTTAACGACTAAATTAACCACTTTGCTTAAACGAATCGATCCAACACCAAACAGATTCACTACATCTATAATACCGATTCCGCGAATCTCCATTAAATGACTCAAAATCTCAGGTGGTTCCCCTACAACTTTTTTATCATCGATCACATACAATTCAATGCGATCATCAGCTACAAGTCTATGTCCTCTTTTGATCAATTCTAGTGCTGTTTCACTTTTCCCTACACCACTATCTCCAGTGATCATAACACCCATTCCATAAATATCTACCAACACTCCATGCATTGAAATTCGTTCTGCTAATTCCGCTTCTAGGAAGTTTGTTACATTGCTAGATAAACGGGTTGTCGATTGTGGAGAAGAAAGTAATGGAATGCCTTTTTCGGTTGTTGCTTGTATCAATTCTTTTGGTGGTAATAGCCCTCTTGATACGAGAAAAGCCGGCGTATCTGACTGACACATCCTACGCATAACAATTAACCTTTCATCGCTAGTCATTTTTTCAGAAAATGAAATTTCCGTTCTTCCAAATAACTGGATGCGTTCTTGAGGATAATAATTAAAGTAACCAGTAAGTTCTAACCCTGGTCGTGAAATATCATCTGTTAAAATTTTACGATCAAGAAATTCTTCTCCGTTATGTACCTCTAAATCCAGAGAGTCTACTAATTGTTTTACAGTTACACTTTTGCCCATAATTTATTCTCCTCTGTCTTAAGATCAATTTTTATTAGTTAAAAAAGTATAGTCTACATCATTCATTTTACCATTTTAATCTATGTGTTTAAAGGAAATCCAAAGAAAACCTATTCAAAAAGTAAAAAGCTCACTATCTTTGTTATTCTAGCATTGCCTATTTTAAGCAAAAAAAGATTGAGACAATCGTCTCAATCTTTAAATGTGCTATTTTGCTTTTATTATTTGAGTATTCAATAATAGATTAACTAGTGATATTAACATAGCAATGAGCATAGCGGCTCCAAACGATGAAAATTCAAATCCACTCCCTATGATAGCAGAAGTGAGGCTCAACATACTTGCGTTAATTACTATAGTGAATAGTCCCATTGTTAGGAGAGTAATAGGAAACGATAAGATAAACAAGATAGGTTTAACAGCTAAATTCAATACTGACAAAACCAAACTGGCTCCTAAAGCAACCCATATACTTTCCACATAAAACATATTTTGCAAAAAACCTGCTAAGGCTAAAAAGACCAATGCATTAACGATAATTTTTTGCCAAAATCTCACTAAAAGTCACTCCAGTCTTCCTCTTTAACTTTTTCAGCTTCTTTACGAGCAGCTGGTTGTTCTGGCCGTTTTTTTCCTGAGTTAAATCCATAAGAAGTTGGATTTTTTGGTTGATTCGATCTAGGTGCTTCAGGAATTACAATCGCTAATACAATGTATAGGAAAAACGGTGAACCAACACCGATCAATGTAGCAGCTCCATAAATAATACGTAATAATGTTGGATCAAAGCCGAAATATTCTGCAACCCCAGCTAATACACCACTCACCATTTTATTGTCTCTTGATTTTGTTAATTTTTTCATCTCTATTCACCTCTCTTGGTTAGTTGTAAACTTTCTTTTTTATACATTATTCTGCTTCTTTTAATAAAATATTTCCAGTTGTTGTTTCTAATTTTAATACCAATAGTTGCGTATCTGCTACTCTTCTAAATTCTAACAATTGACTTGTACGGTCTTTTCTTTCTTTAAGTGTTTCAAGGTGATCGATACGGTGTTGAATCGTTCCTAAATTACTTTTCGCTTCGCCTTCTACACTGTAGTTTTTAGGGAAGGATACTTTCACACTGCCATTTACAGAAGAAGCGTCCATACGAGTTAAATCGTCACCTTCTAAAGACACTTTTACTGTTCCATTAACGGTTGAAAGATTTCCGCTCTTAATATTTCCACGTGTAACAATTCCGCCATTTACACTTTTTACCATTAAATCTCTCACAGTACTATCTAACACAGTGACTGTTCCATTGACTCCATCAGTTTCTAGCATGGTAGCAGTCAGATTTTGGAAGAAAACATTTCCGTTTGTACATTTAACATAGAAATCTTTCCCTTCAAATACTTCAAATTTCACATTTCCATTTAAAAGATTGATAGCTGTATAATCATACATTCTTTCAGGAAGATAAAAAACTAAATCACAACGTATACGTTTATTTGGTACGTGGAATAACATTTTTTCATCTGTTACTTCAACAGTACTCCGTTTTTGGAAAGCTTCTAGAGGAGTAACTGTATCTAATTTACCATAAATCTTAATATCTGCTTCAATTTTGATATCTTGGCTATCCCAATTTTTAAATAATACGTTCCCGTTTGCAACTTTTACATCAATAATGGATGCAGAACTTTCAGGATAATGAAATTCATGGGTAAATTTAGTTGAAGCTAAACCAGGAACACGAACATTTACATCTTTCCAATCCATGTTTTCCATTACTGTAGAGAAAGTTTCTTTCATAAATTTACCGAATTGGTTACCTGTATCGACTACTTTACCAGTAACTTGATTCAACGTTTCATTTGCTGTTTCTTTCCAGTCTTCTGGTATCTCGAATTTTTCTGAAATTTGTTTCTTTTGAGTTCCCCATTGTTTTCTTTTTATCGTTTTTAAATGGTCCTCTAATTCAGTTTTGTCTTCTTCTAAATCTTCGAGTTGAGCCTTTAATTCGTCAATTTCATTTTTCATTCGATTCATTTCAGGCATTTTTTCAGAATCTAACTCATCTAAATCTTCCTTCGTTTCAAGTACCATCAGTTTTTCTTGTACTAATCTAAGTTTGCTTTTGATTGTCGCAATTTCCAGATTTTTTTCATCTATTTTAACGGAATAAGTTGAGGCTTCATTTGATAAGCTCTCTAGAATTTTTTCAAGCTGTTCACGATCTTTTTGTTCTTCCTTAGAGAGCACTTCATCTTGATCCTCTTCTTCAGGGTTTGGAAATTCTGGATCATGTGACGGTTCTTCATGATGAGCTTCTTCAGGTTTTTTAGGTGGAATCGGTGGTGTCGGTTTGTGTTCTTCATTCTGAGCATGTGTTTGTTCTTTTTTAATAGCTTCTTTGCCTTCTTTTTTTGCTGCATTTTCCAGCAGAACTAAAGCTTCTTCAGTAGAGATAATTCCTTGTTTAACTAATTCGAGTATTCTTTCTCTTTGTTTCATGTTCATTTCCTCCTTAATATTTTCCAGTTTATCTAATAGTAATTGACTTATAATAGTAATGGTTGCATGCTTTTTTTATACTATGCCTTGTTTATATTATTATTATGCGTCATCCAAGTAAATTTGTCATAGGACTTAAGTACGATTTTACTGTCGTTACATAGTCTGAACACTAAGCGGGAGGTCAATACTTTCATATTCAGTTTAACATGAAAGTATTTTTTTATAAAAAGAAACAACTAAAAAAGATACATCCAATTATAACCTAGACGGATGTATCTTTTTTTGGTGTTAGTCTATCCCGTTACATTTTTTCACGTTTTTTATCTCTTTTTAGAATGTCATTCAGGTACTGACCAGTAAAACTTTTCTTAACTTTTGCAACTTCTTCTGGTGTACCCGTAGCGATAATAGTACCGCCGCCAGCTCCGCCTTCTGGACCCAGGTCAATAATATAATCGGCTGTTTTAATAACATCAAGATTATGTTCGATAACTAATACAGTATTTCCAGCCTCTACTAATCGATTCAATACTACTAATAAACGGGCAATATCATCTGTATGCAATCCTGTTGTCGGTTCATCTAGGATATAAAAATTGCTTCCATTAGAACTTTTTCGTAATTCACTTGCTAGTTTCATCCGCTGAGCTTCCCCACCAGATAGTGTCGTAGCAGGTTGTCCAAGAGTTACATAACCTAAACCGACATCAATAATCGTTTGGATTTTTTTACGGATTTTTGGCACATTCTCGAAAAATACAACTGCTTCTTCAACAGTCATATTCAAAATATCAGAAATGTTTTTACCTTTATACTTAACTTCTAAGGTTTCAGAGTTGTAGCGAGTCCCATGACACACTTCACAAGGAACATAGACATCAGGAAGAAAATGCATTTCTATTTTTAAAATACCATCTCCTCTACATGCTTCACAACGTCCACCTTTTACATTAAAACTAAATCGGCCTTTTTTATATCCTCTTATTTTTGCTTCATTTGTTTGAGCAAACAAATCACGAATATCATCAAATACACTCGTATATGTGGCTGGATTACTTCTTGGAGTACGTCCTATTGGGCTTTGGTCAATATCTACTACTTTTTCCAACCCTTCATGCCCTACCATTGATTTATATTTCCCTGGTTTTTGTTTTGACCGATTCAAGTCACGAGACAATGTTTTTTTCAAAACAGAGTTTATTAAAGAACTTTTCCCCGATCCTGAAACACCTGTAACTGCTACAAAACGTCCTAGAGGAATATCAACGTCAACATTTTTCAAGTTATTCTCAGCAGCACCTTTAATGCGAATAGAACCTTTATCTTCTGTCCGACGTTCTTTAGGAACAGGTATGAATCGTTTACCGGACAAATAGGCTCCAGTTAATGATTTCTCATTATTTGCTACTTCATCTGGTGTTCCTATGGCCATGATTTCTCCGCCTTTTTCACCAGCTCCAGGTCCTATATCAATCAAATAATCGGCCGCTCTCATAGTATCTTCATCATGTTCCACAACTATCAATGTATTGCCTAAATCACGCATCTTTTGCAAGGATTCAATCAAACGATTATTGTCTCGTTGGTGCAATCCGATTGAAGGTTCATCTAATATATATAAAACACCTGACAAATTAGACCCAATCTGAGTCGCTAAACGTATGCGCTGAGCTTCTCCACCAGATAACGTTCCAGCCGTTCGACTTAATGTTAAATAATTCAATCCAACATTGCGCAAGAAACTCAAGCGGTCGTTTACTTCTTTCAAGATAGGCTTAGCAATCATCGTTTCTTGCTCAGTCAGAGATAAGTCAGTGAAAAAATTAATTGATTCTTCAATTGGATAGTCACACACTTCACCAATATCTTTACCAGCTACTTTTACAGACAAAGCTTCTGGATTTAATCGTTTCCCTTTACACGTTTGACACGGCAGTTCAGTCATGTACAACCGCATTTGATCTCTTGTAAAATCACTGCTTGTTTCACGGTATCGTCTTTCAATATTAGTTAAAATACCTTCAAAAGGTATATCAACATCACGCACACCGCCAAAATCATTTTTATAATGAAAATGGAACAATTCTCCTTTAGATCCATTTAAAATCACTTCTTGATCTTCCAACGATAATTCTTCAAACGGAATCGTTTGATCAATTTTAAAATGTTTACATGCTTGTGCTAACATTTGAGGGTAATAATTCGAACTGATAGGATTCCAAGGTAAGATAGCACCATCCTTTAATGACAGGCTTCGATCTGGAACAACCAAATCAATATCCACTTCTAATTTTACACCTAATCCATCACAATCCGGACATGAGCCAAACGGTGCGTTAAAAGAAAATAAACGAGGTTCTAATTCTCCAACGGTAAATCCACAATACGGACAAGCATAATGCTCACTAAAAAGAACTTCCTCTAGACCCATGATATCTGCAATAGCGTATCCATCTGCTAAACGCAAAGCAGCTTCAAATGAATCAAATAAACGCGAACGGATCCCTTCTTTTATGACGATCCGGTCAATGACGATTTCAATATCATGCTTTTTATTTTTTTCTAATTCGATTTCATCAGAAACATCATACATTTCTTTATCTACACGGACACGCACATAGCCTTCTGATTTAATTTTTTCAAAGACTTTTTTATGCTGCCCTCTTTTTCCAACAATAACTGGAGCTAAGAGTTGAATTCTCGTACCTTCAGGGTATTCTAATATTCGATCAACCATTTGTTCAACTGATTGGCTAGAAATTTCAGTTCCATCATTTGGACAAATAGGATGGCCAATACGAGCATACAACAGTCTCAAGTAATCATTGATCTCTGTCACTGTACCGACAGTAGAACGTGGATTCTTACTAGTTGTTTTTTGGTCAATTGAAATTGCTGGGCTTAAACCGTCTATGCTGTCTACATCTGGCTTATCCATTTGGCCCAGAAACTGGCGAGCATAAGCTGAAAGGCTTTCGACGTAACGTCGTTGTCCTTCAGCATACAAAGTATCAAAAGCTAGGGAACTTTTACCTGATCCCGATAATCCTGTCACAACAACTAACTTATCTCTGGGTATTGTAACATCAATATTTTTCAGATTATGTGACCGTGCACCTTTAACAGTAATTTTATCATGCGCCATTTGCTTACTTCCTTTTTAGTTATTTTTAACGTTTATCTATCTATATGTTTAGTTTAACGAAAACACAAAAAATAGGATAGCAACATGCACCCTATTATTATCCTATTAGTTTATCATAATTCATTATTTTTAGCGAACGTTTGTTCATATTTAATCATTTATAGCATCTGAAACGATTCTTTGTGTTATTTTTTGTAATTGATCTTGATTTGTAAAGTTTCCACTTAATAGATCAGGCAATACTTCTGTTAAGAAATAATGTGCACTAGCTAGATGTTTAAATTCTAAAATCGTTTTTAAAGACTCTTCATATATCTCAGTAAAGACACGTTCCGGATTTCCTTTTTGGATTTCACCAAATGATTCATAAAGTAAATCTACCTTGTCTGAGACCGATAAAATTTGGCCTTCTAATGTATCATCTTTCCCTTCTTTTAGACGTTCAAAATAAGCTGCTTGAAATTCTGCTGGAATTTCTTTTTTGATAAAATTTTCGGTCATCGAATCTTCTACATCTGCCAACATTTCTCTTAATTCAGGTGTTGCATATTTAACTGGCGTTTTTATATCCCCTATAAACAGTTCTGTGTAGTCATGATTGAGTGCTTTTTCATAAAGTGCGCGCCAATTCACATCATTTCCTGCTTGTTCCTCTACGGTTCCTAAGAACTGAGCAATTTGTGTCACTTTAAAAGAATGTGCTGCCACAGAATGATCCTCATATTTAAACTTTCCAGGACAGCGAAAGATATTTTCTAAATCACTTAAACTTTTAATATATTGATGCATTCCCATTTCACTTCATCCTTCCACATGGTAAATTTTCATTATCCTAACACAGAACACAAAAGAAAGCAAAAGAAGCTTGAGTTCTAAAGTCCTATCCAATAAAACAGAAAAAGACTGGAATAGACTCCAGTCTTTTTCTGTTTTATGTTAAGGGAATATTTTTATTATGAGTATTTAATTCAACGACTTTACCAGAATTTAAATAAACGATCCATTCAGAGATATTCGTCACATAGTCGCCGATTCTCTCTAAGTATCCAGCTACAAGCATGTAATCTGAACCACCTAGTACAATTTCTGAATCAACTTTCATGTGTTCAATACAGTCATGATGGATTTTTTTCGCATCTTTATCTACTGCTCGGTCACTTAAAGCTACTTTTTTAGCTTTTTCAGCATCAAAGTTTACATACGCATCTAAAACCTCTTGAACCATTACCTTAACTTTTTCAGACATTTCAGCAATTTCTGCTTCTACTTCATAAATCCGTTTGTTTCCTTTTACTCGAATAGTTGACTTTGCGATACTAACGGCATGATCTCCCATTCGTTCAAGATCCGCACAAGCTTTCATCACAGTTACGATTTTTCTTAAATCAGTTGTGACAGGTTGTTGCAATGCAATCATCTCGAAACATTGTTTTTCTAAATCAACTTCATGTTTATTAATTTCCACGTCTTGATTGATTACTTCTTGAGCAAGTTCTTTATCATGATTTACAAAAGCTTTTACAGATTTATAAATAGCTTCATTAACCATTTTACCCATTTCGAAAAAATGAACGTGCAAATCATTTAGTTCCTCTTCAAATACGCGTCTCACTTTTCATCACTCCTATACCATTTTCTTAATTATGCAACGAATTATCCAAAACGTCCAGAAATATAATCTTCTGTTTCCTTTTCTCTAGGGCTGGTGAAAATTTGTCTTGTCTCCCCATGCTCAATTAAATGACCATTCAAGAAAAAGGCTGTATTATCTGATATCCTTGAAGCTTGTTGCATATTATGAGTAACAATAATCATTGTGTACTCATTTTTTAGTTCTAATAGCATATTTTCAATCTTAGCGCTTGAGATTGGGTCTAGTGCGCTTGTAGGCTCATCAAGCAGAATAACAGATGGTTCAATTGCTAATACTCGTGCAATACATACCCGTTGTTGTTGTCCACCTGAAAGTGAGAGTGCACTTTTATGCAATTTATCTTTAACATCTTCCCATACAGCTGCTTTTTTCAGACTATCTTCAACAATTGCATCCATTTTTGCTTTGTCTTTCATACCTGCAATTTTCAAACCATAAGCAACATTTTCGTATACAGAAAAAGGAAATGGATTAGGTTGTTGAAATACCATACCAACTTTTTTCCTTAACTCAACAGTATCCATTTTAGGACTGTAGATCTCTTTATTTTCAAACTTTACATTTCCTGTAATTGTTACATTTGGAATTAAATCATTCATACGATTTATGGTTCTTAAAAATGTTGATTTCCCACAACCACTAGGTCCAATTAATGCTGTTATCTCTTTTTCTTTAAAATCTAACGAAACGCCTTTTAATGCTTCATTTTTCCCATAATATAAATGAACATCTTTAGATTCAATAATAAATTTTTCACTGCTCACGGTTTTTCCTCCTAACCAAAATGACCGGATACATAATCTTCTGTTGCTTGAATTTTTGGACGAGTAAATACTTTTCTCGTTTCATCATACTCAATAACATTTCCAACATAAAAGAAAGCTGTATAGTCACTGATTCTTGAAGCTTGTTGCATGTTGTGAGTAACAATAATGATTGAATACTCTTCTTTTAAATGCAACAATGTTTCTTCTACTTGACTAGTAGAAATTGGATCTAGTGCACTAGCTGGTTCATCTAACAACAAAATATCTGGTTTAAGAGCAATCGCTCTTGCAATACAAAGACGTTGTTGTTGTCCACCAGATAAGGCTAAAGCACTCTTATTTAATTGATCTTTTACTTGATCCCATAAAGCTGCTTGTTTTAAACTTGTTTCTACTGCTTCATCTAAAGTATTTTTATCTTTGATTCCGTGTCTTTTTAAAGCAAAAGTAATATTGTCATAAATTGATTTACTAAAAGGATTGGGACGTTGAAATACCATTCCAATATTTTTACGCATTTCATAAACATCGACATTTGAAGCATTCACATCAATGCCTTTATACATAATTTTTCCGGTTACTTTTGCAGACTCAATTTCATCATTCATACGATTTAAAGAACGCAAGTAAGTAGATTTCCCACATCCGCTTGGTCCAATGAGAGAGGTAATCTTATTTTCTTCAAATTCCAGCGAAACACCTTTAATGGCTTCATTTTCTCCATACCATACATGTAGATCTTCAGTGGATAAATCAACACTTTTATTGTCGTTCATTTTTATAATATTTGTCTCTAAGTTAGCTTGATTGGGCATTCCTTAAATCCTCCTTGTCTAACTGAATCCTTATTAAACACTGTGTTTATTAAGCAGAAGTAGCTTTCTTTTGTAGTTTTCTTCCTAAATAACGAGCCACTAAATTAAATAACAATACTGCAATAATTAGAACCGCAGAAGCTCCTGCTGAAACTTGTTCTCCATCCGGCATAACACCTTCACTATTGATTTTCCAGATATGAACAGCTAAAGTCTCAGCTGGTCTCATGATATTTAATGGACTAGTGATTGATTGAGGATTCCAGTTTGTAAAATCTAATGCAGGTGCACTTTGTCCAGCAGTGTAGATCAAAGCAGCTGCTTCACCAAAAATACGCCCTGCTGCTAAAATCATACCAGTTAAAATACCAGGTAATGCTGCAGGCAGAATGATGCGAGTAACGGTTTCCCAACGAGATAATCCTAACGCTAATCCAGCTTCTCTTTGCACGCCTGGTATAGCCTGTAAGGAATCTTCTATCGTTCTTGTTAACAAAGGTAAGTTGAAGATTGTTAACGCCAAAGCTCCAGAAAGGATTGAAAAGCCAAAATCAAATTGGATAACAAAAATCAAGAATCCAAATAGTCCCACAACTACAGACGGTAAAGAACTCAACACTTCTATTGCTGTTCTAATAATATCTGTTAGCCAATTTTGTTTTGCGTACTCTGATAAATAAATAGCCGCTCCCAAAGCTAATGGTGTACTAATAAGCATTGTTAAAAACAATAAATAAAATGAATTGAACAATTGAATTCCGATCCCACCGCCAACTTGAAAAGATTTTGCTGGTTGGGTTAAAAATTCCCAAGAAATCTGTGGTACTCCACGCCATAATATAAAGGCTAGTAAACTGAACAAAATAAGAACAATCATAATAGACAATGCATATAATACGCCGACTGCGAATTTATCCCATTTTTTTGCATTCATTATTTCATAGCCCCTTTCTTACCGATCCAACGCGTTAAGATATTAAAGAATAGCGCCATGACCATTAGAATAAGAGCTAAAGACCAAAGAACATTATTTTCTAATGTGCCCATAACTGTATTTCCCATACTCATGGTTAAAATACTTGTTAACGTTGAAGCTGGTGTAACTAAGCTTCCTGGCATTAAAGCTGCATTACCAATAACCATTTGAACAGCTAAAGCTTCTCCAAACGCACGAGCCATCCCAAAAACAACTGCTGTTAGTAAGCCAGGCATTGCACTTCTTAATACAACTTTATAGATTGTTTGCCATCTGGTTGCACCCATAGCTAATGAGGCTTCACGATAATGTCTGGGTACGGAGTTCAATGCATCGACTGCCATACTTGTTACAGTTGGCAAAATCATAACAAATAATACAAAAGTAGAAGATAAAATACCAAATCCAGTACCTCCAAAAATAGAACGTACAAACGGAACAATAACCGTTAATCCAATAAATCCATAAACAACTGATGGGATTCCCACCAATAATTCAACTACTGGTTGTAAGACTCTTTTACCTGTTGAAGGCGAAATTTCTGTCATAAAAATAGCAGCTCCAATTGCAAAAGGTGTTGCTAATACAGCTGATAACAATGTTACTAAAAATGATCCGGTAATCATTGGAAGTGCTCCTACAAGCGGTTGACCGTCTTCCCCTACATTACCTGGACTCCATACTGAACTTGTTAAAAAGTTCCAAAAAGAAACATCATCTACAAAAAACGTAGAGAGGCCTTTACTTGTAACAAAATATAAAATGGATGCGACTACACATACTATGATAGCGATACAAATAAAACTAATACTTTTTCCTATTTTTTCCAGTCTGCCTTTTTTTGAGTTTCCAAGTAATCTTTCTTGAATCTCTTCCAAAAGAAACCCTCCTCTTTTTTCAAATCTAACAAATTGAAAGACGGCTTTTCATATCGAACAGTCGTCTTTACTGGTATGGCATCACTTCTGTTGTTGATGGCCATTATTCATTCGTTTACTCTACGGGGATTGTATTTCCCTCAACATCTCGTTGAATTTCCATTTGGCTAGTCGGAATGTATCCTAATGCTTCAATCAGTGTTGATTGGATCTCTTCAGATAAAATATAGTCAAGAAAATCCTTTGTTAAACCAGTTGGTTCCCCATTCGTATACATATGTTCATAAGACCAAATTGGCCAATCATTTGTTTTTACATTTTCATCTTTTGGTTCTACTCCATCTATCGATAAAGCAACAACATCATCATTTACATATGAGAAAGCAACGTAACTGATTGTACCAGGAGTATTGGCAACAATTTGGCGCACTGTCCCACTAGATTCTTGTTCTTGTGTAATAATACTATTTTGACCTTCTTCTAAAACCCATTGTTCAAATGTTGCACGTGTTCCACTACCAGATGCACGATTTAATACCGTTATCGGCAGATCATTTCCGCCTAGTTCTGACCAATTCGTTATTTTCCCTGTAAATATTTTATTTAACTCTTCTATACTGATATCTGTAACTCCAGTGCCGGGTGTAACGATCGGTGTGATTCCTACAACAGCTACACGATGATCCACTAATTTAGAAGCATCTATGCCGTCTTTTTCTTCAGCAAAAATATCCGAATTCCCTATTTCTACAGCATCTGCAGCGATTTGGCTCAGACCTGTTCCACTACCTCCGCCTTGTACATTAATAAACTTCCCAATATTTTCAGAACTGTATTGTTCACCGGCAGCTTCCACAAGTGGTTGCAAAGCAGAGGATCCGACTGCAGTAATGGATTCTTCTTCTACTACAGGTCCACATGCCGTTAGAATAAATCCAAACGCAAGGGTTAACATAAGCCGACTATTTTTTAGTTTCATTTTATACCTCCTAGGCATTTACCTAAATTACATACTTCTTAATAATAACGTAATCTCAAAAAAGTTAAATAGGGTAATTGTAAAGTTTGTGTAAAGGCACATTACACCTTATTATTATTCTAACTTTTTTAAAATAAAAGAGCAAAGAAAAAAGCGCCAAAACAGAGTTTTCTCTGTATTCTGACGCTTTACATCTTCTTTGCTTACCCAATCATTAAAAAGCTAAAATGAGAATTTTTTTACTTTCTCCCAATTTTATTTGCACTTAATTTTTATTAAACTCCTCATTGATTTTTCAACAAAAGCTTTTATCTAAAACTCACTTTTTACTTGTATTCAATTCAACTACTTTACCTGTTTTTAAATAGACGATCCATTCGCAAATATTAGTCACGTAATCACCGATACGTTTTAAATACCTTGCTACTAACATATAATCTGTAGCACCTAAAACTAATTCAGAATCTACTTTCATTTCATCAATGCATTGTTGGTAGATCGCATAAAATTCATTGTCTATATCGTTAATAGCCGTCGCTAACTCTTTAGCCTTATTGGCATCTTCTTTAATATAGGCTTCTAACACACCTTCAACCATTACTTTTACTTTTTCTGAGAGTTGAGCGATATCCGCTTCGACTTGTGGTACTCGTTTTGTCCCTTTAACTCGAATAGTAGATTTTGCCACACTTACTGCATGATCTCCCATTCTTTCTAAATCAGCACTTGCTTTCATTACTGTCACTATTTTTCTTAAGTCACTTGTAACAGGTTGTTGCAATGCAATCAGTTCAAAGCATTTTTTCTCTAACTCAGTTTCTCGTGCATTGATCACTACATCGTTTTCGATAACTTGTTGGGCTAATTCTTTATCGTGGTTAGTAAATGCTTTAACTGATTTATAGATGGCTTCATTCACCATCATACCCATTTCTGAAAAATGAACATGTAAATTGGCAAGTTCTTCTTCATATATTTTCCTCAATTTATTTCCTCCATTTTCTAGTTTAATGATTATCCAAAACGACCAGAAATATAATCTTCTGTTTCTTTTTGTTGCGGATTTGTGAAAATCTTTCTCGTTTCTCCGGTCTCGACGATTTTCCCATTTAAGAAAAAGGCTGTTTTATCTGAAACACGAGAAGCTTGCTGCATGTTATGCGTCACCATTACGATTGTATAATTTTCTTTTAAAACTGTCACTAGTTCTTCAATTTTAGCAGTCGAAATCGGATCTAATGCACTTGTGGGTTCATCCATCAATAAGATTTCAGGTTCAACCGCTAGTGCACGTGCGATGCAGATCCGTTGTTGTTGGCCACCGGATAAAGACAACGCATTTTTTTTCAAATCATTTTTTACTTCTTCCCAAATGGCAGCTCCTCTGAGGCTTTTTTCAACTAACGCATCTAGCGTCTTCTTATCTTTGATGCCATGTGTTCTCGGTCCATAAGCAATATTATCATAGATGCTCATTGGAAATGGATTAGGTTGTTGAAAAACCATACCAACTTTTTTTCGCAATACATTAACATCAAAGTCTTTCTTGTAGATATCTTCTTCATCTAAAAGGATATCTCCTTTAATCTTACATCCTTCAATTAAATCATTCATTCGATTCAAACTTTTGATCAGCGTTGATTTTCCACAACCAGATGGTCCAATAAAGGCTGTAATTTGATTTTTAGGAATTTCTAAATTCACATTGTGCAACGCTTGAAAATCATCATAAAATAGATTCATATTTTTTATACTTAGTTTACTCATTATTTTGTCCCCTTTGTCAGTCTATTGCTCAAGAATGTTGACAACCCATTAATGATTAAAACAAATAAAATCAGAATGACCCCAGTCGCGTATGATTCGTTTACATGCATGCCTTCACTGGATAGAACATACATGTGCAGAGCCAAAGTTCTTCCTGAAGAGAATAGACCGCTTGGCAAATTTGTTGAACTTCCTAATGTATACAATAGCGCCGCGGTTTCTCCAACTACTCTTCCACTTGCTAGAATAACTCCAGATAAGATACCTGGCATAGCAACTGGCAGAATAACTTTGAAAATCGTTCTCAATTTCCCTGCTCCTAGAGCAAAACTTGCTTCCCTCAATGAATCATTTACTGATAATAATGCCTCTTCCGTTGAACGAATGATCAACGGTAAAACCATAATGGTTGACGTTAATACTCCAGCTAAAACAGAATACTGAAAGTTTAGGAAAGTAACGAAAAACAACATCCCAAACAACCCGTAGACGATCGAAGGTACAGCCGCTAAAGTATCTGTCGCAATACGGATCAGACCAACAGCTTTGTTTCCTTTTTTAGCGTATTCAACTAGATAGAACCCTGTAAATACACCAATAGGAGTTGCTATCAGTAATGTCATACCTACTACAATAAGTGTTGTAATCAATGATGGCATTAATGATACATTGTCAGTTGTGTACTTCCATGCAAACATTTCAGGAGTAAGAAATGGAATCCCTTTAATTAAGATAAATAATACAATGTAAAATAAAGATCCAAAAGTTAAGGCTGCTGCTGTATAAATTAGACCTCTCATTAATTTACTAGCCATGATTATCTAGCCCCCTTTTTCTTAATGATCAAGAAAGTACCATTAATAATCAAGATGAATACAAACAGTACAACTGCAGTTGCAATAAGGGCTTCTCTATGTGAACCACTTGCATAAGCCATTTCTAATACGATATTTGTTGTTAAAGTTCTCACACCTAACGTTAAACTCTCCGGCATGATAGGCTGATTTCCAGCAATTAACACGACAGCCATTGTTTCGCCAATAGCACGCCCAATTCCTAGAATAACAGACGAAATGATACCTGATTTAGCAGCTGGAACGACTACTTTCATGACAGACCGTTCATGGGTAGCACCTAATGCCATACTCCCAGTATAGTAACTTCTGGGAACTGCTCGAATAGAAGATTCGGATAATCCAATTATCGTAGGAAGAATCATGATTCCTAATAACAGGATAGCCGTCAGCATGTTCATACCTGTTCCGCCAACTAAATGACGCATGATAGGAACGATTGCTTGTAAAGCAAAGAATCCATAGACAATAGATGGAATAGCAGCCATCAAGTTAACAGCCGGTTTCAAAATTTTATGCAGCCACACTGGACAAAACTCTGCCATAAAAATAGATGTCAAGATACCGATAGGCACACCAACAATAATTGCACCTAAAGTCACTGCTAAGGATCCCATGATCATTGGTAAGATGCCAAACGATGCAGGTGTATTAGAAGGTGCCCATTTTTGACCAAATAAAAAGTCTAGCACTCCATATTCCACCATAAAAGGAACGCCGCCTGCAAAAATAAAGATGCAGATTAAAACGATAGCTAAGACTGATGTCAATGCAGATACAAAAAAAACACCTTTCATAAACCCATCTAATTTTTTCGTCTTCATATTGTTCTCCTTTAACATAAAACAGAATAAATCATTCATAAATACAGTCCTTTTCACTTGTATTTATGGATAATTGTAAATTTTTTACCTACTTTTATCCCCATACATGAAAAACCAACCTATCTTGATTTATATCAGTTGATAGGTTGGATTCATTTGTCAATTTCCCAATTGACTGAAACTCATTTTCATAAAAAAACCAGAAGAGTTCTGGTTCTTTTTATTTTACCTAATGATTATTTAGAAACTTCATCCCAAGTTGTCACTTCACCTGTAAAGATTTGTTTAACTTGTTCCATTGTCAAATCTTCGATTGTATTTTCAGGATTTACAACTACAGCAATACCGTCAATTGCTAGTGGTTCAGCAGTCAATACGTCTAATTCTTCATCTTTAAGTTCACGAGAAGCCATCCCGATATCAGCTGAGCCGTCCATTGCAGCAGTCATACCAGCAGAAGAACCGTTTGATGTGATATCGATCGTCACTTCTGGATTAAGAGCTGTATATTCTTCAACTAAAACTTCCATTACTGGTGTCACAGAAGTTGATCCCACAACACTGATATTGCCTGACATCCCTTCTGTTGCTTCATATGCAGGTGCATCTGTTACTGCTTCTACATAACCTTCGCCTACAACGATTTCTTGTCCTTCAGCACTCATGATATAACTCCAGAAATCTTCTGCTACTTCGCTTAATTCACCATTATGAGCAATATTGAATGGTCGAGCGATTGCATATGAACTATCTTGTACTGTCTCGGCAGTTGCTTCTACTCCTTCAATGGTAACAGCTTTAATGCTGTCATCTAATGACCCTAATGAGATGTACCCAATGGATGCAGGATCTCCAGCAACTGTTGTCATAACGCCGCTTGTACTATTTTGAATGGTTGCTCCAGAATAAGTGTTGTCTGTTTCAGTATCTCCTTCAGAAACAAGTACTCCTGTAATTTCTGTGAAAGCTCCACGAGTACCAGACCCATCTTCTCTTGAAATTACATTAATCGTTTGTGAAGTATCAAATCCTTCTGCATTTTCTGAAGAGCCTGATGAACTAGAATCTGCTCCGCATGCTGCTAATGCTAAACCTGCTCCTAATGTTAAAGTTAATTTTGATAGTTTTGTAATTGTCATTTTTCCCATCCTTTATAATAATAGTGTTGGACATTTCCATCCTCGTCCACATAAGTTATCTTAACGAATGAATATTAATTTTACTCTCCCCTTTATGTAATGTTTCTGTTGATATTTGTAAAGAATATAAAGATTTTGTAAAGGTTGTTTATCTGTTTATGCACACTAAAAAAAGAGCCTTGAGAAAATCTCAAGACTCTTTAAAAATCAGATTATTTACTTCATCTATGCATTAACGAACTCTACTCATTGGGATGAATCGGTAGTTTGACGATAAATGTCGTTCCTAAACCAAGTTTGCTTTCAACAGATATAGATCCATTTAAGTTTTCAATTAGGTATTTAACAATGGATAAACCTAAACCTGTTCCACCGGAATTCCGGCTGCGAGCTTTATCTACTCTATAAAAACGTTCAAAAATTCGATCTTGCTCATCTTCAGGTATTCCTATTCCATTATCTGATACCCTAATAACTGCATAATCATTTTCTTTTTTTATTGTAACCGTTACTTTCCCTTTTTCTTGTGTATAGACTACTGCATTGTTGATTAGATTAGCGAGTATTTGTTTCAAACGACTGCTGTCACCAGTAATAAGCAAGTTATCTTCTTCAATGACATTAAGTTTCATTTGTTTATTATCGGCTGTTTGTTTAACCAGTTGAATAGTTGATAGGACTGTTTCTGTAAGATTGATCTCTTGTATATTCATTGGAACTTGTTTTTGTTCCAATTTTGACAATTCAAGGATATCATTCACTAAAAAGTCTAATCGACTGCTTTCAGCTAACATAATTTCCAAAAATTGTTTCAATACTTCCTTATCCTCCATCGCTCCATCTAATAACGTTTCGGAAAAACCTTTAAGCGCAGTAATTGGAGTCTTTAATTCGTGTGAAGCATTCGTTACAAAATCAGTACGGACTTTTTCAAGCCTCCTAATTTCAGTAATGTCATACAATAGTACAATCAAATTTTGTTCTCCTGGTTCTTTACCGTCTATCGGAACAATATTCGCGTCTACAATTTTATCTTGCGGGTAATAAAAATAAATCTCATCATTTTGTTTTTCATTTTTTTGATAAGCCATTTCAATCATATGGCTTAATCCATAACTTTTTGTTGCTTCTACATAAGAATTTCCAATAAGATGGGTAATGTCTTCGCCTAAAATAGTACTCATAGCCGGATTTACCATTTTTATCGTTCGATGATCATCGATCAACATCACACCAATAACCAGATGATTAACTAATTCATATAGACGTTTGTCATTTTGAACAATTTCTTGCGTTTGTTCTTCTAAATTTGTAGCTAATTCATTGACCGTATCTCCTAAATCTGCAACTTCTCCATAAGCCGTTCCGGTATAGCGAACATCATATCGTTTATCCGAAAGATTTTTAGCTACATCCATAATATCATTGATCGGTTTAGCTATGCGTTTAGTAATAATAAAAGTAACCAGTGTAGTCAAAATAAAGGCAAGTAAACTAAAGATCAAAAGAGACTGTTTTATCTGTTCATTGATTTGGTTAATGTCCGCAACTGGTCTAGATAAGCGCAGCACACCTATCAACTCATCTTGAGACCCCATCAATGGGACAGCCACATAATACAAATTTTCGTTCGTACTTTCACTTTCGCGAATAGATATCCCAGTTTTTTCTCCATTTAATACCGCTTGAAATTCTTCACGATCACTATGATTTTCCAATGCTGCTTTATTAGCAGCTGAATCATAAACCACAACACCTGACAAATCGATAACAGTTAATCTTTCTTCATCTAGTATTTCAAGTTTTGTTAACTGACTTATAGCAGATTCAAGATCTATTGAATTTTCTCCATTTACATAGAGCAGATCAGCTATTGTTTTGGTTTGTTTGATCAAGGCTTCTTCTTGACTTTTTTGAGCATAATCCTGTAATAAATTAGTTGAGAAAACACCAATAGAAATACTAAATAAAGTGAATAAGACAATAAAAACAGTTAATATTCGAAACTGAAGTTTCTTCATTTTTTTGGAGCCTCAAATTTATAACCGAAACCTCTAACTGTTCGGATATAACTAGGATTTTTTGTGTCTACTTCTATTTTCTCTCTTAAGTGACTGATATGCACATCCACAATCCGTGTTTCTCCAGCATAATCAAAATTCCAAATAGCATCCAACAATTGTTCACGGCTTAAAATACGATTGATTCGCTTAATCATATAAATCAATAATTCAAATTCTTTTGGAGTAACATCGATTTTTTCTCCCCTGACCACTACTTCATATTGGCTAGGATCTATTTGGATATCGCCTACATTGATCAATTCATCTTGCTTATCTCTATCTTCAACATTGCTTAAAGCTTCTTCTGCTTTACTTTTACTGGTCATACGTCTCATAATAGCTTTCATTCTCGCAAGTACTTCACGAGGGCTAAAAGGCTTTGTCATATAATCATCAGCGCCTAATTCAAGACCGATAATTTTTTCTAATTCATCATCTTTAGCTGTCAACATCATGATTGGAGCTTCAACTTTTTCTTGCCTAAGTTTTTTACAAATATCCATGCCTCCCATTGACGGAAGCATTAAATCTAAAATAATAAAATCATATGGATGGGCTATAGCCATCTCATACCCTTCCAATCCATCTAAAGCTGTATCTACTTGGTAACCCTCTTTTTCTAAATTAAAAGCTAGCAGCGTCAAAATAGATTGTTCATCATCGACAATTAACACTTTTTTCATTTTTTATCCCGCCTATACAGAATTTTTAGTTTAAGTCTACTTCTTTCATATTGAGCTACTTCCCTAAAATAACTACTCCAATCTCATGTGGAGAATCTGCATAAATAGCCGTTTCAGTTAAACGAAGTTCGCCATCTACACCTTTAACTTTTAAATGGCAATAAACACTATTTTTTGATAAAGCTTGATAAAAATCATTCTCATTTTCGATAGGATCATTATTGCACTCAATAATGGTATCTCCAACAACTAAATTCATTTTTTCTGCTGGTGTACTTGGACGAATCCCAATGACCTTTATTCCTTTATCAGCGGGACCATAAAGAAAACTCCAATGTTTTTCACGTATACGGTGCCGATATAACACGCTTAGTCCTCCAATAATTAAAAAGATAAATCCAGCAATGGAAGCATAAGGAATCCAAATGGAACTAATAGCAATAATTAAAGCCACTCCGGTCAATAACATTAAATCCTTGACCAATTTTGAAATAGCAACTTTGGGTATTTGTGACTGCACCGTAAATTGAAAACCTATCAAAACGGGCAGCCAAAAGAAAGAGTAGTTTTCATTTCCAATTGAAAAGACTGGCCACCAACTAAAAAATGCTTGAAATCCATTTCCTGGAACGACCAATAACAGTGGCAAGACCCAAAAAGGTTTTATAGGGTATTTCGCAATTCGCTTACCTCGCTTCGTATTCAAAAAACGTGCTGATAAATGATTTCCAGATTTTCTCTTGATCGTAAAAATAGATGTCGCTAATAAAAACAAGAGGATAATAAACAAGTTAGTAAATAATTGTGTTCCACTGAACTCGATTTGACTTAACGGATGGTACCAATTTGTTGGTAAAAAAGAGAAATCACTACTCTCTAAAAAAAATGGTAATCCTATAAGAAGTAACGAACTAATTGAAAACGTAAATAAAGGATGAACAAAACGATAGCCAAAAAACAAACTTATAATTGTTACGATTTGATACAAAATAATCCAGTCCATCGTAACTGGAACTCCAATAAGCGTTAAAAGAACCGATCCAATCACTCCAAAAAGAAGTCCAACTAATAAATAGTTTTTGATCTCGTATAATGTATTATAGATTGCTACGCGATGATTGCTTCTTTCATGATTGATCCTACGATAACTTGTCCAAATTGCAACTACCAATCCAACGATAAACGTAGGTTGAATAAAAAATAGCGCTAGCATAATAAAAAAATTTGCCACCATTTGTCTCTACCCCTTTTCTACTTCTTTTTCTATTTTATCAAACTACTTCAACATAATCACGAATTTATCCGTTTCTAAATATAGTTTACATGATTTTTACATTGAATAGCAGTTTATATTGATTTTTTATTTTTACTCCAAAAAAAAGAGCAGTATAATAAGTAGTTTTAAAACTTTAAACTACATGCAATTCTTATCCTATCAGCACTATAATTACTATGTAACTAAAAAAAACCAATCACTAACAGGAAGTTAGCGATTGGTTTAAAATCGTTTTGGGGAAACGGTAGAATATATTTACATTAATTTAGTTTAATGACTAATTTAGTTTAATGACTAATTTAGTTTAATGACTAATTTAGTTGATACGTCCAAATCCAACTAAGTATTGAGCCCAGTAAGCTTGGCTGATTGTTGTAACAGCTACACCTGATGAAGATTGAGAACCGATAAACTGATTGTTTCCAAGATAGATACCAACATGGTCAATACTTCCTGTTTGATTGAAGAATACTAAATCGCCAGGTTGCGCTTCAGATTGTGAAACCTTAGTTGAAGCCGCATACTGAGCACCAGCTGTACGTGGAAGATTGATTCCAGCAGCAGAAAATGCATACATAGTAAAACCAGAACAGTCAAAACCACTAGTACTTGTTCCGCCGTATAAATAAGGTGTTCCTATAACTCCATAAGCAGCATTTTTAATTGTTGTCCATGAATCATTTGAAGTTGTTGCTTTTTTTGTTTCAACAGCTTTTTCAGTTGCTGCTGGTTTAGCCGTTACTTCTGAAGCAACTGTTGTTTTTGTAGAAACTGTTTCAACTGATGCTGAAGAGTTACTAGTTGCAGTTGTTTTTACAAGTGCTAACTCTTCTGCTCCTTTTTCAGCTGCTGCTTTAACAGCCAAGAATTTTTCTTTTTCATTTTCTACTACAGATTTTTCAGCTGCAATTGATGCAACAACTGCTTCTTTTTCTAATTTTTGTTGTTCTAAATCTGTTTTAGATGCTTCTAATTTTGCAGCTAATAGTGTTTGTTCTTCTACTTTTTCTTCAGTTTCATTTTGTTTTGCAACTACAGCATCTTGATCAGCTGCTTGTGCTTCAACTAAACTTTGATTTGCAGATACGATTTGAGAAACAACACCCACACGTCCAAGAACGTCAGAAATAGATTCAGCGTTTAAAAGAAAATCAACAAAGTTGCGGCTATCCCCGTCTACTTGTACAGAACGTGCTTGTTCTTCCAACTTAGCTTCGCGTTTTTCAATCGCTGATTTCAAGTTAGTAATTTGTTCTTCTAGAACTTTCATACTCGTTTGTGTTTCTTGCATATCTGCTACCAATGATTCAGCTTTCTTTTCATTGTCTGCAATAGTTGCAGTGATAGTTGATAATTGAGATTCTGCTGTTGCTTCTTTATTTTCTAGATCCACCAATTTTTCTGTAGATGCTTTAATGTCCTCGTCTGTACTTGCAAATGCTGTAATAGGAGCAATGTAAGTTGAGAACCCTAATGCTGCTACTAAAGCTAAATTAATAAATTTCTTATTCAATGTTGTTTTCCCCCGTTTTCCCCAATGATTTAATTTTTATCTTTCATTACATTTATTATACTTTTAAGAATTTTCTAATGGACATGAATGATCCGATTGCACCAATAACAATACCGATTGCCAACATTAATCCTCCAACTTGGAATAAAAATGGATTTGGTGTTAACAATGCAAAATAGGTTCCATCTAAGAAATCTGTTCCTACATTAAATGCAGCTACATAAACAAAACTTAGAATAGCAACAGGTATAATCGCACCAATAAGTCCGATTAATGCTCCTTCAATTAAGAATGGCCATCTAATGTACCAGTTTGTTGCACCTACTAATTTCATGATTTCAATTTCAGTACGTCGTGAGAAAATAGTGATTCGAATCGTATTTGAAATTAAGAATACCGCTGTTAAAATCAACGCAATGATGACAACAGCACCGACATTACGAACAGTATTTACTGTTCTAAATAAGTTATCTGCCGTAGCTCCACCATAGTTTACTTGAGTGACATATTCTAATGCTTCAATTTCTTTTGCTACGGGCGCTGTGTTTTCTGGAATATCTGTATTTACAATGAAGACATCATATAAAGGATTGTCGTCTCCATCAAACAAATTAAACTCATCACCATAACTACCAACTACTTGCTCCAATTCATTTTCACGACTTGAAAATTCAACTGAATCAACATGTTCAAATGATTCTAATTCCGATTGGAGTTGTTTTTGTTGTTCTTCATTTGCAGCTAAATCAATGTAAACTCTGACACTTACATCATTTTCAATATCTGTAGCCAGTTTATTAACATTCATTAACATGGCAATAAATGACCCTACTAATAGTAGCGTTACTGTTACAGCACTTACAGCAGCAATAGACATCCAACCATTTCTTTTCAAACTTTTAAAACTATCTATAACGTGTCTTTTTGCTGTTCTAAGCTTCATACCCGTAATCTCCTTCCAATTGATCTCGGACGATGCGTCCATTCTCAACCGCAAGAACACGGTGTTTAACGACATTAACGATTTGGCTATTGTGAGTGGCCATAATAACCGTAGTTCCTTGATTACTGATTTCTTCCAATATATTCATGATTTCCCATGAAGTATCTGGGTCAAGGTTACCAGTTGGCTCATCTGCTATTAGAATATGTGGAGTGTTTGCAATGGCTCTGGCTATTGCAATACGTTGCTGCTCTCCACCTGATAATTCATTAGGAAACATACGAACTTTGTGTTTTAATCCTACTAATTCAAGAACTTCTAATACTCTTTTTTGAATAGCTTTAGGATTTTTTTCAACAACTTCCATTGCATAAGCAATGTTTTCATAAACAGTCAATTTAGGAAGCAATTTGAAGTCTTGGAAAACGACTCCTACGTAACGTCTTAAATAGGGAATATTTTTTTCTTTGATTGTCATTAAATCAAAATCGCCTACTTTGATTGTTCCTTTAGTAGCTTTTTCTTCACGATAGATCATCTTAATAAAAGTTGATTTACCAGCACCACTAGGTCCGACAACATATACAAATTCACCTGGTTCAATACGAACAGATAAACCATTAATTGCTGTAATGCCGTTAGGATATTTCTTATAGACATTTAGCATTTCAATCATTTTTTATCACCTAACTTTTATAGTTTCTAGAACTTAATCCAGGTGTTTCTTATACCTTTGAGGCATTTTTCCTCAACGCTTAATCATTATAGCATTATAAAAAATTATGTCAGTTGTATTTTCTTTACAAATTTATTTCATTTTGTATCATTCCTGTAACGTGATTGTTTTATTTTTACATTTTTAATCATTTTACTAGTTTCACCTACTTAAAACATCAAAAAAAGATTGAGAACGTATGTCATTCCCCACTAAAAGATTAAATTCAATGTTTTTTTGGGTTTGACTAGATTTCTTTTGTTACAAATATAAAAAGTCAAACTTCCATAAATGGTTCTAAATTTGTCGGAAGTTTGACTTTTTGCTATTTTATTCTTCAATTGTAGAAATTTTGCTTCTTAAATATGCCTGTATAAATGGATCTAATCCGCCATCCATTACTTGGTTGACATTTCCAGTTTCATAATTTGTTCGATGATCTTTTACCATTGAGTAAGGATGGAACACATAAGATCTGATTTGAGAACCCCAACCGATTTCTAATTGTTCGCCTCTTATAGCAGCCATTTCTTTTTCTTGTTCTTCGACTTCAAGCTGGTAAAGTTTTGCTTTCAGCATACTCATAGCTTGTTCTCTATTTTTTAATTGTGATCTTTGGGCTTGACTTGCAACAACCACACCGGTCGGGATGTGTGTGATTCGAACAGCAGAATCTGTTGTGTTGATGTGTTGTCCGCCTGCTCCAGTTGCTCGATAGGTATCTACTTTTAAATCATCTGAATTAATTTTAATGTCTACACTGTCGTCTAGTTCTGGAACCACATCGATAGAAACAAACGACGTGTGTCTTCTTCCAGCAGAATCAAAAGGCGAGATCCGCACTAAGCGATGAACCCCTTTTTCAGCTTTTAAATAGCCGTATACATTCAAACCTTTAATAAGCAAAGTCACACTTTTGATTCCAGCTTCATCTCCAGCTTGATAATTTAACGTTTCAATTTTAAATCCTCTTTTTTCAGCCCATCGAGTGTACATGCGAAGCAACATGCTTCCCCAATCTTGCGATTCGGTTCCGCCTGCTCCAGGATGAAGCTCAATAATGGCATTATTTTTATCATACGGGTCACTCAACAATAGATCTAGTTCATACTGATCTAACTTATCCAAGAAAGGAATAATTTTGCTATTCAACTCTTTTGCTAATTCTTCATCACTTTCTTCTTTGACCATTTCAAGTAATAGATCTAAATCCTCTTTTTCAGTTACAAGGCCGTTGTATTGATTGTATTTTTCTTTCAACTCATTTGCTTCATTAATAACTGTTTGAGCCTTTTGGGCATCCTCCCAAAAAGTTGGTTCTGTCATTCTATCATTGTATTCAGCGATGTCTCTTTCCAAAGTCTCTAAGTCAAAGAGACCTCCCAAAACCGTTTATTTTTTTACTTGCCGTTTCTAGATAATTTCTAATATCGCTTAATTCCATTATTCTTCACTCCAATTCAGAAAGAACACGACTCATTAACCAATCGTGTTCTTTCTTATAATTATTTTATTTATCACACTTCTGGAAGAAGTGTATCTTAATCTAATTTTCCATGGCAGTTTTTATATTTCTTTCCACTTCCACATGGACAAGGATCATTACGGCCTATTTTTGAGCTATCTATTTTGATTGGTTTTTTTCTTGCTTCTTTAACCACTTGTCCATCACCAGTTGAACGCGCAGTTGTTCCTTTTGCAACTTGTTCTCTTTTCAAGTTTTGACGAATTTGTGATTTCATCAATAAACGTGTAACTTCATAATCCATAGAGGCAATCATTTCTTCGAATAATTTAAATCCTTCTGCTTGATATTCTACTAATGGGTTACTTTGTCCATATGCACGAAGGCCAATTCCTTGACGCAACTGCTCCATTGTATCGATGTGTTCTGTCCACTTACTGTCTACAACACGTAAGATGACCACTTTTTCAAATTCCAATACTTGTTCTTTACCATTTAATTGTTTTTCTTTTTCTTCATAAATAGATTTCGCAGCGTCTAAAAGCACTGTTTCAATTTCTTCAATCGTTTTGCCTTCTAGGTCACTCATTGCAATATCATCAGGATGAACTAATGAAGCTTGTGCAAAGTCAAGTATGGTTTGCAGTTTCCATTCCTCTTTTGTTCCTTGAGTATTAATTTGAACAATACGTGAGATCGTCCGCTCGATCATTGGAACAGTCACATTTTTTAATGAGTCTTCAGCCATAATAACTTCTAATCTTTGTTTGTACATGATCTCGCGTTGTTCACGCATAACATCATCATACTGTAAGACATTTTTACGTGTGTCATAGTTGTTCCCTTCAACACGTTTTTGAGCTGATTCAACTTGACGCGAAATCATTTTACTTTGAATAACTGCGTCTTCTTCGCTGACTTTTAGGCGTTCTAAAACAGCTTGGATACGTTCTGAACCAAATCTCTTCATTAAATCATCTTCTAAAGAAAGATAAAACTGTGTCACACCTGGATCGCCTTGACGACCAGAACGTCCACGTAATTGATTATCGATACGACGTGATTCGTGTCGTTCTGTACCAATAACGCATAGTCCGCCTACTTCACGAACACCTGCACCTAATTTGATATCTGTTCCACGACCAGCCATATTGGTTGCAATTGTTACTGCACCTTTTTGACCCGCACTTGTAATAATTTCAGCCTCTTTAAAATGATTTTTAGCATTTAATACTTGATGAGGTATTTTACTTTTTCTTAATAGACCGGATATTAACTCTGATGTTTCAACAGCTACTGTACCGACCAATACTGGTTGACCATTCGCATGTCTTTCTTCGATTTCTTCAACAACAGCACGATATTTGCTGTCCAATGTTGGATAGAGCAAATCAGGTCTGTCATCACGAATAAGTGGTTTATTCGTTGGTATGGATACAACATGAATGTTGTAGATCTCACGGAATTCTTCTTCTTCTGTTTTCGCTGTACCTGTCATACCTGCTAGCTTTTTATACATACGGAAATAGTTTTGGAAAGTGATATTCGCCATTGTTTTTGATTCATTTTGGATTTCTACGTTTTCTTTTGCTTCAATAGCTTGATGCAAGCCATCTGAATAACGACGACCTTCCATGATACGACCAGTAAATTGATCAACGATCATTACTTTGCCCTCTTGGATCACATAATCTACATCATGATGCATAATGTAATTAGCTCTTAAAGCTTGATCAATATGGTGCGTTAACGCTTGGTTTTCTACATCATATAAATTGTCTATTCTGAATGTTTTTTCAGCTTTTTCAATCCCTGGTTCCGTCAAAGCAATCGTTTTAGAAGGAATATCGATTGTGTAATCTTCCTCTTCTTTCAATCCTTTAACAAAGAAGTCCGTGCGACTATACAAAGCTGTAGATTTTGCTGCTTGACCAGAAATAATTAATGGTGTTCTAGCTTCATCGATCAAAATAGAATCGACTTCATCGACAATCGCATAATTCAATGGTCTTTGTACCATTTGTTCTTTATAAACTACCATGTTATCTCTAAGGTAATCGAATCCTAATTCATTGTTTGTACTGTACATAACATCCGCCAAATAAGCTTCACGTTTTTCTTCAGAAGATTTTGAATTTAGGTTTAAGCCTACTGTTAAGCCTAACCATTCATATAACTCTCCCATTTCAGTAGCATCACGACTAGATAAATATTCATTTACGGTTACAACGTGTACACCTTCTCCTGTCAATGCATTTAAATAAACCGGCATTGTAGCAGTCAACGTTTTCCCTTCACCTGTTTTCATTTCAGGGATATTCCCGCGATGTAATGTGACCCCACCCATTAGTTGGACATGATATGGATACAATCCCAAAACTCGTTTAGCAGCTTCTCGTACAACAGCAAAAGCTTCAGGTAGCAAATCGTCTAATGTTGCGCCATCTTGATACCGTTTCTTAAACTCAGGAGTTTTTGCTTTTAATTCGTCATCAGACATGTTAGCCATTGCTTCAGCAAATTCTTCAACTTGCTGGGCGATTTTGCTTAAGCTTTTCAATTCTTTTTTATCGTTTTCAATTAAGTTGCGTAAAAAATTAGCCATTCATCTTTCTCCTCTATGTCTTTATCTCTATTTTCTATTTAGTAAATTTCCATTTATTTAGGCAGTTAGACTTTATCTCGACATTTTCACTTTTGTTTTTATAGCAATAGTCTATATTCTTATTAATTCTATCATTACTGATTCACAATTGAAACCTTTTTATCGACATTAAACACACCTATTGCGATGCACTTTAGTCAAAAAACGAAAAAACTTCAAGGCAAGAGTATTTACTTGCCTTGAAGTTTTTCAATTTTTCAGTACATTTGTTTATTCTGTTTCAATCAACCCATATTTTCCATCTTTACGACGATAAACGATGCTTGTGCCATTAGTATCAGCATCTTCAAAGATAAAGAAATTATGTCCCAACATATCCATTTGTAAAACAGCTTCTTCACTGTCCATTGGTTTCAATGATAGTCGTTTTGTACGGACAATATTCACTTCATCTTCCATTAGATCTTGATCTTCTCCCGGCATAACAGGTGGGACAACAACATTAGAACCGCGAGTTCTGCGGTTGATTTTAGTTTTATACTTGCGCATTTGTCTTTCAAGTTTATCTGTTACCAGATCAATGCTTCCATATAAATCAGGCGAGGTTTCTTCCGCACGTAAAACCAAGTAAGGCAAAGGAATGGTTACCTCAACTTTAGCAGTTTTATCGGAATACGTTTTCAAATTAACGTGGGCTGTTGCTTCAGGTACATCATTAAAGTATTTCTCAACTTTCCCCACTTTTTTCTCAACATAACTACGAATAGCTGCAGTTACTTCAATATTTTCGCCACGGACATTATATTTAAACATAAACACTCTCCCCTTTCATCTGATTGTATCTCAGAATCAGCATCATCAAATGGACCACTCAAGTGATGATATGCTTAAATTAATTATATATTATCACCCAAGGAATGCAAATAAAATCGATTACAATTGGGGAACTTTAACGGGAAATCGAAAACGTCTCGACTGTTTTTGCTCCGTTTTCAAGTAAACACTCAGCTGCATGAAAAAATGTTCGTCCCGTGGTATAAATATCATCCACTAGAATAATCTCCTTTTCTTTTATTTTTGCTTCACAACCTTTATCGATTCGAAAAGGCTGCGGAGAAAGCATCCTTATTTTCCGGTTCTTACTTGACTGTTTTTCACCTGTTCCACAATGAGTTAAAACTGGTATATACTTCACTCCAGAAAACGTTAACATTCCTTCTACTTGATTGAAACCTCTTAATTGCTTGCTTTTATCACTTATTGGTATGGGAATTACAACCTTCTTTTGCTTATAAAAAAAGTAGTGTATCTCCTTTGTAAATAGTTCACCCAGTCGATAATCGCCAGTGTATTTGTATGCTTCTATCCATTCTTTTATAAACTCATTGTATTGATAAAGAGCTGTGTGCTTGAAAGGATAGTCCGGGTACTCTATTTTCCATTTCTGACAATCTGGACAGAGACCTTTTTCTGACCAGTAGCGACTACACCCTTTGCAAGTAGGGCCATTACATAAAGAAACAAGTTTATTCGAACAAGAGTCACATTTAATAGACGGATTAATTTTAGTAAAAGACAACAACTCTGCTAATTGAATCACTTCTTTTTGTGCTT
Source organism: Carnobacterium inhibens subsp. inhibens DSM 13024 (assembly GCF_000746825.1). Taxonomy (NCBI): domain Bacteria; kingdom Bacillati; phylum Bacillota; class Bacilli; order Lactobacillales; family Carnobacteriaceae; genus Carnobacterium; species Carnobacterium inhibens. The sequence goes on along the minus strand of NZ_JQIV01000006.1, from coordinate 2,035,966 downwards.
TCCCACACCATAAACAAATCATGACTGGATCAACAATCCCCTTTCACGTGCTAAACGGTTCATCTTTTTTATCTGAGTAATAGCACTTTTTAAAGCTTTAGTTTGACCATAGTGGAGAAAGATGACTTTCCCCGTTGGAAAATCACGGTGTCTGCCTACTCGACCGGCGATTTGAATCAATGCCGCTTCTGTAAATGTCCGATCTTCAGCACCTAAAACAAGTACATCGATATCTCGAAATGTAACTCCACGCTCTAAGATAGTGGTGGTCAACATAAATTGGTAACATTCCTTCCGCATATTTTGAACTTTCTCTTTACGGTTTTCATCTTCAGAAGACACGCTCGTAAACAGACTTTCAGGAAAAACTTCCTCAAGATAGTTTGAAAATTCAAGCATCAACTCAATGTTGGGCACAAACAAAAGAAAGCGACGTTTTGCATCCAGTAAACGTTTGATTTCTTTGATGACAACTGCTTTTTTCTGCCGTTTACTAATTGCTGTGCGCCAATCTCCTGCCCATATTGCTTTTGGCTCAGGTAAGGGAAATCCATGGTAGCGTGCTGGTAAGATAGAAGCTGCTAATTTTTTTTGTGTGATGTCTCTTCTCATTTGTTTATCTGGAGTAGCGGATAAGTAAATAATCGTTCCGCTATTCTTTTTTGCTTTTTGGGCTGCAAATTGCAATGTTGTATCTTTATTAAATGGGAAAGCATCAATTTCATCAATGATCAATACATCAAAAGCCTCTTTAAAACGTAAGAGTTGATGGGTAGTGGCAATAAGGAGTTGCGTATAGCGATAAGATTCTTCCATATCTCCGTAAAGGGTCAGTTGTTCAACAGGTTGAAAAGCACTTTTAAGACGAGGTGCTAATTCTAAACACACATCTGTCCGAGGGGAAGCAATACAAATCCTTTTGCCTTCCCTTAGCGCCAGCTCGATTCCCTTAAACAACATTTCCGTTTTTCCTGCACCCGCTACAGCCCAAATTAATCTTGTTTGTTTTAATTTTATAGCTTGAACGATCTCATCAGAAGCCTGCATTTGTTGTTTTGATAATTGGCCTTGCCAAGTTAATATAGGCTCTGGTATAGGACTAAACTGATTTTCTTCTGGTAAATGGTAAAGAAGACTGCATTTTTTGATTTTCCCCATTTGAAGGCATCGAATACAGTAAAAACAATTTTCACCACAATTACAAGGAGCAAATTGTCTATCTTGAAATTGATTGGACCCGCAACGCTTGCAAGTCATCTGTTTTTCTATCACAGCAAAGCCATTTGAAATAATGCCATTCCAATTTCTAGGTAATTCTTCGTCTAATTCTTGAATTAACAACTCTCTTCCCATCACATTCGTGTCCATTCTCGCTCACCTCTTTAACATTAGTGTACGCAAAAAAAGATTTGGGCTATTTTCCCAAACCTTTTTTAATAGATTATTTTAGATATTGATGTATTTTATAATAACTTTAATATAATGGCCTTAAATTTTAGTTTGATCTTCCATCCAAGTTAGTCCAAGAGCACCCTCACCTAAGTGAGTGCCAATAACAGGACCAAAATAGCTCAGTTCATAACGAATAGCTGGATGATGTTTCTTTAGTGTTTTCATCCATTCAATAGCTTCTTGTTCAACATTTGCATGGATAATGGTAGCTACAATCGGATACCCTTTTTCAACGTCTTCACTTAATAATTGCTCGATTCGTTTTAATGCTTTTTTCTTTGTTCTTATTTTTTCAAATACGGTGATTTTTTTATCTTCAAAGTGCAGAATTGGTTTTATTTTTAATAAAGAACCAATGATTGCTGATCCATTTGAAAGTCGCCCTCCACGAACCAAATGATTTAAGTCATCTACAACAAAATATGCACGCAATGTTTGTTGCATTTTTTCAAATTTTTGGAAGATCTCTTCTACAGAAGCATCTTCTCTCGCCATTCTGGCTGCCTCTAGGACAAAATAGCCTTGTGCTGAACAGCTTATTCCAGAATCATAAGGATAAATGGCTAGTCCTTCATAAATCTTACTTAGACTTGCAATCGTATTAAATGTCCCACTAAGTTCACTTGATAAATGGATACTAATAACTGCATCGTACTTTTTTGAAAGCTCATTAAATAACAACGATGCTTGTCCTATCGCTGGTTGAGAACTAGTTGGCAAACCATCCATTGTTTTGACTTTTTCAAAAAAGCTAGTACTATCCATTTTAGTTTCCTCTATCGTTTCGTTTCCCATTGCAATGGATAAAGGCAGCCTATAAATTGAATACTTCTCGCATTGTTCGTCTGTTAAGTAAGCAGTACTGTCTGTTACCACTGCGATTCTCACATTATCACCTCACTACTATGTTTTTGTTTCTACAATTTAGTGCTCAAAATGAAATTATAGCATACTTTTTTTTAGGTTCAACCTCCCTCTTACTTTTTATATTTTCTAGATTAGTCTTGTTCAATACTGAGACTAACGGTACACTATTGAAATAAAGTCAGCATTAAATTTATGAAAGGACTCATTATGCTAAATCATTATTATACTATTGAGAAAGATGGCAACTTTGAATTAGAAATAAAAAAATCTCGCTTTATTTGCCATTTAAAACAGGTTAAAAATGAGATTGAAGCTCAAGATTTCATTCAATCGATCAAAAAAGAACACGGAAAAGCTAATCATAATTGCGTGGCTTATTTGATTGGTGAACACGATGAGATACAGCGTGCTTATGATGATGGAGAACCTTCTGGTACAGCTGGGGTTCCAATGCTGGAAGTTCTAAAAAAAAGACAATTAAAAAACGTTGTGGCAGTTGTCACACGTTATTTTGGCGGCACAAAACTGGGAGCAGGTGGATTAATACGTGCTTATGGAAAGGCCGTCAGTCAAGGACTGAACGAAATTGGAGTGGTTGAAAGAAAATTACACACTCAAATGACAATTCATGTCTCTTATCCAGCCTCTGGAAAATTAGAAAACTTACTTCGTGAAGCAAACTATATAATAAAAGATGTCTTTTATTCAGATATTGTTTCGTTCTCTTGTTTAATTGATCAAGAGCAACTAACTTTTTTTCAAGCTAAAGTCATTGAATGGCTCAATGGACAAGTCACCTTTGAAAAGGGGTCGCAAGTTTATTGTGACAAAAAAATCTCACTTTAAATATTAAGAATACATTACTTTTTATTAAATAAACTTTCTACTTGTTTTTATTCGTGATAGAATAAACAGGATATTTTAGGCTGTTTATGTTTTTTAACTAACACCTGATTGAGTCCCTAACAACAAAATGATTTTCTGAAGGAGAATGAGTGTGAAGAAACATTCTAATACTAGTCGAAGCGCATCATACACTAATAAAAGAAAAAAAAGAAGAAACACGATTATCTTAAGTATAATGATTCCTATTATGATTATTATTTTAGGTATAGCGGTATACGCGGCTAAGTTGTATGCAACTGCTCAAAAAACGATTGATGACTCTTATCATGAACTAGATCGTACCAAAGAGGTAGAAGTAGACCCGATAAAAGAAACGACCTCTATTTTAATTATGGGAATCGATGACACCGAAGACAGAAATCTTGGCAGTTCAAGAACCGATTCACTCATTTACTTGACGATAGACCCTAACAACCATGAAGTCAATATGGTTAGTATTCCTAGAGATACTTATACTCCAATCATGTATCAAGGACAATATTATAATGAGGATAAAATTAATGCAGCCTACAGCAAAGGTGAAGAACAAGCAACGATTGAAACTGTTGAAGAATTATTAGATGTTCCAGTCCATTATTATGTAACCTTTAATTTTGATGCCTTTTTGAAAATCATAGATGCTTTAGGTGGAATAGAAATGGATGTTCCAATAACTTTCTCAGAGCAAAATTCTGATGGCGAGATGAATCAAATTACGTTAGAAGAAGGTTATCAAACATTAAATGGTGAAGAAGCTTTAGCATTGGCTCGTACAAGAAAAATTGATAATGACGTTAAACGTGGAGAGAGACAACAATTGCTGATAGAAGCTATTGTGAAAAAAGCACTTAGCGTTGGGTCAATTACAAAGTATACAGATGTTATTGAAGCTGTCGGATCAAACATGCGTACTGACTTAACTTTTAATGAAATGCTTGGAATAGCTCAAACAGGTTTAGAAGGCTCATATGCATTTAACTCTTATACATTTGAATGGACAGATTTTATGTTGAATGGTGCAAGTATGGTTGAACTTTATCCTGACAGTGTTGATTTTGTCAGTCATCGTTTTAGAGTAGCTTTAGGCTTAGATTCTATCGATGAACGAGATGCTGAAGGATACGAATTTGAAACCAACGGTATAACAAATTACGCTTATTAACAAATGCAATAACCAGAAAATAGGTTGTGTCAAAAGGATGCTTTTTTTCAAAAAGCGTCCCACAGCTTTATAGTTAAATATAAAAATACACTTCCAAAACTAATGAGTAAACAATCCATTAGTTTTGGAAGTGTATTTTTATTAGAGGCATTTTATTCCAGCCCCATTTTATTATCTCTTTCGATTTACTTTTTTTGCAAATCGTTTTAGCCTTGTCAGTAAAGGTCTTCTTTCTTCACTAACTAATCCAATTAATTCAATAAATAACTCTAGTCCCAATAGCAGGCCGATAGTCAACATTATGGACCCAATAAATGTAGATATTGGATACATTAACGCAATCAACGAAAACATGGCAGCAATACAATAAATAGCCAGTACTGTCTGTCTATGGGTCAATCCCAATGTCATCAAGCGATGGTGCAAATGCATTTTGTCTGCACTAGAAATTGGCCTTTGATTTAATCGTCTTCTCAAAATAGCAGCAATCGTGTCAGTGATCGGTATGCCTAGTATAACAACTGGTATAATTAATGTAATCAAAGTTGCGTTTTTTAATCCTTGCAATGACATGATAGATATCATGAAGCCAAGGAATAAAGCACCTGTGTCTCCTAGAAAAATACGAGCTGGAAAAAAATTATAAGGTAAAAAACCAATAGCTGCAGCCACAAGTGTAAAAATCATTATAGGTACTGCAACATCAGATATGGTTAAAAAGAAAAATCCAATAATTCCCATAGTTGTTAAAGCAATAATTGAAACTCCGGTTGCTAATCCATCTAAGCCGTCAATTAAATTAACAGCATTCGTAATCGCCAAAATCCATATTAACGTTATAGGTAAACTAAAAATCCCTAAATGCACTTCTCCAATTAAAGGAAATGTCACGAGATCCATTCGAATATCGGCTGCATAATAGATAATCAAGGCACCAATAACAATCCCTAACATTTTTAATCTTGGAGAGATTTCAATCAAATCATCGATTACCCCAGTAATAATAATAATGGTCGAAGCTATAAATAAAGGAAAAATTTGCTTAATCGGTATCGGTTGTAAAAAAAACAAAGAAATATAAAAAGATAAATAGATTGCTAATCCTCCTAGTGTTGGCATAGCTTTTACATTCACTCGTCTTTCACCAGGTTTGTCTATAGCATTTACTTTTAGTGCTAATTTTTTTACTAATGGTGTCAATATAAAGCTGATAACAACTGTAAAAATACAGAAAACCAACACTTGAAACATATCATACATAAAAAATAAACCTACTTTCAGTGCCACTCTTTCTCTCATTATACAAACTTCATGACTAAAAGACAATTGCAATTTCATTTCAAATCCTTTGGTTATGGTCATCATCAAAAAAAAGACTTGCGCTAAAATAACTTTAGCGTAAGTCTTTTTCCAAGTAAAACTCAAATCGTTCCCCTACATATTGAGTACGAACATATTCAAAAGGCAAATCATCTTTTGAATAACTAATTTGTTTTAATTGAAGAATAGATTCTCCACGTTTAATCGACAAATATTCAGCAATTTTTTCAGAAGCACGCATAGCAGAAACGGTTTGTTCAGCTCGTTGAACAGTAATGCCTTGCTCAGATTCTAGTGCTTTATAAAGTGATTTAGTAATTTCTTGTTTCCCTAATGATTCTACTAGAGAGTATGGAATCGTTGCTACTTCAAAACAAATGGGAATATCGTCAGCATAACGTATTCGTTCCATTCTTAAAACCATTTCTTCAGGTTCCAATTTTAAATTTTCTGCTTCGCTTACACTAGCAGGTTTAACATGATACGAAATCGTTTTGCTTGTTGGCTTTCGACCTTGCGAAACCATAATATCCGTAAAACTTTGAATACCCGCCATTTTTTCTTGGACTTTTTTATTGGATACATAGGTGCCAGAGCCTACTTTTCTCTCTAAGATTCCTTCATCTACAAGAGTTTGTACGGCTTGTCTCAAGGTCATTCGGCTGACATTAAATTGGATAGCTAAATCTCTTTCAGAAGGAATCCGCTCTCCTATTTTCCAAACTTCTTTTTCTATCATTTTTCTTATTTGATTATGAATTTGAATGTAAACTGGTGTCGCCTTAGCCATGATTTCGCTCCTATCGTTGGATTAATTTCGCTGCTTCCTCATCTACAATCATAATGACATTGTCATGATTTTGCAAGATACTTCCAGGAACTTCTTCTGTTACAGGGCCTTCAATTGAATTTTTTATCGCTTCTGCTTTTGTTTCACCATACGCCATCAAAATAATTTTTTTAGACTTCATGATTGATTTGATTCCCATTGAGTAAGCTAAGCGTGGAACATCTTCAACATTGTCAAAAAAGCGTTTATTGGCTTCAATTGTAGAAGGAAGCAACTCTACTTTATGTGTTGTTAAATCAAAAGGAGTACCAGGTTCATTAAATCCAATGTGTCCATTGCTTCCAATTCCTAAAACTTGAATATCAATTGGGTGATTTTCAATAATTTGATCATAGCGTTTGCCCTCTTGTTCTGCATCTTCTGCTAGACCATTTGGAACAAACGTTTCTTTGAATGGCTTTTTAGAAAAAAGTTCTTGATCCATAAAATAATGGTAACTTTGAGAATCTGTAGGAGCCAACCCAACGTATTCATCTAAATTAATAGCTGTCATGTCCGAAAAATCTATGTCGCTTTTAATCATTTCATGATACAAAGAAATGGGTGTACTTCCTGTAGCTAAACCTAAGACTTTAGCTCCTTGGTCCATACCCTCTTTAATTAGTTCAAATGCTTTTTTTCCACCTTCAACGTTATCTTTTACAACAATAATTTCCATTTTAATTTCCCCTTTTCCTTTTCAAGTTCTTATTAATAAACCATTTTTCCATAACTAAATGTATGTTCTACATCAAAATCAGCGTTCATTACTACTATATCAGCATCTTTACCAGCTGTAAGACTTCCTTTTTTAACCAAACTAAATTCTCTTGCTTGGTTAACAGAAGTCATTTTAACTGCATCTTCAACACTGCATCCTGTAAAGGCCATAATATTTTTAAATGCATCATTAAACGTCAACACACTACCTGCTAAAGTACCATCTACTAATCTTGCTTGATTATTTTTTACAAGTACTTTTTGTCCGCCTAACTCGCTTTCTCCATCAGGAAGTCCTTTTGCACGCATTGAATCAGTAATAACTTCAATTCTGTCGGGTCCTTTTACTTTATAAGCAAGGTTGACCATGTCAGGATGGATGTGATAGCCGTCCACAATCATTTCTGTGTAAATAGAATCTTCTAAAAAGGCATGTCCAGTTACTCCTGGCTCACGATGGTGTAAGCCTCGTTGTGCATTATACAAATGTGTAATATGTGATGCTTTAGAATCCATCAACTGTGCTCTAGTAGCATTACTATGACCGATCGAAAGTACAATATTATGATTTACACAATACTCTTCAAATTCTGAAGCATCACTTGTTTCTGAAGCATATGTTACTAAGCGAATACGGTTTCCACTTAACTTGTTCCATTTCTCCATTTGTTTTGCGTCTGGTACACGGATATACTCCTCAGGTTGTGCTCCTTTAAAATCCACAGATACAAAAGGTCCTTCTAAATGAATACCTTGAATCACTGGATTTTTCATTGCAGCTTCGTTTATAGCAATAAGAGCTTTATCAATAGCATCGTAAGATTGCGTCATCGTTGTAGCAAAGTAAGAAGTGATTCCTTCTTTATGCATTTTTTGGATCATTTGATTGATTTCTTCTGAATTAGCATCCATATTATCATAGCTGTATCCACCATGACTGTGAACATCAATAAACCCAGGTAAAACAATTTTCCCAGAAGCGTCTTGTTCTTGATCAGATGTTTCTTTTTTATAGTCACTCATTTTGCCTACAGCAAGAACTTCTTCAGAAAAGCGAATAAATGCTTCTTCTATTTTTTCTTCTCCAGTATAAACCGTCACATTTGTTAGTACATTAGCCATTTTTTTGTCTCCTTTGCTCTTTTATTCCATTATAAATGGTATAGACCAAAAATGCAAGTAAAAAACAAGCACTCAATTTTCAAAAAAATTAAGTACTTGGCTATAATTTTCTCCTGCTGTTACATCGTATTGAATCATATCGTATACATTTAGTAAATCTTGAGTTTCTTTTGAAAGATCTTTCCGTTCAGTAATGATTGTTTCTGTATTATTTTCAAGATATAGTCCTTTTTCAAAAGCCGGTAACCCTTCTTCTAATTCCATTAAAAATGCGTAAAAAGGAGTAACCTGTGCATTTGCAATAGTTAAAATATGATTCATGAAATAAATAGGACTGATTGTTCCTAATGTATCATCGTTTACCGAAAAATTAGAATAGATAAGCAGCGGAGTCTGATGCATCTTTAAACTTCCATTGGTTTCAACAATGCTCTCACTATAAAAACTAGGCAAATGATCTCCCCAAAAAACCACGATCGTTTTTTCCGGTAATTGTTCGATAGTTGTTAAAAAATCATCTAATGCATCATCACTATATTTTAAGTCTTGTAGATAATTAGCAGCTTCTTTAGCGTTTCCTGTTCCTTGCGCTGAAAAATCTGTATTTGGGTATTTACCACTATAACTCATATGATTTTGCATACTTACCAAGTGGATAAAATCAGATTCTTTTGTGTGTTTCATTTGTTTTAAAACTTCATGATAGGCAGACTGGTCTGAAATATACGGATTTCGATCATTTTTTTCGACAAACTCCATATTTGTTTCATTTAGAAATGTTTTAAATCCAAGCTTTTGATACACTTCATTGCGTTTGTACATGGTTGTATTGTACGGATGGATAGCAGTCGTAGCATAATTTTGTTGGTTCAAATAAGACACAATAGAAGGCAATTTACTCATTCTAGAAACCAATTGTGTATAAGGTGTTGTTAAACTAGCTGCCATTGGTTCCATTGATAATCCAGTTAATGCTTCAAATTCAATATTGGCTGTTCCGCCTCCATACCCTTGTGATAGAATTTTTCCGCTTAAAGTTGTTTTTTCTAACTCGCGGATCTTGGGAATAGGGTCTTTTGAGAGGGTTATTCCTTCAAGATCTAAAGGATCTGAAAAACTTTCATTCATCACATAAATAATATTTACATCATTTAATGCAGCCTTCCTACTTTCATTTATCTCTGCAGCTTTTTCTTCATATTTGTGAACAATATCCGCCACTTGTTGTTTTGAATAATTTATTGGTTTTGTCATAGCATTTATACCAAGATTGTATAGAAACCCTCCGATAAATCCATTGTTGTAATAATTCATTTGCTGACTATAAGGAATCCAGTAAGCATACCGATCATAAGCAGCCTTAAATACATTCCCTGTTTGATTAAAACAAGAACTGTAAAAAAGAATGAAACTAGCTACTAGAAATGTACTTCCTCTTATTAGCCAACTTGCTTTAGTTTGTACTGGTCTTTCCCATTGGTTCTTTCTTTTTTTTCTAACTAAAATAAAGACAGCTATACTTACTAAACAAAGAAAAAAAATACCCATTGCTAAGATAAGTTTGCTATCAATCATACGAATCAAAAAAGGCAATTCTCGAATCATCGAAAAATCAGAAGGGTACAATGGTTCTCCACGTAACGCCATTTTCTGTTGTGTTGTAACGCCAATCACTAGTACACCTAAAAGCAAGATAAGAGCACTCAACCAGCGAGATCCGAAAAGAGACGTCATCCATATGTACAAAACAAATAGTAAAAACGCTCCGAATAAAAATAATTCTGTATGCCAATTGAAAGCAAAATTCATTGCTAAGGAAAAGCTGTATTGGTTTTGAAAAAATTGCAGTAAAAAATTCCCTGCGATTGACATTATCAGCCCAACCAGAATCGTTTTCAAGCAACCTGTTAAAATCGTTTGAGCCTTATATGAAAATGCCCATTTTTTTTTCTTCTTTATTTTTCTCATTTTCATTCACCTTTATTAAAGAACTTTCTTTTGTTTCTTTTCGTTTTTTTGATTGTTATCTGTTTCTTTTAAAATATAAATAGGTCTTTTCTTCGTTTCTAAATATGTTTTTCCTAAATATTTCCCAACGATCCCTAAACAAAATAGCTGCAACCCTCCAATAGCTAATATTATGGTTACTAATGATGGCCAACCTGCTGTAGGATCATCAAATAAAACCGTTCGGATAACAATCACGATCATAAAGAAAACAGCTGCAACAAACGAAAAAAGTCCTACAAAAGAAGCTATTGCCAACGGAATATCTGAAAAATCCACAATGGCATCTAATGAATATTTAAATAATGTCCAAATAGACCACGTAGATTTACCTGCGGATCGTTCTTTATTTTCAAACTCTAAATATTTGGTGTCAAAGCCTACCCAACTAAAAATCCCTTTCGAAAAACGATTTACCTCAGTCATAGAAAGAATAGCCTCAACCATTTGACGAGTCATTAACCGATAATCTCGCGCACCGTCTACAAATTCAACTGCAGAAATGCGATTCATGATTCGATAAAACTCTTTTGCTAAAAAAGAACGGAGCGGCGGTTCGCCTTTTCGGCTCACTCTCCTTGTCCCTACACAATCGTATGCTTCTTCACGTATCAGACGAAGCATTTGAGGCAGCAATTCAGGTGGATCTTGTAAGTCAACATCCATCACTGCTACATAATCTCCTGTAGCATGTTCTAAGCCAGCATATAAAGCAGCTTCTTTGCCAAAGTTTCGCGAAAAAGACAGATATCTAATGGTCGTTGGATGTTGTTGAACCATTTCGCGTAAAATAGTCAACGTATGATCCTTTGAACCATCATTGACAAAGATATATTCAATAGTTGTATTCTCTAATAGTGACTGTATCTTTTCAACTGCATCAAAAAAAAGGGGAATCGTCTGTTCCTCGTTATAACAAGGAATGACAAGTGACAATTTTTCCATTTCCACTGTTTTCACCTCTCATTCTAAATGTACAATCACTTAAATCTAATGCTACCTAGTAACAGAAAAAAGCTGGAATAAATTTTCCAGCCTTTTAGTGTTTTATTTCCTTTTATTACAAGTACTGTTATTTCCAAAAATCATCAAAAATCGTAATCGGCAAATGGCGTTTATGTTCTGTTTTCACATACCAACTCTCAATAGTTTGAGCTGCTGCTTCAGCAATTTCTTTTCCTTCTAGGTAATCATCAATTTGATCATACGTTACACCTAACGCCATTTCATCTGGTAAAGAAGGTTTGTCTTCTTCTAGATCAGCCGTTGGAACTTTTTCATACAAATGTTTAGGAGCTCCTAATTCTTTTAATAAGGCTTTTCCTTGACGTTTGTTTAATCTAAATATAGGATTGATATCCGTTCCGCCGTCTCCGAATTTTGTGTAAAATCCAGTAATTGATTCTGCAGAATGATCGGTTCCTAATACTGCTCCATTGTTGCTTCCAGCTATTGCATATTGGATGATCATGCGTTGACGAGCTTTAATATTTCCTTTAACAAAATCTTTGATTGGAATACCTGATTCTTCCAGTGTTTGTACTGTTGCATCCACTCCAGGTTTTACATTTACTTTCACTACCTTGTCTGCACCAATAAACTCAATGGCATCCATAGCATCTTTTTCATCTGCTTGTTCTCCATAAGGAAGACGTATTGCAATAAACTGATAAGAAATATCTCCTGTTTCTTCACGCAATTCATTCACAGCTATTTGGCCTAATTTACCGACTAAGGTAGAATCTTGGCCTCCACTGATCCCTAATACCAGCGTTTTTAAAAAGGAATGTTTTTTTAAATACGCTTTTAAAAAATCGACACTTTTACGTATTTCTTCTTTTGGATCAATAGATGGTTTGACTTGCATTGCTTTTATGATTTGGTTTCTTAATTCAGTCATATTTCTTATCCTCTTTTCTTCATTTAGTGGTTAAATGTAGTATAGCATAGTTTTTTTTAGGGCTCTAATAATTCTGTTTTCAAAAAAAAGAATCCAACTTCGATTCTTTTTTTGATTACTTATTTAGCCAAACTATTTACTTCATCGCGTACTTTTTCAATCGATTTGATCTTATGGTCATAAGCCGCTTGCGATAAATCGACGGGATAAGCCTCAGGATTTAAACTGCGCTTATATTCTTCCCAAAGCATACCTAAACTGATTTCTGCATAAGCTTTGATCTCTGGTAATTTTGGCAAATCATAAACCAAAGTACCGTCAACAAAAATTTCTTTTAAGAGCGGTCTAGCACTAAAATTCTTGACCGTTTTATTGATATACGTGTGCACAGGATGAAACATAAACAATTCTTCTTTTTGATCGGGTCTTTCTTCCCAGAGCGTAATGTAATCTCCTTCAGATTTCCCATCATCATTTTTGGTGATGCGCCAAACTTGTTTTTTACCTGGTGTTGAAACTTTTTCAGCATTGCTGGAAAGCTTCAATGTGTCTACCATGTTTCCTTGTTCATCTTCAATGGAAACTAATTTATACACTGCTCCAAGAGCCGGTTGGTCGTAAGCTGTGATTAATTTTGTTCCCACGCCCCATACATCGATTCTAGCACCTTGCATTTTCAAGTTTAAAATCGTTTTATCATCTAAATCATTAGATGCATATATTTTGGCTTCAGTGAAACCTGCATCATCAAGCTGTTGACGTACACGTTTTGAAATGTAAGCCATATCGCCGCTGTCGATACGAACGCCTTGGAAGTTAATCTTATTGCCAAGTTCTTTTGCTACTCGAATAGCATTAGGCACACCAGATTTTAATGTGTCATAAGTATCTACTAAAAAGACACAGTCTTTATGCGTTGTTCCATAAGCCATGAAAGCATCGTAATCATTTCGGTAGACTTGGACTAATGAATGAGCATGTGTTCCGCTGACCGGAATGCCAAAGATTTTGCCCGCACGCGTATTACTGGTTGCATCACATCCGCCAATATAAGCTGCTCTTGTTCCCCAAATAGCTGCATCCATCTCTTGAGCTCTCCTTGTTCCAAACTCTAAGACAGGTTCATCTTTTACGATTGCCTTGATTGCAGATGCCTTAGTAGCGATAAGCGTTTGGTAATTAAGTATGTTCAAGATTGCTGTCTCAACTAATTGACAATCGGCTAAAGGCCCTTCAACTTGTAGTAAGGGTTCTCCAGCAAATACCACTTCCCCTTCTACCATCGAACGAATCGTTCCTCTAAATTTAAAATTCTTCAGATATTCTAAAAATGCCTCCGGGTAAGTATCTAAACTTCTCAAATAATCGATATCGCTTTTTGTAAACTTCAAACTTTGAATGTAGTGCACAACACGCTCTAAACCAGCGAAAATAGCATAGCCGCTGTCAAAGGGATTACTTCTGTAATACGATTCAAAAACCGCATGAGTGTCTGCTTTTCCTAACTCCCAATACGTTTTCATCATATTGATTTGGTATAAATCAGTGTGTAATGCCCAACTGTCATCTGGATAAATAGTATTCATTACTCTTCCCCTATCTCTTATTTATTCCCGTTAATCATAACATAAAACCATGAAAAATAGGGTAGTTTCATCGGTGTGCTTAGCCGATTATTCCAATTGATCTATTTGGACTCGTCCAGTTTCTTTTCCTATGCGAATCGGCTTGATTGAACGCTCATAATTTTTCAGTTCAATATGTCTTACAGCTACTTCCCCCGCTCGGTATTGAATAGATAATGCAATTTTATCTGAAGATTCATCTATCTTTGTTAAAGCAAAAAAATGATTGATGGCTACTTTTTGATAAGCAGATACAACGAGTGCTCTTGGCGTTGAAGCTGCATAGAGATCCGTTTTTTGAGGGCAGTCTGCTGCAAGAAATGTTGCTCGGATGCCAAATGCCGAAACAGAATACTCATCTTCTCCTTGATGATGACCAATGTGCCTAAAGTTATAGGAACGATTATCTTGTCTGGAATAATGACCAATGATTTGTACGTCTGATGCTGCCGAACTGGTTTGATGCGCTTTTATTTCTATTCCGCCAAAGCAAAAAGCAGTGAAGTTATTTGCCAGAGTAACATGTTGTGAACCATCATCTATTTCGATGCCATTAGAATTTGAATAACCTTTTTTGTGAGCACGGCCGCTGGGATGATGCGCATAAGAATTAGAGATAAAGATATGATCGCTGTGATGCGTCGTTATGCCATCGTCGCCAAATCCGCTCGTCTCAATGCCATCTAGCCAGACAAATTGACTGCCGCCTTTTGCTCTAAGACCATCGCCAAAATAATTGTACATAGGAGATGTGACATCGATTCCGTGCAATCCAGGATCAATGACGTTCACGTTTCGAACTATGCCATATTTAACTTGGGCTAAAGTAATGCCGCTGGAATAAGTTCCGCCGCTCGCTGTTTTTTCTGTGCTGGTCAGCCTAGCACTATTCCAGTCCAGAGTCATTCCTTCAATTCGAATATGGTGGTTACCTTTTACATGGTGTTGGTTGGTGATCAATCGTGTTTTTTTAGGCGCTTTTTTATGCAAGGTCAGAACGGTTTGATTCGGCCCGCTGCCGATCAGTTCGGTATGAGAAGGGAGTCTGATTCCTTTTACCACATAGTTACCTGGGGGCACAATCACACGTCTGTAACCTGAAGAAACAGCTTTTTTAAATGCTAAGGTGCAATCTGTTCTTCCATCTCCCAGTGCACCATAATCAAGCACAGATACCGTTTTTATGTTCTTTTTCAGCCAATCCATTTCAACGTCCAATACCATTTTCCAAAGTGGAAAAATTTCCCCTTCTTTACTGACTAAAACAGGCGGTTCCGTTGTAAAATCTGTTTTCCTATTGCTAAATCCATTTACTGTCAACCAGCCTTTTTTTTGTTCGGCTAATTTGCCAGCTAACGTTCGAAATATTTTTTCTGTTTCATCAATAGCATTTTGTTTTTTTATTGGACTAGCATAAGATGGAAAGATAAATGCTATTTTTTGCCGGATCATTTGTTCTTGATTCATTATTTTCACCCCTTAAGGTTCACTGTTTCGTTCCTTATCCCAATGTACATCAACTTTCCTTTACACTGACCACACACATACTTTTCGGTATTGACTCTGCGCTGCCGATAAATCAACTGAGAACATCCTTGGCATTGGTAAAGCACTAAGCTCTTAGCTGGTTTAGATTTACTTAACGACTTTACAAATCTTGATCCGCCAACTTCTTTTAATAATTGTTTAAATTCCTTATCTTTGTGCTGAAACCCTTGGTTCGTTAAATGCAAATGATAGTGACAAAGCTCATGTTTGATAACGCCTAAAAATTCTTCTGATCCAAAAGTCTCTAGAATGAGTGGATTAAAATCTAAATTATGGGACGTTAAATGATAACGCCCTCCAGTAGTCCGCAAACGACGATTAAATACGGCTTGGTGTTTGAAGGGTAATCCAAAATACGCTAATGACGTTTCTTGCACCAATTGCTGTAATTCTGCTTGATTCATTTTTGTTCTTCCTTTTTTAGTAAGTCCGTTTCCTTTTTACTTTTCCTTAGATTAACTTATAGCTTATTTTACAAGTTTACAAACTATTCGACAACTAAAAGACATTAAACAAAAAGCGAAGAGTTTGGGAAAATGTCCCGAATTCTTCACTTTTTTCGTATTTTTTTATTCTTTTGGTTTTAACATCGTTAACGCAATGCGCCCTTTTTTCAAATCTACATCATCGACCCAAACGGTCACGACATCTCCAACTGAAACGACATTTGTCGGATGTTGGATATAACCTTTGCTTAATTTAGAGATATGGACCATTCCATCTTGTTTGACCCCTATATCCACAAATGCACCAAAATCGACTACGTTTCTAACGGTTCCTTCTAATTCCATACCTGGCACTAAGTCTTCCATACTTAAGACATCTGTGCGTAACAATGGAGCAGACAATTCATCTCGCAAATCGCGACCAGGTTGTGATAAAGCTTGCACCATATCTTTTACGGTTTCTTTTCCTAAGCCAACTTGTTCTGCCAGCAGCGCTAAATCTAATTTTTCTAACGCCTTCTTGGCTTCCATACTGCCAACTTTCGCCAATGAAAGTTCAGCTAATTCAAGAATTTCTTTAGCTTCTTTATACGTTTCAGGATGAATACCTGTATTGTCCAATACATTTTTCCCATCGATGATCCGTAAGAATCCAACCGCTTGTTCATACGCTTTAGGGCCTAAACGAGAAACTTTTTTCAATTGAGCACGACTTGCAAATCGGCCATTTTCTTCACGGTAAGCTACGACATTCGTTGCTGTTGTTTTATTTAGACCGGCAACATGCTGCAATAAAGGTGCACTTGCAGTGTTCACATTGACACCCACTTGGTTAACCGCCGTTTCTACTACAAAATCAAGGCGTTCTTCTAAGCGTTTTTGAGAAACATCGTGTTGATATTGACCTACACCAACTGATTTAGGGTCGATTTTTACAAGTTCGGCTAATGGATCTTGCAATCGTCGAGCGATACTAACTGCACTTCTTTGTTCAACCTGTAAATCCGGAAATTCTTCTCTAGCCGTTTTACTTGCTGAATAAACGGATGCCCCTGCTTCATTGACAATGACATAAAAGACTTGTCGATCTAGTTCTTTTAAGTTTTCAGCAACGAATGTTTCAGATTCACGACTAGCTGTTCCATTTCCTATCGCGATCATTTCAACTTCATAAGACTCAACCAACTGTTTGAATTTATCAGCTGCTTCAGCACGTGCAGCTGCACCTGCTGGTTTATGCGGATAGATCACATCAATAGCTAATACTTTCCCTGTAGGGTCAATGACCGCTAACTTACAACCTGTACGATAAGCTGGATCTAAGCCTAAAACAATTTTACCTTTTAAAGGAGCTTGCAATAATAAATTACGTAAATTTTCACCAAAAATATGAATGGCTTGTTCTCCAGCTGTTTCCGTTAATTCGGCACGGATCTCACGTTCGATCGATGGTCCGATAAACCGTTTGTAGCTGTCTTCATATGCTGCTGTTATAAAAGGAGCAGCTGTTGATTGCGGTTGTTCAATCAATTGCTTTTCTAAATAATCATGGATCCTTCTTTCATCCAGATCAAAAGAAACTTTCAAAATATCTTCTTTTTCGCCGCGATTCATAGCCAAAATACGGTGTGAGGCAACTTTTGACAAGGGTTCACTATAGTCGTAATACATCTCAAAAGTCCCTTTTTCATCTTTATCAGCATTTTTGACTTTAGCTGTAATCGCTCCGTTTTTAGAACTGTACTCGCGGATCCACGTACGGTATTTTGGTTCGTCTCCGATAAGTTCAGCAAGAATTTCATGAGCACCAGCTAATGCATCTGCACTTGTTGCAACTTGATTTTCGTCACTCACATACTTCTCTGCTTCAGCAAGTATGTCTTCTGTTGGAAAAGTCAGCAACCATTGCGCTAAGGGTTCCAAGCCGCTTTCTTTTGCTATCGTTGCTTTTGTACGACGTTTTTGTTTAAATGGACGATACAGATCTTCCACTAATTGCATTTTTGCTGCTTTTTTGATTTTCCCTTCAAGTTCAGGTGTTAACTTCCCTTGGTCTTCAATGCTTCTTAACACGTCATTTTTACGTTTTTCTAGATTAGTCAAATAACTATGACGCTCTTCTATTTCGCGTATTTGAACTTCATCCAACGTCCCCGTCATTTCTTTTCGGTAACGAGCTATAAAAGGGACTGTATTCCCTTCAGCTAATAAATCTAACACAGTTGTTAATTGCTTTTTAGAGTAACTTTTCAATTCGTTTTTTAATAAGTCTAAGACAATCGTTTCATTTGTTTCAGTCATTTATTTCTTCCTCTCTCGTTCCACTTTACTTAGTTATTTTACCATAAACATAAGAGGCTAACCAACTCACTCTTAAATATAGGTAAGAGCATGTACAATAAAAAAAGATAGGCAAAAGGTTTTTATCCTTTTCGCCTATCTTTTTTATTCTGGCAAATGAAACGTAAGAAGTGCATTTACGATTTCTGCTTCTGGATCTTTGGTCAACCAATGTTTTGATCCTCCTAAGCAAGCACAAATGTAATTGATTTGGTTATCGACTAACGTTTTTCTGAAATGAACATGTCCCATAACGCTGTAAGCTATCGGGTATTTTTGGTAGAGCTTTTCATAAGAAGAGCTTCCTAGAAAAGCATTAAAATAATCATAAATTTTATGCGGCAACGGAACCACAAATCTAGGATGGGTGACCACATGCGTCATCAAGATAATTTTTCTCTCTCCAACGGACTGAAGGTCTGACTCTAACTGACCCAGCATCCACTGAGCCACCTGTTTATTTTCTTTTCCCCAATGAACATAGCGCTTATCTTGCCACATGCCAAATCTTAATTTCATTTCATTAAACTCTTCTTCAGTATATTTGCTTTGGTCTCCATACCCATAATCATACCATCCGGGATTTCCTACAATGGCCCAGTCATCATTTAGAATATAGGGTTGATCCACTAAATTGTTTGGCTGATTTTTAAAGAATTGATAGATTTTTTTAGTGTCAGTCTCACCATTTTTTATTGACCAGAAATCATGATTGCCTGGAACAAATAGAATAGGAATACCGCTTTTTTGCGTTACCTCATCTAAGAACTTTTGCGATTCTAAGTAATCACTACTGATATCCCCGGCTAGCAATAACACGTCAATTTTTTGATGCTTGATCTGCTTTATGAGTATTTCTGCATAGGTTTCATTTTCTTTTAGTTTCTTTCTATTGGTATCAATGTGTAAATCTGATAGCACCCCAATTTTCATACTATTCTCCTTTATTGCATCTTGTTTAAATGATTCGTTCACTCCTATTTTTATTCGGCTAGCAAACCATTTTCAGTTAAGAATTGCTGTGCCACTTCACTTGCACTTTTCCCCGTCACATTAACTGCAAAATTCATTTCTCGCATTTCAGCATCTGTAATTTTACCAGATAGCTGATTTAAACTGTTTTCAACTTCTGGAAAATCCTCTATTGTCTCGTTCAACATCAATGGAGCTCCTTGGTAAGGTGGAAACAAACCGCGATCGTCTTCCAAAACAACCAAGTCATACTGAGCAAGTTCACTATCGGTTGAATACGCATCTACTAAATTGATGTCTCCTGTTTCAATCGCTGTATAACGGAGTTTAGGTTCCATTGTTTGGACTTCCCCAAAAGTTAGGCCGTATAAATCTTGAATCCCTAAGTAACCATCTTGACGATCAGAAAATTCTAATGTAAAACCAGCTTTGATCTCATCCGCAATAGGAATTAAATCAGATATGGTTTCAAGTTGATACTCTTCTGCTAGTTCTTTCGTGACCGCAAGCGTATACGTATTATTGAATGCCATAGGTTCTAATAAAGACATATCATATTGTTCAGCTAACCCTTCTTTTGCTTGTTGGAAAACTTCTTGTTCATCTGAAGATGTAATTTCTTCATTTAAAAAAGTAGCTAAGATCGTTCCGGTATACTCTGTATAAACATCGATATCGCCTGATTCTAATGCGTTAAATACAAATGTTGTTTTCCCCATATTAGGTTCTAGAGTAACCTCTACATCCGTTTGGTCTTCAATCAAATATTTGTACATATTCATAATAATTTCAGGTTCTGCGCCTAATTTACCAGCTATAATCAGTTCTTCTTTGTCTTTTGTCAATAATGGAGCAATCAACAAACCTAAAATAAGTACACTAAGAATCCCTAATGTGATAACCGTTTTCTTAAACGAGATTTTTTCAAATAAGCTTAGAAGATAATCAAATAAAATAGCTAATAAGGCCGCTGGAATAGCACCTAATAAAATCAAATGATTGTTTCCACGATCGATCCCTAATAAAATAAGACTTCCTAAACCACCCGCACCAATTAGAGCCGCAATCGTTCCGGTTCCAATGATCAACACCATGGCATTGCGAATCCCAGCCATAATGATTGGCATAGCGATTGGAATCTGAACTTTGATTAGTTTCCTCCAACGACTCATCCCCATTGCATCCGCCGCTTCGTTTAGTGAAGGGTCAATTTCATTTAATCCTGTGTAGGCATTTCTTAGAATAGGCAGTAAGGCATAAATCACTAATGCTATAACGGCCGGCACAGAACCTATTCCTACTAATGGAATCATCAATCCTAAAAGAGCAAGAGATGGGATAGTTTGAAATATTGAGGTGATTTGGATCATGACGGCTGCCAGTTTTTTATGTCTGGTTAAGTAAATTGCTAATGGAATCGCTATAATAACCGCTATAAACAATGAAATAAACGATAATTGCATGTGTTCGATCAAGGCCGTTAATAATTCACCTTTACGTTCTTGTAAAGTGGCAATAAATGCACTCATTCTATTTCACCACACTTTCTTGTTCGACAGAAATTTCTTGAGCCAAATAGGTCAGTAACTGTTGCTTCGTAATTCTACCGATCACATTTTCTTCATTTCCTTTGATGATGACAAATTCTTTTTCAGCTAAAGCAACGATCAAGGCATCAATAGTATCTTCAGGAACTAAGTAAAATCCAATTTCATCAGTTACTTCAAGCGGTTCGAATAGTCCAGCTGCTATCACCTGTTGGATTGTTTGGTCTTCTTTAAGAGCGATCGTACCTGTTTGTAAAAAGTTGCGAACAAAATCATTTTTAGGATGGCTTCGGATTTCATCCGGAGTTCCTATTTGTTCGATTTTCCCTTTGTTCATCAAGCAGATACGGTCTCCCAAAGCTAAAGCTTCTTGCATATCATGTGTGACAAAAACAATCGTCTTATTTAATTTTTTTTGTAATTTGGCCACATCTCGCTGTAAATTACTTTTACTGATCGGATCCAACGCACTAAAAGGCTCATCCATTAAAATAATGTCAGGGTTGGCTGCTAACGCCCGTACTACTCCGACTCTTTGTTGCTCTCCACCTGATAATTCAGCTGTTTTACGGTTGCGATAAGTATCTGGATCTAAACCGACACTGGCAAGCAACTCTGTGACTCTTTGTTGCATTTCAGCTTTAGACCACTTCTTCATTTCCGGTACGACCGTAATATTTTCTTCAACTGTCATATTAGGAAATAAAGCAATTTGTTGGAGCACATACCCAATATTCCATCGTAACTCTTGCAAATTGTAATCGCTAATTGGTTTGTCGTTTATTCGAATAAACCCTTCAGTCAATGGAATCAATCGATTGATCATTTTTAGTGTGGTTGTCTTTCCGCTGCCGCTTGGTCCAATCAGCACAAAAAACTCGCCATCCTTTATTTCCAAATCCAGTTCTGAAACAACCGCTTTTCCTTTTTCATATTCTTTAGAAACATTTTCAAACAGAATCATTTTATCTCTCCTTTGATTAACTGATTATTTTTGACTTATACTCTTCCATCCCAAACATATCCAATATTATCTATTTTAATATCTTTCACTAAATTTGTCTCATTGAATAAAACTCCATGAAGCGCGCCTCCATATACAGCTCCTCCATCTATGCCGATTTTATTATCTTTTATCCACAGATCAGTTGTATGATTATCACCGTATAAAGCTGGCGTGATCGTGTGTCCAAATACAATTATCTTCCCAGTATTATTTTTCTCTTTATGAAAAGAGTCTCGAATCCAGACATAATCCTCATCAGATGTTTGACGCCAGTCACGCTTAGACAAATCGACGCCAGCATGCACAAACAAAAAATCTCCCCATTCATAATAAAGGGGCAGTGTTTCAAGAAATGGTTTTAATGCGGGGTAGCGACTAGCCAGAAACATTCCGATCTCTGTCGGAGAATATTCAGCATCTAAACCTGGATGCAAAAAAGTTTCAAGTGTCTTCATCCCGCCATTTAAACAGTAAAGTTCATAATTTCTTTCAGGGTCATTCATAAAATTAAGCAACATCTCTTCATGATTGCCTTTTAAATAAATGGCTCCCTTTTCTTCTACCAATATTTTCGCCAACAGCAGACATTCTTTTGGATTTTCGCCACGATCTCCTAGATCTCCAATTAAAAGCAGCTGTTGTGTATCTTCATTCCAATTGGTCAGCATCTTTTTAAATAAAGAAATTTGCCCATGTACATCTCCTAATGCAAATAATTCCTTTTTCATCTTCAAACACCTCTTTGGGTCTTTTCATTAGTATACCAGTTGGTCGACAAATTAGATAAAATATTGTTTTTTAACCTTGAAGTTAATTCGCATTCTTCTTTTTATCAAGGATGTTTAGTCCAGAAAATCAGCTTTATACCTTTAAATAAACAAAAAAACGTTCACTGCAAAAAATGCAATGAACGTTTTTTTGAATTGCTGAAACTGCTGTCTCAGTCTTTTTTTACTTCATTTTTTAGTTTAGATATCAGACTTTACAACTGCAGAGTCATCATTGAAAATTTCTTCATTGAATGTTTTTAATCGTTTAGATGATACGATACCAGCAATCATACTGTCATTTACATTCAACAATGTACGAGCCATATCAATAATTGGTTCAACAGAAATAACTAATCCAACAATTGCTACAGGTAAGTTTAATGATCCTAAGACAATTAAAGCAGCAAATGTTGCTCCGCCACCTACACCTGCAACACCAAATGAACTGATCGTAACAACAGCCATGATTGTAAGAATATAAGCTGGGCTAAAAATATCTATTCCTGCAGCTGGAGCTACGATAGCAGCCAACATTGCTGGATAAATTCCAGCACATCCGTTTTGTCCGATAGATAAACCAAATGTTCCAGAGAAGTTTGCAGAAGCTTCATCTACACCTAAAGCTTTTGTTTGTGTTTCGATATTCAATGGTAATGCACCCGCACTAGAACGTGCAGTAAATGCAAAACTCAATACTGTAAAAGATTTTTTCAAATATTGGATTGGGCTAACTTTTAACCCAAGTAAAATGAGCATATGAATTAAAAACATCACAATAATTGCTGCGTATGAAGCAATGACAAAAACACCTAGATTAACTAATGCATTAAAATCACTTGTTGCTAATGCTTTAGTCATTAATGCAAAGATCCCATAAGGTGTTAAACGCAATACCAACGTAACAATACGCATCACAATAGCATATAAACTATGAATGATCTTAGCAAAAAATTCGCCGGCTTCTTTATCTTTACGATGAACTCCTAAATAAGCTACTCCCACAAAAGCAGAGAAAATAACCACAGCAATTGTACTTGTAGAACGAGCATTCGATAAATCAGCAAAGAAATTAACTGGAATAAATTCTAAAATTTGTTCTGGGATACTTAGATCCGCTACTTGTGCTTCTCTTTCACTTAATTCTGCAATACGTGCAGTTTCAACAGCACCTTGACTAAATTCTGCTCCGTCTAGGTTAAACACCATCACACTAGCTATCCCTATTAAGGCAGCTATCGCTGTGGTAGCAAGCAAGGTTGCTAGTACGTTAAAACTAATTTTACCAAGGTCTTTAGACCCTTCAATTTTTGTAAAAGCTCCTACAATGGATACAAAAATCAACGGCATGATCAGCATTTGTAAAAATTTAACATAGCCTGTACCGACTATACTGATCCACTCAATAGATTTTGTTGTTACTTCACTGCTTGAACCGAATATCAATTGTAAAACAGCTCCGAATAAAACACCTGATCCTAAAGCAATAAAAACACGTGTTGAAAATTTCATGTGTCTCTTTTGTAATTGCCAGAATCCCACTAGTATTGCAACGAATAATACTAATACAATACCAATATAAAGATTTGTCATAATAATCCTCCCTTTTTTTGCTCTCTTAATAAGAAAGCAGATCCATCATAAGATTAAAGGTCTCAAGTAGCCCATTCCAAAGTGACTACCCTAAAATTGAGGATTTTCCTCAGATTTTTAGTGACTAATAAATATTACTTTACTTTTGTAAGGAAATCAAGCGAAAAAATAACATCCAGCCAATTACATTGAAAACTTACCTCTTCATATAGGAAAAACCTTTTGATATAATGCCTTATCTTGAAAAATGATAAACAAAAAATTATTATTTTCATTGTACTATTCCGGACTATTTTTTGTCTTTTCCAGGTCTTCAACAGGTTCAGTATTGATTATAGGCTTTATCAGTTCTTTATTTTTCCGGTTATTTTTATGGAAGAAAACGACTTCTAATAAAGGAACGATTATAGCTGCTGTAAACCCTCCTGAAAAACCATTGTTATAAAGATTCATACCTGCATGCAAATAACTTATATTCGTTACGATAACCATATGCAAACTGCCTGCTAAAATTCCAGCAATCACTCCATAATGTCCGCTAACAGGGGCTAAAGTTGTTCCAAATAATGCAGTAAGTAAAAAACTAGTACTCGATAATTCAGTGGATGTTAACCAGCCTACAAGCAATACTCCTAAAAGAATAGGAAAAACGTTTTTCACGTGTTTTCCAAAAGCTCCAAAACCAACTACTGTAAATATTCCTCCAATAACTGGTCCATTTAATTCTCCTCTTACTATTAACACAAAGGTAGTGGTTAGCACACCTAACAAAGCCATATTTAACAAGGTTAGTCCTAATCCATGGCGTTCCATAAAATCAGGTCCGCCTCTTCCATCTTCATTCAAAAAATTAGAGTACCCCGAAAACGAACCGCCATTAAGATAAATTCCGCCACTAAATAATAAAATAAACAAACTATAAAGATAAATGGATAAAGGTTGATTATAACCATGTGATACTAAATAAACCGTATCTACTTCTATACCATAGGCTCTAAAAAATGCAATAAAAGCCATACCAATAATTCCAGCAGTAAATCCAATATTATAAAGACTAAACCCTTTATGAAAACTAGCAAAATGACGTGATAATGGTGGCAAAATCAGTCCCACAATAACGCCTGCTGTACATCCTAAAAAAATCCCTGTGAAAAACGAAAATCCGCTATTGAATGCTACTTCACTCACTAATGGCCCTAAAGCAGTACCGTATAAAGCAGATAATAAATAATTTTTAAATGGTGTACGAGTCAATTTAGCATACAATAATACTCCAACAATAATTGGAATAGAATTAAACAAATTTTTACCAAATAAAGAGAATCCTGCTATCGTGAAGATAGCAGCAAACAAGGGACCCGATAACGATACTTTCGTTGACCGGATAATGAACAGACTTTTTATGATCATCAAAGCCGCATTAATAAATGCCGCGCCAACATTTGCTAGTTTGAAATAATCCGTTACTAGATTAGCCGGAGAAATAAGAATTTTAAGACTTCCCTGCCAAATTTCTTCAAGTGTATTGAAGTGAAGAGCTAGTCCAACTAGCATAAGAGAGAATAGAAAAGCAATACTATATTTTATTTTTTCTGTTATCAATGGATCTTCTTCCTGTAAAGGTGGAAACCATAGTTTTTCCATAAGCATCAACCTCTTTTCTTTAATAATCCGATTAGATCTTAAAATTCATTTAAAAAAAGCGAGTACTTGCTATTCAAAAATAATAACACGCATTTTTTGCAAGCACAATTTATTTTTTAAATAGTATGTCATCTTTCTAAAAAAAGCATCCCTAAAATCAGGAATGCTTTTTTCTATTTAGTTTATTCTCTTTCATCAATTTTTATTCTTAGAGAACCTTCGCATAAAGAATTTCACTATTTCTACTAAAGGAACAATAGAAATGGAAGCTCCTAATACTAACAGCCATTGATTAATATTTAATGATGACACACTAAACGCATCGTTTAAACCAGGTATTAATATAACGGCACTTAATAATGCTGCCGATAGTAAAATAGCTAAGTTGAAGGTTTTATTTTTGAAAAAACCGACAGTAAATAGCGATTTTTTAATCGATTTGACATTAAATGCATGGAATAATTGTAGTAAACCTAGTGTAGCAAACGCCATTGTTAAGGCATCTTCATGAACTAGATGTAAATCATTTGGATGTGCTGGATAGTGAGTTGCCCACCAATACACAAATAATGTAATTCCTCCTTCAAAAATCCCTTGATAGATCAAACTGGGAAGAACGCCATTTGAAAAGAAGGTCGCTTTTCTTCCTCTTGGTGGCTTTTTCATTGCGTCCGCTTCAGCTGGTTCCAATCCTAAAGCAATTGCTGGGAAGGTATCGGTCACAAGATTGATCCATAAAATATGGACCGGTGCTAAAATATTCCACCCTAGTAAAGTAGCAATAAATAAGGTAAGCACTTCACCTAGGTTAGCTGATAATAGAAATTGAATAGCTTTTTGAATATTTGAAAAAACTTTCCGTCCTTCTTCGACTGAAACGACGATCGTTGAAAAGTTGTCATCTGCTAAAACCATATCACTGGCACCTTTGGAAACTTCTGTACCTGTAATTCCCATTCCAATTCCGATATCAGCTGTTTTAAGCGCTGGTGCATCGTTGACTCCATCACCCGTCATAGCTACGATTTTCCCAGCCTTTTGCCAAGCTTTAACAATTCGAACTTTATGTTCAGGAGATACCCTAGCATATACAGAATAATCTTTCACTTTAGTTGCAAAATCATGATCACTGATTTTATCTAATTCTGCCCCTGTTAAAACTCCACCTTGTTGTTTTTCTTCTAAAATACCTAAACGTCGTGCAATAGCTTCCGCTGTGTCTCGATGGTCTCCTGTGATCATTACAGGACGAATACCAGCTTCTCTTGCCACTCTAACAGCATCTTTCGCCTCTTCACGTTCTGGATCGATCATTCCAGTTAGACCTGCAAAAACCAGGTCTTGTTCAACACCTTCCGTGGTTACATCGGTTGGCAGTTGATCAACGATTTTATAAGCCATTGCTAATACTCTTAAAGCTTGTGTTGCCAAATCATGGTTCACATCTAAAATGGTTTCTTTCATTTTTTCATCTAAAGGTTGAATCTCGCCTTTGTTATCTATTTGTGTACATCTTTTTAACAGCTCATCTGGTGCTCCTTTTGTCCCAACGAAAAATTTCCCATCCGGCAGCTGATGAATCGTAGACATCAATTTACGATCCGACTCAAAAGGTACTTCCGCAACACGCGGCTCTTTGGCTAATTCTTCTTTCACATTCATTCCTTTATCTAAAGCAAATTTTACCATTGCTGTTTCTGTTGGATCGCCGATCAGTGTTCCATCATTTGCAATTTGAGTATCATTACTATAGGTCATTACTCGAACAACGGGAGCCTGCAAATCAATATCGTCTTCATTACTTTGTATTGCTCCATTTAGATAGACCTTTTCAATCGTCATTTTATTCATCGTCAATGTTCCTGTTTTATCAGAACAAATGATATCAGTACTACCCAACGTTTCAACAGCTGGCAAATTTCGGATCAATGCTTTTCGTTTTGCCATCTTTTGTGTACCTAACGCTAAAATAATCGTTACGATCGCAGGCAGTCCTTCAGGTATAGCCGCAACTGCTAAAGAAATTGACGTCAACAGCATGTCTAACCATTCACGACCATTGAACATCCCTACGCCAAACATCACGACAGCGACGATCAAAATCGCAATCGTTAAATACTTTCCTAAACGATTTAAGTTTTCTTGTAAAGGCGTCATTGTTTCTTCAGAAGTAGCTAACATATCTGCAATTTTACCTACTTCTGTATTCATACCCGTTCCAACAACAATTCCTTCTCCACGTCCATAAGTAACATTGCTGTTCATAAAAGCCATATTGAGCCGATCGCCAATCCCTACTTTTTCATCTTCGATCATTGTAATGTCTTTTGATACGGCTTCAGACTCTCCCGTTAAAGCCGATTCTTCTATTTTAAGAGAAGCCACTTCAAACAAGCGCAAATCTGCAGCTACCACATCTCCAGCTTCTAATAGCAGAACGTCTCCTGGAACTAACTGATCACTTTTTAAAGAAACAACATTTCCATCGCGTTTAACTCTGGCTTCCGGAGAAGACATTTTTTTCAAAGCATCAATTGCTTCTTCTGCTTTGGCTTCTTGGTAAACTCCCAATATAGCATTTAAAACCACCACGACTAAAATAATAATAGCATCTGTAACATCTCCGAAAATAGCTGAAATAAGAGCAGCTGCCAATAAGACTAAAATCATAAAATCTTTAAATTGTTCTAAAAATTTAACAAATATACTTTTGGATTTTCCTTGATCTAGTTCATTTGGTCCAAATTCCGCGATTCGTTTTTCTGCTTCACTCGATGTCAGTCCTTTTTTATTGGCTTCCATCTTTTTTAAAACCGTTTCTTCATCTTGAGCAAAAAAAGCTTCTTTCAGTTGCTGCTTTCTCTCCATCATTCATCCACCCTCTCTAACTTGTTTCAACTATTAAGTATGAAAACCATTTCTTTTAGTACCTGTTCTTTAAAAAAAATAAAACGCTTTAATCCTATTCTCATTTCTTAATTTGATTATATCTTTAGGTGATTCTTAAAGCAAAATATATGGTGCCTTTGAGTATTTTTCCTTTAGTAAATATTTTCTTAATAAAATTATGATAATCTTCATATATGCCATTAGTCGCTTATGTTATACTTATCAAAAGGAAGTAGAAAGGTGGAAACCCATATGTTTTTCTTTGATCAAACATACTTTTTAATCATTATTGGTGTTATACTTTCCGGGATTGCTAGTTCATTCGTTAAAAGTACCTATCAAAAATACAGTAATGTACCTAATTCAAATGGCTACACGGCTACTGAAGTTTCACGTCTTATCCTAGACAGTGCGGGGCTGCAACATGTTAAGATCGAGGCTGTTAGAGGAGATCTAACCGATCATTACGATTCAAGTACAGACATTCTGCGTCTTTCAGATGCAACACGTAACTCGAGATCTGTAGCCGCTATTGGAGTTGCTGCTCATGAAGTAGGACATGCTATTCAAGATCAAAAACAGTATATTCCATTAAAATTAAGAAGTGCTTTAGTTCCAGCAACCAATTTCGGGCAAAAAATTTCTTTTCCTATGATTTTATTAGGTGTTATTTTCGGTTACAACCAAACCTTGATCAATTTAGGAATTATTTTCTTTTCAGTAGCCTTACTTTTCCAATTAGTTACTTTGCCTGTTGAATTTAATGCTTCCAATCGAGCGATTGCGATTTTAAGAGATCAACATATCTTAACTTCTACTGAAGTCCCACAAGCTAGAAAAGTCTTAAATGCAGCAGCTCTTACGTATGTTGCTGCAGCAATTGCTTCGTTTTTGCAAGTTTTAAGATTGGTTTTACTATTTGGCGGCAGAAGAAACAATTAAATAAACATTCAAAAAAAGAGAACCCAAATGGATTCTCTTTTTTTGTTTAACTTCTTAAGCTTTCTCTTCAACAGGTTTACCAAAGAAATACGTTACTAAAACGATAATGATCATTGCAGCGGGTAGAACAATCCATATCGGCATTCCTAAACCAACAGGAAGGAATCCAAATAGAACAGTAATGATTCCTACTACAATGGCATAAGGCATTTGTGTTTTAACATGCTCCATATGATTCACACCAGCACCCATGGAAGATAGAATAGTCGTATCTGAAATTGGTGAACAATGATCTCCAAAAATTGCCCCTGTTAAGACAGCACCTGCAGACATAATAATAAATTCTGGATCTGGCGACAATGCTGCTGCTAGCGGTATAGATAATGGCATTAAAATCCCCATTGTTCCATAAGAAGTTCCAGTGGCAAAAGAAATGATAGAGCCTAAAATAAAAATAACAGAAGGCAATAAGAATGCCGGCATTGAATCGGACAATAACGAAACCAAAAATTGAGCTGTTCCTAAATCAGTTATAACTTCACTTAATGACCATGCTAATAATAAAATAGCTCCAGTGATAATAAGTGATTTCATCCCGTTTATCCAAGTTTCAACTGCTTGGCCCCATGTGAAAGTCTTTTGCGACACTCCCATAGCCATAGCAACAAGACTTGCTAACAATGCCGCTTGGAACAATACAATACTCGCATCAGATGCTCCAAAAGCTTCTTGAATTGCAGTAAATGAATAAGGACTTTCTTTTAACAAGTTGATTAATGTAGTATTCTCTCCATCTAAAATGGCATTATATCCATTAGTATAAAAACCGACAACAGCAACAATGATTAAGGTGCCAATCGGAATAATGGCATTCCAAATACTTAAATGGACCCCTTCTGCAGGCTCCATTTCATCAATTTCATTTGAAGCGCTAGGATTGATATCTTCTACATTTGCTTGATCGTATTTTCTCGCTCTTCTTTCTGCTTTTAACATAGGACCAAATTCTCTTAAAAATACGGCTGTACATAATACAAATAACAACATTAAAATATTATAGAATCGGTAAGGGATGGTTTCAACAAAAATACTATAAGCATTAACCTCTTGTCCAATCGCTTCGTATCCATCTTTGATTAATCCTACTTCGTAACCGACCCAAGTAGAGATCAACGCAATCCCAGCAATTGGAGCAGCTGTAGCATCTACGATAAAGGACAGCTTCTCACGCGAAACTTTCTTTTCATCTGTTACTGGTCGCATAACTGGACCAACTATTAATGAGTTTGCATAATCATCAAAGAAAAGCAGTACACCTAAAATCCACGTAATGACTTGAGCACTAATAGGACCTTTTGCTTTTTTAGATAATGCATTTGCGACAGCTTTTGCTCCTCCCATTTTTGTCATTAATGCAATCAAGCCGCCAATCGTTAGAACTTGTAAAATAATTCCTGCATTCCATGGATCAGCTAATGAGTTTAACGTGTAATCAACTATACTCAAAAATGATTGAATAAATGCATAAAAAATGGAGCCCTCCGCTAAATGTAAGACAAAACCTCCTGCAAAAATACCAAAGAACAATGAAATAATAACGTCTTTTGAAATAAACGCTAAAATAATAGATACAACCGGTGGTACTAAAGAAAACCAGCCGAAGTTTACGGTAGATCCAGCAGCATCCCTGAACTCTCCATTAATTGAAAATAAAATAAACGCAATAATAAATAAACCAATAATCACTTTCTTCTTCATTCTAAACTCCCTTTCTATTTGAGCGCACAAAAAAACACCTTGAGTTCTATACAACTCAAGGTGTTAGCTTAGTTACATATACAGTAATGTCCCTTTAACCCTTTTGTTGATAGCCCTCCGAAAATTTCAAAATGAAATTTACGACAGTGTTAAGCATATTTTACTTAACCCCAGCATAAAGTACTTGGCAATACTTTACACTTCGGCAATTTTTCCTTTCCAGTTATCAGCTTGTGCCTTCATAACAACTGTACTCTTAAAAACTGCACCTCTATCTTTCTATTAAATTACGTGTTTAAATATACTATACTGATATTGATTATGCAACAAAAAATAATTTCCCATTCACCTCTAAACCACCAAAACTATCATTTCATCTGGACAAACAGCATAAAAAAAGCTCTACCTCCTATCTGAAAATAGGGTGTAGAGTTTCTTTAATTTATTCAGCTAATCCGATTTCTTCTTTCACTACAGAAGCAATACGATCAACATATAGATTTACTTTTTCTTGTGTTGGAGCTTCTGCCATGACACGCAACAATGGTTCTGTTCCGCTTGGACGAACTAAGATACGTCCATCTCCATTCATTTCACTTTCAACTTCATCGATTATCGATTTAATAGCTGGAACATTCATTGCTCCATTTTTATCGCTAACACGAATATTAACTAGTTTTTGCGGATAAGTTTGAACTTCAGCAGCTAGTTCTGAAAGTTTTTTACCTGTTTCTTTCATTACATTCAGCAATTGGATTCCTGATAACATTCCATCACCAGTTGTATTGTAATCTAAGAACACCATATGTCCTGACTGTTCTCCACCAAAATTATAGCCATTTTTACGCATTTCTTCTACAACATAACGGTCTCCAACTTGAGTTTGAAGAGCGATCATATTATTTGCTTCAATTGCTTTATGGAAACCTAGATTACTCATAACCGTAGAAACAATCGTATCTTTTTTCAAACGGCCTTTTTCTTGCAAGTATTTCCCACAAATAAACATAATTTTATCTCCATCAATGATATTTCCTAACTCATCAACAGCGATAACTCTATCTCCATCTCCATCAAATGCTAAACCGACATCTGCTCCTTTTTCAATTACAAATTCAGCTAATTTTTCAGGATGTGTTGAACCAACACCATCGTTGATATTTAAGCCATTAGGCGCAGAAGCCATAACATCAAATTCTGTTTCTAGATCTGCGAATAACCGATTAAGAAGCGGACTTGTTGCTCCATTGGCGCCATCTAAACACACTTGTATTCCATCTAAATCATTTGGAATGGTTTGTTGTAAAAATTGAGTGTATTTTAATGCTCCTTCAGGGTATTCATCTACCGTACCTAATCCATTTGCACTCGGGCGAGGTAAGTTATCTTGATCTTCATCTAATAACGCTTCAATTTCTAATTCAGTATCGTCAAATAATTTAAACCCATCTGATCCAAAGAATTTAATCCCATTATCCGGCGCTGGGTTGTGTGAAGCTGAAATCATGACACCAGCTGCAGCCCCTTGAATACGTGTTAAGTAAGCTACTCCCGGAGTTGAAATAACACCTAATTTCATTACTTCAATTCCAACTGATAAAAGACCAGCAATCAAAGCTGATTCTAACATTTCACCAGAGATACGTGTATCTCTTCCAACTAAAACACGTGGATGTTCTTCTCCTTCAGCGTGTTGTGTTAAAACATACCCGCCATATCGTCCCAATTTAAAAGCTAATTCTGGAGTTAACTCAGAGTTAGCAACTCCTCTTACTCCATCTGTTCCAAAATATTTTCCCATTCTAATATTCCCCTTTTCAAAGTTTAAACCTTATCTATCTAGGTTTACTTTTTCTTATTCATTTTCTTCTTCATTGGATTCACTAGATGAGTCAACAGAGCCTTCACTCGATGATGTTGAGGAAGATTCACTTACTGAGTCTTCGATTTCTTCTTGTGTTGATCCATTAGATGAATTAGACTCGCTTGAATTTGAACTAGAACTTGAACTACTCTGATTCGATTCTGTTGTGTTTTGATTATTCTCTTGTGACTTTTTTTCAGTAACTGTCACCGTAACCTCAATTTTTTCTGGTTCTATAGCTGTTACACCTTCAAGTACAGGTAATTCAATTGTTTGTTTAGTTGTTTTAGTGATATCCGTTACATCGATATCAACTGGATAACTGCTTAAGCTATCTAATAGACCAGCTTCAGCTTGTATAGCAACTGTCGTAGCGGATTGATTGCTGATGCCTAATTCATAATTCAAATTCTCATCGCCAGTACCCGCTTGATTCAATACAATAGGTACTTCTTTAAGTACTGGTGTAACTGGTATGGTTACCGTTACTTCCTTAGGGTTAAGCTCAACATCTAATTTATTTCCCTCAGCATCCATAACTACAATCGGCAAAGTTTGAACGATATCCTCTGTAATATCTTCTTCTTTGTTGACCACAACCTTAACTATATCAACCTGGTCAATAGTAGAAGCAGTCCCTGTTAATTCAACAGTTTCGTAATTTAAAGAAGGCGAACCTGCTTTAAATTTTTCATTTATGAGTGAGTCATCAAATTCAACATCCACACTAAACGTTTCAACTTTTTTTTCTTCGATTGTTATCGTTACTTCTTCTGGCATAATCTTGTAGTCTAATTGAGGTGACAGTCCTTCCGCAACTAATTCAATAGTATGAGTCCCTACACCTAAATTATCTAAATCAGCTGCTACAACATCAAAATTTTTAGTTGTTTTCGTATTTAATACAATACTTGAAGGCCCCGATATTTCTACTGAAACAGTTTCTGGAAAACCTGTTACATAGTAATTACCTTGGTCAATTTCAACAACTATTGGCACTTCAAATATCGTGTCGGTTGTAGAAGCACTCAATCCATCGATTCCGCTAGTCTGTACCCTATTATTACTGCTGTTTACATACGTAAAAAGAAGAATAGCAAATGCGAGTGCAATGATCTTCATAAACCATGGATTATTGTAAATTTTCTCCATTATTTAGAAGCCCCCTTTTTAAAACTATCCACCATTTCTTGAAAAGAATTTTTCTTTTCTTCTTCTTCAACAATAATCAAGTTTTTACTTAAGAATTTTTCAAAATCTTCTTTAGATAATTCTCTTAACAATTCACCTTTATACGAAACACTTACTCCACCAGTTTCTTCAGAAACAATAATCGTTATAGCATCCGTTACTTCACTTAAACCAATTGCAGCACGATGCCTTGTCCCAAGTTCTTTAGAGATAAGCGTACTTTCTGACAGTGGCAAATAACTAGCCGCAGACGCAATTTTATAATCTCTAATAATAACTGCTCCATCATGTAATGGTGTATTGGGTATAAAAATATTAATCAATAACTCACTAGAGATATCTGCATCTAATGGGATACCCGTTCCAATAAACTCATCTAGTTCTGTATCCATTTGGATAGAAATCAAAGCACCAATTCTTCTTTTTGCCATATATTGAACAGCCTTTACCAAATGCTGAACTAAGTTTTCTCCAGGATTAACTTTTCTTTTTGTTCGATTAAAAAATGATCCGCGTCCAAGATGTTCTAGTCCTCTCCGCATTTCAGGTTGGAAAATAATAATCATTGCTAAGACACTCCATTGAATAACTAAATCTACGATCCAATCAACTGTCTGCAATTCCAAGAAGAAACTAACTATCTTTATGATTATGATAACGGCAATTCCTTTTAATAATTGTACAGCTCTTGTACCACGCAAAATTTTAATAAGTTGATAGATAAAAAATGTCACCACTAATATATCTACTACATTTAGAAAATTGCGCCACGTTACTACTTGTGACCAATCTATAGACATATGCGCACCTCCGATAATGTTTCTGATTGTCACCCATTGTGTATTATACCATATTATTTCTTACGAATAACACTAATCTATCTATTTAATACCCGTTAATTATTCTAAAAATTAATCGAATTATTATTTTTAAATACAAAAAAAGCTTGTAACGTTTATCCGTTACAAGCTGCTGTTATGAGTCATGCAGGATTCGAACCTGCGACCCTCTGATTAAAAGTCAGATGCTCTACCAACTGAGCTAATGACTCATTTAAAATGAATTTGCATGGCAACGTCCTACTCTCACAAAGGGAAACCCTTCACTACCATCGGCGCTTAGAAGCTTAACTACTGTGTTCGGCATGGGAACAGGTGTGACCTTCTTGCCATCATCACCACACAATTTTCATTTTGTATCTTTCTTGCATATTAATGCAACTGGGCTAGCTGGATTCGAACCAACGCGTGAGGGAGTCAAAGTCCCTTGCCTTACCGCTTGGCTATAGCCCATAAATGGTGGAGGGGGGCAGATTCGAACTGCCGAACCCGAAGGAGCGGATTTACAGTCCGCCGCGTTTAGCCACTTCGCTACCCCTCCATAATTAAATTATCTTTAATATCAAATGACCAACTAAACGTATGCCGGCTAAAGGAGTTGAACCCTCGACCCTCTGATTACGATTCAGATGCTCTACCAACTGAGCTAAGCCGGCAAATATTTAATAATAAAGAATATGACCCGTACGGGAATCGAACCCGTGATACCGCCGTGAAAGGGCGGTGTCTTAACCGCTTGACCAACGGGCCAAAATTGCTAGAACTATTCAAGCACAAGATATATTATATAAATAATTCACGTAAATGTAAAGACTATTCTTTCATTTTTTTGTATTTTTAATCATTTTATAATCTTAAAACTATTATTTAGATGTGAAATAAAAAAGGGACTATGAACAATTACTAATCCATAGCCACCTTACCAAAAAAAATCAGTTAATTCAATACCTGTTCACTATTCAGCTTCTATACTTTTATACTTTTCCGGTTTCCGATCAAATAAAGCTTTTGCATATGGACAAAGAGGAACAATTTTCTTGCCTTCTTTTTCCATTTCTTCTACTACTTTATCAACAAGTTGTGCTGCAATTCCTTGACCTCTTAATGAAGGATCTACAAATGTGTGATCTAAAATCACCTTATCTTCACCAGAAGGGACATAAGTTACTTCTGCAATTAACTTTCCTGATTCATCATTTTTAAAGAAACTATTTCCATTTTTTTCAAATTCCATGTTAACACTTCCTTTTTAATTTACTTCTTTAAGTTTAACACTTCTTGAATTAGATACCAAGAAAAGCCTTACAAAAACCATAGTACATTATTACTTACTTAAAGCGAAGCACAATTTTCCCCATTTGTTCAGCATTATTTAATCGATTAAACGCCATTTCATAATTTTCAATATCATACACACTATCAATAATAGGTTTTATGGAATGAGTTTCGATAAAACGCAGCATTTCCTCATACTCATCTTTACTTCCCATAGTTGTTCCTTTTAATGTATATTGTCCATAAAAGAATTCTCTTAGATTAAATTCAACTTTATCACCTGTGGAAGACCCAAATAAAACCATTATTCCTCCTTTTTTTAATTGTTTTAATGATTGATTAAAAGTTGCGGCTCCTACTGACTCTATTACAATATCTACTTTTTCTCCATCTAATTCTGTTTCCCAATCCTTATGACTGTCTATAACTTTATCTGCTCCTAAATTTAGAGCTTCTTCTAATTTTTCTTTTGAACGCGAGGTCACATAAACTTTCGCACCAACTGCCTTAGCAAATTGAAGCATATAAGTAGCCACGCCGCCACCAATTCCTGGGATAAGAATAGTTTGCAGACTGGAGACTTCTCCTTTTGTAAAAAGGGCTCTGTACGCAGTCAATGCACTCAAAGAAAGAACTCCAGCTTCCTCCCACGTTAAATATTTTGGTTTTAAGGCTATAAATTGTTCATTACTAACAAATTCTTCTGAGAATGTACCTTGTAATGGATTTCCTAATATTTGAAATTTTTCTGGAGGGGCTTCACTTTTAGTTGTCCACCCAATACTAGGATTTATTATTACTTCATCTCCTACTTTAAATAAAGATACCTCTGAGCCTATTTCACTGATAATTCCTGCTCCATCCGATCCAGTTATTAAAGGCTCGCTTATATTTTTGTGGCTTTCAATGGTTGCTAAATCTCGGTGATTTAAACCTATAGTTTTAATTTTAATACGTACATCATTCTTGCCCAAATTGTTAGTTTTAATATCTTTAAGGCTAAGTCCTTGTATTCCTTCAATCTTTTCATGTACTAAAGCTTTCAAATTCATCTTCCTCTCTTCGTCTTACTTTTCTACCTTTAAGTATATCAGTACTTCAAGTCAGACACAAAGAGAGAGCTCTAATAAAATTTATTCAAACGAAAAAGAGACCCCTAAGATCAAGGTCTCTTCTATCGTATTATTCGTAAGCCACTTGCCGGATTCGAACCGGCGACCTCTTCCTTACCATGGAAGCGCTCTACCGACTGAGCTAAAGCGGCACTACTAAATCAATACTATTTATTTGCAAAAAAAAAGAACTCCGCAAGTAGGACTCGAACCTACGACATCATGATTAACAGTCATGCGCTACTACCAACTGAGCTATTGCGGAATAATTAATTGAATCTGCGTGGCAGCGTCCTACTCTCACAAAGGGAAACCCTTCACTACCATCGGCGCTAAGAAGCTTAACTGCTGTGTTCGGCATGGGAACAGGTGTGACCTTCTTGCCATCGCCACCACACAAATTTCAATCTAGAGAACGTTGTTCTCTCAAAACTGGATAAGTTAAAAGTTTGTTCTTCGTTTAGAAACCGTCGTACACCGTTTATTCTTTGGTTAAGTCCTCGACCGATTAGTATTGGTCCGCTCCATCTATCGCTAGACTTCCACTTCCAACCTATCAACCTGATCATCTCTCAGGGGTCTTACTCACTTACGTGATGGGAAATCTCATCTTGAGGGGGGCTTCACGCTTAGATGCTTTCAGCGTTTATCCCGTCCACACATAGCTACCCAGCAATGCCCTTGGCAGAACAACTGGTACACCAGAGGTGTGTCCATCCCGGTCCTCTCGTACTAAGGACAGCTCCTCTCAAATTTCCTACGCCCGCGACGGATAGGGACCGAACTGTCTCACGACGTTCTGAACCCAGCTCGCGTACCGCTTTAA
Organism: Carnobacterium inhibens subsp. inhibens DSM 13024; assembly: GCF_000746825.1. Taxonomy (NCBI): domain Bacteria; kingdom Bacillati; phylum Bacillota; class Bacilli; order Lactobacillales; family Carnobacteriaceae; genus Carnobacterium; species Carnobacterium inhibens. Next base: position 1,997,518 of record NZ_JQIV01000006.1, on the reverse strand, counting down.
TGGGCGAACAGCCCAACCCTTGGGACCGACTACAGCCCCAGGATGCGATGAGCCGACATCGAGGTGCCAAACCTCCCCGTCGATGTGGACTCTTGGGGGAGATAAGCCTGTTATCCCCAGGGTAGCTTTTATCCGTTGAGCGATGGCCCTTCCATGCGGAACCACCGGATCACTAAGCCCGACTTTCGTCCCTGCTCGACTTGTAGGTCTCGCAGTCAAGCTCCCTTATGCCTTTACACTCTGCGAATGATTTCCAACCATTCTGAGGGAACCTTTGGGCGCCTCCGTTACACTTTAGGAGGCGACCGCCCCAGTCAAACTGCCCGTCAGACACTGTCTCCCAGCCCGATAAGGGCTGTGGGTTAGAGTGGTCATACAGCAAGGGTAGTATCCCACCAACGCCTCCACCAAGACTGGCGTCCTGGCTTCAATGGCTCCTACCTATCCTGTACAAGCTGTACAAACACTCAATATCAAACTGCAGTAAAGCTCCATGGGGTCTTTCCGTCCTGTCGCGGGTAACCTGCATCTTCACAGGTACTATAATTTCACCGAGTCTCTCGTTGAGACAGTGCCCAGATCGTTACGCCTTTCGTGCGGGTCGGAACTTACCCGACAAGGAATTTCGCTACCTTAGGACCGTTATAGTTACGGCCGCCGTTTACTGGGGCTTCAATTCTGAGCTTCGCCCGAGAGCTAACCCATCCTCTTAACCTTCCAGCACCGGGCAGGCGTCAGCCCCTATACGTCATCTTACGATTTTGCAGAGACCTGTGTTTTTGATAAACAGTCGCCTGGGCCTATTCACTGCGGCTGACCAATTGGTCAGCACCCCTTCTCCCGAAGTTACGGGGTCATTTTGCCGAGTTCCTTAACGAGAGTTCTCTCGCACACCTTAGGATTCTCTCCTCGACTACCTGTGTCGGTTTGCGGTACGGGCAGTTTGTTTCTAACTAGAAGCTTTTCTTGACAGTGTGACATCGGGAACTTCGGTACTTAATTTCCCTCCCCATCACAACTTGTTCTTAAAGAAGCAAGCATTTGACTCACTTCAAAACTTGTTGCTTGGACGCGCATATCCAACAGCGCGTATTCCTTAGCCTACTGTGTCCCTCCATTGTTCAAACAAAACAAACTGGTACAGGAATCTCAACCTGTTGTCCATCGTCTACGCCATTCGGCCTCGACTTAGGTCCCGACTAACCCTGGGAGGACGAGCCTTCCCCAGGAAACCTTAGTCATTCGGTGGACGGGATTCTCACCCGTCTTTCGCTACTCATACCGGCATTCTCACTTCTAAGCGCTCCACTAGTCCTCACGATCTAGCTTCAACGCCCTTAGAACGCTCTCCTACCATAGAACCAATGGTTCTATCCACAGCTTCGGTGTTATGTTTAGCCCCGGTAAATTTTCGGCGCAGGGTCACTCGACTAGTGAGCTATTACGCACTCTTTAAATGATGGCTGCTTCTGAGCCAACATCCTAGTTGTCTAAGCAACTCCACATCCTTTTCCACTTAACATAAACTTTGGGACCTTAGCTGGTGGTCTGGGCTGTTTCCCTTTCGACTACGGATCTTATCACTCGCAGTCTGACTCCCGGATATAAATCAATGGCATTCGGAGTTTATCTGAATTCGGTAACCCGAGAAGGGCCCCTAGTCCAAACAGTTGCTCTACCTCCATGATTCTAATTCCGAGGCTAGCCCTAAAGCTATTTCGGAGAGAACCAGCTATCTCCAAGTTCGATTGGAATTTCTCCGCTACCCACACCTCATCCCCGCATTTTTCAACATACGTGGGTTCGGTCCTCCAGTGCGTATTACCGCACCTTCAACCTGGACATGGGTAGATCACTTGGTTTCGGGTCTACGACCACATACTCATTCGCCCTATTCAGACTCGCTTTCGCTACGGCTCCGTCTCATCAACTTAACCTCGCATGGGATCGTAACTCGCCGGTTCATTCTACAAAAGGCACGCTATCACCCATTAACGGGCTTTAACTATTTGTAGGCACACGGTTTCAGGGGCTATTTCACTCCTCTTCCGAGGTTCTTTTCACCTTTCCCTCACGGTACTGGTTCACTATCGGTCACTAGGGAGTATTTAGCCTTGGGAGATGGTCCTCCCGGATTCCGACGGAATTTCTCGTGTTCCGCCGTACTCAGGATACTGATCAGAGTGGATGTGGTTTCGGATACAGGGCTTTTACCTTCTTCGGCAGACCTTTCCAGGTCGCTTCTCCTACCAAATCCATTTATGACTCTATGTGTTCAGTCCTACAACCCCAGAAAGCAAGCTTTCTGGTTTGGGCTATTCCCGTTTCGCTCGCCGCTACTCAGGGAATCGATTTTTCTTTCTCTTCCTGCAGGTACTTAGATGTTTCAGTTCTCTGCGTCTACCTCTACTAACCTATGTATTCAGTTAGCAGTAACATCCTATCAAAGATGCTGGGTTCCCCCATTCGGAAATCTTTGGATCAAAGCTTACTTACAGCTCCCCAAAGCATATCGGCGTTAGTCCCGTCCTTCATCGGCTCCTAGTGCCAAGGCATTCACCGTGCGCCCTTATTAACTTAACCTATGGTTAATCGTTAATGTTCAATACTCATCTTACGATGAGAACCTTAAAAAACTCATTTTTAAAACTTTTCGGTGTGTTTCTGGTTTCTTACTTGAATTACAATTTTTAACTTTATCCAGTTTTCAAAGAACAACTTTTTTTGCAACATTAGTTGCAATGGAGCCTAGCGGGATCGAACCGCTGACCTCCTGCGTGCAAGGCAGGCGCTCTCCCAGCTGAGCTAAGGCCCCAAGAGCATATTTAAATTAATTATGAAAGATTTTTGACCTCTCAAAACTAAACAAAGTAAGTACGAATGTGTGGGTTTCCGTTAAATTCCTTAGAAAGGAGGTGATCCAGCCGCACCTTCCGATACGGCTACCTTGTTACGACTTCACCCCAATTATCTGTCCCACCTTAGGCGGCTGGCTCCCAAAAGGGTTACCTCACCGACTTCGGGTGTTACAAACTCTCGTGGTGTGACGGGCGGTGTGTACAAGACCCGGGAACGTATTCACCGCGGCGTGCTGATCCGCGATTACTAGCGATTCCGGCTTCATGCAGGCGAGTTGCAGCCTGCAATCCGAACTGAGAATGGCTTTAAGAGATTAGCTTGGCCTCGCGACCTTGCGACTCGTTGTACCATCCATTGTAGCACGTGTGTAGCCCAGGTCATAAGGGGCATGATGATTTGACGTCATCCCCACCTTCCTCCGGTTTATCACCGGCAGTCTCACTAGAGTGCCCAACTGAATGCTGGCAACTAATAATAGGGGTTGCGCTCGTTGCGGGACTTAACCCAACATCTCACGACACGAGCTGACGACAACCATGCACCACCTGTCACTTTGTCCCCGAAGGGAAAGCTCTATCTCTAGAGTGGTCAAAGGATGTCAAGACCTGGTAAGGTTCTTCGCGTTGCTTCGAATTAAACCACATGCTCCACCGCTTGTGCGGGTCCCCGTCAATTCCTTTGAGTTTCAACCTTGCGGTCGTACTCCCCAGGCGGAGTGCTTAATGCGTTAGCTGCAGCACTGAAGGGCGGAAACCCTCCAACACTTAGCACTCATCGTTTACGGCGTGGACTACCAGGGTATCTAATCCTGTTTGCTCCCCACGCTTTCGAGCCTCAGCGTCAGTTACAGACCAGAGAGTCGCCTTCGCCACTGGTGTTCCTCCACATATCTACGCATTTCACCGCTACACGTGGAATTCCACTCTCCTCTTCTGCACTCAAGTTCTCCAGTTTCCAATGACCCTCCCCGGTTGAGCCGGGGGCTTTCACATCAGACTTAAAGAACCGCCTGCGCTCGCTTTACGCCCAATAAATCCGGACAACGCTTGCCACCTACGTATTACCGCGGCTGCTGGCACGTAGTTAGCCGTGGCTTTCTGGTTAGATACCGTCAGGGGATGAGCAGTTACTCTCATCCTTGTTCTTCTCTAACAACAGAGTTTTACGATCCGAAAACCTTCTTCACTCACGCGGCATTGCTCCGTCAGACTTTCGTCCATTGCGGAAGATTCCCTACTGCTGCCTCCCGTAGGAGTCTGGGCCGTGTCTCAGTCCCAGTGTGGCCGATCACCCTCTCAGGTCGGCTACGTATCATCGCCTTGGTGAGCCATTACCTCACCAACTAGCTAATACGCCGCGGGTCCATCCATAAGCGGTAGCCGAAGCCACCTTTTTTCCATCTGTCAGGAGACAATTGGAAATATGCGGTATTAGCATCCGTTTCCGGATGTTATCCCCCTCTTATGGGCAGGTTACCCACGTGTTACTCACCCGTCCGCCACTCTTTTGTCTCGGTGGGTGCAAGCACCCGGTGAAACAAAAGCGTTCGACTTGCATGTATTAGGCATGCCGCCAGCGTTCGTCCTGAGCCAGGATCAAACTCTCATATAAAATGATGCTTGAAGCTCATTATTGATTGCTAGCGAATAATTATTCACTATATTTGTTACTGTTGACTCAGCACTGCTGAGTCACCCTCACATTTGGTTCGTCTTACTTTGTTTAGTTTTCAAAGGTCAATCTCTTCATCTGACAACTATTGAAGTATAACACCTTCACATTATGCTGTCAACGATTATTAATAATTATTTTTTTATCTGTATAATTATCCAAGTAACCGCTTCACTTTAGTTTTGGTGACTAGAATATAGTAACACGTATCATCCTAGCTGTCAACACTAATTTTCACATCTTTTTTTACGTTGCTGCTTCTTCTGTAACAACGTGTTCTACTATAACAAGAATTTCTTTTTTCGTCAATACCAAATAGTTAATTTTTATTATTCAAAATGCATTTTAATAAAAAATATACATTAATTACCTTTTATTAAAATGCAATCCAGTCTTTTTCTTTATTCTTTGTCTTCAACCATAAAAGAAAAATCAGTATCCTCTTTTTTTACAACCATTAACAACCCATCACCTAAAGGCACAATACTTGATTCTAAAGAAGGGTGTTGCATAACTACTTCTAGAAAGGCATTTAACTTACGGTGAATGGTTCTTCTATTTTTAGGAATATCTTCTTTAGGGGATAAAATCGTTCCCCCTTGTAAAACATCATCTACAATCAACATTCCACCTACTTTTAACAGCCGCATACAATCTGGAAAGAAATCATAGTATTTAGATTTCGCACTGTCCATAAAGATAAAATCATATGGCCCATCCAACGTTGCAAGTATATCCGCAGCTTGCCCTTCTAATAATGTAACTTTATCCGTCAACCCAAGTTCTTCATAATTCTTTCTCGCTTTTTGAATCATTAAATCATAACGATCAATCGTCGTGACATGACCATCCTTACCTACGTGTTGCGACATTAGACTTGAAGAAAAACCAATAGCAGCACCAATCTCCAAAATTTGTTTAGGCTTTATTTGACCCAATAACAAGTTCAAAAAAACAACTGTTTCATGAGGAATAATTGGCACTCCGTCTTTATTGGCTTGTCGCTCAATTTCTCCTAATTTTCCATCTAGAGGTTTTTGCTTTTTACGCATAAACTCTACTACTTCTTTATCCACAACTGGCCGATACATCATTTCATTTCTTACCATGTTTTCCCCACTCTTCTAATAGTATCTATTTTTTCCTTCTATCTGCTTTTTTTATTATAGAATGCTACGTACTTTCAAACAAGTTAAAGTTATTATTCCTTAACTACTTTTCCTTACTGCAGAAAATTTTTCCTGACTTTCAAAAGCATTGGCTACCTTACCGGCTATATGTTATCATCAACTTAAATAAACCAAACCAATCCTTAAAGGAGGATACATTCATGCTTATAAAATCTCTTTGCATCCCAAAGAAAAAATTAACAACAGTAAGTGAAACGGTCACTCTTCAAGAAGCAATCGATATACTTGAAACTTCAGGTTTTCGTTGTGTCCCTATCTTAGATGAAACTGGAACGATTTTCAGAGGGAACATTTACAAAATGCATATTTATCGTCATAAAGCTAATGGCGGAGATATGAATTTACCTGTTACTCATTTATTAAAAAATGCTACAAAGTTTATTTCTATCGAAGCTTCTTTTTTCAAAGTTTTCTTCTCAATCAAAGAATTACCTTACATTTCAGTATTGGATGAAGACAATCGTTTTTATGGAATTTTAACTCACAGCTCTTTATTGAATATGCTGCAACAATCTTGGAACGTCAACACTGGAAGTTACGTATTAACGATCGCTTCGACTGGTCAAAAAGGCGATTTAGCAAATATGGCGAAAATCATTAATCGTTTTTGTTCAATTTCAAGTTGCATTACTTTAGATGTGGAGCAAGATGACTTAGTTCGTCGCACTATGATCACTTTAGAATCCGGTGTTACAAAAGACATTGTAAAACAACTATCAAGTGCTTTGAGCAAAAAAGGGTTCCGCATTGTTGAAGTGGAAGATTTAAAGAATGCTATTTAAAGTTTTAAATAAAAAAGTGGTTGGAACAATGTTCCAACCACTTTTTTATATTCATTTAGTTTTGAACCGAGGAAATAACAAATCGTTCAACTTACCATCTCCTAGGCTTATTATCCTTCTATTTGTTTATTGAAGTGAACTTTCTTATCGATATAAATCATAATTGGCATACCTATGCCCATTACGACAAGTTCTCCAATTGCTACTGTGAAGTAGCTAAACCAAAATGGTAATTGCAATGCTAAGTATAATTCCCAAGCAATCAATCCTGAACCTAGGGTGAAACAAAGCGTATTTATACTCATCTTTATCCAAACATTTGTAATTTTTCTTGTTATACCGCTCATTATAAGTAAAGAAAGAAGCGAATGCGCAACCCCAAACACTAAATCATACACAACCATAGTTGAGAAAAAAAAATTAGAGATAAGCACTCCACCAACTATTCCGATGATGTATTTTTTATTAAAGACAGCTAAATGGTTTAACATTTCTGCTACTCTAAATTGGATTGCCCCAAATGACATAAAGGCTAGCAATGAAGTAACCACTACATACAATGATGCAATTACAGCATTTATTACCAAAGTTCTTATTTTCATTTTGTTCCTCCTAGTTTTTTTTCGTGGGATGGTCAACGAACCACGTTTTACAACTGTTACAGCATACCATTTAAACCCTATTTATTCAATTTTGTTTCAGTACTTAAATGTACTTTCAATAAAAAGACAAACAAAAAGCACTCCTAAATTTGCGAATGCTTTAATCACTTTTGTTATGTGTTCTGAGAAGTATTATATATGTCCAGACAATCCCACACTTATTTCAAGTGCTTCGTCTATTTTTTTCATCATTTTAAAATCTAATTGAGTCACTTTTTCTCGTAAACGTTGTTTGTCGATCGTCCTTATTTGTTCTAATAAGACAACAGAATTTTTTTCAAGATTATATTCTTCTGCTGATATTTCGACATGGGTAGGCATCTTAGCCTTTTGGATTTTAGCTGTTATCGCTGCAATAATAACGGTTGGACTGTAATGGTTGCCGACATTATTTTGAATAATCAAAACTGGACGCATTCCACCTTGTTCCGAACCTACAACTGGCGACAAATCAGCATAATAAATCTCTCCCCGTCTTACCATAGGCATTTTCCTCCTTATAATACCTGGTTAGAATTGGGCACCGACCTCTTTTTCACAAACTTCAAATTCATCACAAATATCAAGATTGATACGAGACATCTCTGCATATCCTTTGCGCATGGTATCATAGATTATTAAATTTTCTTCCAAGAAATAATTCATAACCGAATTAACAAATTCATTTTCATCAATATTTGCAATTGCACAATATTCTTTAACTTCTTTGTAAATCTCTGGTGCTAAATTAACTTTCATTATGTTGTCATTTTCATCCATTACCCCATACCTCCTAAAGATTGCCTTTTTCTACCCCATAAAAAAGGATCCACCTCAAGAACATGGTAACATGAAACGAACAGCATTTAAACTACAGATAACTTAAAAGCTTAAGTTTCATTTTATAGACAAATTTGATTTTATCTCTAAGTATGTTAACGCATTAATTAAGCTTTTCACTCTGAATTAATTGGAATAATTCTAATTAATTCAAGCCCCGCTGCCATCGTATGTACATCTAAATTTCAATCTGTTTTATTGTATCTATTCTCCTTATTCTATTTTTCTAAAATTACTTGTGCAGCAACAATTGAATCTGTATGCGTAATAGAAAGAAATACTTGTCCTTTGAAAGGGGAATTTTCAACAACCGGTTTACCATAACGATCAGGTATGATTTCAATATCCTGAAAACCTAACTTCCCAATACCCGTTCCCATGGCTTTTGAAAAAGCTTCTTTTGCTGCATATCTACCAGCTAAAAATTCCAACTTTCGAGTACCTTTTAAGCTAGAAAATATTTCTTGTTCTGCGGGTGTAAGTACACGTTCAGAAAAAGTCTCTCTTTTTAAATAGGCATCCTTTATGCGAGAAATTTCTGCTATATCTAACCCGATTCCTATAATCATTCTTTCTCCACCTTCTTTATACCTAACCTACTTCTTCTTATTACATAACTTAAATTTTATAATATTATCCTAATATTATCAAATAATACATCTCCTGTCACTTGTAAACGAAAAATAACAGACGTGTTTAAAAGGTTTCTAAAAATATTTTTATTTTCTATTGTTATCTATATAAAAAGAGGCTTGAGACAAATGTCTCAAGCCTCTTTTTATATACTTGTTTAGTCTTTATCACGTATAGTAAATTTGCGTTCTCCGCCAGCTTTACGACGGCTATCAGTAGTAGATTTACTACGGCTGTCTTTACGACGGTTGTCGCTTCCGCTACGTTTTGAATCTTTATTCCATTTTCCGCTAGCGCTTGAGCTTCCGCCACCACGACGTTCAGAAGGTTTACCACTACGGTTATTTCCGCCACGGTATCCGCCTTTACTTGCGCCTCGATTGCTTCCGCCTCCATGACTGCTTCCGCCTTTGCGACCTGGTAATGGACGTTCTGGAGTAATTTTAACTGGTACTTCATCAGCGTCTTTTGTCACACTCTTCAAGAATGCAGCAGCAAGATCTTCAGCTGTGTAAGTTTCTAATAATTGTGCAGCAGCTTTTTCGTAACGATTCAAGCCATTAGCGTCAATAATAGAACCTACTTCGTCAATTGACGCTTTGATTTGACCTTCAAATGCTTCTGCATTTGTTGGTGGACGTAATGGTGTCATTGCTTTTTTCGTTAAGTCTTCAATAACACGCAAATATCCCATTTCATTAGGTGTAATGAAAGTTACAGAAACACCCTCTTTTCCTGCACGACCAGTACGTCCAATACGGTGAACATAGCTTTCTGGGTCTTGAGGAATATCATAGTTATATACGTGTGTAACTCCGGAAATATCTAATCCACGAGCTGCTACGTCAGTTGCTACTAAAACATCTAATTTACCTGTTTTAAAAGATTTTAACACGCTCATACGTTTTTGTTGAGAAAGATCGCCATGGATCCCTTCAGCACGGTATCCGCGAGCTTCTAATCCACGAGCTAATTCGTCTACACGACGTTTTGTACGGCCAAAAATGATTGTCAATTCTGGTGTTTGAACATCAAATAAACGAGTCATAATATCAAATTTTTCGAAGTCTTTACAACGTACAAAAAATTGTTCAATTAAACTATCAGACATTGTAGTTGCTTTAATTTGAACATGTTCAGGGTCTTTCATAAAGCGAACACCTATGCGTTTAATAGCAGGCGGCATTGTAGCAGAGAATAATAATGTTTGACGTACATCTGGAACTTCATGAATGATCGTTTCAATGTCATCGATGAATCCCATATTCAACATTTCGTCTGCTTCATCTAGTACTAATGTTTCAACATGTCCTAGTTTTAATGTTTTACGTTTGATGTGATCTAATAAACGACCTGGTGTACCGACAACAATATGCGGTGCGTCTTTTAAAGCACGAATTTGGCGACTGATATCAGCTCCACCATAAACAACTTGAACACGGATTTTTTTATCGCGGCTTAAACGGAATAATTCTTCTTGTGTTTGGATAGCTAATTCACGAGTAGGTGCAATAACTAAACCTTGTACATTACGATTGGTTACATCAATTTTTTGTAACATTGGTAAACCAAATGCAGCTGTTTTACCAGTTCCTGTTTGTGCTTGCCCGATAACGTCTTTTCCTTCAAGTGCTAGTGGAATCGTTTGTGATTGGATCGGTGTTGCTTCCTCAAATCCTAAACGTTCTACTGATTTCAATAATTCAGGTGCTAATCCTAATTCTGTAAATTTCAATATATTTCCTCCCAATTTAAAACCTTAAAGAGAGATTTTTGCGAAATACAGGCACCTTCATTAGTTTAATCAATGCACCTGTTGCTGTAACTCCATATAAAAACTTGATGTTCGTTCGGTTGAATGTACACCAAGTTTTTCATTTCATATAAAAAACTTGAATTATTATCAAGTTTATCTGCTTATCTAGTTTCACAAAACCCTCGATGGTTTTATTTTTATTAAAGATTGTTCTTCAATCTAAACTATTCTATCATTTATATTTTAGTTTATCAATTGATTTGACCTTTTGTTTTCATGAACACGTTTCCTTTAAGTGTTTTCTTTCGAATCTGTGAATTCACCTGTTTTAGTCTGCGCTTTCACAATCTTTTGCTCATCTTATTGACATAATTTTCTACAAAAAAACTAAAAGATAGGTTTTACGCCTCTCTTTTAGTTTCATTTTAACTAGTTGAAACGATTGATTATTAGTCTCTTCCGCCACCAAAGATGCGTAATAAACTGATAAAGATATTGATAAAATCTAGGTACAAACTTAAAGCTCCGCTAATTGCCAACGCTCCTAAGTTTTGTTCTCCAGAGTAATGAACATACAGTTCTTTTAATTTTTGAGTATCATAAGCTGTAAAGCCAATAAAAATTACAACTGTGATAAAAGATAGAACCATATCAGCAGGACCACTTTGTAAGAAGAACCCGTTTACTAACATGGCAATAATCAATCCGATCAATGCACCTCTTAATTGTCCTCCTAAAGATGTCAGATCCTTTTTAGTTGTAAATCCCACTAGACTCATACCTGCAAATGAGGCTGCTGTGGAAATAAATGCTGCTCCGATACTTCCTAAATCATACAACAAGAAAATAGAAGAGAGCGTAATCCCGTTGATAATCGCAAAAGCAATAAATCCAATGATTGATGCACCTGCAGATCTTAATTTAGCTCCATTAGATGCTAATTTCATAACCAATGCAATTTCAGCTATAAAAAAAGCAATCATTCCGAAACGTGTGCCAAAAACTAAATTCAGAATAAAAGGACTTTGTGCTGCATAAAAAGCTGTTATACCTGTTATCGTTAAACCTAATGCCATATAACTATAAATCGAAGCGAAAAATTTAGACATGCTTGTTGTGCTTACTGCTTGATTAGAAACTTCTTTTCTTGGTGTATTCATATGGATCATTCCTCCTATTTAATCTTTAGTACAGTATACCAAATTTTTCTTATTTGTTAATCGGTCTTTAGACATATTTATTTATTCCTATGCTTGCAGCGCCCTTACAACAGAAAGCAAATCTGTTCCCAAACTTGATTTTAATAAAATATAATCTCCCGGCTCAAGTTGTTCTTTAACAAACTGAATCAAGGGTTCTTTTCCCCCTGTAAAATAAAAAAGATTTTCTTTATCAAATTTTTCTTGCAAAGCTTCATACAACACACTCATTTGGTCCCCATAAAGAATAACTTTATCGATTTGACTCGGGTTAAGAGAATCTTTCACACTTAGATGTAACTCTGAAGACTGTTCTCCAAGTTCCAACATTTCGCCTAAAACAGCTAATCTCTTACCATTAGTTTCAAATGTACTAAAATTATCCAACACAGCTTTCATAGCAGTAGGGTTAGCGTTATAAGCATCATTTAAGATACTGCTTCCATTTACCCCATCCAACCATTCCGTTCTATTTTTAGTCAATTGAAATTGAGCAAGTTTAGGCGCCGATTGTTCAACTGGTACACCCAAAACCTTCCCTACCGATAATGCAGCTAAAGCATTGTTAACATTATACGTTCCTAAAACAGGCAAAATGATTGTTAAACCTGGGTCGTCATTTGTCTCAAAACTTGTTTGATTCATTTGAGCGTTTATGTTTAATGGATACAAGTCATTTGTTTCAGCGGTTCCAAAGGTTTTCAATTGTTTATCTGCTAAATTTCCGACTCTTTTTTGCAATAAAAGTTCTTCCCCTGGGTAGATCAGCACACCATTTTCCTTTAAGCCTAAACTAATTTCCATTTTAGCATCAGCAATCCCTGCTCTGGATCCAAAAAACTCAATGTGCGACTCACCGATCATTGTTATAACCGCAACATCCGGTTCAGCCAATTCGGACAGCACTTTGATTTCTCCAGCATGGTTCATACCCATTTCTAAAATGATAACCTCAGTGTCTTCTGGCATTTCTAAAATCGTTATTGGAAGACCGATATGATTATTAAAATTTCCTTGGGTCTTATGAACACGGTATTGACTAGATAAAACAGCATCTGTCATATCTTTTGTAGTCGTTTTCCCATTGCTTCCGGTAATTCCTACTACCTTGGGATGAATTTTAGCTAAATAGAATTTAGCTAAATCTTGCAAAGCTTGCAACGTATCTTTTACTTGGATAACAGGAAAAACATCTTCTACTTCAATAGGTAATTTCGCTAAAGATTTACTCCACAAAGAAACTACAGCTCCATTTTCAATTGCTTTTAAAATAAATTCATGCCCATCGTTGTTCCCTAATAATGGTACAAATAATGAACCTTTTACTAATTTACGCGTATCGAATTCAACTGATGTTATTTTTTCATCTGACCATTTACTTGTATCATTTAACGCTCCCACTGCTACTGCAATTTCTTTTATTGTTAAAGAAATCATAATTGCCCTCCTTAATTCCACTTAAATAAAACACCGTTCTTGAAAGAAACAGAGACCAGGACATACATCCCAGCCTCTGTTTCTATCGCTAATTTTCATTACTCATAGTTAGTCATTATCTTGAAAAGACAGACGCTCTTGATGTCTTCTTAAAGCTAGTTGAATCAATTCTTCAACTAAATCGCCGTAGTTCAACCCAGTATTTTTCCATAGAGTAGGATACATACTAAATTGGGTGAAACCAGGCATCGTATTTACCTCATTAATGAATAACTCTTCATTGCTGGTTAAAAAGAAATCACAACGACTCAATCCACTTCCATCAAGGGCTTGAAAAGCTCGCACTGCATATTCACGTAACCGTACATTAACTTCTTCAGAAACCAAAGCCGGTATTTGCATGACCACGTCATTGTTGATGTATTTTGAATCATAATCATAGAAATCAACTGTTTTCACTAATTCACCTGGAACTGAAACGTGGATATCATCATTTCCCAGAACAGCTACTTCAATTTCTCTAGCCTCGATTCCTTGCTCAACAACAATTCTTCGGTCATAGCGTAAAGCTAATTCGATAGCACTAATTAGATCTTCTCTATTCTCAGCTTTACTAATTCCGACACTGGAACCAAGATTAGCCGGTTTTATATACATTGGATAAAATAATGTTCCTTCACATTGTTTAAAAACACTTTCTTGATCATTCAGCCATTGCACTTTTCGTACAGGAACATATGGAACTTGTGGTAAACCAGCTTGTTGAAAAAGCTGTTTACTAATGATCTTATCCATGCCACATGCACTAGCTAAGACACCAGCCCCTACATAAGGCATTCCAATGACTTCAAATAGCCCTTGAACTGTTCCATCTTCTCCATTAGGTCCATGTAAAACAGGAAAAACTACTGCGCTTTCTTCTTTTATATCTGAAGGTTGAATCAATATACCTTCAGAAGATTGATTTACACCAGTTATAAAATGAGCTTTATCTGAAACTGTTAATTTTAAAGACTCTGAATTCTCAACATCGCTAGCTTGTTGAATGATAGCACCTTTTATCCACTGCCCACTCTTTGTAATATATATAGGCTCTACTTCATAATAATCATAATACACTTCTTTAATAATAGAAAAAGCAGTCAGAATTGAAATATCGTGTTCTGCACTCTTTCCACCATATACTAGAAAGATTTTCATTTAGTTATCCTCCGAATTTACTTAGGTATCTTTACCTCAAACTCTTTATAATTCAAGAAGTATTGTACCATATTTTTTTATATAAAAATAGCGTACATATTTCGAAACAACAATTAAAAAAAGCCCTTCAAGCAGCGCATCTATTCAATCTGGCAGAACTTTCCCTTACCAGACTGAACCAATTCGTTCACTTTTAGAGCTTTATCTTATATTGGCTGTAAACTACTTTCTTCTTTAAAAAACCATTTTTGATCCTTTTCATCTAAACAAATGTGTCCCATTAGATCTTTTTCTAAGAAATTTTTGTTTAGAGATTTCATTCGATCTTCTGTTAGATACACAGGTATTTCATAAATTCCTTGGTTACACTTCATATTTTCGAATGAGAAAAGCACTCCTTCTCTAAGTAACGGGAGCAATTCTTTGACATCCGAAATTGGCATACGTGCAATTTTTTTGGCTTTTTTAAAAAGAAAGACATTTTTTTTATCATTTATTTTCTTCTCTACATTATTCGTTATATTGACTGATAAAATACTATAAAATTGTTCTAATTTTCGATAATATACTTTTGTCATCCCTTTGGGTAGCGTTAAATGGATAAAATTATTTTGTAGTTTATAATAAAAAGGCGAATGCAGATGTGTATGGGCGTGTGCAATATAAAGCAGCTCAGAAATTTCAATTGGTGTCAGTTGTCTCATTAATTCGATACTTTCGAAATCAATCCAATTAGAAGGAACACCATTCGTAGGTTGATTTTGGTCAAAGTATTCTTGAACTTTTGCTAATCCTCGTACCATACGAAAACCAGTGTGAGAATCATACTCACCAATACCTTTGGGGGCAGTCAGCAATAAAATATTTTTTGGCGGTTTTTTGACAACATCTTTGTATTCGTTCATCGTGATTCCTTTACTCAAAACAGCATTTGTAATAGTATCTAAATGAACATAAGTAGCTTCTGAAGGCACGACACATTTCTCCCCTTGTCTTTTATCCCTTTCATTGTACTACTTGCATCTCAACTAATCTGTATCAGTTAGGTGATATTCTGGTTACAAACAAACCTTGCAACCGTTTTATTAAGTCATTAATATGACAATTGCGCGCGTTACAATGAAATAAATTATTTATTAAAAAAATAAAAATAACTTACTCTCTATTGTAAATCAAACTATTACTAACTAACTTTAGAATCTACCCTCTCAATCAGATAAGAGACTAAATTATTTCGTCTTTTAAGTTGAATACCCAATTCATGAATTTACCCATCTTTCTCTTTTATCGTACCAAAACGCAAAAAAAGGTTGGACAATTGTCCAACCTTTTTCCAAAAAAACAAGATATTATTAAGCTTCTTCTTTTTTGTTTGCGTCTGCGATACCATATTTTTTGTTGAAACGGTCCACACGTCCGTCTGCTTGTGTAAATTTTTGACGTCCTGTGTAGAATGGGTGTGAGTCAGATGAAATTTCGACACGGATCATTGGGTAAGTAGAACCGTCTTCCCATTCAACTGTTTCACTTGAATTTTTAGTTGAACCTGATAAGAATTTATAGCCTGTTGTAGTATCCATAAACACAACTTGTCTGTAATCTGGATGAATTGCTTGTTTCATATATGAATCTCTCCTTGTGCCCTGATGCATCTGCTGAATCAGAGTTCTTATTTTGTCTTTAGACAACATTAGCATGATAGCATATTTGTCTACACAAAGCAATCACTTTTTATTAGAAATTAAACCTGTTAAACAAAAATCATTAGCGATGAGAACTTCTTGAATTTCTTGTTTGAGTAATGGTTTTATCCGTGAAATGCTCAAAAAAATCTTGATTGTTTTCTGATTTACGCAGCCCTTTTATAAATTGATCTGTTAGATCTAAAGCATCTCCGATCATTGCATGCCGCAATTTCCAAATCATTTCTAATCTACTATTTTCCAATAAAAGTTCTTCTTTTCGTGTACTTGATTTTTTAATATCGATTGCTGGGAAAATACGACGTTCAGCAAGTTCTCTTGATAAGTGTAATTCTGAATTCCCTGTACCTTTAAATTCTTCATAGATCATATCGTCCATTCGGCTTCCAGTGTCTACTAAGGCTGTCGCCAGAATCGTTAAGCTTCCACCTTCTTCAATATTTCTCGCAGCTCCAAAAAATCGCTTAGGACGATACAATGCTGCCGGATCCAAACCACCACTTAAGGTTCTTCCACTTGGAGGAAGAACCAAGTTGTAAGCACGAGCTAAACGTGTGATGCTATCCATTAAAATAATAACGTCTCGTTTATCTTCCACTAATCGCATGGCTCTTTCTAAAACCAATTCTGTTACACGTACATGGTTTTGTGGTTGCTGGTCAAAAGTTGAAGAGACAACTTCTCCTTTTACACTTCTTTCAATATCCGTCACTTCTTCTGGACGTTCATCAATCAATAAAATAATCAACTCTGCATCAGGATAATTTTCAGCGATTCCATTTGCGATTTCTTTTAATAAAATAGTTTTCCCTGCTTTAGGAGGTGCTACAATCAAACCCCTTTGACCAAAACCTACGGGAGCTAAAATATCTATCATGCGGTTTGAAATCTTAGTTTGTGTTGTTTCCAGAGTAATTTGTTTTTCAGGATAAAGAGGTGTTAACGCTGGGAAGTGAGGACGTTCTTTTGCATCTTCCGGATCTTTCCCATTCACAAGGTTCACGTGCATTAGACCATAATAACGTTCAGATGGTTTTGGCGGTCTAGCTTTACCCGACACTTTATCTCCATTTCTCAAACCAAAACGTTTGATTTGAGAAGAAGAAATATAAATATCTTCTTTACTAGGTGTGTAGTTGATTGGGCGCAAAAAACCAAAATCTTGTTGTGCCATAATATCTAGCACACCTTCTACAATAAAAAATCCTTGTTTTTCTTCTTGCGCCCTTATAACAGCCAATGCTAATTCTTTTTTATTCATCTGGCTATAGTAAGGTATTTTGAGTTCTTTTGCGTAGTTGTAAATCTCTTTTAATGTTTTCAATTCTAATTGGGCTAATGTTAGTAACTCACTCATATTCGTTAACTCCTATTTATTTTCATCTTCAATCATACGAACATCTGCACCTAAAGCCGTTAATTTCTCTATGATTTGATCGTAACCGCGTAAAATATTTTCAACACCAGTAATCGTTGTTGTTCCCTTTGCCATTAAACCTGCAGTTACAAGGCAAGCTCCCGCTCTTAAATCGCTAGCTTCTACTTCTACACCTTGCAATTGGCTTGGTCCTTCAAGCAGGATCATATCACTTTCAACACGAGCATTCGCTCCCATTCGGACCAGCTCAGGTATGTGTTTAACTCTTTTAGGGTATATAGTATCTGTAATTAAAGAGGTACCAGTTGCTTTTAGTAAAAGAGGTGTTAAAGGTTGTTGTAAATCCGTTGCAAAGCCGGGATACGGAAGTGTTTTTACATTTATCGGTTTTAAATGAGTAGCTTCTTTGACCAAGATACTGTCTTCCCCAATTTCCATTGGTACACCCATTTCTTCCATTTTAGCCACTAGGCCTTCTAAGTGTTCGACAATAACGTTTTTCACTAAAACTTCTGATCCGGCAGCTGCTGCCATAGACAGATAAGTCCCAGCTTCAATACGATCTGGGATGATCGTATGGCGGCAACCATGCAATTCGTCAACACCATCAATACGGATCACATCGGTACCTGCTCCTCTTATTTTTGCACCCATATTATTTAATAAGGTAGCCACATCAATAATTTCTGGTTCACGAGCAGCATTTTCAATAATCGTTTTGCCTTTAGCTTTCACTGCAGCTAACATAATATTAATAGTAGCTCCGATCGAAACAACATCTAGATACATTCGGGTACCGACTAATCCATTTTGATCTGTTCGTAAATACATAGCTCCCATTTCATTATCCACGGTTGCTCCTAAAGCACGGAATCCTTTTAAATGTTGATCTATTGGTCGAGGTCCTAAAAAGCATCCTCCAGGCAAACCTACAACACCTTTGCCAAACTTGGTTAATAAAGCACCCATAAAATAATAAGACGCTCGTAAACTTTTGATTTTTCCATTTGGCATAGGAATTGAGACTATGTGAGTTGGATCTATGGTAAGTGTTGTTCCCTCAAATGTGGTATCCACATTCATGACATTCAGAATATCAATCAATGAGTGGACATCTTGAATATCTGGTACACCTTCTAAAACAACAGGCGAATCTGCCAAAATTGCTGCCGGAATCAAAGCAACTGTACTATTTTTTGCTCCATTGATGGTTACTTCGCCAGATAATTTTCTCCCACCATTAATGACTAATTTCTTCATGTTGTACCTCCATCTTTTTTCTAAAAAGGTTGTTTCTTCTAAAAAATAAGAAAACTGGGTAAATTTTATATATTCTTAAACAGGTTATTTTTATTTGATTAATTTTATGAAATCAACACAACTTTTTCTGATAACAACTGTATTGATTTTAGCCTTTTTACCTATGTAAACAAGCTGTTTTAATCTTACTACATCTCAAAACAACTTACAATTACTATATCTTTCAGCTAATTTAACCGGATCATAAATGTTAGCTTTATCCTTCTAATAAGATGAAAAGGGCAAAAAAAAGAGGTTGGGATACTATCCCGAACCTCTTTCGATTAATTGTCATTGTTAAGCTTTGTTAGAAGATCCAAATCTTTGCATAGTTTGTGTAACTGTAGCAATGATTGCAGCTTTACCTGGTGCAATAACTTTACGTGGGTCATAAACTTTATCATCAGAGTTTAATTTTTCACGTACAGCTTTTGTCCAAACTTGTTGCAATTCAGTGTTTACATTGATTTTTGAATGTCCATTTTCGATAGCTTTTTTAATTTGGAATTCTGGGATTCCAGATCCACCATGTAATACTAAAGGAGTTTTAGTTAAGTCAGAGATGATTTTCATTTCGTCGAAACCTAGAACAGGTTCGCCTTCATAATCACCATGTACTGATCCTAAAGCAGCTGCTAAAGCATCAATTTTAGCTTCAGTTACCATACGTAGACATTCTTGAGCATCTGCATATTGAACTCCACCAGTAACGCCATCTTCAGTCCCACCAACAGTTCCAACTTCAGCTTCTACTGATGCGCCTTTTGAATGAGCATATTCAACAACTTTTTTAGTTGCTTCAATATTTTCATCAATTACGTATGCAGAGTT
This sequence comes from Carnobacterium inhibens subsp. inhibens DSM 13024, assembly GCF_000746825.1. Lineage (NCBI taxonomy): Bacteria > Bacillati > Bacillota > Bacilli > Lactobacillales > Carnobacteriaceae > Carnobacterium > Carnobacterium inhibens. The sequence goes on along the minus strand of NZ_JQIV01000006.1, from coordinate 1,978,099 downwards.
GTCGATCATTACAGAAGAAAAACCAGCATCAATTGCAGCTTTACAGCTTTCAAAAGAAGAACCATGGTCTAAGTGTAATGCAACTGGTACAGTAATGTTCATTGTTTCCATTAAAGCTTCAACCATTGCTGATACAACTTTAACGCCACCCATGTATTTTCCTGCTCCTTCAGAAACACCTAAAATAACTGGTGATTTTTCTGCTTCAGCAGCTTCTAATACAGATTGTGTCCATTCAAGGTTGTTGATGTTGAATTGACCTACAGCGTATTTACCTTCTAATGCTTTGTTTAACATATCTGTCATACTAACTAAACGACTCATATATTTTTTCCTCCTTAAGGAAATCTTTTTATTTACTAAGATACTCTTAGTCAACGTTGTTATTATATCAAAAACACATTAAAATATCCATATTTATTATAATCCTAATCTAGTTTTCATACCCTTTTCATAATTAATTATCCAATGCTGCTTTAACAAAACCTGCAAATAATTTTTGTGGACGATTTGGACGTGAGATGAATTCTGGATGAAATTGGCAAGCAACATAAAATGGATGATCAGATAATTCAACGATTTCAACTAAACGGTTGTCTGGTGAAACACCTGAAAATACCAACCCTTTTTCTTCTAGTAGATCACGGTATTTGTTGTTAAATTCATAACGGTGACGGTGACGTTCTTGTACTACTTCAGCATTATCGTATGCTTGAGCTGTTACAGAACCTGGTTTTAATTTACATGGATATAATCCAAGACGCAACGTTCCGCCCATGTTCACTACATCTTTTTGATCCAACATCAAGTCAATAATATTATGCGGTGTATTAGGGTCTGTTTCTGCTGAGTGAGCCCCTTCTAAACCTGCAACATTACGCGCAAACTCTACACAAACTAATTGCATACCTAAACAGATCCCTAAGAATGGAACTTTGTTTTCACGTGCATATTGAATAGCTAGGATTTTACCCTCTAAGCCACGATCCCCAAATCCACCTGGAACTAAAATTCCATCTGCATCTTTCAATCTGCTTTCAACGTTTTCCGGCGTTACCTCTTCAGCATTCACCCAGTCCACTTCGATTTCAGAATCAACAGCATATCCTGCATGATTTAATGATTCAATAACCGATAAATAGGCGTCAGGTAACTCCACATATTTACCCACTAATGCAATTTTTGTTTTCTTAGATAAATGCATTACTTTTTGTTCTAATGTGATCCACTCAGACATATCAGCAGGCGGCGCATCAATTTTAAGATGGTCACAGACGATTTGATCCATATTTTGTTTTTGGAGATTTAAAGGAATAGAGTAAAGAGTGTCCACATCACGAGATTCAATAATTGCTTCAGGCTCTACATCGCAAAATGACGCTAATTTGTCTTTCAAACTTTGTGGTACAGGTTTTTCTGTACGAATAACTAATAAATTCGGCTGAATACCTAACCCACGTAACTCTTTCACACTATGTTGTGTAGGTTTTGTTTTCATTTCTCCAGCCGCACCAAGATACGGAATCAACGTTGTATGGATATACATCACATTATCTGCTCCAACATCACTTTTCATTTGACGCAAGGCTTCTAAAAAGGGAAGTGATTCGATATCTCCAACTGTACCGCCCACTTCAGTTATAACGATATCAGAATCCGTTGTTTGACCTGCACGCATAATTTTCTCTTTAATTTCATTGGTGATATGCGGAATAACTTGTACAGTTGCTCCCAAATATTCTCCCTTGCGTTCTTTACGTATCACTTCGGAATAAATTTTTCCTGTTGTTACATTTGAAAATTGATTTAAATTGATATCAATAAAGCGTTCATAGTGACCCAAGTCTAAGTCGGTTTCAGCTCCATCATCTGTTACGAAAACTTCTCCATGTTGGTAAGGGCTCATAGTTCCTGGATCAACGTTGATGTAAGGATCAAATTTTTGAATCGTCACTTTCAAGCCTCTATTCTTCAACAGTCGTCCTAAAGAAGCTGCTGCAATCCCTTTACCAATGGAAGATACTACTCCACCTGTTACAAAAATATATTTTGTCATTTTTACCGACTCCTTTTAAACTTATTAGGGTAAAAGAAAAGTTGACACTAAACGCTTTTTCTTTTTTGGCATAAATAAAAAATAAAGCTCCCTATTCACTAGTAGAATAGGGAGCTTTATATTGATTACTTTCAGTTCCTGTCCCTTAAATCACTTCAAGGGAGCCCAATATAGATAATACACATTTCTCCAGGAAGCGTCAAGTGTTTCCTTTCAAAAAATTATCTAAGAAACAGTCTATAACCATAAATGTTATTAATATTCTTCGTCAGAATCGTCCTCGTCCTCATCTTCAATGATTGTAAGATCACCTTCGACACCATCAGGCAATTCATCTTCTTCGTCATCTGTACCTAATTCAGACAAATCAGCTTTGTATTCACCTAAGTCTTCTTTGTCTTCATCGTCAACCATTACACCATGCACGTCAACATCCACACGTCCACCGTAAGTAGTATCGTCTTCTTCGTCTTCTTCAGGTTCGTCATTGTCTTCAGGATCGTCATCATTGTAATCAATGTCGTCTTCGCCAGTGACAAAAGCACTCGCTTTTTTGCGTTTTTTACGGCGTGGAGCTTCATCTTCATTTCCTTGAGTAACTTCTTCGTCAATAAAATCGATTGGATACCACGAACGTAGACCCCAACGGTTTTCTCCTAAGGAAATAAAACTACCATCAATATTTAAATCTGTATAAAATTGAGAAGTTTTATTTGTGAGTTCTTTTGAGTTTAAGTTTAGAAAATCTTGTACTTCTTTTAATAAAGTTGAGAAATCAAGGATCTCTCCTTTTTGATCTAAGATGGCATGAGCTACTTCAATCATTGATAATTCATTTTTGTTTTGCCCGTCAAATTCTGTTAATTTCACGAAAGCCACGTCCTTTCAACAGTCTATTCTTTATCATACAATATTTAAACAGTAAAAAGCAATTGTAATTTGTAATCTCCTAATTTTTCTTTTCCTAAAAATAAATTATAATCAATCTCAATGCGTCCAGAGAATGGGTTATCCGTGTAACTGATTTGCATATTACTTGTCATTGTTTCAATACTTACTGCACCTTGTGGCGTTCGATAAATGGTTTCAAACCTTTCCCCTTTATCAAATCTCATCCGCGTAGTTGTATCACCTTTACGTGTAAGTGTAACCACTCCAGAAGGATCAATCTTGACTGTTACAGGAACGACTACCGATTCATACGTTTCTTGAAACCGAATATAATAAGATGAATTCATTTGAACGACTTTACCTGCTTCATCAAATACATGCCTTTCAGTTTCGTTACCTTGAGAGATCGTCGTCTCTAAATGTATTTGAGCTGTTCTTCCTTTTGATAAATCCAATTATTTCACCTCTGCTCATTAGTCCTAATTTAACGATAGCTTAATGACCTTAATTCGTCATTTCCACTAAACTGCACCTCTATCTTATCATAAATAAAAGAAAGATTATGCTTTTTTAAACCAGTTAAGGAGAACCCTACACCAAAATTTGCTATAATAAGGAAGAATCGCTATTTACAATTAACTAAAGGATGTAAAACTAATGACGACTACTGATAAAAAGGACTTTTTAACCAATCATTATTATAAACTTTACGAGGCTGCAACCATGCCTTTTTCTAACCAAACCATCTCCCATTTTGCATTAACAGATAGTTTATTGCGATATGTTGGAAAATATCAAAAAAATATTTTACATTTTTGGCCGACCTCAAATTTGGTTATATTAGGTATGATGGATACAAAATTACCTTATTTTAAAGATGCATTAGAGGTCATTAAAAGTTACGGACAACCCTACATTGTACGCAATTCGGGAGGATTAGCTGTAGTTGGAGATGAAGGAGTGTTAAACTTTTCACTTATATTACCCGAAAGTCTAGAACAAAAAATGTCTATAGACACTGGGTATGAGTATATGTTCCAGTTGATTAACGACTCCATTAAACAATACGGAAAGGTAAGCAAAGCCTATGAGATCAAAGATTCTTATTGCCCCGGAGATTTTGATTTAAGTATTGACGGGAAAAAATTTGCCGGCATCTCACAAAGACGCTTAAAAAATGGTGTAGCTATTATGATTTACATTAGTGTAACAGGCAACCAGTTTAAACGCGCTGAAATGATCCGTGATTTTTATGAAGCAGGATTAAAAGGAGAAACCGTTAAGTGGCACTTTCCATCTGTGAATCCTGAAGCAATGTCTACACTAGAAGAATTGCTAGGTATTTCTTTAAGTGTAGACAAAATGAAAGAATTGATTTTATCTACACTTAATCAAAACAATTGCACGATTGTGCCTGGTGAATACTCCTCAGAAATCTTAAGTGACTATAATGAAGGGTTTGAAAAAATGATTCGTCGCAATCAACAAATGCTTGGAGATTCTATCGATAAGGAGTTAAGCGAATGAGCAGCCATTATGATGCCAATTTTTTACTGCCTATAGAACACGTTTTTCGTGATCCAGTTCATGATTACATTCATGTCCAACACCAAATTATTTTAGATTTAATTAATTCTAGTGAATTCCAACGATTGCGCCGTATCAAACAGTTGGGTACCTCGTCATTGACTTTTCACGGAGCTGAGCATACTAGATTCACACATTCACTAGGTGTATATGAAATTACACGTCGCATCTGTGATAAATTCCAACGAAACTACGCTACTCAAACACAAGGAGATGGTGGTTGGGATGATAATGAACGTTTAGTGGCCTTATGTGCAGCTCTTTTACATGACATTGGACACGGCCCATATTCTCATACATTCGAACATATTTTCAAAACCAACCATGAAGAGATTACTGTGGCTATTATTACCTCTCCAGAAACGGAAGTCTATAATGTGTTAGTCAAGGTTAGTGAAGATTTTCCAGCAAAAGTTGCGAGCGTCATTCAAAAAACGTACCCGAATCCACAGGTAGTCCAACTCATTTCTAGTCAAATTGATGCAGATCGGATGGATTATCTATTACGTGATGCTTATCATACAGGTGTAAATTATGGTACATTTGATTTAACTCGCATACTTAGAGTGATGCGTCCTTATAATGATGGAATCTATTTCCAATTATCTGGCATGCATGCTGTTGAAGATTATATCGTTAGCCGTTATCAAATGTATATGCAGGTCTATTTCCATCCCGTCTCAAGAGGAATGGAAGTTATTTTAGACCATTTACTGAAACGTTCTAAAGAACTGTATATTAGTTCAGAAACCCAATTCAATGATCAGCTGAATTTACTTGCTCCTTTTTTTGGAAAGAATTTTACACTTAAAGACTATTTAAGACTTGATGATGGCGTTTTAGCCACTTACTTTACCTTATGGAAAGAAGAAAAAGACCCGATTTTAAGCGATTTAGCTACTCGCTTTCTTGATCGACATCCTTTCAAATCGGTTAAATTTTCCAGCGACACGGATATGTACTTGGTTGAAGATCTAAAAATTATTATTCGTGAAGCAGGATACGATACAGATTACTATACAGCTATTAACAACAGCTATGACTTGCCTTATGACTTTTACCGGCCAAATCAAAATACCAACCGTACACAAATAGAATTGGTGCGCCAAGATGGTACACTTGTTGAACTTTCTAAAGTAAGTGAAATTGTCTCTTCTATTACCGGAAAAGTTCGCGGCGATGAACGCTTTTATGTACCAAAAGAATTTTTAAAGCTAAAAACCTCTAAAGAAATCACGTTATTCGAAGACTTATATTATGAATTTAATCGTTATATTAAGAACGGGGCTATTATTGACCCAAATAAATTAGTGGAGGATTTACCTAAATGACTATAGAATTAATCGCTATCGATTTAGACGGCACGTTATTAACACCCGAAAAGAAAATAAGTTCTAAAGTTAAAGAAACAATTGAAATTGCTAAAACGAAAGGAATTAAAATTGTCATTTGCACCGGACGTCCATTGCCCGGAGTAAACTCAATCTTGAAAGCTTTAAATCTAGAAGAGGAAGGCGATTATGTTATTACTTATAATGGTGCATTAGTCCAGCAATCACATAACGGAAAAGCTATTGCCCACCACACATTAAGCTTTGAAGATTTTCTGAAAATTGAAGATATGAGTCGCCAAGTCGGAAGCCATTGTCATACAATTGATGAAAAATACATTTACACTGCTAACAAAGACATTAGTCCTTATAGTGTAAGAGAATCCTTTTTAGTCAATATGCCTATTCGTTACCGCTCAGTAGAAGAAATGGATCCAACTATTGAAATCAGTAAGATGATGATGATTGATGAACCTGACATTCTAGATGCGGCTATCGCTAAGTTTCCAAAAGATTTTTATGATGACTACACTATTTTAAAAAGTGAGCCTTTTTATCTAGAGGTATTAAACAAATCTGCCAGTAAAGGTCAAGCACTAAAAGATCTAGCACAAATTTTATCTATTCCTCGTGAAAATATCATGGCTATTGGAGACAATGAAAATGATATAGACATGATTGAATACGCTGGAATGGGCGTAGCCATGGGAAATGCTATTGCCAGCGTAAAAGAAGTAAGTAATTATATTACAGATACAAATGAACATGATGGAGTCGCTACAGCAATTGAAGCTATTGCTTTTGAACAGACTATAGCGGAAAACCATCTCAACTAAAGAATTTTCAAAAAATAAGCTACGAGTATAACAACTCGCAGCTTATTTTTTGTTTATCTTTTTAGCCTAACAATTTTCCACCAACAGCGTAGTTGGTTTTTTTCATGTCTTCGATAATAACATGAATTCGGTCTTCGGTTGCTCCAGTATTTTTTACTACTGCTTCTGTAATATCTTTGACTAAACCAGCTTTTTGTTCTGCTGTCCGTCCTTCAACTAATTCAACATGTACAAATGGCATAAATCCCTCTCCTTTCGTAGTTTCTTCTTTCAATTCTAACGATACCTTTTTTATTTTTCAACTCGTTATTCTTTTTCCTTCTAAACGCCTATCTCTTTGCTGCAAACAGATAATTAGAATTATCGGCTTAATATTAGTATACTTGATTTGTACGATAATTAGAGAGGAGAATTACAAATATGGCAGATTCAAAATTAATGTATCAAACTACAGCAATTAATACTGGTGGACGAAATGGAGAAAGCCATTTACCAGACAATTCGTTTTCTGTTCGGGTTTCTACTCCAAAAGATATGGGCGGCCCTGGACAAGGAAGTAACCCAGAACAATTATTCGCACTAGGCTATAGCGCTTGTTTCAATTCAGCTTTAGAACATATGATGAAAGAAGAAAAAGTAACTGGTAAAAGCCAAGTTACCGCAACTGTTGAATTGCATTCAGACCCGACTGATAATGGGTTTAAACTTGCTGTTAAACTAGAAGTTGGAATTGAAGGTCAAGATGACGCAACTACACAAGAATTAGCAGAAAAAGCTCATGCTTTTTGTCCTTATTCAAAAGCTACAAGCGGCAATATCGATGTAACAGTAACAACTGTTGCTTATGAAGCAGATAAATAAAACTATTTTAAACAAGGCTGGGACTTTTGTTCCGGCCTCTTTTTTGTATTCTGTCCTTTTCTAACTACACATTAAATGTGAAAAGTGATTTCTTTTACGTTTATTGATGAAATAAGTGCCGAATAAAGGGCTAGTTGACTAATAAACCAGAGTTATTAGTCTATTGGTTGACTCGTCATCATATACTTTTTTTCATATTGTTCGACAGCCCATTTGTGGCTGCCTCTTTTTAATTTAGCTAAAGCTTCAGGAATAGTTGCCCATTCCAATTGATTGAAATCCTCTAATGGCTTGCATCTGGCTTTCCATGACTGCGCCACATAAAAATAAGCAGGATTATAATAGTACCGTTGGCGATGTTTAGAATAATAATAATCTTCAGCCTTTCCTATAAAAGGACCAACTTTTATTACATATCCCAATTCTTCCATTGCTTCACGTTGTGCCGTTTCTTCATGGGTTTCATTTTCCTCAATTTCGCCACCCGGTAATAAATATGAACCATTAGGGGGTGAAACCAACAAAATCTTTTTACTATTTTGGTCAAAAATTACAATGTGCACTCCAACACGTGTCTGATAATCTTGGTCATCTATTTTCACACCAAAAGTTTCCGTTCCCATTTCGCACCTTCACCTTCTCATTTTATTATCATTATTTTAATCTTTATACTTTTAAGAATCAATAAAAACTTAATCAGTACCGTTACTTTTTCTTATTTCACTTATTAAGTTGCGCTCACTAAAAAAGACAGTTCAAATTTGAACTGCCTTAAAATTGGATGTTTTGTTATTGTTTTCTATTAAATCTTAGTTGATCCCTATTGCTTTTCGCAATGTTTTATTTTGTACAACAAAGTATAACAATGCTATGTTAATTGGTGCTAAAACAAGATTTTGCACTAGTCGTGTTGGGAAAATGACAAAGATTGCTTTATCTAGCATAATCGTTAACCAGATCGTATTGAGACCTAAATTGACAAAAATGGCAACCAAAATTATGGCTAAAATGATTCTCTTTAATGATTTAGGCTTCTTGTAAAGAACCAGACCATAAATTATTCCGCCGATAAATGCAGACAAGGTAAATCCCGGGAAAAACACTCCCCCGCCAAATAGTATTGTTCCTATTAAATCTGTTATAGCTGAAGCCATCCCAGCTATCCAAGGGCCGTAAAGCATACCGATAATGGCAATGGGCAAAAAGCCGAAACCAATCCGGACAATTGGTGTTTCAATCGAAATAAACTGAGTTAGAACGATCTCTAATGCCATTAATAACCCAATTTTTGAAACACTTCGTGCATCGTACTTATTCTTACTCATTTTGAAGATCTCCTTTGAAGAGCTCCACACATAACATCTTATGCAGCGAATGCAGAAACAAAACCGCAAATTGTCTAAACAATTTTTCGTTCGCGGGCAACATCCCATCCCAACGACACTTAACGCTTTATTTCCTACTCTGATTTATTACCTAACTTATTGTTCATTCCTTAGGCTAATTCACTATAGCATATTCCTTCTGTTTCCGGTAGCAAACAAAAAAACTTTTTATACATTACATGTTGACATTTATTTTGAAGTTCTGTATATTAAGAACAAGTTAAGTTTAATGATAAAAAAATGATAAAACACTATGAAAAGAAAAGTAGGTTTATATTCGTCTATAAAAGAGAACCCAGTTAATTGCTGAAAATGGGTTAGACAAATTGAACTGAAGATGGTCTTTGAGTGGAGTTAGCGAATCACTTATTAAAGTGTTAGCTTTCTACGGGAGCACCCGTTACAGTGTCACAGTATAAAAAAGACAACTTATTGTCTGACGTACTGGATAAGGTAAGTATAGCAATATACTTATAAATTAAGGTGGTAACACGAAGCAGACAACTGACTTTCGTCCTTACAAAAAAGCAAATTCATTTGCTTTTTTGTAAGGACTTTTTGATTTTATTAACTACATAATTAAACGCAATGAAGAGAAAAGTATTTTCACAGAATGCAACAACAGAGAGCCTGAATGCTGAGAACAGGTTTGCAGGAATGAAGAGAAAATGGCCTCCGAGCGGGATACCGAGTGTTTTTAAACATTAGGCTATCATGGGCGCACCCATTACAGTGCTAGAGTATCAGAAGCAATCTTCTCGTACTTGATAAGGAGTTGTTTGCGAGATCAACTCAAATAAAGGTGGTAACACGACGGTAAAGCGTTCGTCCTTTAATCTACAGCAGTAGGTTAATGGACGAGCGCTTTTTTCTATTTTAAGGAGGAATTCACATGATTACATTAAATAATGTAAGTGTCACATTTGCAGGGAAAGAAACGACAATAAAAGCGGTAGAAAATGTTCAGTTGACCGTTAAAAAAGGAGATGTTTTTGGAATCGTCGGCTACAGCGGAGCTGGAAAAAGCACCTTAGTTCGCACGATCAACCTGCTACAACGACCAACAGCAGGATCAGTTATTGTCTCCAATCAGGATCTGCTGAGTTTAAAACCAAAACAACTGCGAGCCGCTCGTAAGAAAATCGGGATGATTTTTCAGCATTTCAACTTAATGGGGTCTCGCACAATTGCTGAAAACGTAGCTTATCCTTTAAGAAAATCGGGATTGACTAAAACAGAAATAAAAGAGAAAGTAGCCGATTTATTAGATTTAGTAGGTTTAACCGATAAAAGCGTTGCTTACCCTTCTCAATTATCAGGTGGACAAAAACAACGTGTAGCTATTGCTCGTTCGTTAGCCAACGACCCTGAAGTCTTATTATGTGATGAAGCCACAAGTGCCTTAGATCCGAAAACAACTCTTTCCATTCTGGAATTATTGAAAGAATTGAACCAAAAATTAGCATTGACGATCGTCATTATCACCCATGAGATGCAAGTCGTAAAAGAAATTTGCAACAAAGTGGCTGTAATGGAAAATGGTCATGTCGTTGAAGAAGGCGATTTAGTTTCCATCTTTACAGAACCTAAAGAAAAAATCACAAAAGAATTTATTAATACCGCAACCCATGTTGAACAGGCATTAGAAAATATTTTAAAGCACCCTACACTACTAGATTTACAGCCTAATGATGTCTTAGCAAATATTTCTTATGTTGGTGAAAGTACAAGTGATCCATTAATTGCTACACTAACAACTCGGTTTGGCGTTACAACTAATATCTTATTTGGAAATGTGGAAATCTTACAAGAAACGCCTGTTGGAAATCTAATTGTTGTCTTAAGTGGAGAACCTAGCCGCAGAGATAAAGCTATTGCTTATTTAAAATCAAAAAATGTAAAAGTAACCTTGATTCACCATCACCACCAGATTATCCCATTAAAGAAAAAAACTAATATTATCTAAAGGAGTGAATAAAAATGTCTGAATTTCTTACAACGTATTTCGAAAATGTTATCCCATTAAGAGATGAAATTATTGAAAGCACCTTACAAACACTCTACATGGTCATTATTACAGGGCTGATTGCTGGTATTCTTGGCTTGATTTTAGGAGTCATACTTGTTGTAACCGACAGAGGTGGGATTTTAGAACGACCACGCCTCTACAACCTACTTGATCAAATCGTCAATCTCTTTCGTTCTTTGCCTTTTATCATCATGATGGCATTGGTTGTTCCCTTAACTCGCTTGATCGCTCATACATCTATCGGTACAACAGCTGCTATCGTCCCTTTAGTTATCGGAACCGTGCCATTCTTTGCTAGACAAATTCAAAATGCTCTTTTAGAAGTTGATTCTGGCGTTATAGAAGCTGCCGAATCAATGGGATCCAGTCCTTTAGAAATCATTTTTCGTGTTTATTTAAAAGAAGGACTGACAGCTATCATTCGTGTCTCTTCTGTTACCATTATTAATTTGATTGGTTTAACTGCTATGGCAGGAGCAATCGGTGGCGGAGGATTAGGTAACTTAGCCATTGCCAGAGGCTACAATCGTTTCCAAGGAGATGTAACGTTAGTCGCCACTGCTATTATCTTAATTATTGTATTCATTAGTCAATTTATTGGAAATGCTTTAATCAAAAAAACGAGTCACTAGATGACATTGGAGGAAAAAAGATGAACAGAATAAAAAAAGGTTTTTTAGGATTAACTTTAGCATTAGGGCTTCTTGTAACAACCGCTTGTGGAACGAACACTACTTCAGAGGTTGAAGAATCTGAGCCCATTAAAATTGGTGTTGTTGGAGAAGTGAATGAAGTTTGGGAGTTTGTTAAAGAAAAATTAGCCGCAGAAGATATTGAAATTGAGCTAGTCAAATTTACAGACTATGCTACACCAAACGTAGCTCTTGCTGAAGGCGAATTAGAGTTGAATTCTTTTCAAACGAAAATTTTCATGGAAGCTTTTAATGAAGATCATGGTGAAAACTTAGTGGCCATTGCCGATACGGTTATTGCGCCACTTGGTATTTATTCATCAAAGATTCAAGATGTCTCTGAGATAAAAGAGAATGATGTGATTGCCATTCCAAACGATGTTTCAAATGAAGGACGAGCTTTACTCTTACTTCAAACAGCTGGTTTGATTGAAGTTGATCCTTCAAAAGGCCAAGTTCCTGTAGTTGAAGATATTACCTCTAATCCTTTGAATTTAACATTTGAAACACTAGATTCTTCTCAAACAGCACGCGCTTTAGAAGATGTAACAGCTTCCGTCATTAATAGCGGAATGGCTGTAGACGCCGGATTCATTCCTACTGAAGATGCTGTGTTCTTAGAACCAGTTACTGATTCCTCTGATCCATACTACAATGCGATTGTTTCAAGAGAAGAAGATAAAGATAATGAAGTTTTCAAAAAGATTATAGAAGCTTACCAAGCAGAAGATACTAAAGAAGTCATCGAAGAAACATCAAAAGGCTCTTCTATTCCAGTGTGGTAAAGGAACGCAAGTAACTAGTTTCCTTTACGGCACACATTAAAACTAACCCCATTCAGAAAGGATGATTTATTATGTCAACAGCACTTACAAAAGTTACGTTACAAGAAGAAGTTCAACAAGGAGCTCAAGAGGTCATCGCATTACGCCGTTACCTTCATCAACATCCTGAGCCAAGTCTAAAAGAATACGAAACAATCAAATTTATCAAAAATGAATTAGACAAACTATCTATCCCTTACGAATCTGTTGGTGAAACTGGAGCTATCGGGACGATTGTTGGTAAAAAAGGACTAGGAAAAACGATTCTCTTACGGGCAGATATTGATGCTCTTGAATTAGAGGATGCTAAAGACAAACCTTATAAATCAACTAAAAAAGGATTACATCATGCATGTGGCCATGATGCTCACACATCAGCTTTATTAGGGGCTGCAAAAATTTTAAAAAACCATGAAGCTGACTTTTCAGGGACCATTAAATTAGCTTTTCAACAAGCTGAAGAAATCGGAGCTGGAGCACGACAATTTGTAGCGGGTGGATTTGTTAACGATGTCGATCAAGTTTTTGGTATACACGTCGACTCCTCTATCGAGACTGGAAAAATCGTTGCTACTGCTGGTCCAACAAATGCTTCTTGTGATATTTTTAAGATTAGGGTCAAAGGCGAAAGCGGTCATGCGGCTAGACCAGATTTAGGAAGAGATGCTCTTTTAACAGCTGCTGCCATAACGATCGAATTGCAAAGTATTGTGGCTCGAGAAGTCAGCCCTTTAGATAATGTAGTTGTTGCTGTAGGAGTCTTAAACGCCGGAACTCGTTATAACATTATTGCAAATGAAGCTTCCCTTGAAGGTACGGTTCGTACATTTAGCCACGAAACACGCCAATTTGTATTAGCAGCTGTTGAACGTGTTGCACGAGATGTCGCCAAAGCTCATCGCACATCAATTGAATTTGAGAATTATGATGCAGCAGCTCCTCTTATCAATAATCAAACCGCTGCAAGTCGTGCTGCTCGTGTTGGTACAGACATTGTAGGAGCAGATAATATTATTCAAGATAATCCCAAAAGTTTAGGAGCAGATGACTTTGCTGACTTCTTAGCTGTTGCGCAAGGTGTTTATGCTCGTGTTGGAACTAAGAACCCAGCTAACCCAGAAACTTGGTACGGGCATCATCATGAAAATTTTGATATTGACGAAAGCGGATTAGCTATAGCCACAGAATTACATGTCAGATATGCTCTAGATTTTTTAAATGAACGGTAAATAAAAAAAATTCAGAACTTATTTTCTGAAAAAGATTGAAGCGAGTTGTTTTTCGCTTCTTTTTTTTGTCTTCTATTTCTCACAAAATTTTTAGTTAATGAAAAAACACAACATGTAGTGTAAAATATATTTCAGGTAACAACATATAGAAAAAAAGGATGTTACACTTACTACCCTTTTTTACTGTTATCTATTGATTTACATACATATTTTATTAAGGAGTGGTACCCATGATTGCAAATATCTACGCAAAAGCAACAATAGATGTTAACAAGTTAAATGAAGACATTCAAGCTTTTCCTCAAGTCTATCCGATAACTGATGATATGAACTTAACCTATAAAGGGGTTTCTCGCTTAGTTATGTTAGATCGGTATTCCTTTAAAGACCTCTCTAAATCTACTCTTTCTATAGGAGATTTAGTTGTTTTAACGGTTAAGCCAGACCCGCAATACCCTACAAGAGGAACTGGATTTGTTACACAGATCAACCATTCTCAACATACTGCTTCAATTTTGATTGATGAGGAATTCCGAGGATCCATTGAAGATGAGTATGAGCAAAAAACTGGAATCATTACTTGCAGCTTAGATGTGATTGAAAAACCGCTTGAAATTTTTTATGAACAAATTGCTAAACGAAATGCGACTGGCTTATCCGCTATAGAATCGACTCCTGAAAAAAGAAAAGCTGCTTATAATGCCTTTTATGAAGAATTAAAAAACTTGAATTTTATCCCTGCAGGACGCGTTTTGTATGGTGCAGGTTCGAAAACGGATGTCACTTATTTTAATTGTTACGTTATGCCTTTTGTCCCTGACTCTCGTGAAGGTATTTCGGATCATCGAAAACAAGTGATGGAAATCATGAGTCGTGGCGGCGGTGTTGGTACTAATGGTTCTACTCTTCGTCCGCGTCATACTTTAGCGCGTGGGGTTAATGGAAAATCATCAGGAGCTGTTTCTTGGCTAGACGATATTGCGAAATTAACTCACTTGGTTGAACAGGGTGGCAGCCGTCGTGGAGCACAGATGATTATGTTAACAGATTGGCATCCAGATATTCTTGAATTTATTATTTCAAAAATGCAAAACCCACGTATTTTACGTTATTTAATTGAAAATACCACAGACGCTCAAATAAAGAAGCTAGCTAATGAAAAGTTGAAATTCACTCCTCTTTCAGAACACGAAACTGCTATGTATCAAACTATTTTAAATTATAAAAATATGCCCGGGCGTGGTGGATTTGATGCAGCGACAATGAAAGAAGCAGCTGCTAAATTAAAAATAGGCGGCTCCTATAGTGTTCATGACCCTGACTTTTTATCAGGAGCAAATATTTCAGTTTGTTTGACGACTGATTTCATGGAAGCTGTTGAAAAGGACACTGATTATACTCTTCGCTTTCCTGCCGTAGAAACATACAGCCCAGAGGAAATGGAAGAATACAACACTAATTGGTCAGAAATTGGAGACGTCCGTGAATGGGAAGCTTCAGGACATGGCATTCATACTTACCGAACAATAAAGGCTCGCGAATTATGGAAACTCATCACTATTTGTGCTACCTACTCTGCTGAGCCGGGTATTTTCTTTATTGATAATGCAAATAAGATGACGAATGCTGCTGCCTATGGGCAAAAAGTCGTTGCAACTAACCCTTGCGGCGAACAGCCTCTCGCTCCTTATTCTGTTTGTAATCTAGCAGCCGTTAACTTAGCCGAAATGGCCGATAAAGAATCTGGAACAGTCAATTTTGATAAATTAAAGAAAACTGTGCAAGTTGGTGTACGTATGCAAGATAACGTGATTGATGCCACACCTTACTTCTTAGCAGAAAACGAAAAACAAGCTTTAGGAGAACGCCGTGTTGGTTTAGGCATTATGGGTCTCGCCGACTTACTCATTTACTGTGGTAAAGAATACGGCTCTCAAGAAGGCAATCAATTAGTAGATAAAGTCTTCGAAACAATTGCAGTTTCAGCGTATGAAGCTTCTATTGAATTAGCAAAAGAACGAGGCAGTTTCCCTTTCTTAATTGGGAAAACTGAAGCAGAGACAGCTAAACTAAGAGAACAGTTCCTTCAATCGGGGTATATGAAGCAAATGCCAGAACACATTCACGAAGGCGTATTGAAATATGGGATACGCAATTCACATTTATTAACTGTTGCTCCAACTGGGTCAACAGGAACAATGGTGGGCGTTTCAACAGGACTTGAACCTTACTTCTCATTTAGTTATTTCAGAAGCGGACGTTTAGGCAAGTTTATCGAAGTAAAAGCTGATATCGTCCAAGAATACCTTGATCAACATCCAGAAGCCGATCCTGAAAGATTGCCAAAACAATTTGTATCTGCCATGAGTTTAAAACCTGAAGCTCATGTTGATGTTCAATGTACCATTCAACGCTGGGTCGACAGTTCTATTTCTAAAACAGTCAATGCTCCTAAAGGTTATACGGTTGAACAAGTTCAAAAAATTTATGAGCGTCTTTATAGAGGTGGGGCAAAAGGCGGTACGGTTTATGTAGATGGAAGCCGTGATACACAAGTACTGACATTAAAAGCTGAAGAAACGATTTGGGATGAAGAAATAACAAAAGAAGCACCGTCTTCAGAGCATCAACCACTTCAAACAGGTACTGTTAAAGAAGCGAATAACTATGGCAATGAGGTTGGCGATACTTGTCCTATCTGTCGACAAGGAACGGTTGAAGATTTAGGTGGCTGCAATACGTGTACCAATTGTAATGCCCAACTTAAATGTGGATTATAAACATAAATGGAGTTGAGACTTTTGTCCCAACTCCATCTTTTTTTATTCAAATTCTTTTAATTGGGCTTCACGTTGTGTTTTACGCCATTCAATAAAACCATTTCCTAAACCTCTTAGTAACACTTCACTCGTTCCAAGGTTTGTTGCCAAGGGTATTTCATAAACATCACATAGTCTTAACAATGCTGATATATCGGGTTCGTGAGGCTGTGCTGTTAAAGGATCTCTCAGAAAAATAACTAAATCAATTTTGTTGTCAGATACATACGCCCCTATTTGTTGATCGCCTCCAAGTGGGCCAGATTTAAAGCGATGTACTTCTAAACCAGTTGCATCAATGATTCGTTGTCCAGTCGTTCCTGTAGCAAATATTTGATGATCTTTGATAATTTCTTTATATGCTGTAGTTAGTTTTACCATTTCATCTTTTTTCTTATCATGTGCAATAAAAGCAATGTTCATATATGATCAACTCCATTCCTAACTTTATTCAATGATAACACTTACTTGAAAAAAAAGATAAGTCTAAACTTCCAAGCATTCTCGCCTTAGAAGCCCTTTCACTTGAAGACCTTTTTGGTCTGCGTTACACTAATTGTAGTTAAACTATAAGGAAAGAGGGATTATACATGGGAAAGAAAATTGCAACAGTAGTGACCAATTTATTTGAAGATGTTGAATTCACATCGCCAAAAGAAGCTTTAACAAATGCAGGACACCAAGTTATTACGATTGAGAAAAAAGCAGGCAATACCGTTAAAGGAAAAAAAGGAGAAGCTACCATTACTATTGATAAAGGCATTGATGAAGTTTCACCGGAAGATTTTGACGCACTTTTAATTCCTGGTGGTTTTTCACCCGATCAATTAAGATCAGATGATCGCTTTTTAGCTTTCACTAAGGCCTTTGCTGATGCAAAAAAACCTATTTTTTCGATTTGCCATGGGCCTCAGCTTTTAATTAATGCTGAAGTAGTCAAGGGTAAAAAAATGACTGCTGTCAAACAAGTCGGAGTTGATTTGAAAAATGCAGGTGCGTTATTTGAAGATAGTGAAGTTGTGGAAGACGAAAGTGGTATTATCTCCAGCCGTACACCTGATGATCTTCCAGCTTTCAATAAAGCAATCGTAGCCGCTTTAGATAAGTAATGTTTAAATAAGTAGTTTCTAATTTAATTCAACTAAAACTTTTACTTTTTTGTCATATGACAATTAGTTGACTGTGGTAAACTATAAAAGTTGTTTATTTAAAACTGAATTTATTTTTCACTCTCTTTTCTCCCCCTATTGAAAAGAGTCTTACCCCCTAGCTATCTCTTAATTGAGATAGCTTTTTTTATTTTAGAAACATCAAAATAGCCTTCTTTAAAAATACACTTTTTAAGAAAATCATAAAACTATCATCACATTTTCTTCATAGATTAACGTTATAGTTTATCTATACCAATAACAACCAACTTTTTATATTTTCATATTACCTTTTCTCCTCAAAGCAAAGGTAATGACTCCTTTACCACCCATTTTTCTAATGGGTGGTTTTTTTATTATTTATTTAAATTTTTCTTTTATTTTACTTAATTTTGTCTTTTCTCACGCCACTGCTGTCTTTTATCAAGCTTACAACTTGACAAAAACTAAAAATTTTTGATATACTTAAGCAGCAAACAAGTGGTTGCTTGCTTTGAAAAGACCCTATAAAAAAAATACTTATCAGGAGGAATGTTATGGAATTCAGAACAAAAAAAATAGAATCTATTGTAAACCAGTTCAATAGTAACTCAGAAAAAGGGTTAACCTCAAAAGAAGTAGAACAGCATAAAAAACAATTTGGTGCCAACCAATTTGATGAAGAAGAAAGTATTTCTTTATTTTCAAAAGTTATTGATCAATTAAAAGATGTTACAGTTATTATCTTGATCCTAGCTGGAATTATCTCAACTTATATTGCCATCACTGAACACCCCGACGATTTCTCAGAACCTATCGTAATTTTCTCTATTATTTTAATCAACGTCATCATTGCTATCCGACAAGAAGGCAAAGCCGAAAAAGCTTTAGCTTCGCTACAAAGTTTATCTGCTCCACAAGCACGAGTGATACGAAATGACCAAGAAGAGGTTATTGAAGCAGCTGATTTGGTCCCTGGAGATATTTTATTATTAGAAGCCGGAGATCAAATTCCTGCAGATGCTCGTTTAATTTCTAGTAGTGATTTACAAGTAGAAGAATCGGCTTTGACTGGAGAAAGTGTGCCCGTTGAAAAAGACGAAAATGCAGAAGTTGAAGAAGACAGCCCAGTTGGAGATGTATTTAATACTGTTTTTTCGGGAACTTTGGTTACTAATGGACGAGCAAAAGCAATTGTCGTCACTACAGGTATGGATACCGAAATGGGTTCTGTTGCTAACTTATTAAATAGTACTAAACAAGGTAAAACACCCTTACAATCAAGAATGGATCGTTTAGGAAAACAAGTAAGTGTGTTAGCTCTAGTGGCAGGTATTATTATTTTCACCTTAAGTTTCTTTCAAGGTGAAGCTTTTATTACAAGTCTAATGACTGCTGTATCTCTTGCTGTTGCTGCAGTTCCTGAAACTTTACCCGTTATTGTTACGATCTCACTAGCTTACGGTGTTCAAAACATGGTTGACCGTAACGCCATTATTCGAACTATCCCTTCCGTCGAAACACTAGGCAGTGCTTCTGTTATCGCTTCAGATAAAACCGGCACATTAACTCAAAACCAAATGACGATACAAAAATTATGGGCTTTTCCACATAAACCCATTGAAGTTAAAAATGAATTTGGCGAAGATGAAAAATGGGTACTCAAAATGATGAGCCTAGCTTCAAATGCTACAATTGAAGATCGTGATGGCGAAGAAGTTATCAGCGGTGACCCTACTGAAACAGCCATTATTCGCTTGTTACAGAAAAAAGGATTGCCAAAGAACGAGCTAGATGAAACTTATCCACGTGTACACGAGATTCCTTTTGACTCTGGTCGTAAATTGATGACTACTGTTCACGAATTAGAAGATGGGTACATTTCAATCACTAAGGGTGCTTTTGACCGTTTGCCAGTTGAATTTTCTTCAATTACAGATGAAGTTGGTCAAAAAGCGAAAGCTATCCATGATTCATTTGCGAATGATGCTTTACGTGTTATAGCTGTTGGATATAAAAAATACGATCAACTTCCAGAGGATCTATCCCCTGAAGAGTTAGAAAGCGGCATTACGTTCGCTGGGATCGTAGGAATGATCGATCCACCAAGAGAAGAAAGTATTCAAGCTGTTAAAGAAGCCAAATCAGCTGGTATCAAGACGATTATGATCACAGGAGATCACGCTGCTACTGCTTCTGCTATTGCTAAACAAATCGGTATTTTCGAAGAAGGCGACAAAGCTATCACAGGTGCTGAATTAGGCAACCTTTCAGACAAAAAACTAAAAGAAACGATTCGTGATTATTCCGTTTATGCACGTGTTTCTCCCGAAGATAAAATTCGAATCGTTAAAGCATGGCAATCACATGGGGATGTTGTCGCCATGACCGGAGACGGTGTCAATGATGCACCTGCCTTAAAAGCGGCTGATGTTGGTACTGCCATGGGAATTACTGGTACTGAAGTAGCTAAAAGTGCTTCTGACATGATTTTAACCGATGACAAATTTGATACCATTGTTCATGCTGTTGAAGAAGGCAGACGTGTTTATGAAAACATCAAAAAAACCGTATACTTCTTATTATCATGTAATATTTCAGAAATTTTCATTATGTTAATTGCTGTCATTATGGGATGGGGATTACCTGTTATTGCGATTCAATTACTATTTGTTAATGTAGTAGCGGATGGAATTCCTGGTTTTGCATTAAGCAGAGAAAAAGCTGATCCAACTATTATGTCTAATGAACCAACTGCTAAAGGTGAAAGCATCTTCGCTAAAGGCGGATATCGTAACATTGCTATCGCAGCTCTCACTTTCACAGTTACGACACTCATCGGATTTTATGTTGGTTCATTTATTGATGTTGATTCTTCCATTACCGCAAGTCATGCAGTTGGTCAAACAATGGCTTTCTTAATTCTTGGTTGGTCTTCTGTCTTGCATATTTTCAATGCACGCAGTAAAGAGTCGATTTTTAAAGTTGGTCTTACGTCCAACTCTAGTTTATTCTGGTTAGCACTACTTTCTATTGCACTGATTACATTAGTAGCTACAGTTCCATTCCTAGCTGGTATTTTTGAATTAGTTGCTTTAAGTACGACTCACTGGATGATTGCTATTGGATTATCGTTGGCTATTATTGTAGTAGGCGAACTTCAAAAATTTATTATGAATAAGATGAACAAACCTTTTTAAAGCTATTGCAAATGAATGATTTTGATGTCCCTAAACTCATACAGAAGACATTAAAATAAAAAACGCCAAGCGAAAGACTAGTATTAGCCTTTCTGCTTGGTGTTTTTTTCCGCTTTTAATACGTATAATGCTCTTGCGGACCATAACCTTCGTCTTAGTTGACCATTATGGTTCGTATAGTGCTTTAAGTACCATATACTTTGTTTTAGTTGGCATTTTTGGTTCATATAGTGCCCTTTAAGTACAAATCTCATCAAATTATCAAATTCCTGCATACATTGAGAACGCTCAAATGAAGACTTCTCTTTCTACATCGGAAGATATAGAAATAAGAAAAATTAGTTTTTCATCCCAGAAACTGGTAAAATAAAGGGAATAGAATGGCTAATGATTTTATAAATAGACCTATTAAATCAAACCAAAGTTTTTAGGGGTCATTAAGAATAGAATGGATGAAAAAAAAATGACGACTACTTCTCGACAATTATTATCTTCTTGTAAACGTATCGTTGTAAAAGTTGGAACCAGTACAATTATGTATCCTAATGGCACCATCAATCTACAACGCTTAGAAAAATTAGCTTTTGTTTTATCCGATTTAAAAAACCAAGGAAAAGAAGTTATTTTAGTATCTTCTGGAGCTGTTGGAGTTGGTATTTCTCACCTGCAACTGACTGAACGACCAAAAACGATTCCTGAACAGCAAGCTGTAGCTTCCGTAGGACAAACGGAATTAATGAATTTGTACAGTAAATTCTTTCACAGCTACGGACAAATCGTCGGACAAGTCTTAATGACACGAGATATAATCGAGTTTCCAACTAGTCGACTAAATGCGATTAACACATTTGAACAGCTTCTGATTAAAGGCATTATTCCTATCGTAAATGAAAATGACACTGTTGCCGTGGAAGAATTAGATCATCTGACTAAATTTGGTGATAATGATCGCTTATCGGCTATTGTTGCAGAGATTACTGCTGCTGATTTATTGATCATGTTATCTGATATTAATGGCTTTTATAATAAGAATCCAAATGATGAACCTGATGCGGTTTTATTTCATGAAGTTCATGCCATCACCGATGAGCTATACACTCTTGCTGGTGGAAAAGGATCAAGCTACGGAACTGGCGGAATGTCTACCAAGTTGATCGCTGCTAATCATATTTTAAAAAATTCCAGTCAAATGGTATTGGCTAACGGTGAAGACCCCACGATTATTTTTGATATTATTGAAGGCAAAGAAATAGGAACATTATTTTCTGCTGACTAAATTAAAAGGAGAGTTTTTATGGAAACTTTGATCCAACTAGGTGAAAAAGCGAAGAAAGCGGCACGCTCGCTTGCAAGAGCTACATCATCAGAAAAAAATGATGCTTTAAAACTAATGAGCCAAGCTTTAGTTGATCACACTGAAACCATTCTTACAGCAAATAAATTAGATTTAATTGCTGCTAAAGAAAATGGGATATCAGAAAACATGATTGATCGTTTAGTCTTAACTGAAGAACGCATTAAAGCTATGGCCGATGGAATCCTTGAGATAGCAGAATTGCCAGATCCCATCGGACAAGTTGATGGAATGTGGCAAAATGAAGCTGGTTTAACGATTGGCAAACAACGTGTTCCTTTAGGTGTGATTGGGATCATCTATGAGTCTCGACCAAACGTAACCACGGATGCCGGATCTCTGTGTTTCAAAGCTGGAAATGCGGTCATTTTACGCGGTGGTAAAGAAGCTATCTATTCAAATAAAGCTTTAGTTCACATCTTACAAGATGCGCTTCAACCAACTGTATTTCCTCCAACAACGATTCAATTGGTTGAAGATACCACTCGTGAAAGCTCTAAAGAAATGATGCGATTAAATCGTTACTTGGATGTTTTGATCCCACGTGGTGGTGCAAAATTGATTCAAACAGTATTAGAAACAGCAACCGTTCCTGTCATTGAAACAGGAACCGGTAACTGCCATGTCTATATCGATAAAGATGCTCAATTAACTATGGCAACCGATATTATCGTAAATGCAAAATGTTCTAGACCTTCTGTATGCAATGCTGCTGAAACATTGTTGATTCATGAAGATGTAGCAGAAACTTTCTTACCTGTGATTGAAAAAGCATTGGCACCTTGGCATGTTGAATTAAGAGCAGATGAAAAAGCTCTCTCTTATCTGCAACATGCGATTCCTGCTACTCAAGAAGATTGGGAAACAGAATTCTTAGATTTTATTTTAGCTGTCAAAGTAGTATCTTCTTTAGACGAAGCAATTGAACACATTGATCGGTATAGTACTGGCCATTCTGAAGTTATTGTGACAGATAATTACGCTGCAGGTATGCAGTTCCATCGTGAGGTAGACTCTGCTGCTGTTTACATTAACGCCTCTACACGTTTTACAGATGGATTTGAATTTGGATTCGGTGCAGAGATCGGTATAAGCACTCAAAAATTACATGCTCGAGGTCCAATGGGACTTACTGAATTAACTTCATCTAAATACATCATTTTCGGTGAAGGTCAAATTCGTTAAACCTATCTTTTATTAATAAACTACAGGATAAAAATTTGGGATACACCTTAACTTCTGATTAAAAAAGACTTTCACTTTTCTACGGAAAAGTGAAGTCTTTTTTTGTAGTCACTTTTTCGTGAAACTAACTTTGACATAAAAGTGACTATCATTTTTAGATGCTACTCTTACGTGGAGAGCCATTCCATAGATGAGTGACACTAATTTCTCGC
The DNA here is from genome assembly GCF_000746825.1 of Carnobacterium inhibens subsp. inhibens DSM 13024. Lineage (NCBI taxonomy): Bacteria > Bacillati > Bacillota > Bacilli > Lactobacillales > Carnobacteriaceae > Carnobacterium > Carnobacterium inhibens. The sequence goes on along the minus strand of NZ_JQIV01000006.1, from coordinate 1,954,481 downwards.
TCCACTTTTTCGTGAAAGGTCATTACATGGAAGAGTCACTCCTCCAGACAATCAGAAGGGTTAGAAAAAGTAGACCCTTCAAAGAAAACTCATTCCCACTTTGCTGAAAATGGCTAACACAAATGGGAATAAGTTTTAACTAACACTTTCACTTGATTTTATTCTCCCTGTTCTCCTAATTGAATCCCTCTAGGTTCGACACTAGTCGAAAAAACAATTTGCGTATATGTTTTACCAAATTGCTGCAGTTCTCCGATAAATCCGTCCAGCTCAACTGTACTTGGGAAAGCCACCTTTAAAAGCATCGAATATTCTCCGGTTACACAATTACATTCTAATATATTTGGACATTTTTTGACAAATGGATAAAATGTCGGCTTTTGTTTAGGGCTCAGTTCAAGATTTATAAATGCAGTGATATGGTAACCTAATTTGTGTAAATTTACTTGAGCGGTATAGCCTGTAATAATTTCTTCTCTCTCTAAACGTGAAATCCGTGCAGACACAGCAGGTGAAGATAAAAATGTTTCAGCTGCAATTTCTTTCAATGACGCTCGTGCGTTACCTTCTAATAATTGAATAATATGTCTATCAATGTTGTCCATTTTATCCCATCCTTTTCACAGATTCTCTTTCTATTAAGATTATACATTTAGAAGTAGACATTTCAAGAATTCATTTTATTCCAGCTTAACAAAATGAAGTTTATAAAGGGAAAACTAGTGTTTTATAAGTTGAAACACGACTATACCAATCAATTGTTTTTTCTTTTTTCCATCTATTTACTCTGTGTTCCAATCATGGTATCTTCTTATTTATATTTCAACAACAGCTTTTTACATTGAATTGGAGGATTAGGATGATTATGCATACACGAATAGAATTTGATTCAATTGGCAGCTTACCCATTCCAGGTGAAGCTTACTATGGCATACAATCTCTGCGGGCAAAAAATAATTTTTCGATATCGGGAGAAAAACTGCATCCTGTTTTTATAAAAAACTTAGCCATTATAAAAAAAATAGCAGCTATTACCAATTACCAAGCAAACAATTTATCTGGTACGGTTACAAATGCAATCTGCGAGGCATGTAACGAAATTATTGCAGGAGAATTTCAAACAGAATTTATCGTGGATACCATCCAAGGAGGCGCTGGTACTTCTGCAAATATGAACATGAATGAGGTCATTGCACACAGAGCTAGTGAAATTCTGGGTGGAACAAAAGAAAAGTATGATCTGGTACACCCAAATGATCACGTTAACTGTTCTCAATCGACAAATGATGTTTTTCCGAGCGCTGGAAAACTAACAGTCTTGGAACTCATGCCACAGCTTATTTCAAATCTTTCTTACTTAGAGAACTTACTGGAACAAAAAGCAATAGAATTTTCAGACGTGATCAAGATGGGCAGAACGCAATTACAAGATGCAGTTCCAACAACTTTAGGACATTCTTTCAAAGCCTATCAATCTGTTGTTCACCGTGATATCAAGCATTTAATCGCCATAACAGATGAAATGTACACTCTTAATATTGGTGCTACCGCTATTGGAAATGGAATCAATGCTTCTGTTGAGTATTCCTCAACTATTGCCGAAAATCTTGCCCGTGAACTGCAGTTGCCCTTAAAACAAGCTGATAATCTGTATGACACCACTCAAAATGTTGATAGCTTTGTTCGGGTTTCAGGAGTTATAAAAACAGCTGCTATCTCTCTCTCAAAAATGAGCAACGATCTTCGCTTATTGTCCAGCGGTCCAAAAACTGGTTTTGGTGAAATTAATTTACCCGCTAAGCAAAATGGTTCTTCCATTATGCCTGGAAAAGTCAATCCCGTCATTCCAGAAGTTGTTTCTCAGGTTGCTTTTCAAATTGTCGGTAATGATGTTACCATTACAATGGCCGCAGAATCGGGACAACTTGAATTGAATCCTTTTGAACCAATTATTTTTCGTAATCTTTTCAGCTCTATTGAACTGCTTACAAATGCCGTAATGACCTTAGCAGACAACTGCATTGTCGGAATCACTGTTAATGAGAAACATTGCCGAGATCAAGTTGAGAAAAGTGTTGGGATCGTTACTGCTCTTTGTCCTTTTATCGGTTATAAAAAAGCAAGCGAAGTAGCAAAAGAAGCTTTGAAAACCGGGCTTTCAATTCGACAAATTTTACTTAAAAGGAACTGGCTGACTAAAGAAAAAATCGATGACATTCTTGATTTAAGAAAATTAGCTGAAGGAAATGTTCCTTCAAATGATACAGCTGCTGGAGCATTGACTGAAATACATTAATAAAGATGATTGAATGCTACATGCTCTTAAGCAAAAAACACTCTCTTACGTTTAGATGTGATGCCCATTTATTAAAAACTGCATTTGTTTTATAATGAAAGATGTTGTGATTCTTTTTCATGATAATAAGAATGTCGGTTTTATGGAACACACTATTTTATGCACTATTAGTACTTTAATTCGTACGAATGCAATACAGATAGTTGCAAATGAAGAGGATGATACTTGATGACACAAATAAAACGGATCGCAGTAATCGGTGGCGGTATTGTAGGAGCTACTGCTGCATTTTATCTTAGTCAAAAAAACTATGAAGTAGATATCTATGATGATGGAGTAGGCCAAGCAACCTCTGCTGCTGCTGGAATCATCTGTCCATGGCTATCTCAACGCCGAAATAAAGAATGGTACCAACTAGCCTCTAAAGGAGCAGCTTTTTATCCACAACTCATGCATGATCTAAATGAATCGCTTACTGATTCTGATATTTACAAACAAGTAGGAACTCTTGTCTTCAAAAAAAATCCTAACTTACTGAAAAAGTTAGAAAAAACTGCTCTTAAACGCCTGGAAACTGCCCCAGAAATTGGCACGCTCTCTCTCTTATCTCCAAAAGAAATCAAAGCTAAATTTCCTATATATGACTCAGAAGAATCAGCTTTATTTGCTACTGGCGGTGCACGTGTTGATGGTTCTTTATTGACAAAAAAATTAATTGATCAAGCTATAGTTAACGGAGCCAGTCATTATGCTGAAAAAGTTGTATTATCTCAACCTAACTCAGCTGATTATATTATTCGTTCTAAGACACAAACCAAAACTTATGACATAGTTATCTTAGCAGTAGGCGCATGGTTACCAGAATTATTAAATCCACTTGGTTTAGATGTTGATATTCGTCCTCAAAAAGGGCAGTTGGTTCAACTTCACTTACAAAAAGATATGTCCAATTGGCCTGTAGTTATGCCAGATGGCGAAAAAGACATTATTCCTTTTACAAATGGTAAAATTATTGTAGGAGCTACACATGAAAATGATGGTGGCTATGATTTAACCCCTACTAAAGAAAAACTAGCGCTTATGTTAGAAGAAGCTAAAGAACTTGCTCCCGAATTAAAAAACGCAACTATTACAGGAATCCGCGTTGGTACAAGAGCGTATACTTCTGACTTTGCTCCTTTTTTTGGAGCTGTTCCGAATTATCCTAATCTTTTTGCAGCAAGTGGCTTAGGTTCATCCGGACTAACTTCGGGTCCGTTGATTGGAAAAATGTTAAGCCAGCTTATCTCAGATGAGCCCACTGATTTGCCTTTAACTGATTACCCAGTTGAACGCTACATTAAAAAACAAGACTAAAAAACGAGTTCTTAATTGAACTCGTTTTTTAGCCTTGTTTAGAATATTTTACTTTTACAACTATTCTGTAACTACTGAATATTCACCAGTTAGCGGATCCATTTTTTTCAGTTCTTTTGTTGCTAAATTGTATTCAAACATGCCCACCATATTAGAAATTCCAACTCCATCTACTTCGTGAGAATGGCGGATCTCAACTGTATAGGTTTGTTCATTTGTTTTAGTTGCATAAAATTGATTATCTTCTGGAGATATTCCAGTAATCGAAACAACTGCATCCAATACTGTAGTCATTTCTTCTTCAGGAGTTGCCTCTGTTGTTGCATTGCTAGATTCAGCTGTTGCAGCTTCTTTATCGCTTAACCAGCTGCTGATCTCATCATCAGAGACCGTTTTAATGTCTTTACCTGTTGCTTCTGCGAATTCAGCTGCTGCTAAATCTGAAGTGCGTTCTGTTTTATAAGCTGAATTTTCTATAAGAGCTGTAGCTTCACTTGCCTTAGCTTCTTCAGCCTGAGCAAGAGTAATTTGTTCTTTCAAAGTTGTAGCTTTGGTTTCAATTTCATTGTACTCTGATAAATCATTTTGAAGCAATACACCAATCGTACCCGCAGCTTCATCATACTTACCAGCATCATACTGAGCTGACCCGTCTGTATACATTTTGTTATATTTTTCTTGTAATGAAACTTCTTCTGGCTCTTCTATTGTTGAATCTACCTCTTGAGAAGATGTTGTTTCAGAAACAGCTGACTCAGATACCATAGACTCAGAGTTTGTTGCTTCAGAAGTAGCTCCCTCATTTTCATTATTCGTTCCACAAGCACTTAATGCTACCATTCCTAAAGAGATGATCAATAAACGACTCCAATTTTTTTTCATTTCTTTTCCTCCTTGTAAAACCTTTTCTTTATTATACCTTATTTATCCATACTCCTCATTAATTTACAAAATTTTAAAGATTTCTTATTTTTCAAACGTAATTTCCTCTCCTATATCAGAAATTTAACATAACACTAGACAGTAAAAATGCCCTTCTGTTATAGTTATGATAATACAATCATTTCTTAATGGTATGTAAACATATAGGGAGGTGAAATCATGAAGAAATTTATAGATGAGTTTAAAGATTTTGCTTTTAGAGGAAATGTACTTGATTTAGCCGTCGGTGTTGTTATCGGTTCTGCTTTTACAGCTATTGTTACTGCTCTTGTTAATTATATTATTATGCCTCTCGTTGGTATTCTTACTGGTGGAACAAATATCAAAAACTTATCCATAGATGTTGGCGGTGCTAAACTAGAATACGGCGCTTTTTTGCAAGCTGTTGTAGACTTCATTTTAATTGCACTCGTGATCTTTATTTTTATTAAGATTATTAATAATGCTGCCAATAAATTCAAAAAAACAGAAGAAGTTACAAAAGAGGTTGAGATTCCTGCGGCAGAACAATATCTTAAAGAGATTCGCGATTTATTAGCAGAAGATAAAAATAAAACGAATCTTTAAATTTAAAAAATTAATTTATTTTTCTTTTCAGTACCCTTTATAGAAAAAATACACGTACCTATCCTGTAAATAAGGTACGTGTATTTTTATTTACATTTTAAGTAAGTTATCCAATTAGAATTCATGAAAAGCTGCATAAACTTCTTGCTTCTTTAGTCCTCGTAATTTAGCAACTTCTTTAATCGCATCTTTACTGGTGAATTCCATTTCATTGATCATTAAATCTACATGTTCTTTTAACGACAAAGCCTCCCAGCTTGTATCTTCTTCCATTAAAAGAGATCCTGCACTATTTCCTTCAACGATCAAACAGAATTCCCCTCTGATTTCATTCGTCATTGACCATTCAATCGCTTCTTCGATCGTTCCTCTTATAAACTCTTCGTACCGTTTTGTTAATTCACGGCAGCATACAATGCGTCGCTCCATTCCAAAAACGGTAGACATATTTTTCAGTACTTCTTTTAAACGGTGCGGCGATTCATATAAAATAATCGTTTCTGGTCGATGATTCAATTCCTCTAAACTAAGCAGCTGCTCCTTTTTTTTGCGTGGTAAGAAACCAAAAAAATAAAAAGGCTGTGGACTGATTCCAGATGCGATCAAAGCTGTCAGTCCAGCATTCGCTCCTGGCAAAGGAATCACTGGAATACCAGCTTGTATACATGCTACAACTAATTCGTGTCCGGGATCGCTGATAGAAGGCATCCCAGCATCGCTTACTTGTGCAATGGTCATTCCTGCTTCTAACTTTTCAATCAACTGTCCGATCCGTTCTTGTGTATTGTGTTCATGAAAACTAATTTGAGGTGTTTTTATTTCATAATGATTTAAAAGCTTTTGTGTGTTACGCGTATCTTCAGAAGCAATCAAATCTACTTCTTTTAATAGCCTTACCCCTCTAAAAGTCATGTCTTCTAAATTTCCAATGGGCGTAGGAATTAGGTATAAACTTCCGCCTATGGATTGTTCAAAACTCTTTTGACTCTGCATGTTTTTCACATTCCTTTGCTTCAATTTGCTGCATATTTACTAAACAAGATTCCGTTGGTAGCACAGGAAATTGAACTCCTTGTTTTGTTAAATAATCCAATTTCTTTTTACGCGTTTGCTTTTTAAAAGCATACTCAGCTTTAGTAGCTGCACTTCTAGAAGGATATCCTTCTGCATAAATCATTTTTACTGGCCTTCTTGTTTGGGGTTTAGTGTACTTAGCCCCAACGCCTTGATTATGTTCTTCTTCTCGTCTAGCCAGATCTGTAGTATACCCACCGTAAAAACTTCCATCGTGACAATACAATACATAAAAATAACTAACGGATTCCATGCAGCATTGCGCTCACTTCTGGCAAGTACTCATTATCGTCACTGTACACAAATAGTGGCGGCAAAACGCGAAAGCCTGTCTCTTTTCCATCTTTTATACCTTCAATTAATAATGTATTGGCTTCTTTACCCACTTTTGGATAGACCAAACGCATTTTTTTCGGCGCAATCCGATGCTTTTTCATGGTCTCTAAGATTTCAATTAATCGATCGGGACGATGAACAAAATACGCTTTTCCATTCATTTTTAATAAACCACTTGAAACTTTCATGACCTCATCCAAATTTGTATGCAATTCGTGCCTTGCAATAGCTAAATGGGAATTAGGATTTTTTATACTTTTTTCTCCCACAGCAAAATAAGGCGGGTTACACGTTAATGTATCTACGGTATCTTTTGGGATCCATTGGCTTGCATCACTCAAATTGCCTTGGATAATGGAAATTTGGTCTTCTAAACCATTGATTTGGATACTTCTGTTGGCCATACCGACCAATCTTTCTTGTATTTCAATTCCAACAATGGGACTAGCTGTTTTTTGACTAAGCAATAAACCGACTACACCATTACCTGCACATAAATCAACAATTTTTGCCCGATCGTGTTTAGCAGGTTGAGCGAAATCTGCTAACAATACAGCATCTAATGAAAAAGAAAAAACGGATGGGCTTTGGATAATAGATAAATTATGACTAAGTAGCTGATCCATCCGTTCATCGCCCTGTAACCACTGGTTCATTATTGACACTTCCTTCAATTATACTCATTTTCACTATATCATATAGGAGTTCTCTTTCCATATAAATGAAGTGAACTCTTATTTATTTTTATTGGCTTTATTCTTGAATACTTAAAATAATCTTTCCTGTATTTTTATTTTCTTCCATATGAAGATGAGCACTTGTAACATCGCCAAATGAGAACGTCGTGTCAATTATTGGTTTAATAGAGTTGTTTTCAAAATACGGCATAACTTTTTTTACAAATTCATTCGTTAATTCCGCTTTATATTGATCACTTCTAGGAGTCAAAAGAGTACCTTGAATGGCAATTCTTTTTTGTAAGAAAACTCCTAAATTAACCTTCTCAACGATTGTACCCCCAAGAGTTCCAATCAAAATCCATCGGCCGTCTGTTTTAATACTTGCAACATTTTGATCCCAATAAGAAGCTCCTATAAAGTCTAAAATCAAGTCCACACCTTTATTTTGAGTGTAATCCAAGACTTCTTTGGCAAAATCTTCTTTTTTATAATTGATTCCTTTATCTGCACCAAGTTCTTTACAAAATTCTAATTTTTCTTCTGATCCAGCCGTAACAATTACGTTTGCTTTTGTCATTTTTTTTGCTAACTGGATAGCAGCTGTCCCAACTCCGCTAGCTCCTGCATGAATCAGAACCGTCTCTCCCTGTTTCAACTTTCCTAACCAGTAAAGTGTTTGGTAAGCTGTTAAAAAGACTTCTGGAATAGCCGCAGCTTCCTCAAAACTCATGGTATCTGGCATGTGAAAAACACGGTCTGCTGGCATTGCCACATATTCAGCATATCCTCCATGATTTACTAAACCAGCTACTCGTGTTCCAATTGCTATTTTCTCATCAGCTAAATTACTATCAACAACTATCCCAGCTACTTCTACGCCTAGTATAGGGTATGGCTCTGATAATTGTCTATTTTCTCTTGTCAATGTATCTGTTCTATTTATAGCACTTGCTTGAACCTTTATAAGAAGTTCTCCTTCTTCAAGACTAGGTACGGGGCGTTCTTGGATTTCTAATTGTTCAGAACCACCCGGTTTTTTTATTGATATTGCTTTCATTATCGATACCCACTCCTCGTGTTTGTTTAGTGTTACTATACCATTTGACTGCTATCTTTCCCAATGGTTTAATCTAGTTGAAATCGATTTTTCAATTCAAATTGATCACCAATAACATCAAAAAATAATGAACTACACGTAAGTTTTAACAAATAACAGTGAGGCTTCATACACAGACATCAAATTTGACATTAGTGAAAAACGCCAATTGATCTTCAAACAAAAAAACTTTACATAGCAAAAAACTTGTAGCCATTTTGTTCCATAAGGTTACAAGTTTTCTTATTTAATTCATTATTATCTTCTTTCGCCATAAATAACATCCAAGCAAAACGCACAAGGCTCATCATTCACTCTTCTTGAACCATAAAACACATTGCAAACATGAAATCCATCTTCATATAACTTTTCAAGATTTAAGCGTGATTTACTCATTTCTGGTTCCACGACTTCTTCATCTGACCGCTGTTGCTTTTCAAGATCATTCAAACGGTCTCTTAAATGTTGATTTTCAATGCGAAGAGTCGCATTTTCTTCAACTAATGTTTCAACCTCTTTTTTTATCTCAGAAATTTGATGTAGAGTAGCATCCGTATCAAGTTCTATTTGAGTAAAACTATCATATAAAGTTTTTTTGTCCATCCATTTTCACCCACTCTTTGCTATGATCATCGTTTTAGTCATCTTTTCATGCCTTTACTTCATTAATTGTAATACAAGCTGTTCAAAAACTCCTTGAGCATTGACATTACTCTCTAATTTCTTACGACTGAGTAAAATAGCTTCAATAGATTGTATCATTTTATTGCCTGTATATGCTGTTTTGATTTGGTTCAGTTCTTTCTCATAGCGCTTATATGCCAATACATCAAATGCATTGTACTGCAACATCATCACATCACGATAGGCTAATAAGATTAACTCTATCAACATTCTATGTGCATCACGGTCTTTAAAATGAGGCATAATAGTTGTTTGTACATAAATGAAACTTTGATTATCTCTACTTGTAATCAACGAAAACCATTTCCAAGCAATTGTTTTAGCTTCTTGGAACCATTCATTTCCATTCATTTCGAGGGCTTCTTCTAGACTATTGGTCAACTGTACCAACAAAGAAGCTTGATTAACAGAAAGTCCTTTAGTTTCAAGTTCAGTCATCAATTTTTTTTTCGTTAGAGATTGAAAATGAACTAATTGACACCTAGACAGAATGGTAGGAAGAACTCGATTTTTAGCAGTAGTCAATAAAAATGCTACGGCACTGCCTTCAGGTTCTTCTAAAAATTTGAGTAAACTATTTGAAGCTCCTGTAGTCATTTTTTCAATATCTTCAACAATAAAAATCTTTTGAGAACTTTCTACACCACTTTTGGAAAATTCTGCTTTTAAATTGCGTACTTGTTCTACTTTTATGGATAGTCCATCTGGAACTATCTCAATGACATCGGGGTGTTGGTGATCAAAGACACGTCTGCAGTTTTGACAGTTCCCGCAAGGAAGACCATCGAAGCTTTCTTGGCAAAGTAAACTAGCGGCCAACCACAAACTCATTTCTTTTTTACCCGTTCCGGAAACTCCTTCAAATAAATAGGCATGTGCCAATTGCTTTTGTTGTACCGTTTTTTTGAATTGTTTGACTAATACCGGCTGTAACCAATTTAATTTCTCTTCGATTCTCATCACAACCCAAATTTAAAATTGTTGAAACTGATCAACTGGCATAACAAATACAGTAGCTCCACCAACTTGTACTTCTACTGGATAAGGCATATTTGTTTCCATAGAAACGTCTAAGCTAACCGGAGGAGTCATAAATTGTTCTCTAGATTGACAGTTTCTGCGAATAAGATCTAATACTTCATCTACTCGTTCTTCTTCAATTCCGATAATAAACGTAGTATTTCCTGCTTTTAGAAAACCTCCTGTTGTAGATAATTTAGTTGCCCGTATACCTGCATCTACAAATTCGTTAGACAAACGTCCTCCGTCTTTATCTTGAACGATAGCTAATATTAATTTCATCTTAGAACATCCTCTCAACTTTTATTTTTTCAACCTTTTAATAATCGTCTGATAGCATTGTTCAACCACTGTTCCTAATTCTTGACTAGCATCGATTTGAACAATTCTCTCAACATGATTTTTTGCAATCTCTAAATATGCTGAACGAACTTTTTCATGAAATTCCAGTGTTTCTTGATCCAATCGATCAAATTGACGTGTTTTTTTATTTTGATTGATACGTTCTAATCCCAAGTGTGCTTCAATATCTAAATAAAGCGTTAGATCCGGAGAAAGATTATCCGTTGCAAATTGATTGATTTCAGCAACTTCATGAACTCCAAGACCGCGAGCTGCACCTTGATAAGCCAATGAGCTATCCACGAAACGATCACAGATCACTAATTTCTCTGCTTCTAAGGCTGGAAGAATCTTTTCTACCAAATGCTGTCTTCTGCCTGCAGCATATAATAATGCCTCAGTTCGCGCATCCATTTCAGTATTTTCCGGGTTTAAAATAAGCTCACGAATTTCTTCAGCAATCCGGCTACCGCCAGGTTCTCTAGTTGCAACAATTTCTTGCTGGATTGTTTCTTCCAACATTGGAAGAAGTTGTTTTATAACACTAGTTTTCCCCGCACCATCAGGACCTTCAATTGTAATAAATATTCCTTTCACTACTCTAAGCCCCTAACTTCTTAATATAGCTTAATAGCTAACTTCATTATACTGTATCTACGCCTGACAGTCTAATGCCTTTTCTCTATTCCTAACGATAGAATCAATCGTTTTCAGAAAAAAAAACAACTTCTTTTTGATTTTCTAATCCAGTTACTCTCATATTTTGGTCTAAGTAATGATTTATTTGTTTTATCTGTTCAACTTTTATTCTTTCACCCTTTAAAACTAGTGGAATCCCTGGTGGATATGGCGTAATATTTCGGGCTGCAATTTTACCTTCTGCTTCTGCTAGGCTTATTTGTTTATTGGTACTACTTGTTTGCCTCTCATAACTTAAGTCTAGTTCTACAAAAGGTGCTATTAATAAAGGAGTTTTCATTTTTTTAGGCACTTCATTTTTTACAGATTGTGTAATGTGGATGGAGAACAGTTCTGTAATTTTTGTTTCTTTTTTCAGAAGCGGAAATGTCAGTAACACTGAAGTACCATCTGTTTTTTCACCAAAGACACCTTGCTCTTCCAGCTGTCCAGCTAACTCTTCCCCACTCTGATTAATCAAAGATACTTTTACTTTTAAGGGGTCATCACTTTGAAAAATAGTTAGACCGGCTTTTTTAAATTGTTTCTTCCACAAGTCTCGATACTTTAACGTAGCTATTAAATCTTGTTTTGTAAAATCAGCTAAAAAATAACGCGCATATTCTAACGAAACCATTAAAGGATAAGAAGGACTGCTTGACTGGAATATGTGCAAGTAGTGTTCAATCTTATTTTTTAATGCATCCGAAGACTGATTCCCAATATGCAAATACGCTGTTTGAGTAAGAGATGGCAGCATCTTGTGTGCTGACTGGACAACTGCGTCTGCCCCTAAGTCTAATGCTGAAGTCGGAAAAGGATCACCTAATGTAAGATGTGGCCCATGAGCTTCATCTACTAATACTAAACATTTTCTTTCTCTTGCATACTCTATTAACTCTTCGATTGGATAAACCATCCCATCATATGTAGGATACGTTACAATCAAGGCCTTAACAGCTGGATAATGTTCAAATGCTTCTTTTAAATTCTTTATATTTACCCCTAGAGGCGCTTGATCCATCTCAGTCCAGTCTGGTGTTAAAAATACAGGTCGCAACTCTGCTAATTCTAATGCATGGATCACTGATTGATGGCATCCTCGATCAACAAATACTTGATCGCCTTTATTCGTTGCTCCCATGATCATCGCTAAATTTCCAACCGTTGACCCATTGATCAAATAATAACTTTTTTTACTGCCATAAAATTTGCTGAGCAATTCTTGACTTTCTTTCAAAATCCCTTCTGGATCATGTAAATAGTCCAATCCAGTAACTTCAGTCTGGTCAAATGATAGAGCCGATTGAAAGGATGACCATGTCTCATCCCAGTTCATTCCATTCTTATGCCCGGGTACATGGAAAGAAACCTTTTCTTTCTTTTTATGTTGATTTAAACCATCAAAAAGAGGACGACGATGTTGTTCTGAATCAACTTTTTTTCTATCCATCCTCGTCCCTCCTTATTTTTGCTACTTAAATGACTCTAGAGTTGAAGTGTCACCTTTAATATGACGCTTTTTTGCTTCTTTAAATAGGTAAAAATACTTAGCTTCTGCTAATTTTGTCTGAGCAAATAACAAACTGTCTTTTTCAATAACAGAATGTTCAATTCTTTTAGCATACTCCCATTTACTTTTAGTTTCCGTCATCAATTTTAACAAGGCTGCATCATATTCTTTTCGTAATACCTGTTTTTTCTTAAACAGCAATTTCCTTCAGCCTCCTCTTAAAGTTCTCGACGTCCTTCAACTGCTTTGAGTAACGTAATCTCATCGGCATATTCAATATCGCTTCCGACTGAAAGACCATGAGCTAAACGGGTCACTTTGATACCTGCGGGTTTAATTAACCTCGATAAATACATCGCTGTTGCTTCACCTTCAGCAGTTGCATTTGTTGCAATGATCACTTCGTTTATTTCATCTGACTGCAACCGTTTAATCAAACTTGGTATATTGATATCTTCTGGACCAGTTCCTTCTATAGGAGAAAGAACACCATGCAGAACATGGTATAATCCATGATATTCACGCATTTTTTCTAGTGCCATCACGTCTTTTGGATCCTCTACTACTAAGACGATGCTTCTATCACGCGATTTATCTTGGCAGATCTGGCAAGGGTCAGCTTCTGTAATCTGTCCGCAATTTGAGCAATAATGCAGATCTCTTTTCGCACTGATTAACGATTTAGCAAAGTCTGTTACATCATCTTCACGCATATCAATTGTAAAAAAAGCTAATCGAGCGGCTGTCTTAGCGCCAATTCCAGGTAGTTTCATGTAACTGTCCATTAATTTTGATATCGGTTCTGGATACTGCATAGTCATTTCCTTTCTTATCCTTTATAGAGGATTCATAGAATTCAAAAAACGGGACCCGCAAGGAATCCCATTTTTAATCATTATTTTTAATTGCGGCTTTTTAAAGGCCTGGAATTCCTTTAGTGTATTTTCCCATTACTGCTTGTGTTTCAATTTCTACTTTTTCTAAAGCATCATTTGTTGCTAATATAATTAAATCTTGTAACATTTCAACATCTTCTGGATCAACTGCTTCTGGTTTAATAGCAATATCCTTCATTTTCTTGTCTCCTGTTAAGGTAACAGTTACCATGTTTCCATTAGCTACTCCCACAAATTCTCTTGCATTCAAATCCTCTTGAGATGTTGCCATTTCTTTTTGCATTTTTTGCATTTGTTTCATCATACCTTGCATATTTCCCATTCCACGCATAATTTATTCTTCCTCTCAATTCGTTTGATTTTTAATCTTCTTTTACTTCAACCATTTCTTTGCCAAACAATTCCATAGCTTCTGTAACAATTGTCTCTTCTTCCTCAGATTCAGGCAGAACCGATTCTAAACTAGCCAAATTTTCTTGTTCATAATCATTTGCTGTTGCTGTCTCCTGCTGTTCAATAGACGTTGACGAACTTTTTTTCACTGGACGTTTTTTTAACAAATCTTTATTTTGTTTTAAAAACTGTTCACGAATTGTTGGCCATTGTTCTGAAGGTACACAAACCATATTAGGTGAATAACCGACTAAACGACGCAAATCTTCACTGACCGCTTCCAGTAATTCCGTATCATTAGTAGCCTTTTGACACAAAATATCATATTCAAAAGAAACAATCAAGCCATCTGGACTTGCAGCAACGGGGGTTGAGGCTTTCATGATCGCTCGTTGAGTTACAGAAAGCATATTTAATAAGTCAGGCCAAATATCAATTAATTGCGCTAAGTTTTCTTTAGTTGCTTCGCTTAACACTTTGTAAATAATGGTTGTATTAGCTTTAAATTGGTTATTGCCTGGTTTATTGACAGATTTAGGTGCTTTCTTAGCCGGCTGAGGAGTTCCTCCGTTTTTAGCTATCTCTTGTAGCTGCTTTTTCATTTGAATCAGTTCTTTTTCAAGATCAGCAATTTTTTGTCGTTCGATTTGTGTATTTTCATTCACACTTGATGTTTCAGCTGCTGCATTGTTTATCTGAGCAATGGTTAGCTGAGTCAATTTCACCGTAGCAACTTCTAAATACACTTCTGCATGATTGGTAAATCTTATTTCTTGTTGAGTATCATTTAAAATTGCAATTATTTCATATAATTGGTTAGCCGATATCGTTTGACTAAGCTGTTTAAATCCTTCGTCAACATTAGCACCTTCCAATAGATCCGTCATCTGAGGAGCTTGTTGATAAACTAATATATCTCGACTGAACAGAATCAGATCTTCTACAAAACGACTAGAGTCTTTTCCTTCTGCTAAAATATTTTGTAAAAGAGACAGCCCTTTTTCAGTATTGTGCTGAATAATGGCATCAAAATAATCTAAAACCAGCTCTTGTGTCAAACTTCCAGTAACACTCATGGCGTTTTCAACAGTTACTGTATCGTCACCGTATGAAATAGCCTGATCCAGTATACTTAACGCATCACGCATACCGCCTTCTGCAGCTCTTGCTATAACTGTTAATGCCTCTTCTTGATAAGCCATTTTTTCTTGATATAGGATATATTTCATACGTTCACAGCTATCTCGAATACCGATCCGTTTAAAATCAAATCGTTGAGTTCTAGAAATAATTGTTAAAGGAATTTTATGTGGCTCTGTCGTAGCTAAAATAAAAACCACATTTTTGGGAGGTTCTTCTAATGTTTTTAATAATGCATTAAAAGCTCCAGTGGTCAACATGTGGACTTCATCAATAATGTAGACTTTATAATCTGCACTAGTGGGAGCATACTTCGCTTTATCCCGAATATCACGAATCTCTTCTACCCCATTATTACTGGCCGCATCAATTTCTATCACATCATTTAATTGACCTTGCGTGATGGAACGACATGTTTCACACTCATTACAAGGTTCTCCATCTTTTAGATTGGGGCAATTAATGGCTTTAGCAAATATCTTTGCTGCACTCGTTTTCCCTGTTCCACGAGGCCCAGTAAAGAGATACGCATGACTTGTTTTTTCTTGTACTAAAGCGTTTCTTAACGTTTGCGTGATAGCTTTTTGTCCAGCGATATCCTGAAATCGTTGTGGACGCCATACTCGATAAAGTGCTTGATAACTCATGCATTTCTCCCTTTCTTGAACCGTTCGTCATTACCTTTTATTATACGTTATTTGGCTAGAAATTTAAACAGCTAGACCAAGACTCTTTTCGTTTTAGTTACCTGTTATTATTCTGATCTATCCTAAAAAAAGAAACCGTTGATTTTAAAATCAACGGTTTCCTTTTTTATTCTATGTACGAACGGCACATGACAGAACATCCTTAGTGCTGCTTCCTTCCGGATCTGACACGATTCGAAAGTCCACCATTGCCGTACGGCCTTGCGGCATTTCTTATTATATAGGAATACTATGTGAAAATCCAGTGTTTTTTCCAATTAAATAAATCTAATTGTCAAAAAATGTTTTCATAATTTTTTTAATTCATAGAAGAAAGCTTTTATATCGTCTTTATTTTATTGAAATTCTCAACATATGCATCTATCAATTGGATATAGTTCTCTTTTTCCGCTTCAGGAATCCAAGCAATCTCAAAAGAATTCTTCGCTAATTGGATAATTTGCTCTGTTGTTAATGAATAATTTTCAGCTAACGCATATAGGTCATCTGAAATGTAACTTTGAAAATAAGCTGGGTCATCTGAATTGACCGTTACTTTTACTCCTTGTTCCAATAACTCGATGATTTCTTTTCCCTTCATATCTTCCACCACAAAACTATTCGACACTGGACAACAAGTTAAACCGATGTTATTTTCTTTTACATATGCTACAAATTCAGGATTTTCCACGATATTTGTTCCGTGATCAAGTCTTTCAACCTTTGCATCAAAAAGGGCTTGACGGATGTGTTCAATCGAATTTTCTTGATCGATATCACAATGCATTGTGATGCGAAATCCTTCTTCTTTTGCTTTTTTAAATACATCAAAAAATTTACTGGGCGGGTTGCTTCTTTCATCAGAATCCAGCCCGATCCCAGCTATTTTATCTTTATAGGGAAGAGCTTGTTCGAATGTTTCCATTGCTGATTCTGCAGACATGTCCCTTAAAAAACACAGGATAAGTTCCGCACTTATTCCTAATTTTAAACTATCTTGAGTAGCACGATAATAACCATTGAAAACTGTTTCGAATTTTATTCCTCTTGAGGTATGTGCTTGAGGATCAAAAAATACTTCGGCACGTTTTACATTGTGTTCTTTAGCTCTTTTCAAATACTCCCAGGCTAATTCATAAAAGTCTTCTTCTGTTTGCAAGACATTCATCGCTGGGTAATAAACATTTAAGAAAGAAGATAAGGAATCAAATTGATAACTTTCTTGAACTTCTTCAATTGTTTCTTGCCCGATAGCAATATTGTTTCTTTTTGCTAATTTCAACTTTAATTCAGGTTCTAATGTTCCCTCTAAGTGAAGATGCAACTCTGCTTTTGGTAACTGTTTAATAAATTCTCTCGTTGGATATCTAGTTGGCACTGTGTACACTCCTTTAGCTTAAACTATTTTCACTCCAAGTAATTCACTCGCTTTTTAACGAACGAAATGCATGTTATTAATTACAATTATACGCCTAAATATCATTTTATCAATTATTAATCATAAAATTATAATTAAAAAAACGAAATAAACGAACGATTAACAAACTACTTCTAATTACCTATACTAAGTTGATCCAAATAAAACTAATCCGCCTACCTCTAAAAAGTCAATTGTATCTTAAGGTTAAAAATTTTATAATAGAGTAGACGAATGATAAGGAGCTAAACGAATGATTAAAAACGCTATATTTGTGAAAAAACTAACTTGTTCTTTCGATGACCGTATCGTATTAGATTCAATTTCATTTACTATCCCACCCCGCTCTACTTGTGTAGTAATTGGACCATCGGGTTGTGGAAAAACGACCCTTCTACATGCTTTGTCTGGTTTTATTCAACCCGACAGTGGAGAATTAAGCATAAACGACATTCCAGTAACCGCCTTCCCTAAAAATACTGGGATTATTTTACAGGACTATGCCTTATTTCCTTGGTGTACTGTTTTCGACAATGTCGCTATGGGGCTTAAAGTAAGCCATCAGACTCCAGAAATCATAAAGAAAAAGACAACTAAACTTTTAAAAGAATTAAATCTTTTAGATATTGCTCATTACTACCCTGCTCAAATTAGTGGCGGACAAAAACAACGCGTTGCTATTGCTAGAAGTCTGAATCTAGAACCTGAACTTCTTCTGTTGGATGAAGCTACCTCGGCTTTAGATGCAATGACAAAAGAGTATTTACAAGATATGATTTTAGCGATTCACCAAATAAAACACACAACTCTTTTCCAAGTCACTCATTCTATCGAAGAAGCGGTTTTTTTAGGAGAACAAATCATCGTTATGAATAAAGGCGGTATCCATGATATCATCCAAAATCCTTTAGTTGGAATAGAAGATATTCGAAAAAAAACCGTTTTTTATGACATGTGTCTAAACGTTAGAGAAAGTTTAGAAAGAGGTACGCGAGAATGAAGCGAAAATTAAAAATTCCTTTTGATACGTTGATTGGTTTAATTGGCTTATTTTTGATTTGGCAATTCCTTTACTACTTTATTGATCACCCTGTCATTCCAGAACCAATTAAAACAATTCGTTTATTTATTCAGCTGTTCCCTATCCTGCTGCCACATATTTTCAGCAGCTTACTTCGTATCTTAACCGCTATACTTATTTCTTTCTTGATTGGAGTTCCTTTAGGAATATGGATTGGAGCGAGTAAATGGGCAGACCGTCTATTGTCTCCATTACTGTATTTGATCTACCCCATCCCAAAAGTAGCCTTTTTACCGGTCTTTATGTTGCTGTATGGACTAGGTGATGCTTCAAAAATAAGCTTAATTGTCTGGATCATTGTTTTTCAACTCATTCTATCTGTGCGAGATGGTATAACTCAAATTGATCAGTCTTATTACCAAGTTATGCTCATGATGCATGCCAGTAAGTGGCAGATCTTTATTTATTTGCTCTGTCCTGCTATTATTCCACAAATCATCAGCGGACTACGTGTTTGCATTGGTATTGCGGTTGCCTCTCTTTTCTTCGCAGAAAATTATGCCACTAAATACGGTCTTGGTTATTACATCATGAATGCTTGGTCTGTTATTGATTATTCGGCAATGTTTTGTGGTATATTAGCCCTTTGCTTGCTTGGATTTTTATTATTCAAGTTAATTGATATCTTAGAGCGTTTCCTAGCACCTTGGAATAAACCCACTTTATAGATAGAGAAAAAAACACCTCGATTAAAATGACTCAGTTTATAAATGAGTACATCAAAATCGAGGTATTTTATTAATCTTCTAGCATAGAAAAGTCTGTTAACTCTTCATACATATAATCTTTACTAATCATCTCTTTTTCCTTTGTCCATTGTTTAATGCTTTCATATTGTTCTTCAGTGACGATCGTTGCTTTGCTGTAATCTTCCTTTTTATTTTTCAAATAATCTCCCATAGTTTCCGGGAAATTATATTCTGTTAAAACAGTACTATATTCTGCTGCATCTGTTGTGTTCATATAATCAACTGCTTGGTTATATGCCCTATAAAAAGCAGCAATATCACTAGATCTTTCCGCTACACTATCGTCACTAAAGAGTATAGTTCCGCCTTTGATACCGTACTCTGACGAACTTGCTAACACATGGGCTCCGTTTAGCTGAAGTGCTGTTGCTTGAGGTTCAGTAAAAATAACCGAATCAATTTGATTTTCTAATAAAGCTTCATATCTTGCAGGGATCGACGGGATGGAAACAACTTCATAGGCAATATTATTTTTAGCAGCTATTTCATCCATAATATATTCTAATAACAGCTTGGGTATTAAAGATACATCTTTTCCATCCAGTTGTTTTATATCTGTGATTCCAGAATCGGGTGAAGACAACAATTTAAATTCTTCATTGATATCAGATGTAATCGTTAAATCGATTCCGCCTTCCTTAAAAGAAAGAGCCGTCATCACGTCACCAATCATTCCATCAAGTTCACCAGACTGTGCAGCAGCGTTACGGTCGTTTGGCGAACTAAAAGACGTGATATCTACTTCGACGTTTTCCTTATCAAAATAGCCGTTTTCTTCTGCTAATATAATCGGTATTGCTGATTCTGCTGGCAATGTTCCGAATCGAAGGGGTTCATTTGTAAGGTCTGGTTCACTTGTTTGTGTCGCTTGGCTGCTTTCATTACCGTTTGAACAAGCTGCTAAACCAATTGCAACTGTCATTAACAACATTCCTAATTTTTTCATTTTTTCTCTCCTCTTTCTACAATTGCTTTAAATTCTTCTATTGTACATCCCAACGTTACCGTATCACGACGCAGCTCTAATAGCGGAGTCTCAATTGTATTGGTACCCGGAGTAGTTGAAAAAGCGTACTTCACATCGGCTTTAATTAACCGTTCAATATCTTTAGAGTCATAAATTCCAAATGGATAAGCAAACACATCAGGAAAATCCACATACTCTCCACATGCTGTTAAGTCTTTTTTTAAACCTTCAAAAGAGACCATTTGCATAGCAGCTGTTCCGTTCGAATGACGAATATGAAGGTTAGTTGTATGATTAGCCAATTCAACTACGTCCTTCATTTCTTCAAGTTCTTTTTTGCTCATAACCATTGAGATAGTTGGATCAAATTTTTTCATTTCTTGTGATAGCCACCCTAATACCACAAAACTAACCGCATGAAATTGTAAGCTTTTTAAAATCGGGTATGCATACTTATGTACAGATTGAAATGCATCATCAATTGTTATTAAAACTGATTTTTCTGGAAGCTCTGTTTCATTTTCATAAAAGTTTTTTATTTCTTGAAGCGTTAAAGTATGATATCCCTCACTTTTTAAATAGTTCATTTGTTCTTTAAAATCCTCTACATAACTAAAAAGGACTGGCGGTAAAGCATCTTGATAGTTTTGTTCAACTGAAATTGTTGATGGATTGGTACTATCAAAAGCACCCCGTTCGCGAAACTCATGATACATCAAAACATTAAAGCTCATTAAAACCCCTCTTTTTGTGAAAACATTCACTTTTATTATTAAAAAAATATCTATCTCTTTTCTACAATAATTATATCATTTTTCTAACTTAAAATAACCCATTTCTACAAAAAAATCCAATAAACAGCTGAAAATCTCTATCTTTCTCAAGAGACTCTTCAGCTGTTTATTTATAAGATCGTCCATGAATTCATTTTTTTATTTCTTTCACACTATCTCTACGTGTAACAATAAACAATATCAGTTTATAAGATAGAACTTTAAAAATAGCGGCCTCATTATTCTTTTAACGATTTCGAATTTATGTAATCAATTATTTTCTTGCTGAGCTTTTAAAGTTGCAGAAATTTCTAAGTAGAGTGTAATTGCATCATAATTATCTGTATTGTATTTTTCCATTTCACTTGTGCGAATTTTAAAAATCTCATCCATTTGACATAAGATCGTCTGAAACAATTCGTTTTTCTTCGTTTGTTTCAATTTACTGGATTTAAGAATGGCTAAATAATTTTTTCGAAAATCTTGAATATCGTTCATATAAACCTCCTGCTTTTTAACCAAAGATAGTCAATCATTATTATTGTAGAAGTAACTTATTTATTTTCTAACAATTCCTTTTCTATCCTCTATTAGTATACCATCCTATGTTATTCTTATATACATTAAGTTTCACTATATGATACTTATCTCTATTTAGAATGGTATACATTTTCTACTATTAAGTGGTATGATTATAAAAAATAATGTAGGTAAATTTAGGAAGTGGACTAATGGAAAAAGGAAGTTATAGAGAAACATGGGTAGAGATATCTCTTAATAATTTAGTGTACAATATAAACGCTTTTAAGGAAACAATTCAGCCTGAAACGAACTTAATGGCTGTCGTTAAAGCTGATGCGTACGGTCATGGTTCGATAGAAGTAGCTAAAGCTGCTATTCATGCTGGTGCAAATTATTTAGCCGTTGCATTTTTAGATGAGGCGATTATCTTACGTAAGGCCGGTTTTTCTATTCCAATTTTAGTATTAGGCTACACTAGCTTAGATACTGAGACAATTGAACAAGCCATCGATCATAATATTACTTTAACTATTTATTCAAAAGAAGCTGTTGAACGCATTCAAGAACTAGCAACTAAAAAGAAATTGGTCTGTCGAATTCATTTAAAAATAGATAGCGGAATGAACCGAATTGGAGTACGTTCTACTTCTGAAGCCTTGCAGGTTGTTTCGTCCATTACTTCAGATTACTTGATTCTAGAAGGCATTTTTACTCATTTTGCTGATGCTGATGTGATCGATTCTTCTTTTGTTCATGATCAATTTCATCACTTTATGGATATTGTTTCTTATCTTCAACAAAAAGGGTATGATATCCCCGTTAAGCATTGTTGCAATACTGCCGCCACAATTGCTTTTCCAGAAATGCATTTAGACATGGTACGGGTCGGTATTGGTTTGTACGGTTTATACCCAGAAGAACATTTGCGAAATAATATCACATTAAAGCCGGTAATGTCTTTTAAAACGAAACCGATTTTGATTAAAGATGTTCCTACTGGGCAAACAATTAGCTATGGTCGAACATATACCACGACAAAAGATTCTATTATTGCGACTATTCCAGTAGGCTATGCAGATGGTCTTTCACGGTCCTTATCAAACAAAGGACACGTTACCCTAAATGGGCATAAAGCACCTATTGTTGGACGAGTCTGTATGGACCAAACAATGGTAGACCTTTCTGGAATAAATCCAGCTGATTTTAATGAAGAAATCATTCTTTTTGGAGATCCACTAGATAATTGTATTTCTCTTAGCGAAATAGCTGTCCAAATGAACACGATCCATTATGAGGTCGCTTGTTTGATTGGAAAACGAGTTCCCAGAGTCTATATCCAAAATAATCAGATCGTCGCCACTACAGGATTAATAGATTCTCATTAGAAATTGCACTAAAAAAACCTAATGTATAACTGCAAACAAACAGTTATACATTAGGTTTTACTTTATTTCTTTATACCACTTTAAAGCCAATTGATCTATATCTTTTACCAAATCAAATTTGGCCGAAATATAGGCTAGTCTCTTCTTAGTGATTCAACAGGGTCTAATTTCGCAGCTTTAGACGCAGGCATTAAGCCAGCTACCATACTAATGATGATACTTAAAACTATTCCGGAAACAGCATACATTGGCGTTAGATCAATGACAGCAACATCAAAATAGTGCGTACTTGCAGCATTAGCGATTAATGATAGTCCCCATGCAATTCCGACACCAAACATTCCGCTGAATAAACCAATCAAGAAGGATTCAGATACAAAAATACGGCGAATATCTTTTTTACGTCCCCCAATGGCTTTGATCACACCAATTTCTTTTGTTCTTTCAACCACACTGATATACAAGACAGTCAATATCATAATAGCTGAAACCACTAATGAAATCCCAGCAACTCCGGCTAACACATACGTAAAGACATCCAGCATTTGACTAAATGTCTCTGCTATAGCTTCCGTAGATGATCCTTTGTATCCTAAGTCTTCAACCTTAGATTTGATAGAGTCTGTTGCAGCAGCATCATCGGAAACAAGGTAAATGATATTAGGATTTAATACTCCCCCTGCTTCTTCCATTGCATTTTTTAAATCTTCATAATTCAAGTAAACTGTATCTATCGCAGCTGATGCTTCAGCACCATATATTCCACTGACAGTCATTGTCAAATTAAGTTGTTGTTCATTAACGATTGTATCAACTTGAATGTCCTGTCCTACAAGGTCTTCTCCTAAAGTATCCGCCATATTTTTAGTAATCATGACTTCTCCTTCTTCAGGAAGTCCTCCTTCTACTATGTCAGCACTAGTAATCATAGAAGAAACAGTCGTCACACTCATAAACTGAGTAGCTTTTCCATCAAAAGAAGCTTTATTTGTTCCAATTGAGAAATTAGTAAAACCTTCTTCAACTGCTTCTACATGCTCAATATTAGACAACTCATCAATATTTTCCGTCCCAAATGGAGCTGAGCTAGATAATCCCATTAAAGGATTTTGGTCCCGCATTTCATTCAGTTCAGTTTGGTTTTCCGGCTCTTCGTCCGGCATATGAACTTCACTAACTAACGGATTTACCTGACTGTTCATCGTATCTGTTAAATAAGAATTCACACCACTTCCTAAAGACAACATTAAAATGACGCTCATGATTCCTACACTACCACCTAAAGCAATCAATATATTACGAGCTAATTTTTCTTTCATATTTAAAAGGGCTAACTTTGTTGCACCCAATAAACTCAAATTTTTATTGCGATTAGGTTTCTCTGTTTTGTATTTATTGTCTGTAACCGTTAATGCACTGCCTTTTTGATCATCTATTACTCGTCCGTCATCAATCGTCACAACTCTGCTAGAATAACCCGCTACTTTTTCAGAATGGGTAACCATAATAACCAGTTTGCCATTTTCAGCAATTTCTTTGATCATCTCTAAAACTTGATCTGTTGTTTCTGAATCCAATGCTCCTGTAGGTTCATCTGCGATAATAATATCCGGATCATTTACTAGTGCACGTGCAATAGCTACCCGTTGCTTTTGACCACCTGAAATAGCATCCGGTTTCTTATACAAATGATCTTGTAAACCTACTACACCTAAAATTTCTTTGGCTCTTTTTTCTCGGTCTGCCTTTGAAACGTTTGATAAGGTCATTGCTAATGTTACATTGTCTAAAACCGATAAATGAGAGATAAGATTAAAACTTTGGAAGACAAATCCCACTTTTTCTTTATGATACTGTACCAAGTTCTTTTCAGAATAATCTCCAATATTTTCACCATCGACAAGAATTTCGCCTTGAAAATCTGAATCTAACCCACCAATCAAATTCATTAGTGTGGATTTCCCACTACCAGATTCTCCAATAATAGACACCAATTCACCTTTTTCAAAAGACAGATTAATGTCTTTCAAAGCTTGAAATGTTTCTCCGCCATTGATCTTATATGATTTATTCACTTGCTTTAGTTCCATTACAGGCATCTTTATTCTCCTTCAATTCTTTTATAATTTTAACTTTTTTGTAGAATGTTCTCATATTACTACTTTTTGATTTATTTAACAATGGTTACTCTTATTTTCTAATTGTTACCTAACTAAATATAATTTAGTTGACAATAAGAATAGAAGCTTTTATACTAAAAAACGAGGTGAACTTATGTCTACAAAATTACGCATTCTTTCTTTATTAAAACAACAAAAAGGGTCCAATATTTCTGGTCAAGCATTGGCAGATACACTAGGACTTTCAAGAACATCTATCTGGAAAGGAATAAAAACTCTACAAGAAGAAGGCTACATCATTGAAGCAGTAACCAATAAAGGTTACCGACTTTCTGAAAAGTCAGATGTCATTTCGATTGAAGGCATTAGATCATTCCTGCATACAGATCTAAAAACTTTTCCTATCCATACATTTAAAACCATTGACTCTACAAATAATAAAGCTCGTTCTTTTGCAATGAAAAGTTCACAAAATCAAGGCGTTGTCCTAGCTGAAGAACAAACTAAAGGACGAGGACGATTAGGTAAGTCTTTTTACTCTCCTAGTCAAACAGGCATTTACATGAGTTTCTTTTTAAAGCCCAACTTATCTATGGCGGATGCTACTTTAGTCACTACAGCTACTGCTGTAGCCGTTTGTTTGGCTATTGAAAAATTAACTACTAAACGACCTAGTATAAAATGGGTAAATGATATTTATCTCAACGATACAAAAATATGCGGTATTTTAACTGAAGCTGTATCAGACTTTGAAAGCGGGAAAATAGAGACTCTGATTGTCGGAGTAGGCTTAAATGTTAAAGAGCCTTTAACAGGTTTTCCAACTGAAATCAGCACTATCGCAGGCTCTCTTACTACTGATACAGAAAAGGAAATTAGTGATCGTAATCTTCTAATAGCTGAAATCATGAATCAATTTCACATGATTTATCAAACAATTGAGGAACGTACTTTTTTAGAAGAATATAAAAAACGTTGTTTTGTGATTGGTAGAAAAATTACTTTTAAAGAACGTAAGCAAGAATTCGAAGCTATTCCCATAGATATTGATCCTCAAGGAGGTCTTGTTGTGCAACTGGCTGATGGCCAACAACGAACGTTGTCTTACGGAGAAATCATTATGAAAAAGCCATTCGATTGATGAATGAATTTCAAAGGAGCCTATTATGTCAACCTTAACCACGCGAGAAATAACACTCTGTAGTTTAATGGCAGCTTTGTCTTATATTAGCAGTTTTATCAGTATTCCTCTTGGTCCAGTCCCTTTCACCTTGCAAACGTTGTTTGTTTTACTAACTGGCCTTATCTTGCAAAAAAATGCTGCTTTTCTTGCACAAACCCTGCACTTATTGCTCATCCTTATCTTTAAAGGATTTCAATCTTTTTTAAGTCCAAGTTTTGGTTTTGTACTTGGTTTCATTCTAGGAGCTTATGTAATGGCATGGTTCTTAGAAAGCAGATCTTTCACATTTAAATCTGCTTTAGGGGCCATTCTTATTGGATCCAGTATTTTTTATATCATTGGATTGCCTTATATGATTTTCATCCTAAGAGGCTATCTTGATTTGACTATGAGTAACAGTCTCATCTTCAAAACGGGTTTCTTATTATTTGTTCCAGGTGATGTCGTTAAAGCTGTTTTCGCTTTTTTGATCAGCTCCCGCTTGCAACGACATCTTAAACGCATTCAAAATTAAATTTAATCGCTTATTAACTAAAAAAGCAAAAAGAGATCGAGCTGATGTGAAAACCAGTTTAGATCTCTTTTGTTATTGTCAGTTAGGTTACTTATTTATCGTCATCTGTTAAGATCTTTTGGACACGACCAACTTGGTCTCCTTCTTTTAACATGACTTTGATCCCATGTGGATGTTGACTGCTATTGGTTAAAATACGCTTTACGTGACCTCTTGTTAATTTACCTGTACGTTGATCTTTTTTTAAAACAATATCTACTAGTGCATCAATTTTAATCGCTGCTCTTGACTTCCCATCCATAATATCCGCTCCTTTATTTATCTGTAGTGTAGCATATTTTATTCTCTTCATGCTACTTACGTCTAAAAAGTAAGGCTTTCATACTTTGCTTCTAATTAAATTGATTTTGCCATAATACAACTTTTTCATGTCTCAATGATGCTTGAACATCAATAATACGTTGATTTGAACTCCCTCTAAACTGAAGCGTCAAATCTTTTTTAGCTAATTCAAACCGTCCATCCACAACGACATCGATTAGTGACAGCAATTCCAGTTTATCCTCCGATTCTTGCATCAATTCTTCCCATGTATAGCCAGTCCAAGACCAAATATCTTTTGTCTCACGATATTCCGAACGAATGCGTTTAGCTAAAGGAATTGCAACTTGTGTATTGAGAAAAGGTTCTCCTCCTAAAAGAGTTAAGCCTTGAACATAAGAATGCTTTAGATCAGCAATGATCGTGTCTTCTAGTTCTGTAGTATACTCCACTCCATAAGCAAAATTTTGTGCGATCTTATTGTAACAGCCTTTGCAGGCAAACAGACATCCGCTCATATAGAGACTGCATCTGACACCTTCTCCATCAACAAAATTAAACGGTTTATAATCCGCTATCCGGCATTGACTGTAATCTTTAGCCAGCCATTCTTTCGGTTTAGGATTCCTCATGTAGTATTTCCTC
This sequence comes from Carnobacterium inhibens subsp. inhibens DSM 13024, assembly GCF_000746825.1. NCBI lineage: Bacteria > Bacillati > Bacillota > Bacilli > Lactobacillales > Carnobacteriaceae > Carnobacterium > Carnobacterium inhibens. Next base: position 1,927,105 of record NZ_JQIV01000006.1, on the reverse strand, counting down.
CCCGTTAACTGGCATATGTTTGACCCGAGCTGAAATCTCTTTGTGTCTTCCGTTTACCATCGGTCTAGCTTGAGGATTACCGAGATAACCGCACGTTCTTTTTACGACATCACAGCTGTCGGGATCGGTATTTCCGCATTGTGGACATTTAAATCCTCGCTCAGTCGGATCAAAATCTCCTTCAAATCCACATTTGTAACAATGATCAATAGGCGTATTGGTCCCAAGATATCCAATACGATCATAAGAGAAATCCCACACAGCTTCTAACGCTTTTGGATTTTGTTGCATATTCGGGTACTCACAATAATGGATGAAACCGCCAGATGTGTATTCAGGATAATCTTTCTCAAATTCAATCTTCTCAAACGGTGTTGGTTTTTTTCGTACATCGTAATGGAAACTGTTTGTGTAATACTCTTTATCAGTAATATCTGTCAGTACGCCAAATTTCTTTGTATCTAAGCGACAAAACCGGTCCGTTAGACTTTCACTGGGTGTTGAATACACACTAAAATGATAGCCATACTTTTCTCCCCATTGATCTGTGTGCTGTTTCATTTTTCTCAAAATATCCACTGTAAAGGCCTTGGCAGTTTCATTTTTTTCCCACTCTGGCCCAAAAAAGACTGTTGCAGCTTCGTATAGTCCAATATAACCTAAAGATACTGTCGCACGTTTATTTTTAAAGAGATCATTTACACTGTCTCCTTTTTTCAATCGTTTCCCAAAAGCGCCATATTCGTATAAAATAGGAGCATTTTCAGGTAATGCATCTTTTGTCCTTTGAACACGATAAACTAAAGCATCGTGACAAACCTTTAATCGTTCTTCAAATAGCTCCCAAAACATTGATTGGTTTCCTTTAGATTCGATAGCCACACGAGGCAAATTAAGTGTGACCACACCTAAATTCATTCTTCCTGAGTTTACTTCTTGACCATGTTCATCTTTCCATCCTTGTAAAAATGAACGACACCCCATTGGCGCTTTAAAACTTCCCGTTAACGCAACGACTTTATCGTACATTAAGACATCAGGATACATTCTTTTGGTTGAACAAGTAAGGGCTAATTTTTTTATATCATAATTTTGATCTTCGGGATCCAAATTAACGCCTCGTTTAAGAGTGAAGACAAGTTTTGGAAAAATGGCTGTTCTCTTTTCTTTTCCCAATCCATTGATGCGAACTAATAAGATGGAACGCTGAATTTCTTGTTCAAACCAATCCGTTCCCAATCCAAATCCTAACGTTGTAAAAGGCGTTTGTCCTTGAGAAGAATAAAGGGTATTGATCTCGTATTCCAAGCTCTGCATAGCATCATAAATGTCTTTTTTTGTTTTTTCACGGGCATATTGCTTTTGCTTTTCTTCTCCTGTGACCCATTCTCTTGCAGTCTGCAAATGTTTTTGATAGTTTAAACGACTATAAGGAGCTAATACTTCATCAATTCGATCTGCGCTGCATCCTCCATACTGACTAGAAGCCACATTGGCAATAATTTGTGCCATTTGAGCAGCAGCTGTTTGAATGGAACGCGGACTTTCTACCTCTGCATTCCCTATTTTAAAGCCTTCCCTAAACATACTTTGAAAATCGATCAAACAACAATTTGTCATTGGAGCGTATGGTTGATAGTCCAGGTCATGATAATGGATATCTCCTTTTTGGTGCGCATTAGCAACATGCTTCGGCAACAATTTAAGTCCCATAGATTTCGCAACTACTCCTGCAGTTAAATCCCTTTGAGTATTGAATACGTTGCTATCCTTATTCGCATTTTCATTTACTACGGTTTGTTCTTTACGTAAAAGATCATGGATAGCATAGTTTATATCCGTTGATTGGCTTCTTTCCAGATCGCGACGGGTTCTATAAACTAAGTAGGCTTCCGCTAATTCATGTTTATGGGCATCTATTAAAATATGTTCAACAATACTCTGAATTTCATAAATTTTAATATTGCTGACGAATCGTTGTGCTATTTCTTTTTTTACTACTTCAACGATCTCTTTTAGTTCCTGAATACTTTTTTCATCCGTTTCTTTTGTCAATGAATGATAGGCTTTCAACAAAGCTTCAAAGATTTTTTCTTCTCTAAATTCAACTTCTCGTCCATCTCTTTTCATTACTTTCAGCTTAAGTTTGTTCGAAGTTTCACAAAAAATATCATTATCCATAATCATTTCCTATCGCCACCCTATCCGTTCCTTTAAAACACTATATATAGCTATAAAAATAATTTTTAAACTATATATAGTATAAACGCAATCCTACATTTCGTCCATCATTTTAATTGTTATTAAAAGAAATATAAATAGATTATGCCTGGATCAAGGCATAATCTATTTATATTTATCCTATTTCATTTTCTTTCTTAGCATACTTTCCCTTGTCTTTTCTCTAAACTTAATAGTGTTTCTTTCATGTCTAACTTTCCTCGATAACCTGCTAACTTCCCATTTTTATGGATGACCCGGTGGCAAGGTACGACGATCAATAACGGATTTTTTCCAATTGCTGTACCCACTGCTCGAAAAGCTCCAGTCTGACCGATTTCAGCTGCAATTTCACCATACGATTTTGTTTGTCCATAGGGAATAGTGGTCAAAGCTTTCCAAACCTTTTGTTGAAATAACGTTCCCTTCACATCTAAAGGCAGCGTAAACGTAGTTCTAGAACCGTTAAAATAGTCTAAAAATTGTTGATGGTAGAGTTGTAAACCAACCGTATTTTCTACTAAAGTTGCTTTTGAAAATAATTTTGTTACACCATCCTCAAGTTCTCTCAGTGACTCGTTTAGAGAGCCTACAAAACAGAGACCATTCTCGGTTGCTGCTAGATAAAGGCTGCCTAAATCATATTCAAAAGAGCCGTAAATTATGTTCTGCTCAAGATTTTCCATTTCCTCACCTCATTAACCTAAGCTTCTACTATTTCAATACCTGCCAACTTACTTTCATCTCTATATATTGTATTTTGTTTCTTGTCTTTTAAAAGAATACTGATTTCTCCTGATAACCCTTCTTTGATCGCCTTATTCATACTCCCATTTTTAGGAGCGATGAGTTTACCAGAACTTGTAATCATTCCTTGAATAGTCAATTCTGCTTCTTTATTTTCAAGTACGATCAGTGCTGTATCTTTCGTTTGACTCACTATCTTGGCCGTACTCCCATTATAAGTCGCAAAACGATACTCTTTATCGTTCACTATTATATTGCAAATAAAGCCTTTAAAAGTGGTCAGGTAAAACGGGATATGTGCAATTGAAAAAAAGAGACTTGTACTTTCATTTTTAAAATGATTAGAGTGGATCCAAATGTATTCTTTTGGAAAAGAAGTGCCCCAATCTTTTTCAATATAACCTTTGCCATTCGTGAATTCAACTTCTTCATTATTGATCGTTAAAGTTCCTTGTAAGCGATGATTCATACTAATGACACCATGGTAACATTCCATCTTAGGAATATATGCAAATCCTCCCATAATTGAAGGAGACAGAATGGAAGTTTTTATATTTTGAAAAGTACCTAACCCTAATTTTCCTTGAACCGTAAACTGCTCATCTTTCAGATGGATAGAAACAAACGATTCCGTAAAAATAGTTTGTCCAATTTGAACTAAAAATGGATTATTTTGGTAACTAAACTCATCTAAACGATAACGAATATACCCTGTGTTTGTCGTTTTTTCGTTTTGCTCATTTAGCGTTACATAAATGTATTGGATAAAACTATGTTCGTCTCCTTTAAACAAATTCACACCAGGAATTAAACTAATGCTGGTCTTTTCATCAAATGAAACGTGCTTGTAGTACCATCCTTCAAAATAATTGTTTTTAGTTAAATCTCCTTGAAAAAGAATCGGATTTTTTATCTTATCAAACATTTAGCTATCCTCCCTGCCACCATTTATTTTGTTCTTCCAATGGTGTAAGACGTGTCTTTATCTTACTTTATTCGATAAAAGATAGCTAATAAATTGATGTTTTGCTTTATAGTTTCCATGGTGATCTTAACGGATACTTTTCTTTAATGATTCTAAATTATTTTTCATAACTTCGATATAATCTACTCCAGCATCTTGATCTGCTTGGCTGACTCCTTCTAAAGGGCTTAATAGAGCTAACTCAACACCAACTTCACTTGCCAACGTTTCGGCGATTTTAGAAGAACTATTATCTTCAAAGTAGATATACTCCATCCCTTCTTGATCGACTAATTCGGATAATTCAGCTAATTTAGCCGGACTAGGCTCTTCTTCGGATGACAAGCCTGCTATTGATACTTGATTCAAATCATATTGTTGAGCTAAGTAAGCAAAAGCTGCATGTTGTGTGACGAACGTTCGGTTCTCTGCCTCTTGAAAAGCTCCTCTGTATTCTTGATCTAATGCTTCCAACTTTTGATTATAGGCATCAGCATTAACTTCGTAACCTTCTTCATTTTCAGGATCAGCTTCAATTAGGCCTTCTTTTATGGTGTTCACTTCTTCTTGAGCAAGGACAGGATCTAGCCAAATATGTGGATCAATTGCATGACTGTGCTCTTCTTGCCCTTCTTCATCATGATCATGGGTATGCTCTGCGTGCTCATGATCTGAATCATTGTGTTCTTCAACTGCTTCATTCTCAATAAGGGTAATGCCTTCACTAGCATCAATAACGAGAACTTCGGTTGAATCAATAGTATCTAATACGGAAGGAACCCATGTTTCCATCTCTTCACTGTTATAAATAAACACATCTGCTTCTTGGATCTCGGCAACATCTTTAGCACTAGGTTCAAAATCATGCACTTCAGTTCCAGCAGGTAAAAGTAAAGATACTTCAGCCAAATCTTGTGCCACATTTTTTGTGAAATCATACATGGGATAAAACGTCGTTACTACTTTTATTGTCTCTTCTGTATGACTATTATCTGATGATGTATCAGCTTGCTCTGCTGCTCCACATCCACTCATGAATACTCCTACTCCTATTATAGATAACCCTATAGTTAATAATTTACTTGTTTTCATCATCAATAATCCTCCTGTAAAAAAAATAGTGCACTGTTACTTAAACTCGTATGTATTCAATGAATTTAATTATTACGCCACAAATCGTAATGGTTACGTTTTGTATAATACAGGATTATATTTATCGATGCAACCTTTATTTTTACTATCGATTTAGTTATAATATTTGATTGACTTCTAAAATTAAGCATGGTAAATTATTAAAGCACTGATTAAATCGTAATGGTTACGTTTTATCACAAGCATTTTTTCTTATAGAACTTCCCACAATAAGTTTTATTAAGAAGCTATTTTCTCTATGTTCATCTTAGTTATAACTAATGCTTTTTAATTTTGTCTTGTAAGTTATGGTAAAATAAACATATAAAAAGAAAAACTGGGAGTGTTCATCATGAAAGTAGGATTCATTGGAATTGGAAATATGGCTAGTGCCATTATAAAAGGTATGATCCAAAATGGGCATACCTCTCATCAAGATATTTACGTTCACAATACAACCAAAGAAACATTAGCCCTTTTCACTTCAGAAACTGGTACTCAAGCTTGTTCTTCTAATAAAGAATTAGCTGGAAAAGTCGATGTTTTAGTACTTGCAGCTAAACCAAATGTTTTCCCAACTATTTTGGCAGAAATTAAAGATGAAATTGCTGCTCATCAACCTTTAGTTGTATCTATTGCTGCTGGAACATCCCTTCAAAAACTATCAGAACTATTAAATGACGGCAATGAAACAGCTATTATTCGAGTAATGCCTAATCTAAATTCACAAATCGGAGAAGGAATGACTGCCATATGTGGAAATGACTACACTACTTCTCAACAAAAAGAATTTATCTTCAATATGTTTAAAGCTATTGGTGAAGTTGTTGAATTACCTGAAAAAGATTTTAGTACTTTCACAGCAATTGCCGGCAGTTCACCTGCTTTTGTCTTTTTATTTATCGATTCATTAGCCAGAGCTGCTGTTAGAAATGGTATGTCTAAAGAAGTAGCTACAAAAATTGCTGCTCAAGCTGTTCTTGGAAGCGGAAAATTAGTCTTGGACAGTGAAGAAACGCCATGGAATTTGATTGATCAAGTCTCTTCTCCAGGTGGAACAACTGTTGAAGGAATCCTAGCTCTGGAAGATGCTGGTTTTATCTCTTCAATTACAAAAGCAGCACAAGCAGTGATTGATAAAGATCAAGAAATGATGAAACACCACTAACTGTTCCATCTTAAAAAAACACTAAAAAACTTCAACGACGTTTGTGTCATTGAAGTTTTTTAGTATAGATACTACGTGTTACCTTTCTTGTTTTATAAATGTATAAGTTCAGCTTTTCAAAAATTAGAGAATTTAACTTTATTTATTCAAAAGTACGTTTTCTAATCGTGATAGGTCCATTTAATAAGTTTATTTTCTCCTTAATGCAGGTAAGGTCCTTTCAGTCTAATAGTCTTTTTGGATTATGCTAACTACTTATATTTGTTATAATCTGGAAAATCATTTTTAGATAGAACCCAGTAAATAGTTCCCTCTGTTGCTTCATCTTCATCATAAGGAATCAAAATAATGGCATTGTCTATATCTTTCTTGTCTGGGAAAACAAACGAGTAAATTTTATCATCGAATTCTATTTTCTTATAACTAATATTGTTTTTAAACCCAGTACCCGTTTGCTTATAAGATACAGTCCAATCATCAGTTCCCTCAGAACTAAAGGTGATAGATTCATCCATTACATTTATAATCATTTGTTTCCCATCGGAATTTTCTGCATACCATTTACCTTGTATGTCTTTTGAACCTTTACACCCAGTTAAGAATATCAACATAATTCCTAAAAACATATACATCACTAATTTTTTTCTTTTCTTATTAAACAAAAGAATACCTCCTTTTTTAGAACTCTTCTATCATAACCCGATATTTATATTATTTTCAAGTTGATATAATCTGTATTAACCAAAACCACCTTCCAAAATAAGAATAGAAAAGTTAATTTAGTTTTTTCACATTAGACCTTTACAGAATATGAGAGTGGGACAATAAGCGTTTAGACCCGAATCACTGGAACGAATAAGCGCAGTATGGTCATCGACCATCGAGCATTGTTCGCGAAGTGGACGTCGGGTCTGCTTTTTTGGAGCATGTTTTAGAATAAACAGTCGTATATAAAGAAGTGGCTGGGATTTTTGTCTTAGCCTCATCATTATTTTTTTATAATTGGCTGTCGTCTTGTTGTAGTTTATTTGCTTTTCTTTGTGCTTTTTCTTCTTTTTTTCGTCTTCTTAATTCTCTAAAAAAATCGCTTAATAATTCACTGCATTCTTCCTCTAAAAGACCTTTTTCAATTTGTACTTGGTGATTAAAACGCTTATCATCTAATAAATTCATCAATGTTCCAGCAGTACCGCCTTTAGGATCACTAGCTCCATAATAGAGTTCTTTGATGCGTGATAAGATCATTGCACCACTACACATAGGACAAGGTTCTAGTGTCACAAATAATTGAGCCTCTTCTAAACGCCAATTTCCTAAGTGGCGATTAGCTTCTTTAATGGCCAAAATTTCTGCATGAGTTGTTGCATCGTTCGATTCTTCTCTTATATTATGACCTCTGCCAATGATTTTTCCATCCAACACAACTATTGCACCAATAGGAACTTCTAATTTCTCTTTTGCTTTTTGAGCTTCTTTGATCGCTTCTTGCATAAAGTACGTTTTTTCTTCTGCAGTTAACATTTCTTGTTCCCTCGTTTATTCTTTTCTTTATCATAGCATAATTCATCTACAAATTTATTAAAAAAATGATAGAATGAACGTATAGAACATTTGTAACTGTTTTCATTCAAAGGAGTGCTTTTATGAATTTTAATCAACTTAAGTCTATTTACCCATCTGCTTTTTTGACAGATGATTCGAATAATGATCAGAATTACTTGACCTTCCCTTATCAAAATCAATGGATCCATTTTGATAAAAAACAATTGACCTCTTCAGAATCAAAGCTGCTTCACCTTATTTTAAATAAAGAAACAGACATAAAAAATCCAGAAAATCCTCAGTCAAAATGGTATGATTTTTTAATAGAAAATAATTCTATTCTACCTGCTGAATCTGGAAATTATCGAATTATCCAATTTAATATAAAAAAAATGGATACTAATTTTAATAAGAAATTATGGCTAAATGCATTTAAAAGTTTTTTTGAAAATGTAGAAGCTGCCTTTTTTATCAATGACCATTATGGTCTTTTGATTCAGCACTATTCAGGTTATTCACTAAACCAAGATGAGACGATAGGTATTTTACAAACTTTAGATGATGATTTTTCGATAAAAACAAAAGGTTATATTGGTCAATACTGGTCTATTTCATTAGAAATAAAGGATATTTTTAACGAAGAGCAAACTATTTTTTTCAATCAGCTGGATAAAAGCAAGCAAGTATTTTCATTACCTGATATAGCACTAAGTTATTATGCTTCTGAAGCTCTATTTAAAAGTCCGATTATACAACAATTAAAAGAAGAACTCATTTCTCATTCCGAAATAAAAGAACTCATTACCGCTATATGGCTAAACCAAGGAAATATCAGCTTAGCAGCTAAATATCTTTACATCCATCGCAATACTTTACAATATCGACTAGATCGTTTCTATGAAGAGTCTGGTCTTTCATTAAAAAACAGAGATGATTTGCTGCTTTGTTATTTATTAACAATCTAAAAAAAATAATCTACTGCTAATGAAAAAAATTAGCGGTAGATTATTTTTTTATAACAATAGTATTATTTTTTAAATTTATGTTTTAGCCCTTTTTTTTGGTGTTTAAACTCATGTTGTAAATCTGATTTTTTATCCATAAGTGTTTCTTTAAAGTCGTGTGTAGTATCTTTTAGGTGTTCTCCATAAGAGCTCATACTGCCTCTTAAATCAGACACTTTATCTACCACACCCAATAAATTAGCAACTTCCATATCAGATAAATCATCAATTACACTCATAGCATTTTCGTTGCCTTTTAATTTATCTTTTACGAAATATCTAGCTCTTTTACGATTCATTTTAGACTCAATTTTTTCCATTGCCATATTTGAAGAAGAAACAACAATAGCCCCAACTGTAAAAAGTGTTCCGAATCCTATCAATAATGCTTTTGTCGAATTTTTCATATTTAGTCACTTTCCTTTCCTTATTTCTTTAAATTTATCATAGCAGAAAGAAATATAAAATACGAATAAAAACGTCTACCATCTTATACGATAGCAGACGTTTCTCTAACTTTACTTTAAAAAAACAACTTAACTATTTTCACTTGAAGTTACTGTTTTGTTGTTTCTTTTTATTGAATCTTTTACAGTAATACGAATCGTTCCTTTTGAAGCACCGATTGTTACTTGATCGCCGATTTTAACTCGACCACTTAGCAACTCTTCACTCAATCGATCTTCTACTTCCTTTTGAAGTGCACGACGAATCGGACGTGCTCCATATTCAGGATCATAACCAGCTTTAGCAATCACATCAATTGCTGCTTGAGTAATTTTTACTTCAATGTCCATTTCTTTTAGTCGTTTAACAATAGTTTGAGCCATTAGTTTTACGATTTGAGTCAATTCTTCTTTTTCTAAAGAATGGAAAACAATAGAGTCATCAATACGATTTATAAATTCTGGTTTAAACATTTTTTTCAATTCTTCCATTATTCGTTTTTCCATTGCTTTATGATCTTTTTTATTGTTTGCTGTACCAAATCCTACAGATTTTTCATCTCTTAGAGCTGTTGCACCTAAGTTAGAAGTCATAATCATGACTGTATTTTTGAAGTCCACTTTTCTTCCTTTGGCATCAGTTAAATGACCATCATCAAGAACTTGTAGTAAGATATTAAATACATCTGGATGTGCTTTTTCAACTTCATCAAAAAGAATAACAGAGTATGGTTTTTGACGGATTTTTTCAGTTAATTGTCCACCTTCATCATACCCAACATAACCAGGAGGCGAACCAATCAAACGACTGGTACTATATTTTTCCATGAACTCAGACATGTCTACTCGTACTAATGCTTCTTCACTACCAAACATGGCTGCAGCAAGTGCTTTAGCTAATTCTGTTTTCCCTACACCTGTAGGACCTAAGAACATAAATGAACCAATAGGGCGGTTAGGATCTTTCAGCCCGCTTCTAGACCGTCTAATCGCTCTAGAAACTGATCCGACAGCTTGCTCTTGTCCAATAACTCTTTTATGCAGTATATTTTCTAAATTCATTAAACGATCCGATTCTTTTTGTTCCATTTGTTGCACAGGAATATTGGTCCATAAGGAGACTACTTCTGCAATATCTCTTTCCGTTACTTGTAATGAGCTCGAAGAAGCTTTTCCTTCTTGTTTTTGAAGTAAACTTTCAATCTTCTTACGTTGTTTCATTTCTTTTGTACGAATTTTTGCAGCTCTCTCAAAATCTTGTAATTGAATGGCTTCTTCTTTTTCTTGGATCAAAGCTTCTAGAATAGAAACTGCAGCTGCTACTGGAGAAGGTTTACTTGAAACATCTAGACGCACCTTAGAAGCAGATTCATCTATTAAATCAATTGCCTTATCAGGAAGCTGTCTTGCAGTAATGTAACGTGATGAGAACTTAACAGCAGCATGTACTGCTTCATCTGTAATTTCCACACCATGGTGTTCTTCATAACGAGAACGCAAGCCTAATAATATTTCTTCTGCTTCTTCTTCTGAAGGAGGATCAACATGGATAGGTGCAAAACGTCGTTCTAAAGCGGCATCTTTTTCAATATACTTTTGGTATTCATCTAAAGTGGTCGCACCAATCGTTTGTAATTCGCCACGGGCTAATGCAGGTTTTAAGATATTAGAAGCATCAATAGCACCTTCTGCTCCACCAGCACCAATTAACGTATGCAATTCATCTATAAATAAGATAACTTCTCCATCTTGATAGATCTCATCAATAATCTTTTTCATACGTTCTTCAAATTCACCACGATATTTTGTACCAGCTACTAGCGAACCCATATCCAACATCATTAATCGTTTATTTGCTAATGCAGCAGGAACCTCTCCGTCAACAATTTTTTGTGCTAAACCTTCAGCAATGGCAGTTTTACCTACACCAGGTTCTCCTACTAAAACAGGATTATTTTTTGTTCTACGGCTCAATACTTGAATAATACGTTGAATTTCTTTATAGCGCCCAACTACTGGATCTAACTTACCTTTTCTTGCTGTGTCAGTTAAATCACGAGCTAAAGAATCCAAAGTAGGTGTACCGGCAATTTGTTTTGTAGCTGGTTTTGCTTTTTTACCTTTGCCACTGTTTACATCACTTAATCCAATTTTCTTCAATACAATTTGACGGGCTTTATTTAAATTGATATCTAAGTTGCTTAATATCTTAGAAGATAAGATATCTTCCTCACGTAATAAGCCTAATAATAAGTGCTCAGTGCCAACTAAAGCTGAACCCATACGTCTTGCTTCATCTGTAGCAAAAGTAATCGCTTGTTTTGCTCTTGGAGAATACGGAAGAATAGCGTTTTTAGAAAGGTATTTCATTGTTCCATACCCAGTAAAATGTTCGATTTCTTCACGAATATCCATTTCAGTAACGGAAAATTGTCTTAGTGTTTTTCCAGCAATTCCATCTTGTTCCATTATAAGACCTAAAAGAATATGTTCAGTTCCTACAGAATGGTGACGAAATCCTTTTGCTTCTTCTTGTGCCATGATTAAAACCATTCTTGCTTTTTCAGAAAATAATTCATTCATCAATTTCGCCTCCGTTTTTTATACGTTACTCATATTTTAAATTAGTTAAAAAGGCAACTAATAACTTAGCTCTTAATTCATTTTCATTTGCTTCAGTAGAGTTCAAGAGTGATTTTTCCATTACGGATAACATAATATTGGCTTCACGCTTCGATAGCATTTCAGATTCAAACAACCTTTGTATAATAGAATAAGCATTCTTTTGAGAAATTTTACTTCCAATAATATCAATCATCATATCCAGCATTTCAACTTCATCTAATAATTTCACCTTTATAATACGTATATACCCACCACCGCCTCGTTTACTTTCAACTAAATATCCTTGTTGTACAGTAAAACGAGTATTTATAACATAATTTATTTGAGAAGGAACACAATTAAATCGATCTGCCATTTCGCTACGTCTAATCTCGACTTGTTCATCTTGGCCTAAAACCTTCTTTAAATAAGCTTCAATGATATCCGACATATTTTGATTGTGCATGAGTTACCTTGTTACTAAAACATTTTAATGTGTGATAAGACATCATATCCTTATCTACTTTACATTGCAATGGCGTTTTTTTAGTAACACTCCTTTTCTTTTCGTCCCAACACTAGACTTATTTACTTAGTTTATTTTTTTACTCAATAAAATAAACTAATAACGGAGGATGCTCCAGTAAGCAATCAAGAAGCATTCTTGACTAATCCTGACTTTAATTATACGAGAAATAAGAAGATTTGAAAAGCAACTCTACTCATTTTTTCTTTAAATACCATTTAAACTGTTGTTATTCTACATTAAATCGAAGTATCTACAAAATAATATAATAAAAAAAGATAACCCCACAAAAAAATGGAATTATCTTCTAAGTTGTTTATCGGGAAGACAGGATTCGAACCTGCGACCCCTTGGTCCCAAACCAAGTGCTCTACCAAGCTGAGCTACTTCCCGTACTACTGAGTTTTTATCTTTTTTACAAAAGAAATGCACCCAAGAGGACTTGAACCTCTAACCCCTTGATTCGTAGTCAAGTACTCTATCCAATTGAGCTATGGGTGCAAATGGTGCCGAGGGCCGGAATCGAACCGGCACGGTGATCACTCACCGCAGGATTTTAAGTCCTGTGCGTCTACCTGTTCCGCCACCCCGGCATTAGAACAGCTTGTCATTCTTGCGAATGAGCTCACTAGTTGAACTAGTAAGCGAAAGACGGGATTCGAACCCGCGACCCCCACCTTGGCAAGGTGATGTTCTACCACTGAACTACTTTCGCAACAAAATGCCGGCTAAAGGAGTTGAACCCTCGACCCTCTGATTACAAATCAGATGCTCTACCAACTGAGCTAAGCCGGCTAAAGTGGTACTTAACTAAACATTCAAAAAAAAAAATGGTGCGGGTGAAGGGACTTGAACCCCCACGTCTCTCGACGCTAGATCCTAAATCTAGTGCGTCTGCCAATTCCGCCACACCCGCAAAAGTATGGCATAACTAAACATGTTGAATGATTAGTTATGAGTCATGCAGGATTCGAACCTGCGACCCTCTGATTAAAAGTCAGATGCTCTACCAACTGAGCTAATGACTCATGGTGGAGGTTGACGGGATCGAACCGCCGACCCTCTGCTTGTAAGGCAGATGCTCTCCCAGCTGAGCTAAACCTCCATCTGAGAAAAAACAATTGAATTTGCGTGGCAGCGTCCTACTCTCACAAAGGGAAACCCTTCACTACCATCGGCGCTAAGAAGCTTAACTGCTGTGTTCGGCATGGGAACAGGTGTGACCTTCTTGCCATCGCCACCACACAAATTTCAATCTAGAGAACGTTGTTCTCTCAAAACTGGATAAGTTAAAAATTTGTTTTTCGTTTAGAAACCGTCGTACACCGTTTATTCTTTGGTTAAGTCCTCGACCGATTAGTATTGGTCCGCTCCATCTATCGCTAGACTTCCACTTCCAACCTATCAACCTGATCATCTCTCAGGGGTCTTACTCACTTACGTGATGGGAAATCTCATCTTGAGGGGGGCTTCACGCTTAGATGCTTTCAGCGTTTATCCCGTCCACACATAGCTACCCAGCAATGCCCTTGGCAGAACAACTGGTACACCAGAGGTGTGTCCATCCCGGTCCTCTCGTACTAAGGACAGCTCCTCTCAAATTTCCTACGCCCGCGACGGATAGGGACCGAACTGTCTCACGACGTTCTGAACCCAGCTCGCGTACCGCTTTAATGGGCGAACAGCCCAACCCTTGGGACCGACTACAGCCCCAGGATGCGATGAGCCGACATCGAGGTGCCAAACCTCCCCGTCGATGTGGACTCTTGGGGGAGATAAGCCTGTTATCCCCAGGGTAGCTTTTATCCGTTGAGCGATGGCCCTTCCATGCGGAACCACCGGATCACTAAGCCCGACTTTCGTCCCTGCTCGACTTGTAGGTCTCGCAGTCAAGCTCCCTTATGCCTTTACACTCTGCGAATGATTTCCAACCATTCTGAGGGAACCTTTGGGCGCCTCCGTTACACTTTAGGAGGCGACCGCCCCAGTCAAACTGCCCGTCAGACACTGTCTCCCAGCCCGATAAGGGCTGTGGGTTAGAGTGGTCATACAGCAAGGGTAGTATCCCACCAACGCCTCCACCAAGACTGGCGTCCTGGCTTCAATGGCTCCTACCTATCCTGTACAAGCTGTACAAACACTCAATATCAAACTGCAGTAAAGCTCCATGGGGTCTTTCCGTCCTGTCGCGGGTAACCTGCATCTTCACAGGTACTATAATTTCACCGAGTCTCTCGTTGAGACAGTGCCCAG